>JBGAVP010000040.1:0-20593 GCA_044228065.1 Chitinophagales bacterium | reverse complement strand
GCCCGCTGTTGCTTTACAATTTCGGCTGGCTTGTGTTTGTCTAATTTACTTAAATCTAACCCTAAATGTAACACAGTCGATTTAGCAAGAATCTTTTCTACTGTTTCTAAATTTGGATAATCAGGAAAGGCTTTTAAAAAATTTGGCAACTCACTTAGAAAAGCATTTTGATGATAATTAGAGTTAAAAAAAATGGTATCCGCAGCTAAAGCCGATGTATAATTTATAAAAGCATAATACCCATCCCGCATTAGTTTCACATCATTATCAGAAGGCGACCAAGGGTAATTCAATTGATTTTCATGAAAATAAATGGCAGTAGGAATAGCAGCAGACCACTTTCTTGTATTCATCTTCATGAAGATTGTATGAACTTAATTTAAAACCTATATAGCTTGCAAAAAGCAATATACCCCATGAAAGTATTCTAAAGAACAATGAAAAATTTAACTCTCTAACACGAACAATACAAAATAAGAATCCAATTACACATAAAACAATTGCAAGAATCGAAAGCGGTTTAACAATAGTAGGTTTAAACATAATTCTTAGTACTTACGAATGATGCTCCGATAAAAAACGCTCTGCCTCTAACGCAGCCATGCAGCCAGTTCCAGCAGCTGTTACTGCTTGACGATAGACTTTATCCTGTAAATCGCCACAAGCAAAAACACCTTCTACATTAGTTTTAGCAGTACCTGCTTTTGTTACCACATATCCTTGTTCATCAGTTGTAATAAAATCTTTAAAAACATCCGAGTTTGGCTTATGACCTATAGCAACAAAGAAACCAGCCACAGGCACTTCAGTTTTTTCGTTGGTTAATGTATTGTGAATACGAACTGCTTCTACCACATTGCCCCCTAAAACTTCATCTGTTACAGAATTCCAATACACTTTTATGTTAGATGTATTCACTACTCGCTCTTGCATAATTTTAGAAGCACGCATCTCATCTCTGCGAACAATCATGTGAACGGTGCTACAAATTTTAGAAAGGTAAATCGCTTCCTCGCAAGCAGTATCACCAGCTCCAACTATAGCCACTTCTTGCTTACGATAAAAGAATCCATCACATACTGCACAAGCACTCACCCCTGAACCATTCAAGCGTTGTTCTGATGGTAACCCCAACCACTTAGCTTCAGCTCCAGTTGCTAATATCACAGCATCAGCTTCTAGTTCAAGGGTGTCATCTATCCAAACTTTGTGAGGTCTTTGTGAGAAGTCAACTTTGGTAGCTCTTCCAAAACGTATATCAGTACCAAAACGCTCCGCTTGTAGTTTAAAATCTTCCATCATTTCTGGACCTAAAATCCCTTTAGGATACCCAGGGTAATTCTCTACATCGGTAGTATTCATCAATTGACCACCTTGTATTAAACCTGTGTACATAATTGGTTTTAAACCCGCTCTAGCAGCGTAAATAGCAGCAGTGTACCCAGCTGGACCTGAACCTATAATTAAGCAATGAATTTTTTCTGGCATATAATTTTTGTGTTAAGTAGTTAGTATTAAGATAACTCAGTAAACTTTATCATTTAGAATTTACTTTCATTATTTCGGAATTGCAATTTTATAATATTTCGTGGAATATCCAGCCCAAACTCCTAACCCTCCGTTGATATTTGTTTTTGCTTTTACGGGAGAAGAAAAAGGACTTCCTCCACCATCATTTTCTAAGGTATAAAAGAAATCATACGTACGGCTATCAATATTCGCCCATTTCACCGTAACGGTATCCCCTTTCCAAAAATACCCAAATGTAGTATCGTTGCGTTTTTCATTAGAAGCTTGCCCTCTTTCTGTTGGTAGCGTATAAGTTTGCCCTATAAATAATTTATCATCAAATACAGAGCCTGTAGCTGTAGGAGCATAAAAGGGTTCATTGTTTCGTTTAGTCCAATAACGTATGAAGTGACCATAAGTATTTGGAACTTTAATGGTGATAAAAACATTTACCAACGAATCAGCAAATTTTGGATTAGAGTGAGGTCTATAGCTCAATGAATCAGCAGGAATAGATTCAGGCAAAGTAGTATAAGCAGTAAGTGTTTTTCCATTTGTTTTTACCGATAAATCATACCGATGTTTTTCTTGACCTACAAATGAACAAGTCCCTGTATTAAAATAAGTAATCAACTCCCCTACTGGCAATGTATAAACGCATACATTTGGAACTGTGTTAGAGTCGTAAACTAAAATTCCAAGTGATTTCAACAAATCACGCTTTTGAGTATCTGGCAGAAAACTTAAATCCTTTAAACAAATTTCTTCCAATTTTACGGAAACAGTACTATCCATAGTTACCGTTACATCTGCACCATGAACAAAAAAACTTCCAATATCATTGATATTTAAATCACCAAATACTTTTGTACTGCGGGTAAGCAAAACTATAGGAGGAGTATTGGTTTCTATGTTTCCATCTATCACTATATTAGTTCCATAATCTGGTAGATTTGCTGTTATTTCTTTGGTACACGAAGTAGTGATAAACGTTACTATTAAAGAAAAAATAAAAAGGTGAAAAATGTATTTTATGGGTGCCATTTGTTTGAATATTTCTTTTCTTTTAAAATTTAAAATTCCAAGTTAATGACGGTAAAATCGGAAATAAAGACGCTTGTTTCAACGCTACTTTTTGTTTATTAGTTCCTGCATCACCTCTCACATCAATAAATATAAAATAGGGATTCATGCGATTGTAAACATTGTAAATGGAAAAATTAATATCTGAATCAATTCCATTTTTTCGTTTCTTAGGCATTACATACGTTACACTTAAATCTAAGCGATGATAAGCCGGCAAACGATAAAAATTACGAGGTCCGTAATTGAATTTAATATCGCCATTTATATAATATAATTCAACAGGCAAAGTAGTAGTATTACCAGATGCATACACAAAAGTAGCTCCTACTTTCCAATGCTTGGTGATGTCATACATGAACACCACATTCAAATCATGCCGTCTATCATAGCGAGCACTAAACCATTGCCCACCATTTATATCAGCAAACTTTCTTTGAGACCAAGCAAGCGTGTAGCCTACCCAGCCTGTCCATCTGCCCCTAGCTTTTTTCACGAAAAATTCAGCACCATAACTTCGCCCTTTTCCATAAGTAAAAAAGTCCTCTACATCTTGGCTAATATTGTTCACTTTGCTCTCGCCATATTCCACTTGATTTTTCATTTCTTTATAGTAACCCTCTATGGAAGTTTCAATCATATCATCTTTGAAATTTTGAAAGACCCCTAAAGAAACTTGAGTCCCTCTTTGTGGTTTAATATTCAAACTACTTGGCACCCATAAATCTATCGGCAAGGTAGTAGCAGAGTTAGAAACCAAGTGAATATATTGACTACTCATAGCAAAACCTGCTTTTATAGAAGTAGCTTTAGCCACCTTGAAACGCGCGCCTATTCTAGGTTCAAAACCGAAATAAGTTTTAATCGGTTGATCTAATCCATAGTTCAATGTATCTATGGCAGTGCCTCTATCATCGAATTGTACTTTTCTATATGGCCCAACCAAGTTGAACATAGAACCTCTTAATCCTATATTAATTTTCAGCCATTTTGTAATATCAAAATCATCTAACAGAAACAAAGCTGTTTCATGAGCATATTTAGTAGAAACGGTTGTAGAACTGATGGTAGTAGTTCCAGCATTTCCAGAGGTCTGATAAGGAGTAAGAATGTGATGATTATAATCTACTCCAAACTTCATATTATGCCCTATTAGTGGAGCATAATCAAAATGAATTTTTGCAGAAATCTCTTTTACAGAAGAACTTAAATTAAAAGTAATATCTCTAAAATTGGCATTGGCATTGAATTTATAATCATTGTAAAGCACCATGGCGTTCATAAAAAGCTTATCGCCAAATACGTGATTCCATCGAGCAGTAAGTGTTGTATTTCCCCAAGGAAAATTAAAATTAAAATCGCCTGCTTGGTCTTTAAAATTAAACACATCGCGTCCGAAATAGCCACTCAAATAAAGTCTGTCTTTATCTGAAACGATGTAATTAATCTTCGCATTAATATCGTAGAAATAATAGGAGTTTCCAGCAAATTTTCCGCCTTGAAATTTCTTCAAAAAAGGCTTCGTAATTAAATCAATGTAGGTTCTTCTTCCAGAAAGAATGAAAGAACATTTATTCTTCTTAAGTGGCCCTTCAATTGTCAAACGAGAAGAGATAAGTCCTAAGCCCCCAGAAATGCTGAATTTCTTCATATTCCCTTCTTTCATTTTTACATCTATTACAGATGAAATTCTACCCCCATAATTAGCTGGCATACTTCCTTTTTCTATAGAAATAGATTTTACGGCATCTGCATTAAAAACTGAAAAGAACCCAAATAAGTGCCCCGTATTATAAACTGTAGCTTCATCTAGCAATACCAAATTTTGGTCGGGCCCACCGCCACGTACATAAAACCCTGTATTCCCCTCTCCTGCTGCCATTACCCCCGGTAAAAGTTGTAACGTCTTGAGCACATCTACTTCCCCCAACAATGCAGGAATTGCTTTTGCCTGTTCCATTGTAATTTCTTGCCTACCTACTGCAGTACTTGTAACATTCGCATCTTTTCTAACTGCAGTAACTTCTATTTCTTTTGCTTGTATGGCAGAAGAACTCATCTCAAAATTAAATTTTACATCACTATTTAAATTGATAGGAATGTACTTCGTTTGATAACCTACATAAGAAACTTTGAGTGTATATTTTCCAGCTGGCAAATTCAATGAATAAAAGCCGTAATCATTGGTAGTAGCACCTTTGCCTAATTCATTTACATATATAATCCCTGCAGGCAACGACTCCCCATTAAGAGTATCTTTCAAATAGCCCGATATAGTAAATTTATCTCCATTCTGTGCTTGTATCGGATTCGAAAAGCCAATAAAAAGCAATACCAGAAAAATAAAAAAAATAGGTAAAAATTTAGAGTACATGCGGTAGTTAAAAAATGAGAAGCCCAAAAATAAACCAAGCCTTTGATATAGTAATGATTTTAACCAAAAAATAAAAAGAAAGTTTATTGGTCTTCAAAAAGAAACCCTTCCAGAAATAAACTACAGATTTTTTAGGATAAAATCTACGCGCTCTTCTGCGGGTAAAACAGGAACACGAACGATAGGGAAAGGCAATAATTGATAAACTTCTAATAATGATTCGTGAATTTTCTTTTGAGCCATCTCATCTTCTGTTCTTGCGTAATCGTGTATTAAAGGCAGGCAGTCCAAAATAAAAACCTTTTTATAACTGACAGTTTCAAGCGCATCTAACAACTCTTTATCCTCTTCTATATTCAGGAAATGATAATAGGCATGAGCATCAGGTATCGCTCTATCTAAAAATACCACTTCATCGGGCAATAGCGTTTTCTCTTGCTCTATTTGTAAATTTAAAACTGCCAATTGAAACTCATGAAGGTGACTTCGTACCTCTTCTACAGTTCTTCCATTGTGGCGTTGCATATCCAAATAATGACGTGCATATTCAATAGTTGTCTTATATCCCCGTTTGCTCAAAATGTCAACAGTAGTTGTTTTCCCAGAACTGGGTCCACCCGTAATTACATACCAATTTGTCATGCGCCTAACCGCGTTAGAATTAAAAATACTTACTTCTCTCATCCATCGCGAAGATTATATATTTCTCATAATTTATTAGAAGGTAAAAATCAAGAAAGGGATACAAGCATCCAACTTTCGTTCAGTCCTTCACAAAAATTTTGCTAAAACTTTCTTCATTAACTTTAATCCTCAAGAAATAAGTTCCTGTTGAAAGATGATTCACATCTATCTTTTTTTCATTTTTATTAGAAGCAATAACACTACCCATAAGGTCTATAATTTCAGTTTCAAAATCAAGAGCATCTGTTTCTATGGTTAGAAAATCATTTACAGGATTGGGGAATATTTTAAAACGATAAGAATGAGCGACTGGATTTTCTACACCAGTAGGAAACCAAATAATATCAACGTTTTTACCATTGTGATTTACCTCTACAACGCCACCAGTTGGGTAAGTTATCCATCTCCAAGAATTGGATTGCAACGTGGTAACTTCTGTAATTTCTTGCCCATCTACTTTTACTCGCAAGGGTTTAGAGGTAAGCCGCAAAAGCTCAGTGGCACTAGTATCATAGGTGTTGTATAAAATTTCTTTGGGTTGATAAATAATACTTTTTACCACCGAAGATGACCTGAGTAAATGATTGGAACTATCAGGTGCTAAATAAGGATTGGAAGCCATCGCATGAATAAAATGACGAACATAATCTCCATAACCATCGGTATACCAAACTGCGCCAGACTTAGGTGTGAAACGGCACGTACCGTCAAAATCTACCAAATATGTACACCAATCTAACTGCCGTATAGCTTGTTGTATATGAGAAGTATCACCTGTCAATTCAGCATACAATAATTCTGCCGCTGCAAACCGAGAAGTGTGACTTCCGCCTTCTTTCAAATCAGCTGTTTGTTCGTAAATGGCAGTTACTCCCAAAGAATCATAAGCATGACTACCAAGTGTAGCAAGGGTCCAATCTAAGATAGCACGTGCTTCTTGTTTATAGGTGGAACTCCAATTAGGATGTTCTAAAATATAAGTAGCCATAGTTACCGCATTGGTTTCTGTATTCGATGGCACTGGTATATCTTCAAAAAACGAACCCCACTCGTTGGTCATTTGCGGAAATTTCTGCACCCATCTTTTTATCACTTGGTAAGCAGTATCGTATTGAACTGTATTGCCCAAGCCCATTTGAGACAAGCTTTCAAAAAGGCGCATAGTAGGTACTACATTGCCTGTGTAGTGCCACTTAGCATTCACAACTGTAGGCAGTGCACCTGTCACCGCATTCACTTTAAAAGGATAAGGAGATATAAACGAATCTCCAGGTTGAACTTTTGCTGACAACGTATTCGCTATTTTTATGGCAGCTTTCAAATACTTGGGATTAGAAGTAATCTTATAAAGATTGATTAATTCCGCGCCAAAAGAGCCTGCTTTATCAGGTTGGGTGTAGCCAGCACCCAACAAAAAATCACCATCATAAACAGCTGTAGTGGGGTCAGTAGGGTTACAGGGATAAGGTAAATTAGCCCAAGTATCAGTGCTATCGGATAAACTATGATCTAGATATGTGTCAGCAATATAAACCATGTCTTTTATCAAAGCAGAATCGCCTGTATATGCGTAGTATAAAGCCCACGATGAAAGCACCATTGCAAATTGGTCTCCTCCAATTTTATTGGCATTTCCACCAGCAGCATAGGTATGGTCCATCATGTAATATTTGTATCCATAAACAGTAGGAATATTTTTCCAAAAGTTCCAAACTAAGTCCAGTCCATGGTTATAAGCTGTACCATGATTGGTAGGATGATACCAAGGAATCAAAATTCCATTTCCATTTTTTTGTAAAGGATGGTAAACATTAAGTTGAGCACTACAATAAAAATTACTCAACAGAAAAAATAGAAAAAGAATAAAACCTCTTTTCATAACTTTTTTGAATTAAAATGTTTTACTCTACTATAAACTTACTTGTCAGAAACTGTTTCTCTGTCTGAATTTGAATTACATAATTTCCCTTTAAGAAACTAGAAGTATTCAAATAGGATGTAGCCGAATTTAAACTAACCTCAGCCACTTTTTGCCCAACTGAATTAAAAACAAAAGCTTTAGAATTCACAAAAGAAGTATTGAATTTAGTAGCATCAGAAAACTCAATCGTGAGCATGTTTTTTACAGGATTAGGGTACACTTTTAAAACACCCGCATTCTCAATATCTGTAATGCCAACGTTTGTGCTGTCGTATTTATCTATCTCAAATTCATCATCTACAAAACCTAGTGAGGTCAAAAAAGTACCTTTCAAACTGTTTCCATAAATATCTAAAACCAGAGACCCATAAAAACTACAAGTTGATTTATAATGTACTGGATGATCTAATGTTCCTGAACAACCCAAACTTCCAGAGCACCCAACTACCCCGTAAACAGTGCCTTTAGGGCTTGCATTCAACAAATAATTTTTTTCATAAGATTCATTTAAAGTAGGATTTCCAGAACTGCTATCTATCATCATGGTTGCTTTATCAAAGGTGCTTGCTAAGCCATAGTGACCATTAATTAAATAAGAGCGCTCGTAATTATGACTGTGTCCGCAAAGCACCAAATCCACTCCCTTTTCCTCTAGCAGCGGAACTATATTTTCACGCATCTGCTTCATCGATTCATAAGTTACATCGGAGTTGTGTGTGCCTCTGGTGTAGGGCGGTTTATGCCAATAGGCAATGGTCCATTTAATTTTACCAGAAGCCTTGGCTGCATCTAAATCTTGCGCTATCCATTTTACCATTGCAGAATCTGTCATTAAATACCAATTCGGATATTCAGAATTTAAAGAAAGTAAATGCACATTCCCATAATCGTAGGAATAGAAGCCTTCTTGTCCGCTAGGTACACCGCCCGCTTCTCCCTTTGTAGGCATAGAAAAATTTCTATAATAAGGTCCATCGTGTGTCGTCAAATTGACTGAAACATAATCGTGATTTCCAGGTGCTGGCCAGGTCACCACATTGCGCATCATGCCAGGGTACATGTCAAACAATTCAGCTTGATATTCTGAATCCGTACCTGAATAGTAAGCATTATCTCCCAACCAAATCCATGCATCTGTATGTTTCTTTCCTGCATAATTCAAATACGCCTCTCGGGTATCTATTTGCGGTTGGTTAGCTTTTCCAAAATCACCAATAGCCCATATTTGTATAGGTTGGCGTGAACCAGTAACAGGCGAAGTAACAAAATGAAACGAACTATCAGCAACCGTTAGAGCGGTAGTTCCTAATTTCGCTTGATAAAAATATTTAGTAAAAGGCGATAAACCCGTAATCACAAATTCATGTTCTACCGTGGCAGCAGTATCCACCAAAGATAGTGTAAGGCTACCCTGTGTCTGACCATAAAAAAGAGATGCTACCACCGATGAGTCTGTTTTGAAACGCACATGCATACTGGTGGGTGTTCCAATTTGAAGATAAGGCCCACGCGTAATCTTAGGTGCTTGCGCAAAACAAAAAACAGTTACAAACAAAAAGCAAATAGATGTAAAATGTATTTTCATAAAAGAAATTTTAGCAAGGTTAAAGCTTTAATATTATCTGAAAATTAAACTAATAAATAGAATTGTAAAGATTTAATTATCAAGAAGCAAATCGGATAGTTGTTCTTTTATTGGGTCGAAAGAAATAGTGGCCTGCTGATAGATTGGAAGGCGCTCTGTATAAAGTAAATGAAGTTGCTCCTTTAACTCAGCAGGTTTTATATTTTTAAGAAGGGGACGTTTTGAAATGTCACTTCCTTTCAAGCGGCTGAAAATACTTTCGAAAGAAGTATTTACGAAAACTACTTTACCTCTAGATTTCATCCATTCTAAATTATCAAAGAAACATGGAGTGCCACCACCACAAGCAACTATAACATTATCTAGATCCATTGCCTTTAGCAATTCACTTTCCTTTTTTCTAAAATACTCTATGCCCTTCTCCATCACAATTTCAGCTATACTTTTGTCTTCCTGAAATTCTATCACAGAATCTAAATCTACAAAGTGAAGATTTCTTTGCGCAGCTATTTCCTTTCCAATAGTTGTTTTACCTGCCCCCATAAAACCAATGAGAAAAATAATATCTGATTTAGTTTCGGAGGAATTCATTGCGCAGTTTTCGCCAAATTATTTTACGGTTACTCTTGGGTCTAATACAGAATAAAGAATGTCGGTAAGAATATTCATAAGTACAAAAACAACCGCCACAAAAAGCACGGAGCCCATCACCACAGGAAAATCAAAATTCTTTAAAGAGTTTACAGTCTGCAATCCCAGCCCATCATAATTAAAAACTAATTCAATAAAATAAGCCCCTGTAAGCAAAGCAGCCAACCAACCAGAGATAGAAGTAAGCACAGGATTTAAGGCATTTCTTAGAGCATGCTTAAATACTACTTTATAATAACTCAAACCCTTTGCTCTAGCTGTTCGCACATAGTCTTGCGATAGCACATCCAACATAGAACTTCGAGTCAATTGCGTAATAATGGCAATAGGTCGTATGCCTAAAGCGAACATGGGGAGAATTAAATTTTTCCACACAAAAACTTCATCGCCCAAATCGTTTAGTATAATAAGTGATCCTTGATGGTTTAATCCAGTATAAGCACTCCAGTAATAACCAAACAAAATAGCGATTAAAAAGCCTGAGAAAAATGCTGGTTGAGAAATGCCAAAAACAGAAGCCGATAAAATTAAGTTATCCCAAAAAGTATATTGCTTCAAAGCAGCAAAAACACCCAATACAATTCCTACAATAGATGCTATAAACATAGCACCCAGCGCCAAAATAGCGGTAGGCAACATTTTCTCCAGCAATATTTCACTTACCTTTCTGCGGGTTTGAAATGACCTTCCTAAATTTGGAGCTTTTAAAACTACCGTGCGCTTTCCTACAGAAAACAAGGGAAGATATTTTGATTGATTTGCTTCTAGAAATGTGGGGTGGGTATCGTCTTTTAAGTGATGAAACGAAACGGGTGAAATATCATTGAAATAATAAAACAATCGGGAATACCACGGTAGGTTTAAACGAAACTCGCGTTCTATGGCTTTTACAGAAGCTGTATCGGCACGCTGCCCTAGCGTCATACGAGCCGAATTTACAGGAAGCACATTAAACAAAACGAAGATAAAAAATACCACTCCCAGCACCACCAAAAAGCCACTGAGCAATCTCTTCCCTATAAACTTTAATATCTCCATGTAAAACTTTATTGTTTAAAAACCCGTATACAAAATAGAGTTGGGAAGTTATTATTAATTTTTAAAACCAACTAAAATCAATGTGCAAAAGCATCTCAAATGCCAACTTTTACTAATAAAATATTTTCTATGAGGCACATCATTTCATTCCTAAAAAAGCGTTGTTATATTAGCACGCCCATTTGAAAAAGGCAGCCCTACTTATGGAAAGAGAAGTAATATCAATAAAACGGAAGGCACTTAGAGTGAACCTAGAACCCTCTATCTACGGCACTTTTGCTGAGATAGGTGCCGGACAAGAAGTAGCAAGAACTTTTTTTCAAGTAGGTGGTGCATCTGGTACAGTTGCTAAAACCATGTCTGCTTACGATATGTCTTTTTCAGATGCTATTTATGGTGGAGAAGAAACAGGACGCTATGTAAGTGAATCGAGGCTCACAAAAATGCTCGATCATGAATACGATTTATTACAACAAAGATTGACTGGAGAACAATACGATTAAAGAATATTTTTTGCTTTTGCAGATACCAGTAGTACAATAAACTTTTTAAAAAACAACGACCCACACTCTTGGATGGGTATGCGATTTCAAACCACTCCTGATGGTCCTATCAATGAGGTGGTGCTTCACATTCGTTTAAAAGAAAACGATGGATTGTTACAACAAAAAACACTGGGAGGAATCGGTGTGAATCTAATTTTTGCATGCTATTGGTATGCCAATGATTTGAATGCCTTTGTAGATTCTTTAATGGATAACATTACGCGTGAGCAAGCAGAGATTGACATGGTGCGTATAAAGGGTGATGACTTTACTATAGACAACCGCTTACTGGCTCTCATGCTAGTAAAAAAAGGATTTACGAGTGGAACTATTTTTGGCCCTGATAAAGAAGTGTACCAACCCAAAGATGTGCTTTACAAAAAAAATATTCTGTGCCTGAGAGGAAGATTTAGACCTGTTACCAAAGTGAGTGAAGACATGTTTGTAAGTGGGCTGGAAACATTCAAAAAAGTAATTGGCAATGACTTAGAAAACTTAGTAGCTATATCTGAGATAACACTCAACAATTTGGCAACTGATGGCGATTTTGGTGATAAAGATTTTTTAGACAGAACAGAGATTCTTTGCAGCTTAGGGCATACCGTTATGATTTCCAATTGCCAAAAACATAACATGTTGGTGCAATACCTAGACCGCTGTAAACCGAAAAGCATAGGAATCGTTTTGGGAATGATGAATATGATTGAGCTTTTCAACGAAGATCGCTATCAAGATCCCAATGCCGAAATTTTGAAATATTTCGGAGACATTTTTGCTTCCAATACCAAAATGTTAGTGTATCCGTTTCAGCCTTCACCTGAGCAAGAAATTATTACTACTAAGAATTTCAAAGTTTCTCCCAATCTCAATTTCCTATTGAGCTATTTAGTGCAATCAGGTTTTATCATAGATATGGATGGATACGATAAAGATTTGTTACAAATTTTCTCAAACGATGTGATTCAAAAAATAAAATCAGGGCAAGATGGATGGGAACAATACGTGCCTGATATTGTAGCACAGTTCATAAAAGACAATTGCCTGTTTGATTATCCCTGTGCTATCAAAAGCTGATGGATTCTGCTTCCTCAAAAGTTAGGCTCGATAAATATCTATGGGCCATTCGCATTTTTAAAACGCGAAACCAAGCCAATACTGCTATAGAAAAAGGCAAAGTAAAACTAAATGGAATAGCTGTAAAATCTGCTCGCACGGTCTGTTTAGGAGATATTTATGAAATAAAAACAGAAGCGCGAAAATGGATTCTAGAGGTAAGTGGTATCTTGGAGCATCGAGTTACCTATTCTGAAGCGATTAAAAATTATACCGATAAAACTCCTATAGAACTATTAGAAGCGCCTAAATCTACTTTCGTTTTTAATACTGGCAAAAGAAGAAGTAAAATAGGCCGACCCACTAAAAAAGATAGACGAGACTTAGATGAATCTCTCTTTTAAACAGAGAAGCCGAATTACAAGTAATTCGGCTTCTCTGTTTATGGGTTGAAATAAAATTCTTATTTCACTATCACTAATCTTTCAGTTTGCAAACCCTTGTTAGAGGACAAACGTACCAAATAACTTCCTGATGAAAGGCTGCTCACATCTATCAATGAAACAGGGTCAATGATGTTATGTGTCAATACTACAGAACCCAACATATTCATTACTTCTAATTTCTCAAAAGGATGTTGATTGGGTAATTTAATAGCAGTTATTGCACTTGCAGGGTTAGGTATTACCTCTACTTTGAATTTAGGATTGCTTACAGAAGAAATTCCTGTAGGATCTTGAGAGATATTTATGTTATCAATGTATAATGCATTTCCACCAGCAGAAACACTTTTAAATTTGAATTTTACTTTCGGTTGCGATTTAAGAGACCAAAGTGGAATTTTCACTGTATTCCATTCTGTCACATCTGGCACAAAAGGCTTAACACTATCTCCAGCAGTACTAGTAGAAAGCGTTTGACCACCATCTTTCCATATTTGACTCCAAGTATTTCCGCAGTCTAAAGAGTAGAGAACAGAAAGTGAATCGTAGTTTTTTCTGTATTTAGAATACGCTACATCAAAACTAAATGCAGGAGCTGATAGAGAAGATAAGTCGTAATCTGCCATAATCAATTCATCTATATCTCTATTGTTAGATGCTGCATTATCCATAAAAACACAATATCCGCTGTTTCCATATCCACCCACTGATGAACTAATATCCCAGCTAGCATTGGAGTTTAGATTCTGTACATCCCAATCTGATGAGAATCCACCCGATTCAAAATCTTCCGTAAATGGTGCAGCAACTCCACCACCTGAACCATATACATAAAAAGATTTAGTAGCTTCATCATTGGTAGTTAAATCATCTGCTCCTACTCCATTCGGGTCAGAAAAAGAAACAGTTAACTGATGATAATTATCTACTGCTACTCCCGTAATAGGAGGAAGTGAAATATTTAAAGAGGTTAAAGAAGGAATAGAACCCGTCCAATCAAAAAACTGACTATTCCCATCAAAATTAATTGTAAAAGTACCAGAAGTAATATTGGTTAAACCTAAATTTTTAACTTGAACAATCGGTCTAAAATTATCGGTACAAATACTATCGGAAGGATGTAAAATAGTAACTACAGAAGCATCTAACTGACGGAAACATTTAGATACGGCTGTAAGCAAACCAGAACGTTGTGTATTTAATGCATTAACCATTCTATCCGATTGTCCTAAACTAAACATGCTGCGCACGGCATCATCGGTGTAGTCCATGTGATTCATAAACATATCGCTACTTCCACATGAAATTTTAGGATACACTGGGCTTCCAAAATATTGGTCTCCTTGATCTGGAGTATCGTTTACATAATCACTTCCACCTTGTGCATCGGTACTACACAATCCGTTATCATCGCCCCAAATATGAAACAATGCAAACCAGTGTCCTACTTCATGGCTCAATGTTCTTCCATTATTAGCACCCGAAATAGCTTGTGGAGGATTTACCCCTATTACATTGAAACGAGCTACTACCCCATCATTTTGAGCAGTAGAGCCAAATCCAGGAAAACGAGAGTAAGCCAATGTTTGACCACCACCGCTTGAAAAAGTGGCATCCATACGCACGGTCCAAACATTCAGATACTTCTTTCTATCCCAAATAGTAGAAGGCTTTACAGTACTTTCTATCGAATTTTGATCCCAGTCTGCTCTACCTAAATTGTTGCGTGTAATACCATTGGTTACATTGCCACTCGGATCGAACTGAGCCAAGCAAAAACGAATAGGCACATTCGCTGCCAACGATTTGAACTCAGCTGGAATGTTATTCTTGTTGTTATTGGTAAGCGCGAAGTCTTCATTAAGTGCATCTATTTGAGAGTAGATAACTGCATCTGGAATATTCTCTCCAGTTCCTATTGCATCTCCATTATGAATAATGTGAAACACCACTGGCACATATGTTACAGCTACATCATTGGTAGAACGAGCAGTGCTCGTTACATTTTTTTGAGCATCAAGTTTTAATTGCTCGATGTATTCCAAGTAAGCAGCTTTTGCTATAGGGTCATTAGCAAGCGTTTCATTTAAAAGTTCCATAGTACCACATCTATTCACCTGTTGGGTTTGAGAAAATACAACAAGAGATAGCAATGACAATAAGCTGGTTTGAAAGATTTTTTTCATTTTTTGTTGGGGTAAAATTTAATTTTTAATGAAACGAAGCGTATTAGGTTTTCCTGCAATATTAACTTTTATAAAATAAATACCACTAGGGTAAGAATTAACATCTAATCTTAAATTTTCCACTTTAATATTTCCAATCTTTCGTTCCTCCATTTTTTGCCCTAAAGCATTGTGAATGGATACTGAAACATTTTGCAAACTGGAAAGTTCAATTTTTACAAAACACTCGCCATTTACTGGATTTGGATATACTTCCAGCACCGTCACATCCTCCTTGTTATTGTCTCTTATTCCTGTTTGGAATCCAACTGTCACCGCTTGTGTTTTTTGACAACCATTACCATCTGTTATGGTGCAGTCATAATTACCTGGCAATAAATTGGAAATAGTGGCAGTAGTTTCTCCTCCAGTCCAATTATAAGATAGCGGATTAGCACCTCCTGTTGCATCTAATGTTACACTTCCATCTGCTGTGGTAGAAGTAGTGGCATTTGTTACCAATGGAACCACTGATATAGGAGTAGCAGCCGAAATAGTGGAGGTAGCAGTTGTTGAACAGTTATTTGCATCCGTTACGGTTACGGAAATAGGACCAGAAGCTAAATTGGTTTGAGGATTGGTATTTCCAGTATTGCTCCATAAATAACTGTACACAATCGTTCCTCCATTGGCAGTTACCTCTGCTACACCCTCATTTTTATCAGCACATACATTTCCCTGAGAAGTAATGCTGGCAGTGAGTGGAGCAGAAGGTTGTGTGATGGTGATGGTTTTTACAGTTTTACAAGCCGCAGCATCCGATACCGTTAAAGTAACATCTCCAGCAGCTAAATTAGCTTGTGAAGTGCCACTGCCAGTACCTACACTCCAGGTATATACTAATGTTCCCGTTCCTCCTGTAACAGCGGCTGTTACAGCACCATCGCTTCCGCCAAAACATTTTACATCTGATTTAGTCAACGTTACTTGTGGACCTGTAGCACTGTTGATGGTGGCAGTAGCAGAACCTTTACAACCTAGCTGATTGGTCACCGTTACACTATAAGGCCCTGGAGCTAAACTGGTCACAGACCCTGTAATCGCTCCGTTACTCCAAATATAAGTAGCACCATTGCTCGAACCGCTAATGCTGGTGGCTGCTGCTCCATTATTGGAAGCACAACTAGTAGCATCTGTGGTATTGATGGTTACGGTAGGAATAGCAGTAGCAGCAGTTACCGTTACCGATGCCGTAACAGAACAAAGATTCACATCTTTAACAGTCACTGAATAAGTAGCAGCTGCTAAATTGTAAATGGTAGCACTGTCCTTGGTATTTGACCAAAGATAGGTAAACCCACCTGAGCCACCTGATGGACTTATAGCAGCCGAACCATTCGAATTTCCACAATAGGCACTGGAAGAATTGGTAGTAAATGATAAGGCTGAAAAAGGTTGACTAATATTAGCAGAAGCGGTAGTTTTACAACCAGAATTATCAGTAATTGAAACAGTATAAGTACCTGCTGGTTTGCTACTTATAGTGGATCCTGCTCCACCGCCACTCCATGCATAAGCATAAGATGGAGTTCCACCTGTCACATTCACTGTAGCACTTCCATCAGCTCCACCAAAACACTTCACTGGCAATACGGTAGTGGTAGCAGAAGGCAATCCTTTTACGGTAATATATAGAGTTTTAGTTAAAGAATTGCTTCCATCTGCATTTGAAACCGTAAGTCGTACGCTATCTACACCAGCTGTACTATATACCACTTTTGGATTTTGAGATGCCGATGAAGATGGATTACCTCCTTGAAAGAACCATGACCAACTATTTGGTGAATTGGTAGACTGATCAGTAAAGGTAACCGTATCGCCTACACAAATAGTAGTTTTACTAGCTGTAAATGCGGCCACTGGCGGAGTAGCTACAGAACACATAGTTGGGAAAATAAAATTGGAGAAGGCTTTTCCCCAAGAAATATTTGCGGTATCATACGGATACCAGATTCCATTCGCGCTTTTCTCCCATCCTTGGTGTGAGTGAGAAGCACTCTTAAACTGAGAAGAAGTAGCTATGGCTAAGGTATCGCCAGCAGTGGTCGGCAAATCAAAACCTACAAAGAAGTTTGCACCCACCACTATAGGACTCGGGAAAGAAACATCAGTGAATTTTACAGAAGGGGTCGTATTACCCACTATGGTAGTTAACAAGACATTTTGTGTTCCTAAAATTGCTCCAGGTCCTCCATTCGGCCCAGTGGCATCCCAAACATTTATTTTAATTTGAGTAGCACTATTGGTAGCTTTGGCATAGGCAAAAAGAAATCTTGCACCCGTTAATTTTCTTCCCGGGAAAGGATTGGTAAATTTATCGGCTTTAGCCAAATCCTGATATTGATTAGTACCCGCTAAAAATCCGTTAGCCCCGTCACCATAGAGTCGAGCAGAATCCCCGCCTGCTAAATACAAATTCACTAGATTAGAGAAGGTATCACAACTGCTACCCCCGGTTGAGGATATCACATTAATGTATGCCGTTTTCGTAAGAGAATCGGTGCCACATGCGTTCGTTACTTTAAGTTTAACAGCATAGGTTCCATTGGTACTATACACCACACTCGGGTTTTGTAAAGTAGAAGTAGCAGGAGTTCCACCCGTAAAGCTCCAACTCCAAGTAGTAGGTATAAAACTAGTATTGGTAGATTGGTCGGTAAAAGTGACTGTTCCTCCCGTATTCACCGTAGTAGGGGTAGCAAAGAAACTAACCACTGGTTTTGCACAAACGGTCACCGCATTATAAATATTAATGTTATCTAACAAAATAGTATTTCCGTAATCGCAAATATTTACAAACTCAAACTGTACCGAATTTTGTGTAGACAAAGAAGAAGGAAGATTGATAGAATCGGTTTTCCACTGAGTAGCTGTAGGGTTAAACACACTGTTGTATTTGGTAGCCGTAGTAGTTAACTGAGTGCCTCCTTTTTTCCATAAAGAAGTCCATGTTTTACCACAATCTGTGGAATACAATAATTGCAAGGTGTCAAATGCCGAATTAGAATTATCTAAAGCATAGGCATAATCAAATTTAATTCTACCCGTAGTTACGCCTGTAAAGTTTACCACAGGCGTGTAGATATAATCTTTTGCCCCTACATAGTTAGAATTGAAATTATCAAAATAAGCCGATGCCGTGGAAGCCCCATATCCACTTGCACTGGTTGTTCTTTTCCAGATAGCATTTCCATCAGGGTTTCCTATAGACCAATTGGCAGGAGGAAAAGTAGTAGACTCAAACCCTTGTGAAATAGGCAAACTCTGAGAGGATTGTACTGTGATATAATTTGTTTTTACCAAAGGATTAGACCCAAAAGAGTTGGTTACCGTTAAAGAGGCATTGTAAGTGCCTGCTGTATTGTAAGTCACCACTGGGCTAGCTGCTGTAGAAGTAGCAGGCGTTCCACCTGGAAAAGACCATGCATAACTTGTAACCGTGCCCGTACTTTGGCTGGTGTATGTCACTGTTTGCCCGGCACATATAGAGGTAGGTGTGCCCGTAAATGCAGGAACAGGAGCGCCATTCACCGGTACACAACCCTGAGAATTTAATAAAGAAGCTCTACTCCCACCCGATGCAAACAAGGGAGACATTCTTGCATACTGTCCATTCGTGAACATATACATACAAGCATCGTTTACATAATCCATGTAGTTCATAAACATCACCCCAGGACTGGAAGCAGTGCAAGCATCTGTTTTAGGGTAAGAAGGACATCCTCCATTCGAGTTGGCTTGGTTGGGTGTATCGCCTACCAAATCTGAACCTGAACAAGATCCATTATCATCGCCCCAAATGTGGTACAAGTTTAACCAGTGCCCTACTTCATGAGTAGCCGTTCTACCTAAATTGTAGGGTGCAGCTGCAGTACCTGTGGTTCCAAAAGCGGTACATAAAATTACCACCCCATCAGTAGCCGCAGGACCACCAGGGAATTGGGCATAGCCTAAAAGCCCATTGCCTAAATTGCAACTCCATAAATTCAAATATGATGCTGATGGCCAGGCATCGTCTCCCCCCGTAGATGCTTTCTTCACTTTATCATCACTAACAAAAGAAGTAGCTGTGGTAGATTTACGAACAATGCCCGTAGTGGCATTTCCATTCGGATCTCTTTGTGCTAAGCAAAATTGAATATTACAATCGGCTACTAGGCTAGTCCAGGGAGCTGGAACCTTCGACAAATCTGCATTTAACTTATGAAAATCGGCATTCAAAACATCTATCTGAGACTGTATCTGTGCGGTAGATATATTTTGAGAGGCTGTGTTGTACACTACATGCACTACTACGGGTATGGTAATCACCGCTCTTGGTGCATTTTGATTGGCAGGGTTGCTCAACCATTGCTGGGTAAATTGTTCTATTTGTTGCATCCGTGCTTGCAGATGCGGATCTTGTGCCTGCAAGCTTTGCAGATGGTTCATGGTACCACAACTACGAGTTTGAGCAGAAACAGAAACTGCTGTAAAAAACAAAACAACAAAGGCAAGTATTAATTTCTTCATTTTGTGATTTTTTTAAAAAAGCCAACAAAGCTAATTGTTTAAACGTATAATACAAGAGCAGGTTTTGTTAAATGTAAGTAGTGTTCTTACTACTAGTGAAAATCCTTTGTAGTAACTTAATTTACAAGCACATTCGAATAGAAAAAGTAAAATCCTAATTAGGGATTTATAATACCGATATAGGGAAATCTCAGAAGTAATTACTTTTAACCTGAATTGAATTAGGAAAATGGCAGAAGAAATTACTTTAATTACCCTGTAGTATCAAAATTGCATCTCGTAACCCTAGACAAGCAAACTCAGTAACTTCTTCAATCAGCAGAGCGCTAAAGCTGATTAGTTCCCCCTTGCTCAAGATCGGGTTTTAGGCGAATTAAGCTAGACTATCAGTCTAGTTTAACTAGTCTATCAATGCAGTTTTACTAGTCTATTAGTCTAGCTTATTTAAGTATATAACCAATTTTTACCAGTTTATTAAACTAGTTTAATTCAGTATTAAATTGAACAAAACTAGTCTATTAGTCTAGTTTTACTAGGCTCTTAAACTAGTTTATATCAGCTTTTTACTATCTTTACTTACCTAAACTAGTACCACATGGCAAAAATCAATCAACAAGAAAAGACTTCTATTGTCTTAAATTCAGGCAAACTAATTAGAGCTACTCTAGAAAGCAAAGGAATTTCGCAAGCACTGCTGGCGCGTATGAACCATAAGCATGTTTCTACCATTGGAGACCAATTAAAGCGAACGACTATTCAAACGAATGTGCTTTGGGAGCTTTCTCTTACCCTCAAACACAATTTCTTTGCTGAAATAGCGGCTTTATTACCTGCTGATTTTACTCCTGAAAATGCTGCCTTAGCTGCTAAAAACTTAGAAATAGAACAACTTCAGCAAAAACTCGAGCGCGCTCAGTCGGAGAAGGAACTTTTAATGCAGCTGTTAAAAAGATAAGGGGATGGTTGATTA
>JBGAVP010000067.1:0-3149 GCA_044228065.1 Chitinophagales bacterium | reverse complement strand
GGCTGTGCAACAGCAATAAGCAATGCTGGTGCAGTTCCTGCTAGCCCACTTAAAATAATAAAACCGGCAGTTGCAGCTTCAACTTATGTCAAACCACCAGTTGTTCTACCTCCGAAACTGAATTAAGAAATTTTGTGAAAGGTGTTAGGCAGCTTACAAATTAAGGCTGCCTTTTTTATTGTTCTCCTGTAGTGAAAGCAATGTATGTATATCTTCAACATCAATATTTTTTCTTCGTCTTAAAAAATCAATTATTCCTTTTTGCGTAGCTATCTCCTTTTTCATAAGAGGATGTAAATCTATTTTATTTTGAAAAGAGGGGTCATTGTTATAATCTAAATTTTCTAGCTCCTGAATATACATGTCGGCCGTATCTGTTGCTATTGTTGAAATATCATCAAGCCTTGAACTTCCTTTGTCAATTAGAAAATTTAATGCTTCAGTAGCAACAGTGCAAGCATCTAAAGCCGAAGAAGCAAGAATTGTATCATAGTTGGCCGGTTCGGGGATGATGTTATCTATTTTTTTTATGAAGGAGTCAGTTTTTGTTTTATCAACCGGTTGATGAAACAGGTTGCTGTATAAATAATCTATTGCTGTTCTTAATACATCAGAATTGCCAAAATGATAATTATTTGAGAAGTAAACATAATTTGGGAATAGGCGTTCACAGGTCAGGTATGCAAAAGCAATTTGTTTGCTAAAATCTAACTCTTTGAGTTTATTAATCTCTGCGATTGCCATACTTTAGTATATTAATTACCCAAATTTAGCTTAAGTTATATACACTTCATCCTTTTTATGTCTGAAAGCTTCTAAAATCAAGCAGAATTTGGATGTGTTGTTTTTTTGTTTTTCTTAGCAGTGTATTAAATATCCGCTACGCGGCATTTCTTCCATGCCGATTGCCCGTTCAACCTCCAACTTTCCCAGACGATGTTTCAGATGGCCAAGTGTGCAGGAGCGTTGTTATGTCAGAAGTTAGTAAATTAACCTATGCTCGTAAAGCGAAAGATAACCGAACCGGATGGTGTTTACTTTATTATTTCCCACCCATTTCTCCAAGCCAGGCTATGTGAGCAATCAATTGCACTTTGTAATGCTACGAAACTCTCCATATTTTCTATTCCTTAAAGCCACACACTACTACCATTTTTTTAAACCTTTTCACTTCCCTCACATCCAAAAATTCCCTACATTTATCTCAGCATTTATTGCAGTAGCATATTGTTCTTTGAAAGTTAGTTTGTGTTGTATTGTTACCTACTTTTACATTCGGGTTATTATTAAAGGGATTAGTAGTAAGGCATTGGCATTTGGTGAACCTAAGAATAAAAAAGAAAAACATTTAGATAAAGAATTTGATGAGTTAGGACTGAATTAGGTACAGTTCAAATGGCGAAACCATGACCCGCAGATAAAGATGAATTTTATTGGAATGAAATCCACTATCGAAGTGATTGAACCTCTCGGTCTACTATTAGATTTCTGAAAATAAGGTTATTTCACATGTTGGTCAAGTTGGAAATTGCAGCTGTGGTTGTGAAAGTTTATGAACAGATCAGATAAAACTGTAAATTTTTATCGTGCATATAATCGGTATAGAATAAGGGTGCTACAAATATTTTAAAAGGAGTAGCGTTGGTTTCAGCGATAGTTGGCCAGCCAAAGTGCTGCAGTGCAGACTTCTTTTAAGGCAAGAGAAATGAAGATGCTCTTCTGTGGGAATGGGAATAAAGTTAAAAGAATTGAAATAGGAACGGTGGTGAAGCACATCAAAGTAAAATTAAAGAAATAGAGAAGAGTATGCAAGAGCGAGGTCTAGATACCAAAAGGGAAGTGAAAATAGAAACTCCTGGAGGTAGTAAGAAAAGAAGGTATATTGATGTTGAAGGGAAAGACCCAAAAACAGGAAAGACAGAACAAGTGCAAGTTGGAAAACAAAACAAAAACGGCACTCCCGTGTCCAGAGAAAGGAAAGCCTTGGATGATGTAGAAAAAGCAACTGGCACACGACCAAAATTTGAACCATATAATCTAATTATACCCAAGAAAATGAATTAATACGTAATGAACTCAAAACAAATTAATTTCTTTTTAGACCCCGCTGAAATATCTGAAATAAATAATTTTTTTTTAGATTTAAAGTGTAGCTTTTTAAAAAGAGAAAGCAAGAATCCGGATAATATCATCAGCTATGATATTCTTAGAAATCATGAACACATTTTTCAGATATATTTAACTACTGATGGAAATAATGAGAAGATTTTTTACGAGCATATTGAATCAAAAAACTCGTACTATATTGATATTCTTAAAAGTTACTGTATAGAATTTTCTATAGGAGGATTTTATCCATATAGTGATAAAGAACTTCACTCAAGTAGGCTATATTACGTTCTTAAGTATTATGAAAAAGGGAAATTGCTTCAAAAAGATAAAGAGTTTATTAGATGGGCAGAGAACATTATCAATAGGTTTAAGAAAAAATTTTTGACAAAATCTCCTACTTCGTTTGCTAATTTTATTACTAGAAAGTTTATTATATGGGAAAAGGAGAATAATGCAAAAATATCAACTGATGGAACAAAATTTATTATCAAATAAACTTCCACCGACCATAGTCTCCCTCTCTCACCACCTTCCCCCTCCATTTATCCATGTCATACTATGTGAGCAAGCAATGGGACATTGGGCTACTACGAAGCACTACATATTTTTATTCCTCAAAGCCACACACAGCTATCATTTTTTTATAATTATTCATTCCTCCACACCCAAAAATTCCCTACATTTATCTCAGCATTTATTGCAGTAGCATATTGTTCTTTGAAAATTTGTTTGTGTTGTGATGTTACTACCCGTTCGGGTTAGTAATGCAAGGGATTAGTAGTAAAGCGTTGGCATTTGGAGGTGCGGAGAATAAGAAGAAGTATAATGGCTACGAATTAAATAGGGACTTTGAACTTAATCTTTATGAAACGTTTTATCGTTCACATGACCCACAGTTAGGAAGATTCTGGCAATTAGATCCGAAAATTGAAAGTGCTGATTCATGGAGTCCTTACTCTGCTATGTTGGACAATCCGATAAGATATGCAGACCCTTTGGGTGATTCAACTATTCACCCAAAACTCCCACCGATTGAA
>JBGAVP010000066.1:0-2906 GCA_044228065.1 Chitinophagales bacterium | reverse complement strand
TAAATGACATTATGCGCGTTTGCAATAAATGTTTATGGCTAGATAAAGGCGAAATTAAAATGATAGGGAACACAAATGAAGTTATTTCCGCTTACATGTCTTCGAATAAATATTTGACTGAAAATGGAGCAGAACTTGACACCTTACATCTTTGTTGCAAAAAGGAATGGACTCTAGAAACAGCACCCCAAACTGAACAAGTCAAATTAACAGCTATTTCTGTAAGAAACTCATCAAAAGCTACTCCTGAGACCGAATTAGAATATACCGACTCTATAACGGTAGAAATTGAATATATAAAGACGGAACCAAATTGTGAAATTGCTTGTGCGATACAGTTAGCAGACCACTTCAACACTCCTCTTTTAATTACTTCACATGGATTTAATATAGACTCTGCGTTAACTTTTCGTGGAAAAACAGGCAGATATAGATATACATGCATTTTACCTAGCCAAATGTTTAATTTGGGTATTTATAAAATAAACCTTCAAATTTCTCTAAACAACTCTGACCCAATTTTATATGTTTCTGACCCTTTGACCTTTAGAATTACAACCCAAAAAGAAGGTTTGGGAGATATATTGAAAAGAAATCCTATAAAATTTGCACCTAATCTACCTTGGGAAATAACCAATTTAAGTTAATTGTTTTAGACTTGCCAAACACTCTGTTTATGAATACCCAGTTAAAGTAGCTCAAGTCGCCTATATAGTTAGGTTTCAAACGGCAGTTCTATTTGCAACGTCTTTCTTCTTTCTTCGAATTCTTCAACGGTTATTGGTGTTGAATTTACCGTTTTATAACCTAACAATTTGCTTTTTCGAGGTCTTATGGTATCGTTATGGCTTTCGCTGTGTATCAAATAATCATCTGGGCATTGCCACATTTCAATTTTATCATCATTCTTTTCCACATCCTTAAAATAAGCAATTATAGCGGCCTCTTTGGGGCAAATACGACAAATAGCTATCACTCTATTTTGGTCAGTTAAGTTTGGTCTTGAATAATGAAACATTCTGGAGTCAAAAATCAATGCTTGCCCTGCTTTTATATAGAGTGGAATAAAATAGGGCCGCAAAACAGTTTCAATATTTTTCGAAAATGGCTCTACAGTTGCACATCTATACGGAAAGAAAATATGATGACTACTAGGCACAACATACATTACTCCATTCTTCTCGTTTATATCTTGCAATGGCATCCAAAGATTTATAGAGGAATACTTTTCTTCATCAATAGCGGCACTATCTTGGTGAATAGGAACGGCACTAGACATTCCTGGTGTTTTTACTACAAAGGCACTAACAATGCTTTTATAATTATAGAACCATTTGTCTAATGTTTTTGATAAAATATTGGTATTCGTATCATGTATCTCTTTTGATATTTCACCAAAAAAAGCGCCACTTCCACTCGGTTTAATGTTATGATACTTTTCATACGATTGGGTGAGCAAAAGCAACTCTTTTTCTTGAAGAAAATCTACAATAAAATAGCCCTTCTCATACAAAATCGCAGCTATTGTAGCATCCTTGAAAAAGCTATGCTCCACAGGTTCGTATGCTCTACTTTGCTTGGCTACAAAAAAATATTCTATCAGTTCTCGGAACATAATATGTATACATAAATTTAAGGACGCTCAAAACCTACTGCAAATGGCTTGTCTAGTGCTTCCATATATTCTTCTACCGACATTGCATTTTCTTGTGGTTCTATTCCTAATGCCACTCTTCGTTTTTCAAAATCCGCAGCGCTTATGGGTATTGACTCTACTTGTTTGCAACATAGCAACTTGGCATGCGGGGGGCGCTCATTATCATCATATCCATTTTTGTATATCAAATAATCATCTTGGCATTGCCACATCTCTATTTTATTATCAACACTTCCTTTTTCCTTAAAGTAAGAAATCATCTTTGCAGCTTTAGGAAAAATGCGACATACCGTTATAACTCTTTTTTTGTCTGACTGGTTAGGAGGTGAGAAATGAAACATTCTTGAATCAAAAAATAGGGCTTGCCCAACTTTTAAATAAATAGGTTTAAAAAAAGGTCGTATTTCTTTTTCTATATTTTTTGTAAGTGCATCAATATTCGCCCCTCTATAGGGTGAAAAAATATGATGGCTCTTGGGAACAACATACATTACTCCATTTTCTGCAGTAATATCCTGTAAGGGTATCCATACATTTACGGTCGAAAACTTTTCTTCATCAATGGCAGCAACATCTTGGTGTATGGGTACTTGCCCATGTTTCCCTGGTGTTTTCACCAAAAAAGCATTGACAGTATTGAAATCATAGAACCATTTGTGCAATGTATTTATCAGAATTTCATTTATCGCATCATGTATATTTTTTGAAATAACCCCTAAAAAAGCACCAGACCCATTATCATTGGTGGTGTGAAATTTATCAATTACAGCCAACAATGAATCCTTCTCATTTTTACTTAAAAAATCTACTACACAATATCCTTCTTCGTTTACTTGTTTAGTAAGTTCTGTATCTTGCAATACTGTTTGAGTCCGTGGCTTAAAAGTCGGAGTTTTGGGAATACCGAAAATATACTCCTTTAAAGTTTGTAGCATAATGTACAATTTTTTTAAACAAAACTAAATAATACCCATTGAAAAAATCCTTTTCAAGGTATTTTTTTCAAGCAGATTTCATTTTTCCTAGTTCTTACTTTTTATCCCATTAAATCTTAGGAATTCTTTAGAAATAATTTTCGAAGCTAACAATATACCCTTCTCATTCAAATGACTTGGGTCATAGAAATCTGAAAACCCAAATTGGACAGTGGGTAATTCTATCAATTCTATCTTTTCATCTTTAGCTACTTGCCTTAAAATCTGATTATACAATTCAAACGATGTAATTAATTTTTTATAATCTTCTTCCT
>JBGAVP010000065.1:0-2951 GCA_044228065.1 Chitinophagales bacterium | reverse complement strand
CTGAGGCTATTCAAACTGGGCAAGCCTATCAAACCATAGTTTCACCGCCTCCAGCAGACCCATCAGTAGCACACTTTCAAGGGTAGGTTTTTGAAAAAGGTCTGAAAATCTTGATAATGTAATCTGCGAAAAGAAAAATAAGCAGAAAACAAGGAGCAAGAATGACAGACCAAGAAGGTTTATACCAATGGAAAGAAGAAGTGGCAAGAAATATGCCACATTTAAGCAAAAGCCAAGCAACAGTCTTAGCCTTATGGAGTTTTGGGATGGTATTAGCAAAAAGCTGTGCAATAACAGCAGTAAGTCTAATATTATCAGCATTATTAAGGAAAAAAGAAAACACTATACGTCAACAACTCAGGGAATTTTGCTATGACGCAGAAGATAAAAAAGGAAAGAAAAGGCAAGAAATAGATGTAGAGGAAAATTTTGTGCCATTACTGAAATGGATACTAAGTATATGGAAAAGTGATAAGTTAGCCTTGGCAGTAGATGCAACTACACTAGCAGATATATTTGTAGTATTAGTAGTAAGTGTAGTGTATAAAGGAAGCGCAATCCCAGTAGCATGGAAAATAATACCAGCCAATAAAAAGCATGCTTGGCGGCCAGAATGGTTGAGAATGCTGAGAATAATAAGAAAAGCAGTACCAAAATCAATGTTTGTAATAGTAATGGGAGATCGTGGATTGTATGCGAGGTGGCTCTATAAAAGGATTGTACGCTTAGGGTGGTATCCATTTTTACGTATTAACAATGGAGGTAAGTTTCGTCCAGAAGGTAACTATCAGTTTCAAGAATTGTTAAGTTTTGTTCCTAAAGTAGGAGCTATGTGCAGCATAAAAGGAACGGCCTTTGCTAGCACTAAAAAGAAAAATTCTCAGCTTAACTGTACTTTAATAGCTTGCTGGCAAGATGGCTGTAAAGATCCTTGGCTAATTCTTACTAATTTAGAACCCCCATCTGCTAATGCTGCTTGGTATGGCCTGCGGTCTTGGATTGAACAAGGTTTCAAGTTTATTAAACGTGCTGGTTTTCAATGGCAAAATACTCGTATGACTGATCCTAATCGTGCTTCTAGGCTTTGGCTTGCTGTTAGTATTTCTACTCTTTGGTTACTTTCTGTTGGTTCCCAGCAGGATTGTTCTTCCCTTTCTTTAGAACTTTTTCTTGTTGACCCTTCTAAAAAAATTAGAAAAAAAACTCAACTTCGTTTAGTTTCTATTTTTCGTCGTGGTTGGGTTACTATTTTTGTCTCTCTTATTAACCATTCTCTTCTACCTTTTGGCTTTTTTCTTCCTGATCCTTGGCCTATTTTTTTCTCTTCTCCCAATTTTACTACCCATCAGGAGGTTAATTTATGTGCTGCTTAAATACCTACCCTTGAAAGAAGGAGTGAGTGATAACGAGCGACTTCCCGAGTCCGCTGCAACGTTTGTTATGCACACAAAAAATAAAACCATTGCATAGTATTCTACCTAGATAACTTATTGCAATAGTAATGTTCTTAAAACTTAAATCGTTAGCCATTCTCCTGGATACCCTTTTTCAATTCACAATTTCAGTTTGCTTTCATTTATTAGCAGAACTGTGCTATAGATTTTACAGGGTCTTCTTTCATACTATTTTCTAAAACCTAACTTCTTTTTCCTTTTTCTACAAAGGATTTCTACCTCCTTTACCCTGTGCAAATCATAGATTTGCTTTACCTTAAATTAACATCCTCTTTTTTCATCTCCTAATGTTTTTATTTCTTATCAGCCGCATAGCGTCCTTTTCCTCTTTTTCCCATCACTTTTAGCTTATTGCAAAACCTTACTCATTATTTTTGCTTTGGCTATTCTCTCCGATGTCTTTTTTCTATATTGCTATGCTTACACTTTTTTCTGTTGCTATACATTACCTATCTTTCTATTTTTATGTAAGTTTATAATACTATTTATTTTCAATGAATTATAGCTATATACTTTACTTTACCCTATCTTTTTGCTACTGATAAAATACGTTCGTTTTTGTGTGCATAACCCAAAGTTCAGCGGCGAGGGGACGTTGCGGAGCGACGTCCACGAGTCCGCTGCAACGTTTGTTCGGCCTCTTATTATGTGGTTACTTGCCCGATTCATCTAAATTGGCTACAGTGCGTGGCTACTTATACGGTTTAAAATGATCTCCTCACTACCGTTTGCGGGCAACAACGAAACATGGTGTACAATAGCGCGCCAACGTCTATCACATAATACCTTAAGCGTTATTTGATGGCTTTGAGGAATTTCTTTCTGTGTGGCATCAAACTTCAACTTGCTTTTGATAGAGGCCATAAAATCTTCGCGCATCTTTAAGGGAAGACGTAATATATCGTAGAGGATGCCATTAATACGAAATCTTACCGTAATCAATTGTTTGGCTTCGATATGAATAGAGCTAGCCTCTCTTCTCGTAGCATCGACAATAATTTTTTTTATTGACTTCTCGACTATTGAAAGTTGGTCGTCCATCTTACCTTTACCTCCTATTAGCATATCCGAAACGTACAAATGCAATCCTTACATTTTTCTTTAAGTAATTTTACAACAACAACTTAGCTTTTTCTACAATCAAATTATCTTTTTTGAAACGAAGTAAAAATGAGAATCCCTAGTTTCCTGTTTTCTATATTCCTATTTTTAACTCTACATATGTTTTTTCAATCTGTTTCTCTACTTTTACGAATGGTATTTGCTTTTCTCCATTCTTGCTTCTAATTCATTGAATTTGTATAGCTTATTAGTACCGCACAAGAGGCCGAACCCAAAGTTCAGCGGCGAGGGGCGTTGCGGAGCGACGCCCCCGAGTCCGCTGCAACGTTTGTTCGGCGCATTTTAACGACACTAAGTCATATGCCCCATAATTCAACTTTTGTCATATCATAACTTTGGGTTAAACAATTAAATTGGAAAGTTACGGTACAACCC
>JBGAVP010000007.1:0-148298 GCA_044228065.1 Chitinophagales bacterium | reverse complement strand
CCACCCCTTATGCTACTCCACAGTGGTTAGACCTGGCGGTAGGCTTAACAAGAAACGGCTTAGCAGCGGGCACCTACATAGCGATAGACTCGGATGCCAATGGATGTTTAGACTCTTTGCATATTTTAATAACCCAACCAAACAGTGCGTTTGCAGCAGCTAAAGCCAGCACGAATGTATTGTGTAATGGGGGAACCAGTGGCACGGCTACGTTGACATTGTCAGGCGGCACCACCCCTTACGGAACAGTAACTTGGAGCGATGCAGGAAGTGGTACGAGCAGAACAGGGCTGGCGGCAGGGCAATATGGCTACACGGTATCGGATGCAAATTTGTGTAAAGATACAGGCACGATAGTTATCACCGAACCTACCAAATTTGTAGTACAAGAAGACTCTGTAAATGTAAAATGTAAGGGGTTACCAACGGGCAGTATTACACTTACATTATCAGGTGGAACCACTCCTTATGGCACAGTTACATGGGGTGATGGACCAACGGGACTGACACGCTCTAACTTGCCGTCAAATCTGTATACGTACACAGTAGCAGATGGACAAGGCTGTCCCTTATCAGGCGACATCCACCCCTTATGCTACTCCACAGTGGTTAGACCTGGCGGTAGGCTTAACAAGAAACGGCTTAGCAGCGGGCACCTACATAGCGATAGACTCGGATGCCAATGGATGTTTAGACTCTTTGCATATTTTAATAACCCAACCAGCTAGCGGTATGGTAATAGGTACATCTTTTACAAATGCAAGTTGTAGTTATAAGCCTGATGGAACTGCTACTGCCACGGTTACATCTGGCGGTACAGGGCCTTTTACATTTACATGGAGTAATACTTTTACTGAAAACAATGCAAGTGCTTCTACCTCCACTGCTTTAACTCCAAATACTTACACAGTGACAGTTTTAGACCAAGGAGGTTGTACTGTTTCTGCTTCAACTTCTGTAGGTTCACCTTCTGCTGTTTCTGCCCAAATTACTGTTACTGATGTAGATTGTTTTGGAAATACAAATGGAGGTGTATCTGTTGTTGCAGGAGGAGGAACGGGTCCTACCTATAATTTTGCATGGAGTGCAAATGCTGGTGCAGTGGGTAATAATTCTTCGGCATCTAGCTTAGGTGCTGCTACTTACAATATCACTGTCACGGATGGAAATAATTGTGAGCTAGATACTTTTGCAACTGTTCTACAACCTGCTACAGTATTGAGTTTTCAAACCCCTGTAACAATTCAAAATGTGAGTTGTAATGGAGGTAGTAATGGCTCTGTTCAATATGTTGTAAATGGTGGAACTGCATCCTATAACTATGTTTGGAGTGGAAGTGCAGCAGGCTCAAATGATATTGCATCCAATTTAGTTGCTGGAAATTATGATGTGACTATTAGTGATACAAAGGGATGCTCAGTTACAAACTCAGTGACTGTTACAGAACCGACTGCATTGTCTGTGACAACTTCTCAAACCAATGTGTCTTGTAATGGAGGAAACAATGGAACAGCTACAGTAACGGTTTCGGGAGGAACTCCTACTTATACCTATGTTTGGAATCCTAGTGTAGGTAATTTAAGCACTGAAGGGAATTTAAATGCTGGGCAATATGATGTAACTGTTTTAGACCTACTTAGTTGTCCCATTACTGCATCGTTTATTATTACAGAACCTTTAAAACTAACAGCATTATCTTCTCAGGTAAATGTTTTGTGTAATGGCGATAATACAGGATCTATTACCGTAAATGCTAATGGAGGGACACCTGCAACTACTGGCTATACCTATAATTGGAATCCCAATGTGAGTAGTAGTAACTCTGCTACGGGAATAGCTGCTGGAAGTTATTCGATTAATGTATCTGATTCGCTTGCGTGCTCTAGCATGGTGAATGTAATAATTACAGAATCTTCTGCAATTGTACCAGCTGTTGTTTCTACTTTAAATGAACCATGTTTTGGCGACAGCAAAGGAGAGGTTCAGTTAGGTGCATCGGGAGGTACTCCTGTGTATCAATATGAAATTTCATCAGATGGAATTAATTTTACCCCTTCACCAAATGGAAATTCTACGGGGTTGATTGCAGGTGCTTATACTGCTCGGATTACAGATGCAAATGGTTGTCCTAAAACAATCCCTTTTGCTATCACAGAGCCTTCACAAATTGTCGCAATTTTTACAAATGATTCTGTAAAATGTTTTGGAGAAAGAAATGGTTCAATAGCCGCTACAGCATCTGGTGGAAGTCCAAATTATACTTACAATTTTAGTAATGGGCAGACAAATAGTAATGGAGTTTTAACCTCTTTAACTGCTGGTGCTTATTCGGTGACAGTAACAGATTCTAAAGCTTGTTTCCAAGTATTAAACACCACCGTTTATCAGCCAGATAGTTTAGAACTAATTGTGAATCCTACGGATGCAACAATAAACTTAGGGCAGTCTGTTCAATTGCAAGCAGCTTCCAATTATTCGGCTATAACATATCAGTGGACTCCTAGCTACGGACTCAGTTGTACCGATTGTGATGCTCCTGTTTCTACCACTTATCAATCGATAACTTATACTCTTACTGGCACTGTAAATCCAAATGGAAAGGCTTGTACTGCAACAATCAAAATACCTGTAACCATTATACCAAATTACAATATGTACATTCCAAATGCATTCACACCAAACGGAGATGGAGTGAATGACTATTTTGAAATTTTTGGAAATAAAGCAGCGCTTAAATTTGTTGAAGTACAAATATTTGATCGCTGGGGAGAGAAAGTTTTTGATTCAAACGACATCGATTTTAAATGGGATGGCGTGTATAAAGGAGCTCAATTAAACCCTGGAACTTTTGTTTATCAAATTAAAGCGGTGTTCTTAGATAATCATTCAGAAGATGTTTACAAAGGCTCACTATTACTGCTTAGATAAAATTCTTCTATCCACATAACAACGTCTAGTATTTTAAAACCGTCCTTCATATAGAGTGGCGGTTTTTTTATTAGGTGACTATATGTTTTTTAGTTAAATTCATTTTTCGAATAAATAATTTTATTGATATGATAAAAAGAAATTTACTCCTTGCGTGCTTATCTTTTTTCATGGCTCACCCCTCATTTGCCCAAGAGTGTGGTGTAGTGTATGTGACTACCACTGGGGTATCTAGTGGGGTAGCGGGTACCCGGGCTAATCCAGCCAGTCTCGCATATGGATTGACGTTGGTGAGTCCCTCTGCACAGCGAGTTTGGTTGGGGGCAGGTACTTACACCATTTCAGCGCCTATTCAGTTGGTGAACAATATTATCATAGAAGGAGGCTTTGATGCTTCATGGGTAAAAAGCAATGCTACTCCTTCTATTATTTCCAGAGATAATACCAATATTATTGGGGCGCCTGCCAATGCTTTGGCTGCTATAGGCGGGTTGAATGTGAGTGGATTTCGATTACAAGATTTGACTATACAAGTAGCTAATGCTACGACTCCAGTCACTACAGTTTATGGGGTTTATTTGAATGGGTGTAGTAATTATAATGTGGTAAGATGTACTATTAAATCAGGCGATGGCACACCAGGAATAGCGGGTGCTCCGGGAGCAGCGGGAGCAGCAGGAACAGCAGGAACAGCAGGAAGTCCAGCAAATCCTAATGAAGCCTATACCGTAACTGGTATAGGAGGTACTGGTGGAAATAATGGAGGAAATGGTTCTCGTAACGGTTCTTGGAAAGCTGCTAATAACAGTCCAGGTGCCACAGGTGGTGGTACTTGTGGTGGAGCAGGTGGAGCTACTGCATCGGGACCTAGTGTTAATTTTTTAGGGCAATCTCAATCATGCAGTAGTGCTGGAGCAGGTGGAGCAGGAGCAGCAGGAGGGGTAGGTACACCAGCAGGCACTGCAGGTTCGAATGGTGCCGCAGGTTCCGTATCAGCTGGTTATTGGCTTCCAGGGCCAGCTGGTGGGAATGGAGGGGTTGGTACGTCAGGTTGTGGAGGTGGAGGTGGTGGTGGAGGTCGACAAAATCCTGGAAATGATGATGTAGGAGGGGGCGGAGGCGGAGGTGGAGGTGGAGGATTTGGTGGTGCAGGCGGTACAGGTGGCACAGGCGGTGGTGGTTCCTTTGCTGTTTTTTTAGTAAGCAATGGTGCAGGTGGAAAAATTACAGATTGTGAGTTAATTCCTGGCACAGGTGGTGCAGGTGGTGCAGGCGGAGCAGGTGGTTTGGGCGGTGCAGGCGGTGTAGGCGGAGCAGGTGGTGCTGCGGGTTGTGGACCTAATCCTGGCGGTGCTGGTGGTGCAGGCGGTACAGGGGCAGCGGGTGGCAAAGGAGGTGATGGGGCTACTGGTCTGAGTCAGGCTTTATTTGAAAGTGGTGGTACTTTAGTCACTCAAAATAACATTGCTACTGTGCCTGGAAACCCTCCTGTGATTTCTGTTAATAATAGAGGATGTGTCAATGCTGAAGTGGTGTTTACTACAGCTGTTTCGGGCAATTGGAATTTTGGGGCTAATGCCAATCCTACTTCGGCTACAGGCGCTGGACCTATCAAAGTTATCTATACTGCAGTAGGCAGGAAAACGATCAATTTTGGAGGAACAGATTTTACTGATTTTGTAGATATTTTTAGTAACACGATTACACTACCATCTATCACCAATCATACAGTATCTGTATTTACAGGCTGTCCAGATTCTTTTACGACCACTATTGTTGGTTCGCAATACGATTGGGATTTTGGTGGAGGGGCTATTCCTGCTGTAGCTTCTGGTGCTTCGTTGCAGACAGCCTCTACTAGTTTTGTGACACCAGGGCCGCATGTGGTGAGAGTGCGAGTGACTACTTCTTGTTGTGGTATAGTAGTAGATTCGATTTTGGTAAATGTGCAACTGAGTAGTCTGAATGTAAATTTAAATGCATCTACTACCACTCCTTGTGCGGGCTCTACTGTGACTTTCACAGCATCGCCTAACACGTATTTGACTTATACTTTTTTCAATAAATCAACACAACTTCAAACAGGAGCATCTCCTAGTTTTTCATCCTCTTCTTTGAGTACGGGTGATAGTATTTTTGTGGTGGCTTTTGATGGTAGTTGTTTTACCAATGTGAGTAATACCATAGCTCCCACGGTTACACCTATTCCTGTAGTGAGTTTATCAAGTTCAGATGCTGACAATTCTATTTGCGGAGGAGATGCTGTTACATTTACTGCATCTCCAGCGGGTTTCACACAGTATGTTTTTTATGATGGAGCAACTACGGTTCAGACAAGTTCATCCAATACCTATTCAACGACCACATTGGCAGCAGGAAATTCTATCACAGTAATTGCAACCAACAATGGTTGTCCAAGTGCAGCTAGTAGTGCGATTGTTACCACTGTAAATCCTTTTCCATCGGTTACTCTCAGTAGTTCTGATGCCAATGATACTATCTGTACGGGCGATGCTGTTACATACACGGCATCACCAGCAGGATATACACAATATGAATTTTCTTTGAATGGTTCACCTGTTCAGACTTTTGCTTCTAATATATATATCAATAGTAGTGTTGTTGACCAAGATAAAGTGACTGTGATAGCGACCAATAACGGATGCGTGAGTAGTGTTAGTAATCAAATTTTGACAACCGTGATTCCTATTCCTGCTGCGGCAGTAAATGCCTTGTCACCTAGCATTTGTGCGGGTTATACCGATACGTTTGTTGCATTACCCGCTACTTACACGCAATATGATTTTTATGATAATGGCAACCTAGTGCAAAGTTCTGCTTTACCATTTTACATCACCAATTCTTTAGTGTCTGGCAACAGCATTACAGTAGTGCCAAATAATTATAGCTGCGCAGGAGTTGCTAGTCCAGCGGTGAGTGTCACTATCAATCCATCTCCTATTGTGAATGCTGGCAACGATTTCGGAATGTGTATTGACACAATGATTTTAAATCTAAATGGTACTCCCGCAGCTGGCACTTGGAGTGGAACAGGAGTGAGCGGTGCCGGTGTTTTTGATCCAGCCTCGGCAGGTGCAGGTAGTCATGCGCTCGAGTATCAATACACCAGTGTGAATGGATGTACCGCGAAAGATACGGTCATACTCACAGTATTTGCATTGCCTACAGTCAATGCAGGAAACGATGTTTCTTTCTGTGATGGGTATAGTGTGACACTATTCGGAAGTGGCTCTGCTACTTTGCTTTGGTCACCTGCGACAGATTTGAGTGATGTAACGATTGCCAATCCTGTTGCCAATCCTAAGATGCTAACTACTTATACTTTGACCGCTATAGACAATAATGGCTGTGATGCATCTGATGATGTGGTAGTAGATGTTCTACCATCACCTGTGGCAGATTTTACCGCATCAAATGTTTGTGTAGAGCAGCCAATTTCTATTACCGATAACAGCAGCCCAGCAGGCATTACCTATAATTGGAACTATGATGATGGCACAAGCAATGCGCTCAATCCACCATCGCATACCTACACAAATACAGGAGGTTTTACGATTACGCTGATTACCTCTCTAGGAATTTGTAACGACACCTTTATACAAGCGGTGACCGTACATCCAAAGCCTACAGTAGATTTTGTAGCAGATAGATTGACTACTGAAGCAAAAGTGTTACAACCCATAGTTTTTACCAATTATTCTAAAAATGCTAGTTCGTATAATTGGAATTTTGGTGATAGTCAATTCGCATCAGAGACCGACCCAAAACATATCTATAACGATGCTGGTTTATATACTGTGACACTCACTGCTATCAGTCAGTTTGGTTGTGTAGATTCTTTATCAAAGCCAGAGTATATCCGTGTGGTGCCTCCTGGAAATATGTATTTACCCAACGCTTTCACACCGAATGGAAATGGAAATAATGATATGTTGTATGTATATGGAAACGGTTTTAAATATTTCGATTTGAATATTTTTAATCGCTGGGGTGAAAAAGTATTTGAAACCGAAGACCAAGGCTCAGGCTGGGATGGACGATACAAAGGCACTCTAGTTTCTCCTGGTATTTATTCATACATTCTTAAAGTAATATTCTTAAATGGAAGAACGGTAGATACTAAGGGAACTATAACGGTGATTGAGTAGATGGGAGATTGCTTAGTATTTGTGTATTGAGTTTTTATACAAAAAAATCCAATTTGATGTAAGTCCCCAAATTGCATGTGTCTTTATATGGTTTTAGCTATGATTATGTAAAAGTAGGCACTTTATATGATGCTGATTTAGTGAATACCATTCAGCAAGTAGAATTAAAGGAAATAAGCAAAACAGGATTTGTGAAGGCGGAAGTGGTGAGTGAAATTGTGGTTTAGTTTCTGCTCAATATTTTCAAAAATTAGGTAAAGAATTTGTATTTGATATACTATCCTTTAAACCTTTGCGTTGTAATAGAGTTGTGTAATTATTCCTTCACCACAAAACTTCTCTACTATGCGCGCCATACTAAAAAACATGATTGAAGCTATTTTGGTAATAGCCATTATCTCAATCCCATTTTATGCCGTGAAACACGCTAAGGATCCTTTCTCTTTTATAAAGCCCTTAGCACAAGTTCTTCACAGATAAACAAACCCTTAAAAACTGATTGTTTTTTTGCCATAGTCTATTACCATGGCGTGTTGTAGCAGAATATCGGAACCCAATATTCCTTGTATTTTTTTCTTTTTCATTTTGGTGTAGATTCCATTTACATGACCCAACTCTACACCAGCAGTTCCGTAGTTTTTGATTTTCAGATTGCCGAATTCCAGCAACTTTAGTTTCCCGACATACGACTCCTGCACCGTGCTATGAAGCCCCGTAGTTTCCTGTTTAATTACTTTCATTTTTCTACTTAAAACAGTCTCGTAAAAGTGTTTATCTATCACTGTTTTAGAAGCTCCAGTATCTAATAGAAAACGTGCCTTCTGTCCTTCTATAGTTACAGGTACAAAAAGATGAAACCCATTTCCATCTAATTCGGTTATACTTATCTTGACGCTGTTTTTCATCTCTAAAATCAGTTCATGTATTCTTCAATGGCAGGACAAGTACAAATCAAATTTCTATCACCATGAGAATTGTTTACTCTTCCTACACTTGGCCAAAATTTACCTTCCTTCACATAAGGCAATGGGAATGCAGCTTCCTCACGTGAGTATGGATGGTTCCAATTTTCGGCAGTAATTACTTCTACTGTATGCGGTGCATTTTTTAATGGATTATCAGTAGCATCTATTTCTTTACGCTGAATTTTTTCTATCTCTTCTTTGATTTGTAAAAGTGCATCACAGAAGCGGTCTAACTCTGCTTTATCTTCACTTTCGGTAGGCTCTATCATTAATGTCCCTGCCACCGGAAAAGAAACCGTAGGAGCATGGAAACCATAATCCATCAAGCGTTTTGCCACATCTTCTACTTCTACTCCCACCGTATGTTTGTAGTGACGGAAATCTATAATCAGCTCATGCGCTACTCTCCCATTTTCGCCCACATACAATACTGGGAAATGGTCTTCTAGACGAGATTTAATGTAGTTAGCATTCAAGATAGCGTACTTGGTAGCATCTGTTATTCCTTGTGCACCTAACATTCTAATGTAACCATAAGAAATCAATAAAATACTCGCACTGCCCCAAGGTGCAGAAGAAATAGCATGAATTGCTTTTTCTCCACCTGTTTTCACTACTGGGTTTCCAGGAAGATAAGGTGCTAGATGCTTCGCTACACAAATGGGTCCCATGCCTGGTCCACCACCTCCGTGAGGGATAGCAAAAGTCTTGTGCAAATTAATGTGATTCACATCGGCCCCAATAAAGCCTGGCCCCGTCAAACCTACTTGTGCATTCAGATTGGCGCCATCCATATATACTTGACCACCATTGGCGTGAATCAATGCACACACATCTTTTATGTTACCCTCAAACACACCGTGCGTAGAAGGATAGGTAACCATAAAGCAACTCAAATTATCTTTGTGCTCTTCTACTTTATTTACCAAATCATTAAAGTCAATATTTCCTTTCGCATCCGATGCTACTACCACTACTTTCAACCCACACATAACTGCTGTAGCGGGATTGGTGCCGTGTGCAGATGCTGGAATTAAAGCCACATCACGATGTCCTTGTCCCATATCTTTTTGGTAGGCACGAATTACTTGTATTCCTGCATACTCTCCTTGAGCACCCGAGTTGGGTTGTAACGATGTAGCTGCAAAGCCCGTAATTTCTGATAAAAAGTTTTCTAACTCAGTAATAATCTCTTGAAATCCTTGCGCTTGGTCTTTCGGAACAAACGGATGCAATCCACCAAACTCCGACCAACTTACTGGCTCCAATTCAGCAGCAGCATTCAGCTTCATAGTACAAGAACCGAGCGCTATCATAGATTTAGTCAAACTCAAATCTTTATTCTCCAGCGATTTAATGTAGCGCATCAACTGTGTTTCTGAGCGATGCGTATTAAATACTGGATGCGTTAAATAAGTAGAAGTACGCACTAAATTTTGTGGCAAACTTACTACCACTTCTGCATCCGCATTTACTGTTGGGGCAACACTTCCAGTAGCAGTAGCAAACACTGCTAATAATGCTTGTAAGTCTTCTGGCTGCGTAGTTTCATCTACCGAAACGGAAATAAAATTATCACACGAATAATAGAAGTTGATAGCATTTGCCAAAGCTGTTTCTTTCACTTTCGCTAATAGGTTCTTGTCTCCTTTGGTATCTACTGTCACTGTATCAAAATGAGCCGTATTGTGAATACTAAACTTCATTTTCTTTAATTCTGTTTCCAAAATATTTGCGAGTGCATGAATGCGCAACGCTATATTTTTCAAGCCATCGGGCCCATGATACACCCCATACATACTCGCCATAATAGAAAGCAATGCCTGTGCAGTACAAATATTAGAAGTAGCTTTTTCTCTACGAATGTGTTGCTCGCGCGTTTGTAATGCCATACGCAAAGCAGGCTTGTTTTGAGCATCTACCGAAACCCCAATAATTCTTCCCGGAATCACTCTTTTGTATTCATCTTTAATAGCAAAAAAAGCTGCGTGAGGTCCACCATAGCCCATTGGCACCCCAAAACGTTGGGAGTTACCAACCACACAATCAGCACCAAATTCTCCTGGAGGAGTGAGTAACGTAAGCGACAATAAATCAGCTGCCACCGTTACCAAACATTCTACTGCATGACATTTTTCTATAAAAGATTTGTAGTCGAGCACATTGCCATCTATGGCAGGATATTGTAACAAAGCCCCAAAATAATTTCCGTCAATTTCAGCCGTATTGTGGTCACCTATTACCACTTCTATTCCCAAAATTTCTGCTCGCGCTTTTATTACATCTATGGTTTGCGGAAAGCATAAATTGGAAATAAAAAACTTATTAAACTCCGCTTCTTTTTTGTTTTTAATTCCCCAAAACAAGTGCATAGCCTCTGCTGCAGCCGTTCCTTCATCCAATAACGAAGCATTGGCTATAGGCAATGCAGTGAGGTCGGCTATCATGGTTTGGAAATTCAACAACGCCTCCAAGCGCCCCTGTGCTATCTCTGCTTGGTAGGGCGTGTATTGGGTGTACCATCCTGGGTTTTCCAAAATATTTCTGCGAATCACAGCAGGCATTATCGTTCCATAATACCCGCAACCTATATAGCTTTTAAATAATTTATTCTTAGCCGCCTTCTTCTTTAAATCATTCAAATAATTAAACTCACTTTGCGCAGCTGGTATGTTCAAATCGGTATCTCTGCGAATCACCGCTGGCACCGTTTGCGAAATCAATTCATCTATAGTTGAAACCCCCACTGCATGCAGCATTTCCTGCAAAGCTTTAGCATCAATTCCCAAATGACGATTCACAAAATTATCTGTAGAGCGCAAGTTTATTTTCATATTATATTTTTTTGAAGTTGCAAATCTAACAAAAGCAAGGGCTTTTATGTTTCAGAAAAGCGGGACTTGAAAAGATTTTATCCATAGTTGTGGATATTGTTTTAAGTAGTTAACATTTCCACTAAAAATCTTATTTTGCTAAAAATTACTCCCATGCCAAAATCAGAAGTAGCCCTCTATGCTGAACTCTTTGAAAAAAACCGCGAACTGAATCGCTATTACCTTTCTAATTTGAAAGCCGCAGATCCTTATAAACAACAAGAAGTAGGAAATTTAAAATTCAATAGCATCTATTGGCTTTGTGCGCATTTAATGTGGGCAGAAGACAACTTAATTGTGCGCGGCACAGGCGGCACTTCTCTAGCTCCTGCTTATGCAAAACATTACAAACTCGCCAGTGATGGTTCGCTGCACGAGGGGCATGGCGATTTCAAAACCCTGCTTACCGATATGAAAGAACTGCATGAAAAAGTAATGAAGTATTTGCTCACCCTTACGAGCGAACAACTAGACGAAGACAACCCCACAAAATTTTCGTTTGGAAATGGAGATACTTCCAAGCGGATGATGGTACAACATGCCATTCGGCACGAAGGCTCTCACATAGGGCACTTTGGGTGGATAGCAAAAATGAACGGTATAAAAATGATCTAACAAAAGACAGACTAAGGTCAAACCAAAATACAAAACATGAAAAAATTCCTTCCCCTCATAATTGCTGTTGCTTTCACATCTTGTAATTGGAATAGTAGTAAAAAATCATTTACCGAAACCGAAATACAAGAAGCCTCACAAAAAGTAAATAAATTTCTAGACAGAAAATTTGATGAAGCCGTAGACAGAGCTCCAGAGTTCGCTGCCAATCTAGGTCTGAAAACTCATTATGGCGAATGGAACGACCGCACCGATGCCCATACTTTGAAAGAAGTAGAAATAATGAAAGCTAATTTAGATTCCCTAAAAAGGAATTTCAATATAGAAGCACTAGATGCCCAAACAAGACTGAGTGTGCGCTTGTACGAAGAAGAGGTTAAAAGAGCAGAAGAAGGCTTAAAATGGCGGTTTCATAGTTATTGGATGAATCAAATGGGAGGAGAGCATACCGAGATTCCAGCCTTTTTAATTAACGTACATAAAATAGATACAAAGGAAGATGCTGAGGCTTATATTAGTCGTTTAACCAAGCTAGAGCAAGTATTTGAGCAGGTTTTAGTACAGCTAAAAAAGCGCGAAGAGTTGGGGGTAATTCCACCGAAATTTACTTTTCCTTATGTGACAGCCGATATAAAAGGTTTCCTTTCTGGCTTCGATAAGAAAGACGATTCCAATGTTTTGCTAAAAGATTTCTCTGACAAAGTAGAAAAGCTTTCTATAGATAAAACGGAAAAAGCAAAACTTAAAGATGCTGCAGAAATCGTTCTCTCTACCATCGTAAAAAACGCCTATCAAAAACTACTGGACTATTGGCTGGAACTTGAAAAAAAGCAAACTGCCAACAATGGTGTTTGGGCTTTACCCGATGGACAAAAATATTACAACTACTGCCTTAAAACAACTACCACCACTAATAAGACCTCTGATGAGATTTTTGAACTGGGACAAAAAGAAGTAGCCCGTATTCAAAATGAAATGCGTGTAATTATGAAGCAAGTGAATTACAAAAACGATTCGCTTCAAGATTTCTTTCAGTTTGTTCGAACTGATATACAATTCAAATATACCAATGATGAAGCGGGCAGAAACGATTTGCTAGGAGATTGTAATAGCTACATCCACACTTTCAAAAAGAATTATTTAGATAAATTGTTTGACAATGAACCCAATGCACCATTGGTAGTAATGGCAGTAGAAAAATTTAGAGAAAAATCGGTAGGTGGTGCTTTCTATGAAAACCCAGCTAGCGATGGTTCACGACCTGGAAGATTCTACGCCAATCTGTACAATATGGATGACGAACCTAAATACCAAATGGAAGCGCTCTGCTACCATGAAGGTATTCCGGGGCATCACATGCAAATAGCTCTGGCGCAAGAGTTACAAGGTATTCCAAAGTTCAGAAAGTTTGGAGGTAATACAGCTTATATAGAAGGCTGGGCTTTATATTCAGAATTAATTCCAAAAGAGGTAGGCTTGTATCAAAATCCTTATTCTGATTTTGGAAGATTGAGTATGGAAATTTTTAGAGCAGCCCGTTTGGTAGTGGACGTAGGAATACATTCTAAAAAATGGACCCGTGAACAAGCCATAAATTATTTTTTACAAAACACGGCTAACGCTAAAGGCGATTGTGAAAAAGAAATAGAGCGCTATTTCTTATGGCCGGGACAAGCCACTGGTTACAAAATAGGAATGTTGAAGATTTTAGAATTACGCGGACATGCCAAACAAGAATTGGGGGCAAAATTTGACATCAAAAAATTTCACGATGTTGTGCTTATGAACGGTTCTGTTTCTTTAACAGTATTAGAAGAATTAGTAAACAATTGGATAGCAGAAACGAAAAAATAGAACACTCTTACAAAGAGCAAAAAAATGCACACAATTTTATTTCAGACTATGCGTTTCTTCTCACAAAATTGCTATTTCAGAAACTAGAATATGGACATATACAGTCGCAAATCCAATCAGAAAATGATGTTGCTAGTACTAGCCATTGTGATTGCTTTGCTCACTACCCTTTATACCAATTATCTAACGCGAAAAATAGAACGGGAAGAAAAATTAAAAGCAAAACTATGGGCAGAAGCCATAGCCAGCAAGGCTCAGCTGGTTAAATACACCAATGAATTATTTGCAAGACTCTCTGTAGATGAACGAAAAAAAGTGGCTATATGGGCACAGTCTATCAAGTTTGTAACCACTTTAGAAAACACAGAAGAACTCAATTTTTTCACCTCAGTAATTACCGATAATACCGATATTCCCGTAATCTTAACAGATGACCAAGGTGCCATTATTGATTATAGAAACTTTACCATAAGTACCCCAAAAGACAATTTAAATATTAACAACAATGAGTTTGCAGCATTTAGAACATACGAACCCATTGCGGTTTCCTATACCGATAGAAAAAACTACATCTATTATAAAGATTCCAATCTTTTCTCAGAATTAAAAAAGACACTCAATAACTTAATTTCTTCTTTTATTTCAGAGGTAGTAGTAAATACTGCTTCTGCTCCTGTATTGTTGACTGATGAAAAATTAAAAGTTTTAGCATCTGGCAATATTGATTCTTCTGAAATTTCTTCTGCTGAAAAAGTGCAGCTAATGATACTGCAAATGGAAGCCAAACACGAGCCTATCTTAGTTGATTTAGGTGAGGGAAATAAAAAGAAAATTTATTTTGATGATTCGCTGATTTTAAAACAACTGAAAGTATTTCCTTACATACAATTAGGCATTTTTGCGCTCTTCCTTTTCTTCTCCTATTTTGCATTTAGCAATGCCCGAAAAGCAGAGCAGAACTTAGTTTGGGTGGGCATGGCAAAAGAAACTGCCCATCAGTTAGGCACACCTATATCCTCTTTGGCAGCATGGATAGAATACTTAAAAGATTCGGATGGTTTTAAAGATAACCCTACGGTGGTAAAAGAATTAGAAGCTGATGTAGACCGCCTTACTTTAGTAGCAGATCGCTTTTCCAAAATTGGTTCTAAACCACAGTTATCAGAAGAAAAATTAAAGACCGTTTTAGAGCGGAATATAGAATACATGCAAAAACGTTCTTCAAAAGAAGTTCATTTTAATCTTTACCTCGAGAATGAAGATATGAACTGCTATGTAAACAATCAGTTGTTTGATTGGGTACTCGAAAACTTATTTAAAAATGCATTGGATTCCATGAATGGTGAAGGTGAAATAGATGTGCAAACTTCCACCGATTCATCGAATGTAATTATAGATATAACAGATACTGGCTGTGGCATTCCGCGTAATAAACACCAAACTATTTTTGAACCAGGATTTAGTACTAAGCGTAGAGGATGGGGATTAGGACTTTCGCTTACAAAAAGAATTGTAGAAGACTATCACAACGGAAAAATAATGGTAAAAGAATCTGAAATTGGTAAAGGAACTACGTTTAGAATTCTATTACCAAAAGGATAGTTTCTTTCCGATTCTAGAAGAAAAAGAGTCTAATATTGTGCTTGGAAATGCTACTCATTTATGATACTTCAACCTGAACTTACCAACTTATTACAACTCGCCTACTCTGCTGAAAAGGCTGCTGCTTTTGCCTATCAAGGTCATGCCAGTTCGGTAAGCAATCCACAGGATAAAATAACCATTCATCAAATTGAAAAAGACGAATGGGAACACCGGGCAGAAGTGCTGAAAATTATGAAAGAATACAACATTCCAATTTCTAAATGGTACGAAGTAAAATACCAAGTTATTGGTAAAACAATTAGCTATAGTTGCTATGTTATTGGGTGGTTTTTACCGATGTATTTTGCAGGAAGATTAGAAAGCGGAAACGTGGAGGAATATTTTAGAATGAAAGATTTTTTTGAGCAAAAAGGTATTACAAAACACCATGATTGTTTGGTGGAAATGGGAATGAAAGAAAAAGAACACGAATTGTTTTTTCTAGATAAGATTAACCATCACAAATGGCTTCCGATTTTTGAAAAACTATTTTCATGGGGTGCGAATAGAAGTTTCAATAAAATAAAATAGCTCCTTCATCTTGCCTATATTCGCCACTTAAATTATTTGTATGTTACTTTTACGTTGCTATCCAAAAATCACCGACTGGGTGTATCACATCACAGGAATAGATGTGACTTTTCTTCCTATATATAGTTATGGTTTTTTTGTAGCAGTAGGTTTTTTAGCTGCAGCTTATGTAATTACAAAAGAGTTGAAGCGTAGAGAGGCATTAGGTATTTTTAATTACACTGAAAAAGACGGCAAAAAAGTTTACCCTTCCGATTTAGTGGGGGACTTTGTCATTATTTGCGCCATTTTCGGAATCTTGGGTTCTAGTCTTTTTAATTTTTTAGAAAGTCCTGATTCTTATCGTGATTTTTGGCAAGATCCTTTTGGTTCTTTATTTAGCGGGCTTTCGGTATATGGTGGTATGATTTGTTCTGGCATTGCTTTATTGGTGTATTCTTATTTCAAAAAAATTAATGTTCCTAGCTTATTTGACTGTTTGGCTCACTGCTTTATTTTGGCGAATGGAATAGGCAGGATTGGCTGTCAGGTTTCGGGTGATGGAGACTGGGGAATTGTAAATCCATATACAAAGCCAGCTTGGTTTCCACAACTTTTATGGAGCGATACTTATGCTCATAATATAGCTAATGAAGGAGTACCTATTCAACAATGTTTAGAAACACATTGTATGGAACTTCCACAAGCCGTTTATGCAACACCACTTTATGAGTTTTTGATGTGTACAGCTATTTTTTTTATTTTAAACACATTTAGAAAACAACTTACCTTAAAACCAGGTATGTTGCTTTTTATCTTCTTCATTTTGATAGGAATTCAGCGGTTTACTATAGAGCAGTGGCGTGATATCTCTGGAAGAGACTTGTACCCATTTTTAGGAATGCTGTTGAAACAGTCAGAATTAATTTCTATTATTTTAGGAATTGTAGGTTTTGTAGGTGTAATCGCACTCAGTATGTATTATAAAAAGAATCCATACACTATCCCAAATGCTGCCTAAACGGATAAAGCCTTAAAAAGTTTCGTATCACATATTAATTTTTAAATATTTTTGGCAATATGTTTTGCATTTATAAACTAAGTTTTTACATTAGTGACTGAAACCTAAACACATTGCTTATGAATTTTTCTACACGTTTCTCAAAAGTTCTTATTTCTTTCAGCATTTTGGCTCTGAGCCTTGGTTTGAAAGCACAAGACCCTCACTTTAACCAATACTATACTTTCGCTTCTCAATTGAATCCTAGTTTGGTGGGGAATTATGATGGAAGCTACCGTTTATCCGTTTTGTATCGCAATCAATGGGGCAGTGCCCTTAGCAAATCTGCCTACAACACTGTAGGAGCTGATGTAGATTTCTCTTTCTTAGAGGGATATTTAAGACATTCAAAATTAGCGGTAGGCGTGGGCGTTTTGAATGACCGCTCAGGAGAGGCTGGACTTTCTTATACAAATGCAACACTTTCTGTGGCATACCATCAAGGTTTCGGAAAAGATGGTTCACACCGTTTGTCAATAGGATTACAAGGTGGTTTTATTCAAAAAAGAGTAGATAATCCTACTTTTGGAGACCAATTCATAGGCCACGATCAAACTACTGGAGCTACTCAAGAAAACTTTGGAAGAGGTTTTTACAACGGAGATTTTAGCGCAGGACTTTATTGGAAATCAAACTTTAAGGATAAAATTAGATTTGGATTAGGAGTAGGCGCTTATCACTTAATAGAACCAAAAGAAAATTTAATAGCTACTGGTGCTCACGGAAATCAATATCGTAAGTTCACAGCTGATTTTAATTTAGAAGCATTTTTTGGCAAAAAGAACAACATCTCTATTTCACCAGAATTTGTATTCCTTTCACAAGGACCCGCTCGTGAAATTATGCCAGGTTTATTCTTTGGCTATTATTTCCAAACAGGTTTTAGAAAAAACAACAGTTTGCATGCAGGTCTTCGTTACCGTGTAGGCGATGCTGTAGTGGCTATGGCTCAGGTTGAGTTTAGGAATATTCGCTTAGGCTTTGGATACGATGTAAACGTATCTGCTCTTAAAGCTACTACAAAAAACAGAGGCGGATTTGAAATTAGCTTATCATATGTGGGAGAAAGTATTAAATACTTTAAAGGCAGTAAATCATTGCCAAGCAGAAGATTCTAAAATGGGCAATAGTGCAGCAGATGCACTGGCAGATTATATAAAAAATTAAATAAAAAACCTGCACCCAGAATGCAGGTTTTTTTGCAATAACCCGAACCCTTAAAATCGGAACAAATGATAAGAAAAATTTTTACCCTTACTGTTTTGTGTTTGCTTTTGGGCAATGTTTCCTTTTCCAAAGGAGATACTGAAAAACCAAAAAAAATAAAAGGAGGTCTTTCGGTAGATGAAACACTCAAATTAGCAGACCGATATTATGCTGAATCGCTCTTCTATTCATCAGAAGAAAATTACCGTAAATTTTTAGAGGTAAAATCAGAAGACCGTTATGCCAACTATTGGATGGGAATGGCTGCTTATCAAGCACGTGATTATGAGGTATCGGAAGAATTTTTTGCAAAATTTTATTCTTTAAAGCCGGGTAAAAAAGACAATGCAAAAAAATGGGACGAACAAAATAAAGAGTACTTCAAATTAGGAAATCTTTACTATGGAATGGCACTGCATCGCAATGGGAAGTGTGAAGAGGCAAAGAAAGCATTAGACAAATTTAGAAGAGAATTTTCGAGTAATGATGACAAAGAATATAGTGCGCTTACCAAACTTTCAAAAATTGAAATAGCAGGATGTGACTCTATGAAGTTCGTTTCAAAGGCAAAAGTGAAAGTGAAAATATTCCCTAAAACGATTAATAAAGCCTACACAGAATCAGCACCCTTTTTAAATAACGATAACGAATTGTATTATACCTCTATGGCATCTGATTCTGCCATTCTTTTTCAAGGGTACAAAAATTATAAAACTACAGCCATTTATGTGGCTAAGAAAAATGGTAGAGATTGGAGCGCTGGCAAACCATTAGATGCTACTATTAATGAAGATAAATACATCACGGGTAACGGAACATTTAATAAAGATCGTACCCGATTTTATTTTACTAAATGTATGGAACGAGATGATGACCGCTCTCTTTGTAACATTTTTGTAGCTGATGTGGTGAAAGGAAAAATACAAGAACCCAAAAGATTACCAGAGGGAATTAATTTTGAAGAAAAATATACTGCTACACAACCAACTATTCGCAGAATAGATTCTGTAAAAGAGTTTATCTACTACATAAGCGATGCTCCAGGTGGTAAAGGCGGCATGGATGTGTGGGTTACTGAGCGCACTAAAAATGGCGAGTATATAGAACCACGTCCATTGGGGGGCAAAATTAACACAGTAGGTGATGAAGTAACTCCATTCTTTGATGATAGCACCAATACACTCTATTTTAGCTCAGATGGTCATCCAGGCTATGGTGGTTATGATATTTTTAAATCTACTCTAACCCAAGGGGAAGGTAGAACATGGACGTATCCAGCGAACATGGGCAAGCCAATAAATTCGGGAGCAGATGAGTTATATTTCACAGTAGCTAAAGATGAAACTAATGGAACCTTTACCTCCAATAGAAAAGGAACTGTGCCATTAGCAGGAATTGCTACCGCATCTGATGATATTTTTTCATGGGAAAATTTCAACTATGCAGTAGATGGAGACGTAACCAAAAAAGATGATGCCACAGCAGATATGTCTGGCTCTCGTTTTAATCTTTATAGAAAAACAGCTGATGGAAAAAAAGAATTAATAGGTGTAGATTCTATATCAAAAGGGGGGAAATATTTTTTCAAACTTAATCCCGATCAGGACTATGTAGTGGAGGTAGAAAGACCAGGTTACTTATCCAAATTTGAAGAACTTACTACAAAAGGATTAGACGATGAAGACACCTTGAATAAAAAACTTCAATTGGATAAAGATGGTTATGTGATTTTCGGAAAAGTAATTGAAGACGATAAAAAAGAGCCCAAAGGAATTATGGGAGCTAATTTGATAGTTTATGAAATTATAAATGGTCAAGAAAGAATGTTTAAGGAATCGGTAGCAACTGATAGCTTCTACTATATTACATTACCTACAGAAAAAGATTTTAAAATATTAGCACGTAAAGAAGGTTACTTTGCTGGAAACACAAAGCTTTCTACCAAAGGCTTAGGCAATTCAGTAGATTCTTTAAGAGCAGATATTTATTTGAAAAAAGTAGAGATCAACAAGGAGTACAAACTCAATAATATTTTATATGAGTTTGGAAAAGCTACACTTACCGACCCTTCTAAATTGGTGCTAGATACACTGTATGATCTTTTGGCTGAGAACCCTTCATTTGTTATAGAATTAAGTTCTCACACAGACTCTGTAGGCTCTGATGCTGGAAATATGAAATTATCTCAAGCACGTGCTCAAAGTTGTGTAGATTATCTAATCAAAAAAGGAATTGAGAAAAAACGTATGATTCCGATGGGATATGGCAAACGCAAACCAATAGCACCCAACAGCACAGAAGATGGAAAAGATAATCCAGAGGGACGTGCTTTAAACAGACGTACAGAATTTAAAATTCTTAAGATGTAAGCACATCAAAATCTCTTTAATAGAAAAGGCTGTTCATCGTAACAGCCTTTTTTATTAAAGAGATAAATCAAAAAACTAATAAACAATAAAACTAGGATTCAATAAATTTTCTTTGTTGTATACGAGGGAATTTTGAGTATTCATTTGCAAAACTTGCTTCCCTGCAAATACTACTACAGCGTGTGCTGCAGCTGTATCCCATTCCATAGTTGGGGTGAATCTTGGGTATATATCAGCACTCCCCTCGGCTACAAAACAAAATTTTAAAGAACTTCCAGAAGTAGCCAATTCCACTTGCTTTCCTTGCTTCTCTAGCTGCTCAACAAAAATTGCCATTTGCTTATCACTGTGTGATCTGCTTCCAACAATTTTCACTGCTTTCTTGTCAAGATAATTACTAGAAGATTTTATAGATAGGCATCTATTTGTAGAATCAATTTTAAAAGAACCAGTTTCTTTTAGACCATAATACAATACATTTAAGGCGGGTGCATACACTACTCCAAAAGTTGGAAAACCATTTTCTATAAGAGCAATATTCACCGTAAACTCATCATTTTTTTTCAGAAATTCTTTCGTACCATCAAGTGGATCTAACAACCAAAAGGACTGCCAGTGCTTACGTTCAGAATACGGAGCTATTTCGCCTTCTTCTGAAAGAATTGGGATAGAAGGATATTTTCCTTTTAATGCTTTTACTAAAATAGCATGTGCATTTTTATCTGCTAAAGTTATAGGCGAGTTATCGGATTTATAATCTACTTCAAAAGCTTGGTAATATATTTTTAGAATTTCCTCCCCTGCTTTTCGGATCAAGGAAATTATAAAATCAATATCAATTTGAGAGGAAGTCATGCGCTTAAAGCAATTGCATACAAGACTCTAAGCTACTGCGCCAGTAAGGGATTTCTAAATAAAAAGTTTCCTTGATTTTCTTTTTGTTTAAAAGACTAAACTTAGGTCTTACAGCAGGTGTGGGATATTGAGTGGTTTCAATGGGTAGAATTTTTGTTTTTAAACCAGCTATGTCCCTTATAGCTATTGCAAAATCATACCAACTAGCTACACCTTCGTTACTGTAATTAAAAACACCCGTAATATTTTCTGATTTTGACTTTTCCAAAATGTTTAAAATTAAAGATGCTAAATCACGGGCATAAGTAGGTGAACCTATTTGGTCATATATCACATTCAAACTTTCCTTCTCTTTGCATAAACGTAAAATTGTTTTAACGAAATTATTACCAAAACTTGAATACACCCACGAAGTACGAATGATTAAGCTTTCGGCATTAGCTTGTAAAACGGCTTGTTCTCCAGCCAATTTAGAAGCCCCGTAAACACTTAAAGGATTTGGTATTTCATTTTCTAAAATAGGTGCAGATGAAGTGCCATCAAAAATAAAATCAGTAGAGATGTGGATGAATTTAGCACTCGTTTCGAATGCCGCAACTGCCAAATTTTTAGCGCCCTTTTCATTGATAGAATGTGCCAAATCTTTTTCTGATTCAGCCTTGTCTACTGCAGTATATGCAGCACAATTTATGATGGCAAAATACTTTTTTTGAGAACAAAAAGCTGAGACTTGATTCGTATCTGTAATATCCAAATCCTTGTAGTCAGTAAAGTCAAGTGTAAATTGAGAAAAGTTTTTAGCCAAGTACTGTAACTCGCTTCCTAATTGCCCATTAGCACCTGTAACCAAAATCAATTTCATTGAAAAAGTATTAAAAAGTGAAATTATTTCTGTGCTCAGAAAATGTAGGATTGTTTAAATCTTTTTCGGAAAGCACCATCTCCTCAGCAGATACTTGCCAATCAATTGCAAGTGAATTGTCCGATAATAAAATTCCTCCCTCACTCTCCTTGCTGTAAAAATTATCACACTTATAACTAAAAATAGTATCGTTTTTAAGTACTGAAAATCCATGAGCAAAACCTCTTGGGATAAACAACTGGCGCTTATTTTCACCAGAGAGGAGTATTTCAAATTTTTGACCATAAGTAGGAGAACCCTTTCTTATATCCACTACCACATCAAGCACCTCTCCTATAACAACTCGAACTAATTTAGCTTGCGCAAAAGGGTTTAACTGATAGTGCAATCCTCTTACCACTCCTCGCTGAGATTTAGATTCATTATCTTGTACAAAACGAACATCAATACCCGCGTTTTTAAAAGTATTTTCATTAAAACTTTCAAAAAAATAACCTCTACTATCAGAAAAAACAGCAGGTTCGAAAATTTTTAATCCAGCAAAAGAGGTATCTATTAATGGCATGAAAAATATTGTTTAAGTATAATATTAAAGCGAATTTAGAATTTTATCTAACTATAAACTGTTACAATCTAAAATTGTTATAAGTATCGTAAAATTATAATCTTTTAAAAAACAAACTATGAATATTAAAGATAATGTATCTACCATTATGAGTAGCAAAGTAATTGTAGCCAATCAATTTAATACTTTCTCACAAGTGCTCCGATTGTTTTCTGAATTCACAGTGCACCATTTACCTATTGTAAATGGTAAAAATCACTTGATAGGAATAGTAAGTTCCAACGACATTATGCGGCTTTTTTTACAGCCTAAATTTAAAAACGTAAATCTAGAATCAGATAGTTTGGATAATGCCATTAATATGCAAGACATAATGACACCAAATCCAGTGACACTATCACCTGATGATACGATTGAAAAGGCAATAGCAATTTTCAAGGATATGAAATTCCATGCGCTGCCTGTTGTAAAAGATCAAGAAATTGTGGGTATTCTTTCAGTAAAGGATTTAGTGCGCTTATTTGAATAATTCACACAAATGAATTTTAGAATAAAAGTTTTTAGGCAATCTGATAGTGAATATCTGCTCTCACTTCTGTTGCGTTACAAAATTCTCCGCATCCCATTAGGTCTTACTTTTTCTAAAAGTGATTTAGAAAAAGACGCTCATGATTTACACATAGGGATTTTTGACAAGGATATACTGCTAGCAAGTTTAATTCTTACTGATACACAAAATAATACTATTAAAATGCGACAAGTGGCAGTAGATGATCCATTGCAAGGGCAAGGTGTAGGCTCCCAATTGGTTCGTTTTGCAGATAATTATGCTAAAGAAAAAGGCTATAAAACAATTCATTGTAACGCTCGAAAAGCGGCTGTGCCATTTTATTTGAAACAAGGTTATAAAATAATTGGAGAGGAGTTTCTAGAAGTAAACATACCTCACTATTATATGGAAAAGACACTCTAGTTTTCTAAAAATTATCCCTCCAAATTAAGTGTGAAGGTAAATGTTCTGGAATATAGTTTATCTATTACTCTAGAGTACATATATCCATCAGTAGGTGAATTTACGTTCAAAATTCCATGACTCATTTTAAACTCAGGAGATAAAATAAAATAAGGGAAATAAATCATAAACCCTACACCATATTCAGCTGACACATCATTTCTAGTAACCTTTACAAGAGTTTTGGCTCTTGTATTTGAATTAGAAGCTAAATCAAAATCATACCGCATACCTGCAATCACATATAGCCTAAAATCTTTGATGGGATCTGATTTGAAACGAAGAAGTAAAGGGAAGCTTAAATAAATGGAGGATATAGATTGTTTTACAACAGACTGCTGCTTTATTTTGGTTTCATATTGAATATTCTTTTCGGCAAATGAAAGCGTAGGAATTAAACGTAAATCAAAATTCTTATGAAATTGGTAATTGGCAATTATTCCTAAATTAAAGCCTGGACCTAACTTGGGAGAAAGTGATTTAACCGTATCACTCTTAGCATCAAAAGGTTTTCGGATTACTTTAAAATCTGACATGTTTACACCCAATGCGATTCCAAAATATACTTGCTTCTTACTCAATTCATGAATATTAAATTGAGCTTTTGATACCGTAGGCACTAAAAATACCGACACTAAAACTAAAAATATGTATTGTGTAACTTTCATAAAATCGGCACAAAGGTGCAACTATTTCTCACAACTATAAAATGCACAAATACCCAAAGTGAGTGGATGCCATTCTACATTTTTAAAACCAATGTTGGTCAATATTCGAACAAAATTTTCTCCCTCGGGAAATACGCTTACTGACTCTGGTAAATACGTATAAGCACGTGCATCTTTCGAAAATAATTTCCCTACTATAGGTAAAACGTATTTGAAATAAATTCCAAAAATCTGCTTCATAAATACATTATGAGGTTTTGAAATTTCAAGTATGGCCACTCTGCCACTAGGTTTTAGGACTCTATACATTTCTGCTAACCCTACTTCTAAATGTTCAAAATTACGCACTCCAAATCCAACGGTGATGGCATCAAATTTATTGTCTTCAAATGGCATTTTTTCAGAATCACCTTGTACAAAAGACAGTATATCTGTTACATTTTGCTGCTTTGCTTTTTCTCTTCCATAGTTCATCATACCATCTGAGATATCAAAACCAATAATTTTTTCAGGCTTTAAGGTCAATGCCTCTATAGCAAAATCCCCAGTACCGGTAGCTAAATCTAATATCACTTTAGGTTTTACCTGACCTATGTATTTCACTGCTTTTTTTCTCCAACTAATGTCTATTCCTAATGATAGCAATCGGTTCAGAAAATCATAACGGTGTGCTATGTTATCGAACATTTCTTCAACCTGCTCTTTTTTTGAGCGATTGGCATCGTTGTATGGGGTTACTATTTTTGACATAAGCGTTTGCAAATAAACATCAAATGCGCAAAACAGTTCTTATAAATTTATCTTTGCGCATATTTGCTACTTATGGAAATCAAAACTGCTAGTTACACTGCCACTTATGTAGAAGTGGAAAAATGCCCAAAAGAGCAAATACCCGAGTATGCTTTTATTGGCAGATCGAATGTGGGAAAGTCTTCTCTTATCAATTATTTGTGCAATCATAAAGGACTAGCAAAAGTTTCTGGTACCCCTGGGAAAACTCAAACTATCAATTACTTTCTGATTAATAATAATTGGAATCTGGTAGATTTACCAGGCTATGGTTTTGCTAAAGTTTCCAAAGAAAGAAGAGAGAAATGGCAGAAAATGATTCAGCATTATCTGCAAAAACGCACACAACTTCAATATGTTTTTGTATTGATAGATGCTCGAATTCCTCCCCAAAAGATTGATTTAGATTTCATTCATAGTTTGGGAGAAAAGAGAATTCCCTTTTTTATTGTTTTCACTAAAGCCGATAAAGCAGCGGGATTAGATACTATTACGAACATAAATCTTTTCAAAAAAACTTTAAGTAAAACATGGGTGGAACTTCCTGAAATGTTCGTTACCTCTGCTGAAAAAAAACATGGGAAAGAAGAAATTTTGAAAGCAATAGCTAAAGCAAATACAGAATTTCAGCCAGAAGAGAATCAAGAATAAGTTTCATTTTTGCATTAAACCAAATGAGTGTTTACTTCAATGTAGTTCGCTCTATGATTTCTACAAACTCATCTTTTCTCTCTCTGGCTAAAGGGATTTGAATGTCCTGTTCTAAAAGAATATAACCACCATCGTGTTTGACGTATTGTTTTATCTTTTTCAAATTGATAATAAAAGAGCGATGGGTTCGAAAGAAATTGTTCTCGAGATTTAAAGCGTTTTCAAAATCTTTTATCTTTTTACTCACCATTATCTTGCTTTGATTAGAAAGGTAAAATTGCGTGTAGGCGCCATCTGCCTCTAAATAAACAATATCTTGTACATCAATAAAAATCAAACCATCTGTAACTGGCAGTGCCAATTTTTTGATGGTATTGTCTTTGAAATTTTCCTTGAGAATAGAGAGCCTTTCCTGTTGTTGCGCTCCTTTCATTTTCTTGTATTTTTCTACCGATTTTATCAACTCAGAAATCTGAATAGGTTTCAACAAAAAATCGATGGCACTAACCTGAAAAGCTTGAAGCGCATAATCACTGTGTGCAGTAGTAAAAATGATTTCGAAATGCACTTCTCTAAAAAAGTCAAGAAGCTGAAACCCAGTGTAGCCAGGCATTTCTACATCTAAAAAAACTACATCGGGCTTATGTTGATTGATAGCAATAACGCCAGAGGGTACATCTTCTGCGATGGCTAAAATCTCCACCTCAGGGCAGTACTCCGTCAGCAATGCTTCCATCATTCTGCGTGCTTTTGCCTCATCGTCTATTATTATTGCTTTAATCATAGCTTACAGGGATTAATATAGTCACTTTTGTTCCTCGAATCAAATCTTCATACCATACACCTATTTTTTCATCTCTGTTTTGATTTAATAATTCGAGGCGTTTTTTATTCGCAGAAGTTGAAAACGATTCGTGCAATTGTTTTCTGTTTTTATTAATTTCTGTGGAAGCGTTTCTTCCGATACCGTTGTCTTGTATTACACAAGTCAACAGCTTTTTGTTTTCATCAAAATTGAAATGTATGGTTATTGTCTTTTCTCCTTTTTGATGAAGCAGTCCATGACGAATGGCATTTTCAATATAGGGTTGCAGTAACATAGGTGGCAATAGAATATCATCAGAAGCCTCGTCATTGTTAGATTGTATAGAGAAAGAAAAATCTTTTTCAAATCGAAGACCTTCCAATTCGAGAAAGAAAAATCTTTTTCAAATCGAAGACCTTCCAATTCCAGATATTTAGTAAGCATTTCCATTTCCTCAGAAAGAGAAATAAATTGTTTACCGCTTGCTTTCAAAATTTCACGAGTGAGTTGAGAAAACTTTCCGAGATGTTCGTTTGCTAATCGTTTATCACCAATAAAAAACATTTCCTGAATGGAGTTGAGGGCATTGAAAATGAAATGTGGATTCATCTGAGCTTTGATAGCCTTCAGTTCACTTTCACGGCTTTCGAGTTCTGTTTGTTGTTGTCTGATTTTGAGTTCGCGTAGTTCCGATTCTCTTTTTTCCGATTCGTATTTTTTGTTGAGTAGTGTTACTTCTTTTATTCGTTCGGTATTTACCAATGCAGCATCTAGCTCTACTTTTTTTAGCAATGTTTGATAAGCCAGTACTGGTTGGTTCGTTTTTTCATAGCATGGGTGCAATAAGTCTAGCGTAGCAATGTGAGATGAGGTTGGAATGCTATCTCCTTTTGTGATGATTGATTTTTCGAGAAAGTGAATTGCTTTGTCAAATTCTTGATTCATAAAGTGCAAGGAGCCCATTTGAAATTCAGCATTACCCAGTTTACGCTCATTGTTTTCCAAAAGTGCTTCATCGATTGCATCTTGAGCATATTGAAATGCTTCCTTTTTTCGGCCAGCCATAAAATAAACTTCCGGGTCGCCCATTTGCAATTGGTGCGTGCGATTAGCATTTACTGGAGCACTGTGCAGATTTATTTCTCTTTCAAAATATGTTTGAGCTAGTTCTGGTTGGTTTTTTTTCTGATATGTTTTAGCAATATTTTTAGCTACGCCTAGCATGGCAGATTGGTCGTTGATTTGATCTTTCACCCGAATTAATTCCAATCCATATTCCAGTCCTTTTTCATCATCACCGCTTTTGATAGCAATGTTTTGCAACATTTTTAGATGCTGTGTCATATCGCGTGGTTTCCCATGCACCTTCACTATTTCAAGACCTTTTAGTGAAATTTCTGTAGCTGCTTTTAAGTCCACATTAAATAGATACAAAGCCGTCTGCCAATAGCATTCATTCTTCATCATAGAGTCAGGTAACTGCTCATAATCTTTCACACATTGTAGTAAAATTTCTCCCGCTTCATCTGTCTTGTGTTGTCGCATTTTGTGCATACCTATTTTCTGTAAGGCAGTTAAACGACCTTGTTCATCGCCTATTTCTTTCGCAATAGCAACAGCGTTTTTGAGGTGCTCTACAGCATTTTCAGAAGCTGATTCACTTTCTTCTAAAATGGCTCGAACAGTCCAATAATCTATTTCTGCTTCCTTCAGATTTTGTTCTCTGCAAACCGCCAGCCCTTTATTGGCGTACTCTACTGCTAATTTATTGTCAAGGTATTTGTGTTCCATAGCTAAATAGAAATAGGTGTTCGCTTGGGTAGCGCCCGTTTCTGTTTCTACTCGCTGGAGTAGCTCTTGTATGGATGTGCCGTAGAAACTCATGCTGTATGTTTACTTCAAATTTGCAATTAAAAATTGACAGGAATTGTTACTATCACTTTTGTTCCTGGAATCAAATCTTCATACCATACACCTATTTTTTCATCTCTGTTTTGATTTAATAATTCGAGGCGTTTTTCATTCGCAGAAGTTGAAAACGATTCGTGCAATTGTTTTCTGTTTTTATTAATTTCTGTAGAAGCACTTCTTCCGATACCGTTGTCTTGTATTACACAAGTCAACAGCTTTTTGTTTTCATCAAAATTGAAATGTATGGCTATAGTCTTTTCTCCTTTTTGATGAAGCAGTCCATGACGGATGGCATTTTCAATATACGGTTGCAGTAACATAGGTGGCAATAGAATATCATCAGAAGCCTCGTCATTGTTAGATTGTATAGAGAAAGAAAAATCTTTTTCAAATCGAAGACCTTCCAATTCCAGATATTTAGTAAGCATTTCCATTTCCTCCGAAAGAGAAATAAATTGTTTACCGCTTGCTTTCAAAATTTCACGAGTGAGTTGAGAGAATTTTCCGAGATGTTCGTTTGCCAATCGTTTATCGCCAATAAAAAACATTTCCTGAATGGAGTTGAGGGCATTGAAAATGAAATGTGGATTCATCTGAGCTTTGATAGCCTTCAGTTCACTTTCACGGCTTTCGAGTTCTGTTTGTTGTTGTCTGATTTTGAGTTCGCGTAGTTCAGCTTCTCGTTTTTCAGTTTCATATTGAGTTTGGAGAGTTGCTATTTCCTTATTTCTTTCTTCCTCTATTGCTTCTAGTTTTAATGTTATAAAGTCGTTTAAAGCATAAAATGCTTTTTCGTAATTGTTGGTGCGGGCATAACAGGTGCTAATGTTTTTTTGCAACATCATTTTTTCACTGTTGGTCATTTCATCACCTCGCTCTTCCAAGTGTTTTTTGAAATGTTCAATCGCCTTTTCATACTCTTTGTTTTTGCCAGCTATTGTTCCTAAAATAACATGGACTCTTTTTTTTATAGAGTTGGAAGTTTCGCCTAATTGAAGCAATTTATTAAGTATGATAATCGCTTCATCTTCTCTATTGGGAGTAACGAGCATAGTCGCTTTTTTCAATAGTGTGTAAGCGTAAAATGGCTCATATCCTTGCTTTTGGGCGGCAGCTATAGCAGTATCTAAATTTTTTATGCTGTTATTAAAATCACTTTCTCTATGGTATAGAATGGCTCTTGTGATACTTCCTTCCATACAATAGGGGTACATGTTTTCTTGATTGCAAATGGCGAGCCCTTCATTTACATAATCCATCGCCTGTACCAACATATCGTTGTTATCGCTCCATTCTGCAAGACGACAAAGTACTCTACCTGCTAGCCAAGGATGATTTTTCTCACGACTTATTTTAAGTGCTTTATGCAAATATTCGCCACTCTTTAGTTGGTCAGAAAATTCATAAGCCAATGCCAAGTGTACTAGTGTGTTGACTTGCATTTGTACATCTGTAAGTTGAGGGAAGTTCTCTTCCAATTGTGCAATCCACTTTTTCTTTTCGTCCTCTTTTTGTGTGGACAATATTTTTGCAATATAAATACGCGCATTTATTTCAGGCGTAGAAAAAATGACTGTCTCTAGTTGTTGTATATTTTTTTCTATCTCGAAAAAATTTCTTTCAAATTCTAATATCTCACATCTGGCAGTCAGTACTGTTGCCCATTCATCGGAATTTATTTTCAGCAAAGGATGCTGTAATAGCAAAGAAGAAGTATCATCCAACTTTTTAAAATCCGTGAAAGAATAGAGTGGAAGTAATGCCAATAAATTTCTAAAAACACCTTCTTCGGAAAGATGAGCAAGTTCCTTTTCTAGTTTTTCTATTTCCTGTTTTACAGAAATCATGAATTGAGTTGATGATGTTTCGCTTTTCTAAAGGAATGAATTTTTTGGAAATAGTGGCATTATAAAATTATTATATATAAAATATACCATTCATGAACTCAAACCTACCGTTCATGAAGTCATCCTAAATAGCGTGTGTGTTTGAAAGATGTTTGCACTCAAACAAAAACACACACAATGAAAAATTTAAACCACACTACCAGACCAAAAATCAAAACATCGCTTTTGTTTTTTGCGCTACTATGCGCTTTTGTTTTTAAATCCAATACTGCTTCCGCTCAACTGGGTTGGGAATGGGCAAAACAAATTACGAATGGCGGAAACGCCTATGCTGTAGACTTGACGCATGATAGAAATGGAAATGTGTATGTGCTAGGGAGATATAGTGGTAATTTGACGGTATCCGGTGTAAGTATTTCTACTGGAAACCAACTTGCCTACCTACCATTTGTGGCTAAATTTACTAGTGCAGGTAGTTTAATTTGGATGCATTCTCCTGTTATAGGTCAGGTGCCTGATATTATTCCTACTTCAATAGTAGTAGACAGTAATAGTAATGTGTATTACGGAGGATTCTCCAATGCGACTGCAGGTTCGGTCTATTTTGCCAGCGGAAATGACACCACATTTTTTTTAGCAGGTACTGCTGCGGTAAATGAAAAGTATGGATTTATCACACGACTCAATAGTGCTGGTGTAGCCAAATGGGCAAACCGTTTCAAGTGCGAAAAGGGGAGTATAGATGCTATGAAACTGGCGTTGAATAGATATCGCAATAAATTGTATTTTGCTTTTTCTACTACTACTACTAATACATCTTACACTTCCGCTCATTACAGCCCAGGCCCTACAGGTAGTCCATCTGTAGTAACAACGGGTTTAGGAAACTGTGACAACACAGGTTTTCGTGAAGCTTTTTATGGCCAGGTAGATATTAACAACGGTACATACATCGCATCTCAACGCATCGGTATCAGTGGCGTTGGACAAACAGGGCAAGAATATATTAAAGGGTTAGCTGCTGATAATTCAGGTAACTTAATTATAGCCTGTGATTTTGTCAATAACTCAGCGTTTACTTATGCGGGTGGTTCTATACCACTTACTCCTGGTAATGCCAATAGATATGGCAGATTGTTTAGAGTAAATAGCGCATTTGGTGGAATAGCTTCTTCTGGTAATATTCAATTATCTACTACTATTCCCACCTCTGTTATAGATGTGGCAGTGCATAAAGTAACAGATGAAGTAGTATATGCTTTTGAAGGCGGTTCCTTTGCAACCCAACCCACAAGAATTTATGTAAGAGGAATGAATAGTTCATTCACCGATATTTGGCAAAACGATATTGCTTCTTCGGGCTATAATTCACAGATAGCGGGAAGAAGTCTATGTTTCGATTCAACTGGAAGAGTATGGTTAGCCATTGGTACGAACGGAGCTGGTGCAGAAAGTATGAATTTTACACCTGCTTTTACAGCTGCTAGTACTGCACTAAATCCAATTGATAATGCTAACTATGGAACGCTTATTTTTCGTTTGAAATATACAAGCGGAGCAAATGCTGCTTGGGAAAAATATGTGAAAGTAAAACACACTGGTAGCAATACATTGAGACTATCTGGTTTTGACGATCGCATCAATGCTGCAGGTCGTTTTTCTGATTTAATTTATCTTTCAAAAAACACATTTAACAATGGTGGTGTAGGTACAGATGGCTATGTAGCTAAAATTGGATGTGCGCCCATAGTGGCAAAACAACCATTGGATAGCAGTATTTGTATAAATAATTCGCATAGTTTGTCAGTGGCAGTAGATGGAGATGTTGTATCTTATGCATGGTATAAGAACAATGTATTGGTTGCGAATAGCGGAAATGTTTCTGGGGCAACAGCAACAACACTTTCTTTTGTTACTGTAACTGCGGCTGACACCGGTTATTATAAATTGATAGCTACCAATAGCTGCGGCTCAGATACAAGTATAGCAGCACATTTAGCTTTTTCTACGGCTGTTACTATTACTTCTCCACCGCAAGATCAAACAGCATGTGTTGGAGGTGCAGTTCGTTTTACTATTGTAACTTCTCCTTTTTGTACTTATCAATGGAAGAAAAACAATGTGAATATTGTTGGCGCAACAGATGATACGTTGCTTATTCCTTCTGTAGCATACTCCGATAGTGGAAACTATACCTGCTTTGTTACAAATTGTAATGGAGCTACGTTGCTTTCTTCATCGGCTAAAATTTTGTTTACTACACCATCTATTCTTTCTAATGTTGGTTTAGCTGTTCATTATCCAATGGGAAATGGAGTAAACGTAAACGATGTAAGTGGAAATGGATTAAATCTGCTTGCGGCTGGTTTGGTTTATACTGCCGATCGCAATGGTAGTGCTTCTGGAGCACTTCAAATTCCTAATCAAACACAAGCGAATTCGGCTGCACCTATTGCCAGTTTCACCAATCAAATAACCATGTCGTGCTGGGTAAAATCAACAAGCATCACATCCAATCAGCGTTTGATAGATAAGAACAATGCCAACAACTTTTTGATGGATATTTATTTGAGTCGTCCGCGTGTAATTATGTTGGGTGCTGTGTATCATCCTACCAATACATTGCTCTCAAATACTTGGTATCATTTAGCTTGCACGTATGACGGAGCAAATGTAAAGCAATACATCAATGGCGTATTGGTGCTAACTACAGCCGCTACTGGAAATATTACTAATAATACAAATGCTCTTCTAATCGGTTGTGACCAAGTTGGTAACAATGTATTACAAGGTGCTATTGATGAGGTGAATTTTTAATCGATCGCTCAATGCTACTGAGGTAGCGGCTATGATGGTGTTAAATCCTGTAAGTGCAAGTGCTTGTTCTGGAAATTCTGCAACTTTTACGGTAGCAGGATTGGGTTCTAATTTGTATTATCAATGGCGTAAGGATGGATCAGATATTCCAAATGCCACTTCTGCTTCATTGGTGTTGAATAATTTGGCATTAAGCGATTCAGGAAATTATAGCTGTGTTGTGTTTAATGGCTGTTCAGGAGCAGAATCAAAATCAGCAAAACTGACACTTGCTGCTAACAATATCAGCTTTGCTACACAACCTAATGCAGTACAAAATAAATGTGTAGGTACATCAGTTTCTTTTAGTGCTACTACATCTGGTGCCACACCTACTTCCTATGTTTGGAAAAAGAATGGTGTAACACTTTCAAACGGTGGAACGATAAGTGGCGCAACTACAGCTACGCTTACTATTTCAACAGTTGCGATTGCCGATTCCGGAAATTATACATTGACTGTAAATGGTGGAAGCTGTGGTGCAATTGTTTCAAATGTCGGTCGCTTAAATGTAAATGCATTACCTGTGGCTGCAATTTCTCCTACTTCTGTTTCAATTTGTGCAGGCTCTTCTGCATCGTTGACTGCAAGTGGTGGGTCAACTTATACTTGGAGTAATTCTCTTGGAAGTAATGCAGTGGTGAGTGTTTCTCCTACTAATGCTACTACCTATACCGTAACAGTAAGTGATGTGAATAATTGCTCTACAAGCGCATCTCGTTTAGTATCTGTAAATGCATTGCCAACTGCTGCTATCAGTCCTACCACAGTAACAATTTGTAGTGGAGTATCTGCAATACTTACAGCAAGTGGTGGTGGTACTTATAGCTGGAGCAATAGCGGAGGGAGTGCAGCTACGGCCTCTTTTTCACCAAACACGAATACTTCATATACAGTAACGGTTTCAAATGGAACTTGTACTGCTACTGCTACTCGATTAGTAACAGTAAATCAATTACCAACTATCGCGATTTCTCCATCTACCATTAGTATTTGTAATGGATCCTCTGCTAGCTTAACTGCTAGCGGTGCTTCTAGTTATGTGTGGAGCAACGGAGGTGGTGCTGCGCTTGCAACATTTAGTCCAAGCATTTCATCAACCTATTCCGTTACAGGTACTGATGCTAACAATTGCACGGCTTCTGCTTCGCGTTTGGTGACAGTAAATCAATTGCCAGCAGCAGCAATATCGCCTGCTACTGTTGCAATCTGTGCAGGTTCTTCTGCCTCATTGACTGCAAGTGGTGGAACTACTTATGCTTGGAGCAATTCTTTGGGAAGTAATGCTATTGTTAGCGTTTCACCTACTATCAATACTACTTATTCAGTTACAGTAAGCGATGCAAACTGTTCTGCAACAGCAAGTAGATTGGTTACTGTCAATCAACTCCCAACCGTTTCTATTTCTCCAACAGCACCAGTAGTTTGTCAAGGTGTGGCTACCACCCTTATAGCCAATGGAGCCAGTACCTACTCATGGAGTAATTCATTGGGTAATGGCGCATCAAAATCCGTTTCACCATCGGCAACTGTTACCTATTCGGTTACAGGAACGGATGCTAACAATTGTACCGCTTCTGCTTCAAAATTGGTAACAGTAAATGATACGGTTATTATTTCACAACAACCAGTCGGTAGCACTTTGTGTGAAGGTGCCTCATTAAATATTTCAACAACAGCAACAGGTACAGGACTTTCATACCAATGGAAATTGGGTGTAAGTAACATCCCTGCTGCAACTGGTAGTTCATACAGTGTTGCTAATGCTTTGACTACAATGTCGGGTTCATACACAGTAGTTGTGACAGGTACTTGTGGAAATAAAACATCTAATGCTGCTACAATCACCGTGAATCCAACAACTGCTATCACCACCCAACCAGTTACACAATCAACTTGCACGGGTTCTTCGGTTACATTTAGTGTAGTGGCACCGGGTGCAAATCTTACCTATCAATGGAAGAAAAACACGGTGAATATTCCAACAGCAACTAGTGCTACTTTTTCCATACCAAGTGCGGTAGCTAGTGACACAGGTAGTTACACCGTAGTGGTGACGGGCAGTTGCGGTATAGCACAAACTTCTATACCTGCAGTACTTACTATTGTATCATCTGCATCTATATCACAACAACCCACTCCGCAAAACATTTGTGTGGGAGGTCCTTTAAATCTCTCTGTAGTGGGTACTGGTGGAAATAACACTACCTATCAATGGAAGAAAAATAATGTAAATATTAGCGGAGCAAACAGTACAAGCTACAATATACCTTCAGTGGCATTGAGTGATTCAGGAAGTTATTCTGTTGTAATCTCAGGAAGCTGTGGAACGGTTACTTCTAATGTGGTAAAAGTTTCGGTAAATGTAATTCCAACGGCAAGTATTTCTCCAGCCACACTTACGCTTTGTGCAGGTCAAGCTGCTAATTTAACAGCATCTGGTGGCGGAACTTATGCATGGAGTAACAGCGGAGGAAGCAATGCTGCTGCTAGTTTCAATCCAACTGGTAATACTACATATACAGTAACAGTAACAGCTAATAACTGTTCTGCAACTGCTTCTAGATTGGTAACCGTAAATGCTAATCCTACAGCATCTATTACACCAACATCTGCCACTATTTGTGCAGGCACACCTGCAGCTTTAACAGCAAGCGGAGGTGGTGCATATACGTGGAGCAATAATGGAGGAAGCAATGCTGCCGCCAATTTTAGCCCAACCACCAATACTACTTATACTGTGACAGTGACCAATGCCAGCAATTGTTCTGCAACAGCAGCATCCTCTATTACAGTGAATCAACTTCCAGCAGCAGCTATCACAGGTGCTAACAATGTATGTGCTGGAAATGTAATTGCATTGACTGCAAGCGGGGGAGGAACTTATGCATGGAGTAATAGTGGAGGAAATAATGCCTTGGCATCTTTCTCTCCGACTACTGCTACTACCTATACCGTGACAGTAACAGGAACTGGAAACTGTACTGCTACAGCCTCTCAGAATGTAACAGTAACTACTGTTGTAGCCGCTATCAACGGACCAACAACCATCTGTTCAGGTCTTTCAGCTACACTTACCGCGAGCGGTGGTGGTACTTACGCATGGAGCAATTCATTGGGTACCAATGCAGCAGTTAGTGTGTCACCTACTGTGCTTACTACCTATACAGTAACGGTAACTAACAATAGCTGTACTGCTACTGCTTCTCAGTCTGTAAGTGTAACATCAGCACCTACTGCAACCATCAGTGGAGCAAGCTCTGTATGTTCAGGAAGTTCTATAACGCTTACAGCTAATGGAGGAAATACTTACGCTTGGAGTAATAGTGGAGGAAATGCAGCCGCTGCTACCTTCTCGCCTACTACAACTACTACCTATACCGTAACGGCTAGTTTAGGTGCAGGATGTACGGCTACAGCTACTAAAACCATCACTATCAAACAACCTACTGCAGGAAGTTATAGTCAAACGATTTGCTTCGGTCAGGCGGTAATGTTTAACGGCATCTCTCGTTCACAAAGTGGCGCTTACTTAGATACCCTTGTAAACCTTGCCGGTTGCGATTCGTTCTTAACATTGAACTTAACCGTTCGTCCGCAAATTACTGCAAGTATTACAGGCACGGTATGTTTTGGTGGAAGTACAACTTTCAACGGAGCTACGCTAACCCAAAGCGGTGTGTTCAAAGATACCTTGACGTCTGTAACAGGATGTGACAGTATCTTAACCTTGACCTTTACGGTTCGTCCGCGTATTGTCACATCTATTACTCAACCCATTTGCAATGGTTCGGCTATTACGTTCAACGGACAAACCATTACTACAGCAGGCACTTACTTAGATACTTTAACCAGTGTAAACGGTTGTGACAGTTTCATTACCTTGAATGTAACGATTGCACAAGCTACAAGTAGCAACATTTCACAAACAGCATGCGGTAGTTATGTATTCAACAACCAAACACTCACACAAGGTGGTACATACAAAGATACCATCACAAATGTAGCAGGATGTGATAGTATTATCACGCTCAACTTAACCATTAACCAGCCAAGTGCGAGTACTATCAATGATACTATTTGTAATGGAGCCAGCTATCAATTTGGAACCCAAGTATTGACAGTAACAGGTCCATACAGCAGAACCATTCCGAATGCTGTAGGATGTGATTCAGTGATTACGTTAAACTTGTTTGTTCGTCCAGCATTGAATCCAACTATCACTGCGGCAGGCTTTAATCTAAGTGCCACAGCAGGTTTTGCAAGCTATCAATGGCAGTTGAATGCAGGCAACATCAACAATGCTACACAACAAACCTACACCGCTGCACAAGCAGGAAGCTACACGGTACAAGTTACAGATGCAAATAGTTGCAGTAAAATTTCAGCCGCAGTACAAGTAAACAATGTAGGTATCAAAGATGTACAAGCAAGCGATATTAAAGTTACTATCTATCCAAATCCAACGAGTGATTATGTAACCATAGAAACAGAAGGAGAGGTGCTAAAAACGATTAGCATCTATACCCTAGAAGGTAAATTCTTACAAACTGTAACAGTCACCACTGCTAAACAAGAAATAGCAGTAAGTCAGTTGGCTACAGGAATTTACTTAGTAGAGATGGAAACTACTATGGGTCATAAATTGGTAAAAAGATTGATGAAAGATTAAAGAGAAGAATTACAGAAACCGTAGCTTGAAAGAAGACAACCAAGCTGCGGTTTTTTCAAGTGTGGAGTTTATCCCGATGCTGTCATGGTATCGGGATTTTTTTTGTGAAAAACTACCCAAAAATATGTGCCAGCCCTCCTACAATACAGGTGACTCCCAAGCCAGTCATGCCGTAAAGTGCTATGTGAAATCCAGTCCCGCCCGATTCAAAAGTACATACTGCAACAACTGCCCCAGTAATGCAAAGCAAAGCCCCAAAGAGTACGTAAGGAAGTCCTCGTTTTCGGTGCTCTTCATAGCGTATATCTTTAATATGCTTCATAGTGGTTTCTACCTCATTTTCTGAGATATTGTTTGCCACTAGTAGCTGCTCAATTTCATCAAAACTCTTTCCCTCAGAAAGCCAAAGTTGTGCTTGGGAAAGAGAATTTTCTGAGGTCTTTGTTTCCATTGCTGTTTTAGTTTTGATAAAAGAATGAAGCACCTATGAATGACTGAACTTAAGTCTTTTATCAAAAAAAATGAAATGATTTTAATCATGTCATTTTTCTTATTCAGATTGGATCTCAATATGGATGGTAGCTTTGTTATCCTTTATAGACACAAGGAAAGAATTCGAAGAGGAATCAATTTGTGTTTCATAATTTAAAGAACCTGTTACCGTGATTTTTGGAGAAACAGGAAAAAGCTCTTTAGGGACTGAAATGATGGTGGGTGCTGTAATAGAAGTGTCACTTACAAAGTGCATACTGAATTTTTTCTTTTCAGAATCGTACTGAAAATTCTTCAATTCCCCAGCTACAGCTTGCGGATAAATGCGTAACAATTCATGTAAAATAGGAGAAGGGGAGCGATCGGCTTTTAAAGGTCCCCATCCTCCTAAGTCGCTCGCCCAGTAGGTCCATGAACCCATGCGGGAATCTAATCCTGCAAAAATATCTTGTAGATATTTATCGAAATCTTTTTTGCCTGGTGACAAACCAAACTCACCTAAAAGTATAGATGCTTTGTGTTTAATAGCCTCTTGTTCTCTGTAATCAAACCACTGCTTTAATTTTTTTTGATGTTTCTTTTTGTAATCACCACCCACATCTACAAAGGTCATGTAACAATGAGGTGCATAGACTAATTTATTCACGATAGTATCTTTCACCATTGGAAGATGAGACTTCATTCCAAAATTTACACCTAGTGATCGTGGCTCAAAAAAGATATATCTAAGGGTGTCTTCTTTTCTGATAGCTGGTAATATGCGGTTGTAAAAATTGATCAGCCATTTTCTTTCAAAACCACCTGTTAAAGTTTTTAGTACTTTTCCGCCATGTGGTTCATTCATCAAATCATAGCCTATCACATACGGGTTGTCTTTAAAAAGTGCTACTACTTTTAACCAAGAATTTATATAATGTTGTTGTAGTTCTTTTTTCTTTTTGTACTTAAAAAATTGAACATAAGATCGAATTACTTTAGGTTCTAAATTTTGTATCCACCAAGGCCATTTGTCGGGTATCAAATTTTTGATTTTAGTGTAAGATGAAGCCCATTCAGGGGCACCATTCCCGCCCACTCCATATCCATAAACATCTTGATGCATGTCTAATACCACATACATTTTTCGTTTGGTATACCATTCTACTCTTTCTTTTACTTTGGCCAGATAAGCTTCATCATATTTACCTTGTTCGGGTTCTATGGCTCCCCAAAAAATAAGGTAGCGTACAGCATTGAAACCAAAAGAATGATACTCTCTTTCTACATCTGATTCATTCACCCAAGGTTGATGTTCTTTCTGATCTTTAGCACTGCTACTCGTGTTTAGGCCATGAAGAATAACCGTTCTTCCGTAAGCATCTTTGATGGCAGGAATTTCTTGCCCGAAGAGGATGTGTGAACTTGTAAAAAGTATCAACAAAATTACGAGGAAGGGCTTACAGAAATTCATGAGATTAATTCATTGAAATAATGAGTAGAAAAATTTTACACAGATAAGATTTCATTGATTCTGAAAATATCTAAATCTATCGGCTTGGGAGTATTCACAATGTCAGAAAAAGGAGTGTACACAATTTTGCTATTGATGATGCCTGCCATCACACCACTTTTGTTTTGTAGAAAACCTTCCACTGCAGCCACTCCCATGCGACTGGCTATTTCTCTATCGGTACAACTAGGACTGCCTCCGCGTTGAATATGCCCTAGCACAGTTACTTTGGTGTCATAGTCTGGGTAGGCTACCTTTACCTGTTTGGCAATATCAGCAGCATTACCAAATTTCCCTCCTTCAGCCACCACTACTAGTGCCGAAGAGCGTTTGTTTCTGCCCTCTTTACTCAAGCTTTTAATTAATTCTTCCATATTAGTGTGATGCTCTGGAATCACAATTAATTCTACACCTGCTGCTATGCCCGAACGCAATGCTATGAACCCACAATCGCGCCCCATTACCTCAATAAAAAAGATTCGATTGTGAGATGATGCCGTATCGCGAATAGCATCTACTGCATGGATAACGGTATTGCAAGCAGTATCAAAACCTATGGTAAAATCAGTGCCCGAAAGATCGTTATCTATAGTTCCCGGCAAACCTATGATGGGAAAATCAAATTCATTTTCAAAAACTGTAGCCCCTCTAAAAGTTCCATCGCCACCTATTACTATCAGCGCATCTACTTCGTTCTTTTTTAGATTGTCAAAAGCTTGTTTTCTGCCATCGGCAGTAAGAAAACCCTTGCTTCGAGTGGTCTTTAGGATGGTCCCTCCTCTGTTAATGATATTAGCTACGGAGCGAGCATCCATAGCCTTCATATCACCTTCTATCAATCCTTCATAACCTCTGTAAACTCCTATCACTTCTTTGCCGTAATATACTCCAGCGCGAACTACAGCTCGTAGAGCAGCATTCATTCCTGGTGCATCACCACCAGACGTGAGCACTGCTATTTTCTTAATATTTCTGCTCATAAATGGAATTAAAAATGAATTGCAAAGATAAACTATCCCTCACAATTTTGCTCCCTATAAGCTGTTTGCTTTAGTGGAGAAGGTGAAAGGAGTTGCAATTAATTTCAGAACAGTTTGTATGAAATTGGATATTATTTACCTGCTACTTTTTGTACTGGCTTAGCTGGTGCTGGTGTGGTAGTTTTAGCAGTTTTTTGAGCTAACATATTCAAGTTGCCTTTTGCTAACGAAAAGTTAGGAAACAACTCGATTGCTTTAGCAAAATTGTCTTTAGCTACTTCGTCTTGGTTGAGCTCTAATGCAACAATTCCTTTTACATTTAAAGCAGCAGCTTTCATAGGTACATTTTGGCCTTGTCCGTTTTGAGAACGAATTGTTACATTTTGTTTGGTAGCTTGGTCATCTGCAATTATTTGGTCTAAAGAGGCCACACATTCTCCATAGCGTTTTAGTTGATATTGAAGGGTTGCTATTTGATATAAATAAAAAGGATTCTTATCTACTGCATGAAGCGCTTCGTAATTTGCTAATGACTCTTTTACTAATCCTAAGGATTGTTTTGAAACCGCAGCCATTTCTAATAAATCATTTCGTTTTGGGTTTTCCTTTAAAAGGTCTTCCGCTAATGCATTTGCTTGACCATATTTTTCAGCAGCAAAATAGATGAGTGCCAATGAATCTCTTAAATCTTTTCTATCTGGCTTTAAAGCCAAAGCTGTGTAAAGTGCTGTGGTGGCTGTTTGTAGGTCATAATATTTCAAAGCGCTTTTGTATACGGTCATTTGCAATTCAAATGGATCGTTTTGAGCTTTTACATTTAGGCAAGAAAATAAGGCAACAGATAAAAAGGTAACAAATAGATTTTTCATAGAAAAAGGTTTTAGTAAATATAGAATATGAATGGAAAGTTCTAAAGATTTTTCAAAAATTTTAGCATCGGCTCTCTGGTTTCTAAAGCCTTAGTGCGAGCCTGTTCTGCAAAATCAATTTCGCTCGATGCATAGATAATTTGGCGTGCAGAATTAATGAGCAAACCACCATCTTGATTGATGCCTGCTTCACAAATACTAACTACATCTCCGCCTTGTGCTCCCACGCCAGGCACTAAATAAAAATTTTCAGGAGCTATGTTTCTGATGCTTGTAAATTCTTGAGGATGGGTGGCGCCTATTACAAACATTAATTGCTCGGAAGTGCCCCAGGTTTGTGCTTTTTTTATTACAGATTCATAAAGAAATTCACCACCATATTCATTCATTTGAAAATCGTTGGAACCTTTATTGGAAGTAAGTCCTAGTAGTATTACCCATTTATCTTTATACTCTAAAAAAGGTTTTACAGAATCTTCTCCCATATATGGAGCCACTGTTATTGAATCAAAATCTAACCATTCAAAAAAAGCCTTTGCATACATTTTGGAAGTGTTTCCAATATCACCTCTTTTAGCATCTGCTATGGTGAAAACCTCGTCTTTAAATTGATTTAAATACAGCATTGTTTTTTCAAGGGCCTGCCAACCTTTTATACCCATAGCTTCATAAAAAGCGATGTTCGGTTTATAGGCTACTGCTATATCTTTGGTCGCATCAATAATCTGTTTATTGAATTCAAAAACAGGGTCATCATACTGCAATAAATGTTTTGGAATAAGCGAAAGGTCAGTATCTAATCCTACACAAAGGAGCGATTGTTTTTTACGGATGAGTGCGGTTAATTCTCTTTTGTTCATCTGTTTTTAGTTAACAGCTATCACACTTTTTATCTCAGGTACAGCCTGTTTTACAGCTGTTTCTATACCTGCATTCATGGTCATATAACTTTGCGGGCAAGTGCTACAAGTGCCTATTAGTCTCACTTTAACTATCATGTCGTCAGTTACTTCTACTATCTCTACATTGCCTCCATCATCTTTTAAATAAGGGCGCATAGTATCTAGAGATGCTTCTATTTTTAAAATCAATTCAGAGTTTTCTACTTCCATGATGGGCGCAAGTTAAGATAGCTACTTGAGAATACATAATTTAGAAAATAGAACGCCCAAAATCTAATTGTATAGCATGGTATTTTATTAAATAGTCAAGTGGGCTGCTTTTTAATTTCGAAATTCTAAATTCGCGCCCATGCTTTCTTCTTATCACTCTAAATCTGAGACTACCAAGGCCTATATTCAAATGCACCTCTCTATTATTTTATGGGGGTTAACGGGTGTTTTGGGAAGAGGGATAGAACTCAGCGAGGGGATGCTGGTCTGGTATAGAATGCTTATCACGGCAGCATCTATGTTACTTTTTATTCTGTTTACTAAAAAGTCTTTTGCTGTTTCTAAAGCAGATTTTATGAAATTGTTGGGCATAGGATTTATTATAACCATTCACTGGCTTTGCTTTTATGGCGCTATAAAGTATTCTAATATTTCCATTACACTTAGTATGCTGGCTTCACAGGGATTGTTTACTGCACTTATGGAGCCGTTGGTCACAGGCAAGAAAATTCACAAAGAAGAATTATTCTTTAGCGTGCTGGCAATGGTAGGTATTTGGCTTATATTTTCAGTAGAGAAAATTTATTTTACGGGAATCGTTTTGGCTTTATTGGCTTCCTTTTTAGGGGCATTCTTTAATATTTTCAATAAAAGTATGGTGAATAGAATAGAGCCAGTCGTGGTTTCTTTCTATGAAATTTTGACCGGGGTAGCCATGCTTACGGTCTTTTTGCCTTTTTATATTGGCTATTTTCATCCAGCTAAATTAATCCCAAATACTAATGATTGGGTACTACTTTTTGTATTGGCTGTCTTTTGTACCCATCTAACTTTAATGCTTTCTTTAAGTGCTTTAAAGCATTTGAGTGCTTTCACCTTAAACCTCTCCATAAATCTGGAACCAGTCTATGGCATTGCATTAGCGTTCTTAATTTTTCATGAAAACGAGCATTTGCACTGGGGCTTTTTTGTAGGAGGAGCCATCATTATGCTCTCTGTTTTATTACATGGTTACTATGCTTCCAAGCAGGGAATTAAAGAAAATGAACCTACTCAATAGAAATATCTGTATTTTAAGATTTGGTAATTAAGAAAAGGTTTCTATTTTTGCACTCCTTATAAAAGAAAAACAATGGCACATCACAAATCGGCAATCAAAAGAATTCGTCAAACTGCTAAAAGAAGAATAGCAAACAGATACTATGCTAAAACTACACGTAACCTAATTAGAGACTTACGTGCAGCTAAGAAGAAAGCAGATGCTGAAAAGGCATTACCTACTGTATTCTCGGCTTTAGACAAATTGGCTAAGAGAGGGTATATACATGCAAACAAAGCAGCGAACTTAAAATCAAGTTTAGCTAAACGTGTTACTTCTTTAAAAAAATAATTAGTTCATTTAATTTATAATGAAAGCCATCGCAGTAGCGGTGGCTTTTGTATTTATAGCTTTCCCTACTTTTCCCCGTTTAATTCCCTTCTTTTTTTAAATTTGCTTCCCTTATAAAAAATCAACTATGACTAAAGCAGCAATAGCACAACTCTTGGGCGAGCAAAAGGCTCAGTACTTATTAGACCACGAATGCAAAACCTTTGCAAAAGACTCTTTGTATTTGCCTAAAAAAGATTTTGTAGACAGTTATTGGAAAGATAGCAATAGAACGATTCCTACTCTTAGAAGCATTCAACAAATAGCAAATAATGGACGATTGGCAGGAACGGGTTATGTTTCCATTTTGCCAGTAGATCAAGGAATAGAACATTCTGCGGGGGCTTCGTTTTCGCCTAACCCTGCTTATTTTGATTCGGAAAATATTGTGAAACTAGCTATAGAAGGTGGTTGTAATGCAGTAGCTTCTACTTACGGAGTATTGGCATCGGTGGCACGTAAGTATGCTCATAAAATTCCTTTCATAGTTAAAATTAATCACAACGAATTTTTGACTTACCCAAATACCTACGACCAAATTCTTTTTGGAACTATAAAAGATGCTTGGAATATGGGAGCAGTAGCAGTAGGGGCTACTATTTATTTTGGTTCGGAAGAATCAAAAAGACAAATTGTAGAAGTAGCCAAAGCATTTGAATATGCACATGAACTAGGAATGGCTACGATTCTTTGGTGCTACACTCGAAATTCAGCCTTTAGCAAAGATGGGGTTGATTATAATCTTTCTGCGGATTTGACTGGGCAAGCCAATCATTTAGGAGTAACCATTCAAGCAGATATTATTAAGCAAAAATTACCAGAAACAAACGGTGGTTACAATGCATTGAAGTTTGGAAAAACGCATAAAAAGGTATACTCTGATTTAACTACTGACCATCCGATAGATTTAACTCGTTACCAAGTAGCCAATTGCTATATGGGGCGAGTAGGCTTAATTAACTCTGGTGGGGCTTCTTCTGGTGAATCAGATTTGGCAGAGGCTGTAGCAACTGCTATTATTAATAAAAGAGCTGGAGGTATGGGATTGATTAGCGGTAGAAAAGCATTTCAGCGTCCTTTAAAAGATGGAGTAAATTTACTAAACGCTATTCAGGATATTTATCTTTCAGAAGAAGTAACAATAGCGTAAAAATTATTGCTGAATGAAGTTCAACAATATAGGTACACATAAAGAATTATGTCAGAAAGAGGACCTTGGTGGAAGCGATTAAGAAAGGGTGTAGAGACTACTACAGAGCAAAAACTCGAAACCCCAGATGGCGTATGGCATAAATGCAACGGCTGTAAAAAAGCATTTTTAGTTACTCAGCTAAAAAACAATTTATATACCTGCCCAGAGTGTAATTTTCATGAGAAAATAGATGCGGAAGATTATTTTCATTTACTTTTTGATGAGATAAAATACCAAGAGCTTTTTGAAAATCTTACTTCAATAAATTTTTTAGAATTTACTGATTCAAAGCCTTATTCCAAGCGCATTGTAGATGCTATGGACAATACTGGTTTAGCAGATGCTATAAGAGTAGCTGAAGGGAAAGTGGGTGGCAATAATTTAGTGGTAGCGGCTATGGATTTTCGTTTTATAGGAGGGAGTTTAGGAAGTGTAATGGGAGAGAAGATATCTTTAGCTGTAGACCAGGCCATCCAACAAAAATCTCCATTATTAATTATTTCTCGCTCGGGTGGTGCGCGTATGCAAGAGTCTGCATTTTCGCTTATGCAAATGGCTAAAACTGCCGCAAAATTGAATCAATTAGCAGAGGCCAAACTGCCTTATATTTCATTAATGACGAATCCGACTACTGGTGGAGTTACTGCATCCTTTGCTATGTTGGGTGATTTGAATATAGCTGAACCAGGCGCTCTTATTGGTTTTGCAGGACCTCGTATCATTGAAGAAACAACTAAGAAAAAATTGCCAGAAGGGTTTCAAACTGCCGAGTTTCAATTAGAGAACGGGTTTCTAGATTTTATAGTAGATAGAAAGCAACTCCGCGAAAAAATGATTACGCTATTGGAGTTGTTTAAAAAGTAAGTTTATTAAACCTTTCTGTTTATTCATAAAACTTCAAAGTCAACTTCTTAAAATGAAAAAGTTACTTTCACTAATCTTATTGGGTCTATGTCTTTCGACCAATATATTGGGTCAAATTACAAAGCGGGTTTTATTTTTAGGAAATAGTTACACTTATGTAAATAACCTTCCACAGGTTATAGGAAGCATTGCAAAAGCATCGGGGGATAGTTTGTATTTTGATAGCAATACACCAGGAGGCTATACTTTCCAGCAGCATGTTACAAATTCCACTTCTATAGCTAAGATAGTACAAGGAAATTGGGATTTTGTGGTGCTTCAGGAACAAAGTCAGTTTCCATCTTTCCCTTTAAGTCAAGTAGAAACAGATGTTTTTCCTTATGCAAAGTTATTAGATAGCACAATTAATGCTAATAACATCTGCGCAGAAACAGTTTTTTATATGACATGGGGAAGAAAGAATGGAGATTCTTCTAACTGTGCATCGTGGCCTCCTGTATGTACTTATTTAGGAATGGATAGCTTATTGAGTTTGCGCTATAGAATGATGGCAGATAGTAACCATGCTTTGCTTTCTCCTGTAGGAGCAGTTTGGAAATACATACGTCAAAATTATCCTACTATGGAATTGTATAACCTAGACCAAAGTCATCCTTCAACTATAGGAACATATGCTGCAGCCTGCTGTTTTTATACTACTCTTTACAGAAAGAATCCACTTTTAATTAGCTACAATTTTGGTTTGCCGGGAGTAGATGCTACCAATGTTAGAACTGCAGTAAAATCAGTATTGTATGACAATATGCAAAAATGGAACATTGGAAAATTTGATGCTAAAGCTGAATTTAGTTTTTCTAAAATTTCGAATAGCAAATTTAGGTTTACAAATACTTCAAAAAATGCTTCTCATTACTATTGGAATTTTGGTGATGGAGATACTTCTACCAATCCCAATCCCGATCATACGTTCAGTGGTTCAGGAAACTATATAGTTACTTTAATTGCTTATGAATGCAATTTCTCTGATACTACTCATCAAATAGTAAATATTACACCCAATGGAATAGCAAACGGAATAGAGCAAAAGCTAATTAACTTTTTTCCAAACCCTATTTCCGAAACCCTCTTTATTGATTTAGAAAATTATGCCATAGAAGATATTGCCATAACGGATGCTATCGGTAGAAAGTGTTTCCCAAAAATTTCAAGAGAAATTAAAACGATGAGAATTGATTTCTCTCAATTGCCCAATGGCATTTATTTTGTCAGCTTAAAAGGTGCCTCTCAAATAGTTACAAAAAAAATTATTAAGCAATAAATTTCCCTTCGTTTTTTTTGTTGGGAGTTTGTTCTTTAGAATGTTAATAAGGTATTCCACTCAAATTAATCTCTTAATTTCACGGCAGTTTAAAACCATATCTGTGAAAAAAGTATTTACGTTTCTTGTATTATTTGCAACTCTATTTTCTGTCGCTCAATCTACCAATCACGGGCAACATCGCATTACCCTTGATCCTACTTTAAAACCCTTTTATCACGGAGTAGCTTCTGGTGATCCATTGCCCGATGGGGTAATGATTTGGACAAGAGTTACCCCTGATTCTGGCAATGTAAATGCCATTCCTGTTTTTTGGCAAATAGCAAAAGATTTAGCTTTTACACAGGTAGTAAATTATGGAAAAACACAAGCTACCAGTGCTACCGATTTCACTGTAAAGGTGGACGTATGTGGATTACAGCCTTCCACCTATTATTATTTCATGTTTTCATCGAATGGAAAAAATTCGGTAATTGCCCGAACAAAAACTGCTCCCTCTTTATCTTCTAGTAACGATAGTGCACGTTTTGCTGTAGTATCTTGTGCTAGTTGGGAGCATGGTTATTTTAATGCCTACGAAAACATTTCTAATAGAAATGATGTGGATGCTGTACTTCATTTGGGCGATTATATTTATGAATATGAAACAGGAGGATTTGCAGATAATAATGTAACTGCACAGGGAAGAACCTACGACCCACCGGGCGAAGCATACACTCAACTTGGCTACCAGCTTAGATATTCTCAGTACAAACTGGATAACCAACTTCGTAGAATTCATCAACTGTTTCCATTTATAACCGTTTGGGATGACCACGAAACCTGTAATGATTCTTATAGAGATGGAGGCGAAAATCACCAGCCTGCTACAGAGGGATTGTACAGTGTTCGTAAGAAAAGTTCTACCAATACTTACTTTAATTGGATGCCCATCCGCAAACCCGATCCACTCGATACCATTCGTATTTTTAGAAAGGTTCGCTATGGAAATTTATTGGATTTAATTATGCTTGATACGCGTTTGTACGATAGAGATGTGCAAGATGCAGCGTTAACGAATGATCCCAACCATCACATGATGGGGCCTGTGGAGCGTGCTTGGTATTTTCAACAATTGGCAGATACTACTACTCGCTGGAAAATTATAGGCAATCAAGTAATGTTTGCGCCCATGAAAGCTTTTGGGCAAATTTTAAACAAAGATCAATGGGATGGATACAACTCTGAACGCGATACTATCATTAATCAAATACTCACTAAAAATTACAAAAACTTAGTCATACTCACGGGCGATATTCATACCTCTTGGTGTAACGATGTGCCAGGTCCAGGTTACAACAGTAGTACTGGAGCGGGTTCTGTTTGTGTTGAATTTGTAGGACCCAGTGTTACCTCTTTAAACTTCCCGATTGGTGTAGGACAAAATGTAATAAAGTCTTTTAACCCACATGAAAAGTATGTGAATTTAGATGATCATGGTTACTATTTAATAGATGTAAAAAAAGGAAAAGTTCAGGCAGATTATAAGTTTTGCGATGTAACTTCACTGCACAATACTGATAGACTAGGCCCCAGCTTTTATGTAAATAATAACGAGCGCTTTTTAAGAACTGCGGCTTCACCCGCTTTGTCTTTACCTATTACTGCTCCCAATCCGCCTTTGATTCCTAATCATAGTATTCTACCTACAAAAGTGGCAACTATAGTTTATGTAACTACCGATAATAAAACCACCAATTCTATTTCGGTAATTCCTAATGCGGGTGTTTGTCCAGCATTATCTATGACAATCTATGACCAAGCAAACCACGGAGTAAGTTCTATTCAAAGTGGCATTAATATTAGTTATAAAGCAACGAATGGTTATAAAGGAAATGATACCATATTGGCTGCAGTTTGCAGTAATGGTGTACCTAGTATTTGCGATACAGTTCGAATTTTTATTTCCGTAAACGCATTTACGCATACCGATACCATTACTGTAAATTTAGAGGGCAAACAAACGTATAGTGACTGCTTTAGTTTTGACGATTTAAATAAAACGGATACACTTTATAAGACCAATTTTCAGCACAGCAGTTATTCCTTCACAAATGATACTTGCTTTACTGCCACTGCAGATAGTGATTTCTGTGGCTTTGATGAAATGCGCGCAATAGCCTGCGATAAAGCCATGAGTGTTTGCGATACAGTAATCTATATTTTCAAAATAAATCATCCATCACAGATGCAGACCATCACTATAGATACTGTAAAAAATACTGTGTTGAATGCTTGTTTTGTATTTGATGATTTGATAGGTGCCAAGGGCAATACACAAATTCTAAAAAGTGTGGCGCATGGTAATTTTACACTTCCTTCAGATTCTTGTCTTCGCTTCTCTCCTTATTATAATTATGTAGGAAAAGATACCGTTATTTTAAAATCTTGTGATAATTGTACCACACCTGTTTGTGATACCATACAATACATTTTCAACTTTAAAGAAGTTATAAAACCATCTTCTTTGGCAGAGGTAGAAAATTTAATTGTATTTGGAATTTATCCCAATCCTTTTGAAGACCACATTATGGTTCAGTACTATTTGCAAAAGGAAATGCCTGTGAAAATTACTGTAACGGATATACAAGGAAGAGTTGTTTCTAAATATCAATCTAGCAATGTAGCACAAGGACTAAATCACTCTAGTGTTAAAATAGATGCAGTACCAGCTGGTATGTATATTTTAGAAATAGAAGTAGGCAAAGAGGTATACCGCAAGACATTGCAGAAGCAATAATATTTAATTGGATTTGCGAACGTACTTTGTTAGAATTACGATGGTTTGTCCTTCTATTTTACCTTCTATTTGTTCTGTATTATCGGCTACTAGTTTTATGTTTTTTACTACGGTGCCTAGTTTCGCATTTAGGTTGGAACCTTTTACATCTAATGATTTTGTCAAAACAATAGTGTCACCGGTTTGTAACAGGGTCCCATTGCAATCCTTGTGAAGTTCTACATCGCTAGAGTTTTCATGGTCACCAGTTGCTTTTGCCCAAAGCAAAGTATCGTCATCTAAAAAAAGCATATCCAATGCTTCCATAGCCCATGTTTCATTTTTTAATCTATTGAGCATTCGCCAAGAGACTACTTGCACAGCGGGTACTTCACTCCACATGCTTTCATTCAAACAACTCCAATACTTTACATCCAGTTCTTCTTTTTTCTCTAATTGTGCATTGCATTTTTGGCATACGTACAGCGATTTGCTTTCTTGTTTATCGGTATCGGGTGGTATGGGATATACCATCAAATTATTAGTGGATTTACACAACTCACATTCATTGTTGCTTCTAGCTATTAATTGTTCTTCTATGGTCATAGTATTTTAAAATTAAGTGCCGAAGGTAATTATTCTGAAAACTATTTGATGCATAAAAAAGCCTCCGAAATTTTAGGAGGCTTTTTTATGCAAATGAGAGTGTTAATTTTAAATTTTTAAAAATTAGTTTGAATAAATCATTCTTATTTCCCTTTTACCATTTTTTGAGAGTAATTTTTCCCACCTGCATTGATGGTAATCAAATAATTTCCAGTAGCTAAGTTTTGAATATTCATTTCTGTTTCAAACAAGCCAGCACTAGACTGTGTTTCAGGTTGGCTCATTACTAATTTGCCAGCCATATCGTAAATGCCTACTGTCACTTTTTGCGGAGCAAACAAATAGTATTGAATTTTCAATTCTCCTGCTGTAGGATTTGGGAAACAGGACACAACCACCATCGTTTCTTTAGAAGCTTCTGCTATTCCATTTGGATTTCCTTGAAACTGTGGAGCAAAAGGTGCTGCATTTGGACGTGGAGCCGCAGCCGATGAAGCTTGTTTTAAGAAAGTTTGATTGTGATCGGTATACCAAGAGCCACCAATGTTGGTAGTGAAATTTTTATCCGTAAGTGTACTCATATACACCCAATCTCCTTGTGTTCTTTGTTTATTAATATCTAATAATAAATAACCATGCTTTTCTAGATCTACATACTTCATGTAAGGGTTTTGAGACTGTACTAAGCCTATGAGTGTATTCCCTATTCCAGGTAAGCCAGGGGAAGTAATACTAGTGCATACAAACTCTACTGCAATAGAACCTGCACCCGTTGTTTTATTGTAAGTACTATCTTTAGGTGGCAAATCATTGCCCCATGAAGTGTGTATATCGCCAGTTAAGAAAACGATGTCTTTAATATTATTCTTTGAGATGTGATTGTATACTTTTTTTCTTTCGGCAGGATAGCCATCCCATTGATCTAGATTTAAAGGATTACCTCCGTTGATAAGGGGCGAAATCATTACTTGATTTCCAATTACTTTCCACTGTGCAGTAGAGTTACTCAATTTATCTTTAAACCATGCTAATTGAGTTGCTCCCATGAGGGTTCGGGTAGTATCATTTAAGGTAGTATCGGTAGCCGTTACTTGTTTCATTCTTCCTTCTAAGCGCGTATCTAACATAATGAAATCTGCTAAATCTCCCCATTTGATTAAGCGGTGAATTGTATCTCCAGCATTGTTTTCACGAATTGGAATCCACTCAAAATAGGCAGTTTCGCCAGCAGATTTTCTATCTGCCCAAGCACCTTCTGTTCCTGGGGTATGATTTTGTGCTCCACCTGTCCAAGAATCATTCGCGGTTTCATGGTCATCCCAAATGGTAATGAAAGGATATTGCTGATGCAATGAACGTAAATCTGGGTCTAGCTTGTATTGTGAATGACGAATGCGATAATCCGAAAGAGTCAAAATTTCATTGGCTGGTTCATGCGCTCTTTGGGTAGAATCAAAAGTGCCATATCCCCCCTTTTCGTATTCATAAATATAATCTCCTAAATGCACTACTGCATCGATGTCATTACGCAGGGAAATATCTTTGTAGGCATTGAAATATCCAGCTTGTAAATTAGAACAAGAAACAATGGCAAAACGGAGTGAATCTACATTTCCTACGGCAGTTGTACGCGTTCTCCCAATTGGAGATTTTTTTCCTAATGCTGTAAAATAGTAATAGTACCATTTATTAGGTTGTAGGCCAGTTGCATCTACTTTTACAGTGTAATCTTTAGATGTATCTGTGCTAACGGTTCCGCTATTTACCACATTCGTAAAAGCGGTATCACTTGCTATTTTCCAATCTACAGAAACGGTAGGATTGGTAGTAGTAACGCGGGTCCATAAAATCACTTTATCTGTTAATGGATCACCAGATGCTACCCCATGATAAAAGGGTGCATAAAGAGGATCTAAAAAAGAACGATCGGCACGTAAATGATTTTGAGCATTTAAGAGTTGAACTGCTAAAAACAAAATGGTAAAAAGGGAAATTTTTCGCATGGGTTGTATTTTTTATAAAGGTATATTTTTTTACAGTATTCTAAAATCAAACCTATATTAGCAAATAATTATCTAATCTATTTTCATATGATTCTAGTTGCAGATTCTGGTTCTACTAAAACGAATTGGATTACTTCCGATAAACAAGAGTTCGAGAGCATAGGCTTCAACCCTTTTTTTCATACCGCTCAATCGGTGACCGATGAGCTGAAAAAGAATGAGGGTTTATTGTCCATAGCCAAGCAAGTTAAACAGATATTTTTTTATGGCGCTGGTTGCTCCAGTGATGCTCGAAACGAAATTATTATTTCGGGACTTTCAACTATTTTTCCTAAAGCCCACATACATGTAGACCATGATATGAAAGCGGCTGCCTTTGCTACTTATGATGGAAGAAAGGCGATTGTTTGTATTTTAGGGACAGGGTCTAACTCTTGTGTTTTTGATGGAAAGGAAATAGATAATTCGGTACCTGCATTAGGATATGTTTTAGGGGACGAAGGGAGTGGAAGTTACTTTGGAAAAAAAATACTTGCTGATTTTATTTATCACAAACTGCCATTAGCTACTGATACAATTTTGAAGCAAAAATACGAGTTAGATAAAGAGAAAATTTTCTGGGCTGTATATAATGAACCGTACGCCAATGTTTACCTAGCAAAATTTGCAAAGCTTTTATCGGAAAGCCCTGATCGAGAGTACATAGAACAATTAGTGTATGAAGGGTTTATTCAATTTTATAAATACCATGTTGTTCCTTATCAAAAAGACACTAACTATCCAGTGCATTTTGTAGGCTCTATTGCTCATCATTTTAAATCCATTTTACAAAAAGTATCGGATGAATTTGGTTATGAGCTAGGGGTGGTAAATAGGCAGCCTATCTATCATTTACTCGATTGGCATTTAATTACTATGTAAAAAAGTCTATTGATTAGTACCTAATTGTAAAATTTCTTGAAATTTTAACAATCTTCTTCAGTTTTTTATTTAACTTCAATGAGCTAATTAAAAAATGAAAAGAATTTTTCTCTCTGTAATCTTTCTTTTGTCTTTTGTCTTTTCTGCTTTTTCAGTAGATAGAGACAGTATATCTGTTTATATTTTTTTATCGGAAACTTGCCCTATTTGCAAAAATCAAACGCTTACTTTAAATAAAATTTATCAAGAGTTTAGTTCAAAAGGAATTTCGTTTACAGGTTTATTTCCAAATCAAAGTAGTTCTACAAATGAGACTATACAAGAATTTAAAGGAAAATATAAAATTGCTTTTCTATTAAAAAAGGATGAGGATCAAAAAATAACGAAACAATTATCTGCTACTATCACTCCTCAAGTTTTTGTAATTCGAAACAAAACCAAAGAGATTTTGTATAAAGGTAAGGTAGATAACAGTTTTGAAACCATTGGTAAAAAGAGACAAGTAATTACTGCCAATTATTTAACGGATGTTTTAAACCAAGTAACAGAAAACAAATCAATCACCATAAAAGAAACACAACCTGTAGGTTGCTTTATTTCAAAAAAATAAAAATCACCACCCAATGAAACAAATCTTTACCATGTTAGTTGGATGCTTGCTTATGACGCAAATAGCATCTGCACAAACGCCTAACTATAGTGAGCACGTGGCTCCTATTATTTACAAACACTGCACGAGTTGTCATCGTCCCGGTGAAATTGGTCCATTTTCTTTGACAAATTATGCGGAGGTAGTTTCAAAAGCAAGCACTATACAATATGCTACGGGAATTAAGTTCATGCCACCTTGGAAACCAGATCCATCTTACCGTCATTTTATTGCTGAAAATACGCTGACAGATGCTGAAATAGCAACGATCAGTGCTTGGGTAGATGGTGGAACTCCGCAAGGGAATGCCTCTTTAGAGCCACAATTGCCAGTTTTCCCGGTTGGTTCGGAAGTAGGCGCGCCAGATTTAGTTTTACATTTTAGTCAATCCTATTTGCATAAAGGAACTGGAATTGATGAATATCGTTATTTTGTTTTGCCTACAGGGCTTACAACAGATAAAGATTTAGTAGCCTTAGAAATGCGTCCAGGAAATAGAAAGATTGTTCACCATACTTTGTTTTGGAGCGATGACACTGGCAAAGCAGATTCTATTGATAAAACCACACCTGAATATGGTTTTGAGGGTAGCTTAAACAGTGCTGTAAGTGAGTTAGATAATCAATTACCTGGTTTTGTTCCAGGTATGCGCCCTGTTCCTTACAACAATGGAATTGCCCAAAAAATTAAGGCAGGATCTGATTTGAAATTACAAATGCACTACGCTCCTGTTACATCTGATGAAAGGGATTCTTCTACCGTGAATTTGTTTTTCTCTAAAACACCTACAACACGTTATGTACAAAGCCATGTAATCGTTCCATTTTTTGGAGAGTTACAAAATGGTCCTTTTAAAATAAATGCAGGTCAGGTAAAAGATTTCCATGCTATACATACTTTTAATAACAAGGTTAGTTTATTAAACATAGCTCCACACTGCCATTTAGTAGGGGTTCGTTGGATCGTGTTTGCTATTACTCCAGCAGGTGATACTATTAATTTAGTAAAAGTACCTGAATGGGATTTTAACTGGCAAGGAACTTATTCTTTCAAATCTCCTATTGTTTTGGAGTCTGGTACTCAGTTACACGCTTGGGGTAAGTATGATAATACTACCAATAATCCTTTCAATCCATTTAATCCTCCTAAAACAATTCAGTGGGGAGAAAATACTACCGATGAAATGTATTACTTGCCTTTTGCTTGGGTAGACTATCAAGCAGGAGATGAAAACTTAATTTTAGACCCTACATCTCCTACGGGAATTAATGATAATCCTGCATTTCAGAATATCACTAATAAATTGTATCCTATAGCTCCAAATCCTGCAAATGATAAAGTGAAAATAGGATTTACGTTAGCGGAGAGTGGTAAAGTAAATTTAGCAGCTTTCAATATGGTAGGTCAACAAATGAACCATCTTATTGAAAATCGCACGTATATGGAAGGGCAACACATTATGGAAATGGATGTGAAAGACTTGTCTAGTGGGCTTTATAATATTGTATTGGAAATTAACGGAAAGAAATACACTCAGAAATTAGAGGTAACTAATTAATATCTTTTTCCATTTAAATTAAAAGAGGCTGCTTCCATTTGGAGCAGCCTCTTTTAATTCTTGTAAGCGAAAATTAATTTTAGAAACATTAGATTTTTATCTCAAATTTGACTTTACATTATAAATAATCTATATTGGTTTCATAAAAAATTTAACAAATGAAAAAAACAGTATTCGTTTTGCTGGTATCGGCATTGAGCATGACAAGTTGTAAAAAAGAAAGTACAACTCTTAAGGACACTAAAGAATCATATTCTCTTAGTGATTTTATGGACACCCGAGTTACCGAGAATACAGCCTCAAGGAGCAATGTTATTTCTCCAAAAAGTAACATGAGAGCAATTATTCGCAAAGTGGCAAACACTACAGATAAATACCGTTTGGTTTTAAAAGTAGATTCTATTGAAATAGAAGAAAAAGATATAATAATAGGAGGGGTACCTCAGTTTAAAATGGTAGCCTTAGATGATTTTGAAAAAGTAACAATAACAGCTGGACTCTCACTTACAGATCCTTTTAATCCAGAAAAGGAAACTATATTCTTCACAAAAGAAACCATGCAGTTTACTAAGCAAAATGAGAATGGCTTTTTTGTATACGTAAGTGCACCTTTTGCTGGACCATCAGGCACCACAGATGAACCAAATGGTTTTGCTTATGAATTAGTAAACATTACTTATTCATTGGTGGCTCCAGGTAAGGGAGGAATTATAGTCGGTGCCGAAATTGATGAAAAAGCTTCTTGCTTTATTCTTCCCAGTGGAAAGGCGATAGAGCAAAACCCAACTGTTGAGAAAACAAAAGCATATTTAAATGCAAATGATGAGTTCAAAAAAATAGAAGTAACTATTTCTGGTGACCCTGCTCAAGAAACAGAATCTTTAAAGTTTGTGCCGAATCCTAAATTGAAAGATCCAAAAGATCCTAAAAGTGTCATTCAATTACCTTCAATACTATTTGTAAAAACACAATCTAATCAAAACGCTGGTATTGCCAAGTTTGAAACATCTGGTTATATTGTATGGTCTGGTGATGATGTAAGAGATGGTATTAGTGGAAGATTATACGGTAATGGAAAAGGTGCGAAAGTAACCCTTGAATTTATGGTAGAAGATTTTCGATACAAAGTGGATCATAAATAATGTAAACGAGTATCTTTATAAAAAAGAAAACCCACTCAAATTTGAGTGGGTTTTCTTTTTATTAGGATATTTAAAACGCATGCTAATTCGTGGTTTCAAAACCTTATTGTTGAATAAGTTTAATGTTGTACAATCACTTTCTTTACAGTTTGTAAACCATCGGTAGTTTTTATTTCTATAGCATACATTCCATTTGCTAAATCTTCTACTGGAATCACTGCATAGTAATTTTTGTTTCCTTCTATTTTACGAACTAATCTTCCATTTATATCTATCATAGTGGCAGCGGTAATGCGGGTCTCTATAGAAGAACTAAAAACAGTTACGGAACTGCTTGAAGGATTAGGCACGGTAGTGAAATTAATTTCAGGGCTACTGCTTAAGTCTTCTATGCTGTTTACTGTGATTTGACAAGAAGAAGTATCTTTTATAATTTCATAAAAGCGAGGTGCAGTATAAGACATAATGGTGTCTATGTATAAATTTCCCTTTGTCTGTGATGCAGTAGGATTCAATGCTGGGTCGCCTACTGGCTGTGTGGCATCATACCAACTCCAAGGCTCAAATTTTACACCATAGCAAGGATACAATCCTTCTATAGGTTGTGTAATTCCGCCACTTCCGTTTTTGTTGGGTGGACCTTGGGGTAAAGCTGCTGCTTTAAATACATCATTGTTTCCCAATCTTTCTGTTCTAGGCATAAAATCACCCGCTCCACTTACCACAATAATGGCGGTGCCGCTCGCTGTAATTACAATACCCGTATTATACGGAGTGGTAGTTTCTTCCACACCCGATAAAGCAACAACTGGAATTTCGCCCGCTTCTACCCAAGTAGAATCTCCTGTAGCAGCTCCCAAAGCTAATACTGCACGTGGGTCTGAGGTATAGCCAGGGTGATTGTTAATGTTTTCACTTCCACCAAAACCATCAAAACTTCCAGTCTTAGATTGGTCGATATATGGTTTTCCTTGAGAATCTAAAAATTTGACACCTAGCAATTCTGATTGTTTATTGAGGTTAGCTACAGCCAATGCTGAATAGCCACCTGAGTTCGTTCCTCCAATAAAAATCTTACATGGGTCTGCTTTCCAAGTGTTGGTAGTAGAGGCATCTTTTTTGAAATAACGAATGCCCGTTTTGAAATCTTGCATAGAACGATACACTGCATTGATGATGGTTTTTTCGCGTACCTCTGGGTCGTTATCACCAGCAGCCCAGCCTAAACGATAATTGATAGAAACCGCCACATAGCCTAACTTTGCAAAACGATTACACATCTCTACCACACTGTATTGTTCCTTTACACCCCACTGATACAATGCTAAATAAGAACCTGCATGACCCAAAATAATTACTGGTCTTTTTTTAGCAGTATCACCATCTGGTTCGTACACATCCATTAATAAATCTTCGGTAGCGGTAAAGGCAGAATTGTATCCCAAATTTTCACCATACTTTACATTTTTAGTCACTTTTACGGTGCTAAATTGTGGGGTAAGATATCGCTGGCAAAATGTAGTGGTAGTAATACCTATACCTACAAGGGCTAGAAGTAATTTTTTATTCATAATTTTTTGTTTAGGTTTCTAAGTTACAATAGAAAAACTAGTAAGACAAATTTTTGAAAAATAGCAACTTTTAAAAATTAGCATCAGGGGTTTTTGCTTTCCCTTTTTTGCCCAAATTTTTTAAAGCCTCACCATCTAAATTTACGAGTATGGAACCATAAATCATTCTGCCAATTCCAGGACCTCCGTAGGCTTGATAATTTCGTTTAGAAATTAGATTACTTCCTCCTAATTTAAAGGTAGTATATATCTTTTGCACATCCCAACTAATCTGTGCATCGAGCAAAGAATAAGTAGGAATGGAACCCGTAAACTGAGGTGAGCCCTCAAATACAAAGCCTTGAATCCATTTGTAATTTACATTAAATCCAAATCCTTTTTGTTTGCCAATTTTGATATCATAGCCACTTATACCCACATTAAATTTATGTTCTGGCGTGTTGAATGCAGGAATTATAGAGTCTTTGGAATTTAAACGATTCAGCACATTCCAAGAATAATTTCCAGTCAATGCATAGTTTTTAATAAAGTAATAACTAATGCCGATAGATGCACCATAAGTCATTACTAAATCTTTTGAATTGGCAGCAATTCTATACACTTGGAATGGACGAATTACCCCTTGTTCAAAAACTTTATCATCAGAGAACGTAGCACCCAATTTGTAACCCAAGAAATTTTTATAGAAACTTGTGTAAGCACTCACATCTACGTAAACTTTTTTTGCAAACAAACCTCTATAGCCTAATTCCACTGTTTGCACTCTTTCAGGGCGAACGCCATCTACATTAAAAAACTTTAAAGAATCAATAGCTGCTTTATTTCCATTTTTATCAATGTAAGAAGTTAGCCCCGAAATGGATACTACAGAATCAACTCCATTTAAATTTCCTATCAAAATAGCTCGACCTACATTGTAATATAGATATTGGTCTTGAAGCGTTGGATTACGCACCCCCGATGAATACGAAAGACGAATAGAGTGGTTTCCTTTGTAGGAATACACTAAAGAGGCAGCAGGGGTAATAACTGGGTCCCAAGTGCCATCTTTACGTTTCCAAGCAAAGTTTTGATTGCGGTCAAAACGCACTGTCACTGTAGGAGTGATGGTGTGTCCTTTGCCTAAATCAAATTTACGAGTGGCACTAAAATAAAAGCCTACTTCCCAGTTTGTAATTCTATGATATGTGCTGTCTAAAACAGTTTTTTGTCCATTAATGTCTTGTACGGGTTTACCCAAAGAATCTAGCAAATATCTTCTGCTGAAAGTATCTTGAAAAACTGTTCCTAAAGAGTAGGGAAAATACATTCTAAAACTGGCACCCGTTGTCAAATCAAACCAATTTTTCTCTTGTCCTTTTTTCTTAATGTCCCACTTGTATTCTGCTTGGGCATGAAACATTTTGCTCTTGTCAAAAAAGCGAGTACCGCCCTGATTTAAATTTCTATTAGTAATTACGTTTTTTACAGAATCGAAAGCTGCTGTGCCTGGAACTAGACGTGCTTTATAGGTTCCCCCATTGGTAAAGGTATCTGCAAAAGCTCGTGCTTGGGCATGCCATGTAAAAAGAGAATCTTTGTATTTATTCATGACATCTTTAGCTATGCCATAAGTGGTATCGAAAGCTGAACCAAACCAAGGCGTAGCATCTTGGTAAACACTAGCTGGCATACCTGGAAGTTTAAACAATGGACCGTTCCCTACATTGACAATTTTATTTGACCAAAAAGATTGATAATCTTGGGTCCATCTGGTATCGCTCTTACTGTATTCTTGCATTCTAAGTGCAGTAAACACAGCATCATAAGAACTTCCAGCATCTTCTGCGGTCATGTATGCTCTCACAAAAAATTTATCAGCTTGGCTAACTTCTACTCTCACTTGATGTAGCTGAAGTCCTCTCAAACTGTAACGATTATCACCTTGGTAAACCGTAGTTCCATAGCCAAAATTGTAGGTAGCTTTTGCTTCTATTTTATCGGTGATTTTGTAGTGTAAAGCAGCACTCGTTTTAATGTTTGAAATATTATAATCCACTAAATCTTTTTCCAAATATCCTGTACGGTTAAATTGTCCTAATCCTAAATTTTCTCTAACAATTTTCGAACTTCCTAAAAAGCTATTAGAGTTTTGAGATTGTAATTCATCTCCATATCTATTCACAGCATCGTATCCTCCGGGATTGCTGGCATCTCTCAATGCGTTTATGTTAGCCGATTTAGAATAATTATCTGCCACCCAATCGCTCGCTCTCAAGTATGAAGCTGATATTTTAAAGGCAAATTTATCTTCTCCTTTTTTGTTTTTAAATGCCTTAGCATAGCGCACTGCGCCATCAAACATATTACGTTCTGCTCCTTTTAAAAATACGGTTAATCCTTGGTAGTAAAAAGGGCTTTTAGTTTGCATGGATAATACTCCGTTAAATGCATTGGGTCCATACAAAGGAGAACTTGCTCCCACAATCAAATCTACTTTTTGAATGTCAATTTCAGATGCTCCTGCAAAATTTCCCACGCTAAAATTTAAACCAGGTGCTTGGTTATCGCAGCCATCTAATAATTGTAATGAACGCACGGGAGAAGTGGAGTTAAAGCCACGCGTGTTTATCACTACAAATCCCAAAGATGCGGTAGTCATATCTACTCCTTTTAAGGTGCTGAGTCCTTCGTAAAAAGTAGAGGATGCAGTTTGCTTAATTTGTTGCAGTCCCATGCTCTCAATAGTAAGTGGATTTTCCTTTTGCTTTTCGGTGATTCTCGTATCTACAATTTCTACATCTTTTAGCACCTTTTCGCTTTCTCCCAAGCGCATTACAAAAGGTCTTTTGGCTTGCTCTATACTGGTTACGTTCACTTCTATAGGTTCATATCCTATATAGGAGAAAACCAAAGTATAAGGCGGACTTTGGTTGGGTTTAAAACTAAATTTCCCATCAATATCGGTCTGCACGCCAGTAGTAGTTCCCTTTATAGAAACGGATGCAGCTATGAGTGTTTCTCCTGTTCTTTTATCGAACAATACACCTGTTATTTCTTGTGCAGAAACTGCTACAGAAATAAACACTAAAAAAGTAAGTAAGAGTTGTTTCATATCTCGTAAATATAGAAGAAAAAAATTAAGCTCTGAAAGCTAGCTGTTTAATGAACAATTGTATGGCAATAATGTTCTAAAAAACCACTTTCGATTTCCTGTTATTTTAGCGTAAAATCTATTCTCTATTTTAGCTATCTTGTTCTTTGTATTTGAAACAAAAAATATTTTTCAAGATATAAAAAATCAGCTTTATGAAATTTGAAGAATACAGAAAACTGGATGCCACATCATTGGCTGCATTGGTGAAAAATAAAGAAGTGACTCCATCAGAGTTATTGGAAATTGCCATACAGCGAACAGAGGAAGTTAATCCAAAAATTAATGCAGTAGTCACTAAATTATACGACTTAGGAAAACAACAAATAGAAAGTATAGATGTCAATACTCCTTTTGCAGGTGTACCTTTTTTGCTAAAAGATTTGGATGTACAATTAAAAGGAACAAGACTTACAGCGGGCTCGGGCATTACTAAAGATTTTATTTCCACCGAAACTTCTGAGGTAGTGCATCGCATACAAAAAGCTGGCATGGTTATTTTTGGAAAAACCAATACCCCAGAATTTGGATTGACACCTTTCACTGAGGGGAAACTGTTAGGGGTTTGTAGAAACCCTTGGAATACGAATCATAGCACAGGGGGGAGTAGTGGAGGCGCAGGAGCCTGTGTAGCAGCGGGTATTATCCCTATGGCATTTGCCAGCGATGGCGGAGGTTCTATTCGAATCCCTGCAAGTTGTAATGGAATTTTTGGAATGAAGCCATCGCGTGGAAGAATTTCTAACGGTCCTATTTCAGGGGAGGTGTGGAGTGGTGCTGTTACCTCAGGTATTGTTTCCAGAAGTGTGCGCGATGCTGCGGCATACATAGATGTAGTAGCTGGCGAATGCAAAGGCGACCCATACACGATTGCACCTCCTGCAAAACCTTACAGCGAAGAAATTAAGCAAACTGTTCGCAAACTTAAGATTGGTTTCAGCTATCAAATGCCCAAAGGTTTGAATGCTCCCATTGACCCAGAAAATATAAAAGCTATTGAAAATACGGTGGCTCTTTTGCGAGATGCTGGACACATAGTTGAAGAAGTTGAATTGCCATTTACGCATCAGTTAAATGCTGAATTGCTTTATACTCTAGTACTTGGCGAAACCAGTGCCACACTCGATTTCATAGGTGAAAAGCGCGGCAAGAAACCCCAACGAGAAGAAGTAGAACCCAACACTTGGTTGTTGTATCAATTGGGTAAATCTTTTAGTGCAAATACCTTTGCATTGGCGCGCCAAAAGTGGAACGAAATTGACAGAAAGATGGCGCAGTTTCATACTAGTTATGATTTATTATTGACACCTACTTTGGGTCGCAAACCTTTTGTGATAGGCACTATGAATAATTCGCCCGCAGAAGATATTGCTTTAAAAACATTGAATGTCTTAGGACTTTCCTCTGTAGTTCGTTATACTGGCTTGATAGAAAAAGTAGCTGAAAAAACATTTAGTTGGATGCCTTATCCTGCATTGGCAAATATAACAGGACAGCCTGCTATGAGTGTACCATTGCATTGGAGTAGTGATGGTCTGCCAGTGGGGGTTATGTTTACTGCTCCTGTAAATGATGAAGCAACTTTGTTTCAGTTGGCAGCACAATTGGAGCAAGCACAACCTTGGTTTGATAAGGTAGCAAGCATTTGAAAAAGCCTGAAATATTATTGAAAAACAAGCAAGGTTGCAGTATCACTTTTTAAATACAATTTACCCTTTTTTACTTCCCATTTTTTTACCTTTTCCAAAGCCGATAAAAATGCAGTTTCCAGTTCCGATGATTCCTGGCAATACATTCGAGTAGCGCCTATTTTCGAAACGCTGATATTGTCTTTTTCTATTTTAAAACTGCCGTGTAAATTATTACAGCCGCCATTTCCAGTCAGTCTTCCTTTTTCTTTATCGAATTGAAGTTTTGCTTTCGCATCTTTAGGTACTGATTTTAATTTACCAGCTTTATCTATGCAAACTAATTTCCATTCTGCACCAGCAAGTGTTGTTTTTTTGACTGTTTTTTGAGGAGTAATTTTTGCTGTATTTTTAGTGGAGGTTGTAGAATCATTGGTGCTAATAGCATTAGTAGTATTAAATAGTAGTGTTAAAGAAAAAGCAAGGAAAAGGCTCATTGTTTTTTTCATAATTAGAATTATGCTACTAAGATAGATAAAACAACTTTTGGTATTTAAAAAAATTAGTAGGTTTAATAAAATTTAGAAAATGACAAGAGAAGAGATGCTTCGTTTAACTGCTCTTTTAGGAGCAGGGGCGGTATTGCCGAAAGGCTTGTTTGCAGAAATGATTATGGGCGATGAACTTCGCGCCAGTGATTTTGGAAAAGACTTTGTGTGGGGTACTGCAACTGCGGCCTATCAGATAGAGGGTGGTTGGAATGAAGATGGAAAAGGAGAATCTATTTGGGATCATTTTGTGCATCACACGCATAAAGTAAAAACACACGAAACGGGCGATGTGGCTTGCGATTTTTATCACCGCTACGAAAGCGATATTGAACTCATGCATCAGATGAATATTCCAGCCTCTCGTTTTTCAGTAGGTTGGTCTAGAGTGTTGCCACAAGGCACGGGTGCAGTGAATCAAAAAGGAATAGATTATTACCATCGGGTGATTGATAAATGCTTGAAAGAAAATGTAACGCCCTACGTTACTTGCTATCACTGGGATTTACCACAGGCTTTGGAAGAAAAAGGTGGCTGGGCAAACAGAGATTCCATTAAATGGTTTGAAGATTTTGTAGATACCATTTCAAAAGCGTATGGTGATAAAGTAAAGAACTGGATGGTTTTTAATGAGCCGATGGCATTTGTGCCACTTGGATATTTAGTAGGAATGCATGCACCAGGTCATGTGAATTTTAGTAAGTTTTATAAAGCGGTTCATCACGTAGCTATGAGCCATGGTGCAGGTGGAAGAATACTTAGAGCCAATGTAAAAGATGCAACTATAGGAACTACTTTTTCATGCAGCCACATTGATGCAAAAAACGATAAACCAGCAAATGTAAAAGCGGCCCGCAGAGCAGATGCATTTATCAATCGTTTGTTTATAGACCCAGTAGTGGGAAGGGGCTACCCCACAGCAGATTTGCCAGCTTGCAAGCATATCGAAAAGCACATGTTACCGGGCGATGCAGAAAAATTGAAGTTCGATTTTGATTTTATAGGGTTGCAGAATTACTCTCGTATGGTCGTGCACCAGTTGGGTTTAATTCCGATTATTCATTTTGCCAATGTGCCTGCAAAAAAACTCGGACACGATTTGACAGATATGGGATGGGAAGTATACCCAGAGGGAATCTATAATGTGATTAAGAAATTTGGAGCCTACAAAGAAATTCCCAAAATAATGATTACCGAAAACGGTGCCGCTTTCCCTGACCAAATTGTGAATGGAGAAGTGAAAGATGCAAAGCGTACTCAGTTCATAAAAGATTATTTGAAGCAGGTGCTAAAAGCAAAGCAAGAAGGGGTAAATGTAGGAGGGTATTTTGTCTGGAGTTTCATGGATAACTTTGAGTGGGCAGAAGGTAATCGTCCGCGCTTTGGTTTAGTGCATGTAGATTTTGAAACTCAGAAACGAACGATGAAAGATTCTGGTAAGTGGTTTAAAGAATTTTTGAAATCGTAATTTTTATATTTTAGCATTCTAAATTTAAAAGCAATCATGGAATTAACAGGAAAACTAGTACAAGTACAACCAGAACAAAGCGGTGAAGGGAAAAATGGAAGATGGGTGAAGTGTGATTTTATTATTGAAACACAAGATAAATTTCCGAAGAAAGTTTGTATTACTGCATGGAGCGATTTAGTAGAAACGATTAAGGCTACGAATCCAGGCACAGAGTTGAAAGTATCTTTCGATATCAGCAGCAGAGAGTATAATACTAAATGGTATACAGATGTGAAAGCATGGAAGATAGAAGGAGCAAACGGAGGCAGCAGCAGTGGTGGCAATAATTATAGTCGTGCTGAAAAGTCTTCTGATTACAATCAGGAGCGTCCGGAAAATGCGGTAGAAGTTCGCGAGGACGATTTGCCATTTTAATCATGACCGACCACTTCATCCAAGTCAATGGCATTCGTCTTCACTATGTGGAAGAGGGGCAAGGTGAATTGGTAATTTTATTGCATGGTTTTCCTGAGTTTTGGTATGGATGGCGACATCAGATTCCTATTCTTTCGAAGCAATATCGTGTTGTAGCTCCCGATATGCGAGGTTACAATCTGAGTGATAAGCCAACTCAGGTAAGCGATTATAAAATTGAAACTTTAGCAGCAGATATTGCAGCTCTCATCACAGCTTTGGGTGCTGAAAAAGCCATTGTAGTGGGGCACGATTGGGGAGCAGCAGTAGCTTGGGCGGTGGCTGCTTTTCATCCGGAAGTGGTTCAGAAATTAGCGATTTTGAATGTGCCGCATCCCAATGAGATGAAGCGTGCTTTTGAGGAATTTAATTTTGCACAAATACGCAAGAGTTGGTATATCTTATTTTTTCAAATTCCTTTTCTTCCTGAAAGAATAGTTGGCTCCGAAAGATTTTTCAGACAGACCTTTGAGAGAATGAGTAAAAGGAAAAATGCTTTCACAGAGGAAGATATTCAACAATATGTAGCCGCCTATTCAAAACCTTTAGCGGCTAAATCTGCTATCAATTATTATCGGGCAACCTTCCGAAATTTATTTTCCGCTCCTCCTTTTCCCAAAATAAAAGCACCACTCAGAATGCTTTGGGGGGAACATGATTTGGCATTGGGTAAAGAACTTACCTATCGTACTGCCGAGTATTGTGAGAATAGCTGTGAAATACTCTATGACCCGAACAGTGGGCATTTTGTGCAGCATGATAATCCCGATTGGGTGAATGAGAAATTGCTGGAGTTTTTCAGGCAGGCATAGAAACACGAATACATAGATTAAACGATTTTGTTAATCAATAAAATCTTTAATTATCTTCTTTATTAGCAAAATCCATGTTTCCAAAAACAGTACAATATTTTTCCCTACCAACCGTTTGGTAAATCGGAAAAGTATTTTAGCTTCGTTATCCAATTTGAAAAGGAAACTATGCCAAGGCAAAAAGTAGATGAACAGTTTATAATCTTACAGTCGCTGAAACTGTTTCGTAGAAAGAGTTATTACCATACTTCTATGGCAGATATAGCCGCAGAGTGCGGTTTGCAAAAAGGGAGTTTGTATCACTATTTCGCCAGTAAGGAAGATTTAATGAAGAAGGTGATTTTGATGGTACATGAGTACTTTAAAAGTCGAGTATTTGCCTTTGCTTACGATAAAAGTGTAACGCCTCAAATCCGCATGGAGCGGATGTTTGAAGCAGCGGAGCAAATCTTTTTAGATGAAGAAACTGGCTCGCTCATGGGCAATGTGGGAGTGGAGTCAGCCCTCATGGTACCAGAGTTTGCGGAGTTGGTGCGCCATTTCTTTATGGATTTTTTTCATGCTATCAAAACTATTTACCTAGATAAATTTTCGGAAGAAGTAGCCAATGAACTGGCGGAACGATCTGTAGCGGAGATAGAGGGTAGCCTTATGTTTACACGGGTTTTTAGCGAACCGAGTTATTTGAAAAATACAACCAAACGGATTTTGAAGCGAATAGAGACTACCGCGCCTAAATCTTCTCCGAAAGACAAAGTTTTAAATCCAATAAAAAAGAAAGTATTAGTGAAAAATTAACTTACCAAACGGTTGTTTGATAAAAAATTAAAATTTAGCTTCGTATTCAATCAAGAAAAACAACATGAAAACAAAATCACTTTTACTTACTGCTATCTTATCACTCTTAATAGTGAGTGGTGCTTGGGCGCAGGAAAAGTATGAGTATGCTATTGTAAAAATTGCGACTCTTAATGAAATAAATTTTGTAACAGCGGATAATATAGAAAGCATAAAAACCCAGTCTAGTCAAATAGATAAAGACGTAATCAAAAAAGTGAATGAGTTAAGTAATCAAGGATGGGAAGTTTATAATACCACTGCTTCGAATTCTGTCTTCATAATATATTATCTCCGCAAAAAGAAAAACTAAAACAACATGAAAACAAAATCACTTTTACTTACTGCTATCTTATCGCTCTTATTTGTGAGTGGTGCTTGGGCGCAGGAGAAATATGAGTTTGCGCTTATTAAATTAAGAGAATTCAAGGTTGTGGTAATAACTTCAACTGATGTTCAAACTTTTACCGCTATGAAGGGTTTGGATTATGAAAGTTCGTTATTGCAAAAGGTGGAAGAAATGAATTCGCAAGGTTGGGAAGTATATAATACTGCTTTTGCAACTAATAGTGGTAGTAATACTTACTATCTCCGCAAAAAGAAAAACTAAAAATTATTTTATAAATAAAAGAAAACAAATGGAAGCAGTAGCCACAGACAAAAAGACGGTGAACGTAACACCGGCAAAAGCAAGGAAATTGAAGACCGTAGCCGTTTTGGGTGCGGGAGTCATGGGTTCACGTATTGCATTGCACTATGCCAATATCGGCTTGAAAGTGTATTTGCTCGATATCGTTACTCCCAAGTTGAGCGAAGAAGATTTGAAAAAGCCAGCCAAGCGCAATCAAAAAGTAAACGATGAGTTGGCGTTTGCATTGAAGAGCAATCCATCGCCTGTTTACGACAAGGCTTTTGCTTCTCGCATCACCACAGGCAACTTTGATGACAATATGGACTTGCTAAAACAAGCCGATTGGATTATAGAAGTAGTGGTAGAAAACTTAGATATCAAAAAGAGAGTTTTTGAAAATGTAGAAAAATTCCGCAAGCCAGGAACGCTGATTACATCAAATACTTCGGGCATTCCTATTCACTTAATGACCGAAGGAAGAAGCGATGATTTCAAAGCGCATTTCTGCGGTACACACTACTTCAACCCTCCGCGCTATTTACGCTTGTTAGAAATTATTCCTACTGCCGATACACACCCAGAGGTGGTGAACTTTTTGATGGAGTATGGCTCTTTGTATTTAGGCAAACAAACCGTTTTGTGTAAAGATACACCTGCTTTCATTGCCAATAGAATCGGGGTATTCAGCATCTGTGCAGTTTTTCAATTGCAACAAGAAATGGATTTGACAGTAGATGAAATAGATGCACTTACAGGAACATTTATTGGTAAACCAAAATCGGCTACGTTTAGAACAACGGATGTGGTGGGATTGGATACCCTAGTAAAAGTGGCAAAAGGCGCGTATGATAATTTGCCAAACGATGAGAAGCGTGATATTTTTAAAGTGCCCGCTTACATAGATGAAATGGTTAAGAATAACTGGATAGGCGATAAATCTGGCCAAGGTTTCTTCAAAAAAGATAAAGATGCTTCAGGCAAAAAATCATTCTCTACACTTAACTTAAAAACACTTCAATACGAGCCAAGCAATAAAAAAGCAAAGTTCCCTGTGTTGGAAGCAGGAAAACAGATTGATAGCTTGAAAGACCGTTTAAAATTGATAGCAAAAAGCACTGACAAAGGCGCTGTGTTTTTAAATAAATTGAGCCATTATGTAAATGCGTATATATCTTATCGCATACCAGAAATTTCTGATGAAGTATATCGCATAGACGATGCCATGCGTGCAGGTTTCGGATGGGAATTAGGACCTTTTGAAGGTTGGGATGTGACAGGTGTAGCTAGAACCATAGAAGCTATGAAGGCTAACGGTTTCACTGTAGCACCTTGGGTAGAAGAAATGTTAGCTGCTGGTAATACTTCTTTCTATAAAGTAGAAAATGGGGTTAAGAAATTTTACGATGTAGCATCCAAATCTTACAAAGCAATTCCGGGTCGTGAAGCCTTTATTATTCTTTCAGATTTAGAAGCCAGCAATAAACCAGTTTGGAAAAATGGTGATTCTAGAATCGATGATATTGGTGATGGTATTTTGAATGTATCGTGGAGTACTAAGATGAACTCTTTAGGAGGAGGTGTTTTGGAGGGCGTACAAAAAGCGATTGAGATTGCTGAGAACCAAGGCTGGAAGGGTGTTGTGCTAGGTCATGATTATCCAAACTTCTCCGCAGGAGCAAACTTGGCTATGGTATTTATGATGGCGATAGACCAAGATTACGATGAGTTAGATTTTGCTATTCGTGCGTTCCAAAATACGACTATGCGTTGTCGTTATTCTTCTATTCCAGTAGTAGCTGCGCCACATGGTTTGACATTGGGAGGAGGTTGTGAATTTGCGATGCATGCCGATAGTTCGGTAGCAGCAGCAGAGACTTATATCGGATTGGTAGAAGTAGGTGTGGGCTTGATTCCTGGTGGTGGTGGCACCAAAGAGTTTGCATTGAGAGCAAGCGATGCCTACTATGCTGGTGATGCACAAATTCCACAATTGGCTGAGCGTTTTACCAATATCGCTACAGCTAAAGTTGCTACATCTGCTTACGAAGGTTTCAGCATTGGAGTGTTGGATAAAAAGAAAGACTTAGTAGTGTTGAATCAAGATAGATTATTGGCAGCTGCTAAAGAAAGAGCATTAGAATTGTATGAAGCAGGTTATGTGCAAAAGCCACAACGCGATGATATCACAGTGTTAGGTAGAGCAGGACTTTCGGCTTTGTATGCTGGTGCTGCCTCTTTCAATGTAGGAGCATATGCAAGTGCGCATGATTTCTTGATTGCTAAAAAAATCGCTTATGTTTTATGTGGTGGCGATTTAACTTCTGAATCAAAAGTTACAGAACAATATCTGTTGGATTTGGAAAGAGAGGCATTCCTTTCTTTGTGTGGCGAAAAGAAATCGTTGGAAAGAATTCAGTCGATTTTGACTTCAGGAAAACCGTTGAGAAATTAATTTAATCAAAAAAATAAAACATACGAAATGTCACAAGAAGCATATATCATAGCAGGTTCTAGAACCGCCATCGGAAAATCAAAAAGAGGAGGATTTCGTTTTACAACTCCTGTTGATTTGGCATATTATGCCATTACCGATTTATTGAAAAAAGTTCCACAATTGGATCCTACTCGGGTAGATGATTTAATAGTAGGAAACGCTGTGCCTGAGGCAGAGCAAGGGTTGCAGATGGCTCGTTGGGTAGCTGTACGCTCGTTGCCAGTGAGTGTACCAGGTATGACGGTGAATCGTTATTGCGGTTCGGGAATTGAAACGATAGGATTGGCTACTGCAAAAATCCGTGCAGGAATGGCGGATGTAATTATTGCTGGAGGCACAGAGAGCATGAGTTTAGTACCGACTGTTGGTTATAAAACTGTACCCAATTACGAGATAGCAAAAGACCATCCTGAATATTATATCGGCATGGGATTGACAGCAGAGAATGTAGCTTCTAAATATGGAATTACTCGTGAAGCTGCCGATTTGTTTTCTTTCAATTCACATCAGAAAGCGATGGCAGCAATTGAAGCAGGAAAATTTGCTGCTGATATCGTACCAGTAGAAGTAGAAGAAGTATATTTTGAAAATGGTAAAAAGAAATCGCGCAAGACTACCGTTTCACAAGATGAAGGACCCCGTGCTGATACTACATTAGAGGGTTTAGCGAAATTGAAACCAGCTTTCAAAAATGGTGGACAAGTAACCGCTGGAAACTCCTCTCAAACATCGGACGCTGCAGCGTTTGTTCTTGTAGTGAGCGAAAGAGTGGTAAAAGAATTGGGTTTACAACCGATTGCAAGAATGGTAACGGTAGCAAGTGCTGGTGTAGATCCTACCTTAATGGGAATAGGGCCAGTAGCTGCAATTCCAAAGGCTTTAAAACAAGCAAATTTGAATTTGAGTGATATTGAATTGATAGAATTGAATGAAGCCTTTGCTGCACAATCTTTGGCTGTGATTCAAGAAGCAGGGCTGAATACTGATATTATCAATCCGAATGGAGGAGCTGTAGCATTGGGGCATCCACTAGGTGCATCGGGTACTTATTTATTCCAAAAATTGATAGGTGAAATGCAACGCAGAAACAACAAATACGGAATGGTAAGTGCTTGTATTGGTGGCGGACAAGGTATTGCAGGAATTTTTGAAAGATTGTAATAAATCTTTGCGGGGCTTATTCCATAATTACAAAAAGATTTTTTTTATAAAAAGTAACCACAACCAACATGAAAAAAACAAGTATTCTAGTTTTAGTTTCTTGCCTTGCCACTTTAGTAATAGCACAATCGCCCGTGATTAATAGTAATGTGATTCCTGCTAAAGGCAAGACAGTAAAGTATTTAAGTTCGAATGCTGTGAAAACTTTTAATGCAGGGGCTTCTGGAACTAATGCCAATTGGAATTACTCTACAATTGATACTCTAAAGGGTTCAATTTTTCAGCATTCACTTAAGGCTGATACCACCATCTTCTACAGCGATTTTCCGAATGTAGTTAATTATTGTATAGAGGCAAAGGGTGCTTATGGGTATGCCTTTTTGGATGCTTCAAAATACGAAAGTTATGGATTGGAAAGTTTCGGTGGAACCCAAATTTTCTCTGACCCTGTAAAGGTTTTGACTTTCCCATTTTCCTACAATAATCAATTTACAGATTATTTTATGAGTAGTGATTCTGCTTACTATGGGAAAACGGTTGTTAAAGCAGATGCTTATGGAACCATCAAACTACCTTTTGGTACTTTCTCTAATGTTTTAAGAGTGAATACAAAAGATGATTACAGACTTTATACAAGTTATGATTTTGATGGTATTCCAGATGACTCGTTAATGTACGATGGGCAATATTACAGATGGTATTCTCCAAATGTAGATGGTCCTGTTTTGGAATTTTCTCGATTGATTAGCTATATAAACACCGGTTCATCCAGAATAAATGTTGACACATTAGAGCATCTTTGGTTAAATGGAACGGTCACTACTTCTATAAAGGATGAGACGGCAAATTTTGAAACTACTATTTATCCAAACCCTACGTCTGGTAAGCTTTTTATTAATAGTGAAGAAATAATTTCTACTATTCAAATAATGGATTTTTGTGGTAAAGAACTATTAAATGAAAATTTTGTTTCGAGAGAAGTTTCTCTTGATGTAAGAAATTTGTCAAGTGGAATTTATTTCTGTCAAATCACAACAGCTGACAATAAAAGAAAGACAGTAAAGTTTTTGCATCTGTAAATTGTTATGAAATGTTTTATAAACTGGAATGTATAATCACAGATAAAAAATGAAAAAATATTTTCTGCTTGCTTTTATGGTAATCAACTTTACCGCTTTTTCACAAACTAGAATTGTAATGGATTCGTTGATGTTTTCACTCAGCGTACCACAAGTAGAAAATATATTTACAGGGTTAGGAATTCCCCCTTCAGCAGTAGGTGTAGAATATGCAGTAGATGTACATAGACTTATTTACACCACTATGAATTACGATAGTTCTGCCACTATTGCATCTGGCTTGTTACTTATTCCTAAAGGGGTAGATTATTGTAAGTTACCTATCATATCTTATCAGCATGGAACTATTGTAGATAAAAGACAGGTGCCTTCAAGATGGGTAGGTCAAGAGCGATATATTTCATTAGCAATTGCATCGAATGGATTGATTTCGATTATGCCTGATTACCTTGGAATGGGTGATGGTATTGGATTGCATCCTTATCAAAATGCCAGAACAGAAGCATTTAGTGTGGTAGATATGATAAGGGCTACTAAAGAAGTGTGCGATAGTGTGCACGTAGGTTATGGAAGCCAACTTTTTCTTTTTGGTTATTCACAAGGTGGTCATGCTACTATGGCTGCGCATAGAATGATACAAGAACAATTGGCAGGAGAGATGGAAGTAACTGCTTCTGCACCTATGAGTGGAGCGTATGATATGAGTGGAATTCAAACAGATTTGTTACTCCTAGAGAAGCCTTATTCCGACCCTTATTATTTGCCTTATTTGATTTTTGGCAATAATCCTATCTATCATTTTTTTACCAATCCAAGCGATATTTTAAAAGCACCTTATGATGTAAAATTGCCACCACTAATGAATGGAACTACATCTAGTAATAAGATTAATCAGGCCATGAATGATACGGTGAAACGAATTTTTAAGGATAATATTATTGACTCTTTTAACACCAATCCAAATTATTTTTTCAGACAATTTTTGAAAGATAACGATGTGTATCAGTGGGTGCCAAAAGCTCCTACAAGAATGTATTTTTGTACTAAAGATGAAAAAGTACCTTATCAAAATACTTACAAAGCATTTGCTTACTTTAAACAAAATGGAGCTTTGAATGTAGATACTTTTAACTCTGGAGAATTATTACATACAGACTGCGCACAGCCTTCTCTTTTATCTGCTAAATTATGGATAGATGGGTTTAGAACTCGTGCATGGAAATTCACACCCGTTTCTCAGCCATCTTCAACTTCTTCTAATACAGGTGTTGCTTCTTTTACTATCTATGGTGGAAAGGCACCGTTCCGTTATCTTTGGAACAACAGTGATACAACGGCCTCTATCTCTGGCTTGTCACCTGGTGATTATACTTGTACTATTACAGATGCGAATGGTTGTGTAAAAGTAGCCACAGTGAACGTGAATACGGTATCAGGAATAGATAATATTACTACCTCTGGCTTTTCGATTTATCCAAATCCTGCACATGATTTAATTCATATTTCTCTTCAGAAATTTGAGAAGAATCAAGAGTTAGAAGTATTAGATGTACAAGGAAGAATAGTTAAGACTCAAAAAATAAATGACTTGCAAAATGAAGTGGACTTGCAAAATTTATCGTCAGGAATTTTCTTCATTAAAATAGGTAATAAGTACACAAAATTTATAAAGCAATAACTTAAAAAACAAATTATGTCAACCAACACAACCGAAACAAAAACAGTATTAAAAGGAGGTGAATTCTTGATTAAAGAATCCACTTATGCAGATGTATTTACAAAAGATGAATTGACAGAAGAGCAAAAAATGTTTGCACAAACTGCACAAGATTTCATCAGTACCCGAGTGCATCCCAATCTTCAAAAAATTGACAAACAAGAGCCTGGTCTTTCTGTGCAATTAATGCATGAAACTGCAGAGTTAGGATTGTTGGGTGCCTCAGTGCCTGAAGAATATGGTGGTATGGGAGTGGATGTAACTACAGATACTGCTATCAACGAAGAAATGGGTAAAGGGCATGCCTTTGCTGCTTCGTATGCTGCACACACAGGAATCGGCACATTGCCAATTTTATATTTTGGTACTACAGAACAAAAAAATAAATACTTGCCAGGTTTGGTAGATGGTTCTATCAAAGCCGCATATTGTTTGACAGAGCCAGGTTCGGGCTCAGATGCATTGGGTGCAAAATCAAAAGCAGTACTTTCTGAAGATGGTAAAAACTACATTTTAAATGGACAAAAAATGTGGATTACCAACGGAGGTTTTGCAGATATTTTCACGGTATTTGCTAAGATAGATGGAGATAAATTTACTGGCTTCATTGTAGATGCAAAAAGCGAAGGAATTTCGTTAGGAAGTGAAGAAGATAAATTGGGTATTAAAGGATCTTCTACTCGTCAAGTATTTTTTCAAAATGTAAAAGTGCCTGTAGAAAATGTATTGGGCGAAATTGGAAAAGGGCATAAAATTGCTTTTAATGTTTTGAATATTGGTCGTTACAAATTGTGTGTGCTTGCATTAGGTGGAAGTAAAGCTGCCACTACTACCGCTATTAAATATGCAAACGAAAGAATTCAATTTAATGTACCTATTTCTTCGTTTGGTGCTATTAAACATAAGTTAGCTGAGATGGCAGTTAAAGTATATGCTTGTGATGCTGCTACCTATCGTGCAGGTGGTTTGATTGATAATATGATTGCAGGATTAGTAGAAAAAGGTACAGATAGAGTTCAAGCAAAATTGATTGCTGCAGAAGAGTATTCTATTGAGTGTGCTATTTTGAAAGTGTTTGGTTCAGAAGTGTTGGATTATGTAGTAGATGAAACGGTACAAGTATTTGGTGGTACTGGTTTTAGCGAAGAATATCCTGCAGCAAGAGCGTATCGTGATGCTCGTATCAATCGTATTTTTGAAGGAACCAATGAAATTAATCGTTTGCTTTCTGTAGGTCAGTTGGTAAAAAAATCAATGAAGGGAGAAGTGGATTTATTTACTCCAGCTATGGCAGTTCAAAAGGAATTGATGAGTGTGCCAGATTTTAGCACAGGTGATAGCGATGATTTCTTTGGACCAGAAAAATTGGCTTTAAAGAATGTACGTAAAGCTATTTTAATGACAGCTGGTGCAGCCGTTCAGAAATTTATGCAAGCATTAGATAAAGAACAAGAAGTAATCATGAACATAGCAGATATGTTGATTGAATTATTTGTTTGTGAATCGGTTTTATTGAGAACAGAAAAAGCTATTAGTGTAAAAGGTCAGGAAGCATGCAGTCTTCAAATTGATTTAACTAGAACGTATATTTCTGATGCTTTAGAGAGAATTAATCTTTCTGGAAAGCACGCTATTGCTTCATTTAACGAAGGAGATACGTTACGTATTATGTTGATGGGATTAAAACGTTTCACGAAATACGAAGCCTACAACACTATAGCTGCAAGAAGAAGAATAGCAGATAAATTGATAGCTGAAAACCAATACGCATTTTAATTTTTAAAATTATAAACAACAAAAAATGTCAACAACAACCGAAAACAAAACAGTTTTGAAAGGTGGCGAATTCCTTATCAAAGATTCTTCTTGGGAAGAAACTTATATTCCTGAGCAAATCACCGAAGAACAGCAAATGATGCGAGATACCGCTCGTAATTTTGTGACATCTGAGATTGATACCTGCCTAGATAGATTGGATGCAATGGAGGAGGGATTATTAGTAAAAAAATTAGATACAGCAGGAGAATTAGGATTGCTGGGTCTTTCTATTCCAGAGGAATATGGCGGATTTGGAAAGGATACTAATTCAGTTTCTTATGTGACTGAGATTTTTGGAGGTGGACATGGTTTTTCTGTAACCTTAGGAGCGCATATTGGAATTGGTACCTTGCCTATTCTTTACTACGGTACAGAAGCACAACGTCAAAAGTATTTACCTAAATTGGCAACTGGCGAATTAAAGGCAGCTTACTGCTTGACAGAGCCAGGTTCAGGGTCTGATGCTTTAGGAGCAAAAACAAAAGCTGAGCTGAATGCAGAAGGTACACACTACATCGTAAATGGTCAAAAAATGTGGATTACCAACGCTGGTTTTGCAGATATTTTTGTGGTGTTTACACAAGTAGATGGAAATAAATTTACTGCCTTCATTTTGGAAAGAACCATGGAAGGACTTTCTGTAGGAGCTGAGGAAAAGAAAATGGGAATTAAGGCTTCTTCTACTCGTCAGGTATTTTTTAATAATGTAAAAGTGCCAGTTGAGAATTTGTTGGGAGAGGTAGGAAAAGGCCATAAAATAGCTTTCCAAATTTTGAACATTGGTCGCTATAAATTGTGTAATGGAGTATTAGGCGGAAGCAAAAGAGCATTGACTCATGCAGTGAAGTATGCAAACGAGCGTCAGCAATTCAAAACGCCAATTGCACAATTTGGTGCTATCAAACACAAGATAGGTGAAATGGCTATCAAAATTTGGACTGCAGAAGCTGCCTCTTACAGAACATCTGATTTGATAAATGCAAAAGAGCACGAATCTAAATTGGCTGGAAAATCTTTGACAGATTGTCTTACTAGTGGAGCAGAAGAATACTCCATTGAATGTGCTTTGTTGAAGTTTATCGGTTCGGAGGTGTTGGATTTTGTGGTAGATGAAGCATTGCAAATACACGGTGGATATGGATTTAGCGAAGAGTACCCAATGGCTCGTGCCTACCGCGATGCTCGTATCAATCGTATTTTTGAAGGAACCAATGAAATCAATCGTATGCTTTCTATAGATGCTTTATTAAAGCGTGCTATGAGCGGAAAAATTGATTTGATGGGACCAGGTATGGCTATTCAAAAAGAGTTAATGAGTGTGCCAAGTTTTGATACACCGGATGCAGATGATGTTTTTGGAGCAGAAAGAAAAGCATTGAAAAATGCGAAGAAGGCATTCTTGTTAGTTGCAGGTGGTGCAGTCCAAAAATTGATGATGGCATTGTCAGCAGAGCAAGAAATCTTGATGAATGCAGCTGATATTTTAGCCGATATTTTTGTGATGGAATCTGCCCTATTGCGAGCAGAAAAATTGGTAAATCTACATGGACTAGATGCATCTCAGATTTATGTAGATATGGTAAAATGCTACTTCTTTGATGCTATGGATAGAATCAATGCAAATGGTAAAGCTGGTTTGGCTGCATTTGCTGAAGGAGATGAACTTCGCATCATGGCTATGGGATTAAAGCGTTTTACCAAATATGAAATGGTCAATACCAAAAGTATTCGCAGAGCAGTAGCTGATAAGTTTATTGCAGAAAACGGATATGCTTTCTGGGATTAATGGATAGCAATTTAAAAAGTAAAAAGCCTTTTCAACATTAAGTTGGGAGGGCTTTTTTATAACTTATAAATTTGAAAGGAAAACTAAACCACAATTTCACTCACCACTTCCGCCTTCACAAATCCTGTTTTGCTTATTTCCTTTAATTCTACTTGCTTAATGGTATTCACTAAATCAGCATCATATGCAGTGCCTACTTTCACATAATTATCGGTGAAGCCGTACATGATTCCTTCATCGTTTTCAGATTCCCAAAGCACTGTTCTGGTGGTATTTAATTGTTGCTCATAAAAAGCATGTTTCTTTTTATCAGAGAGAATACGAAGCATTTCATTACGTTCTTTTCGTTCGGCTTTTGGTACAATCGGGTCTATGTTTATTGCCTTTGTGTTTGCCCGCTCAGAGTAGGTGAAAACGTGTAAATACGATACATCTAGGGAGTTTATAAAATTATAAGTTTCTAAAAAATCTTCTTTGGTTTCTCCAGGAAAACCCACAATCACATCTACTCCTATACATGCATGAGGCATTTTATTTTTGATTGTAGCAATTCTTTCTTGGTATAATTTGGTGAGGTATTTTCTGCGCATGAATTTTAGAATTCGGTCACTACCACTTTGCAAAGGAATATGAAAATGAGGTTGAAATTTTTTTGATTGCGAAACAAACTCTATGATTTCATTGGTTAATAAATTAGGCTCTATAGAGGAGATACGCCAGCGTTCTATTCCATCTATTTTATCTAGCTCTTTTATAAGTTCAAAAAAAGTTTCTTCAGTGCGTTCGTTTCCATCTGGGGTTTTACCAAAATCACCAATATTTACACCCGTTAACACCACTTCTTTTACACCCGTTTGTGCTACTTTTTTTGCTTCCGCTAATGTTTTTTCTATGCTCTCACTTCTGCTTTTACCACGCGCCAAAGGAATGGTACAGAACGAGCAGAGATAATCACAGCCATCTTGCACTTTCAAAAATGCACGTGTTCTTTCGCCAAACGAAAAAGCGGGTGAGAAAAAATTTACATCGCTAATATTTCCATTCAGCACCAATGTTTGTGTGCTTTCTTCCAGCGCATCTAAATGTTCGTGCAGTTTAAATTTTTCATTTGCTCCTAAAACTAAACTTACACCAGGAATAGCCGCAATCTCTTGCGGTTTCAATTGCGCATAGCAACCTATCACCACAATTTTGGCTTCTGGATTGGTTTTGAGAGCCACTTTTACTACTTGTTTAGTTTGCTTATCGGCATTCTCAGTTACAGAGCAAGTATTAATTACGTAGTAATCTGCTCGTTCCGAAAAATCTACTTTCTGATAACCATTGTCTGTGAGCGTTCTGCCAATAGCAGAGGTCTCTGAAAAGTTTAGTTTACAGCCTAATGTTGTAAGTGCGATTTTACGATTGTAGTACATGAAAGGGCGAATTTAACTAATTGCACCCAAACTCTTAAATGTAAAGGCTTGTGAACTGCTAACTGTACAGTCCACAATAGTGCCTCTAACATCATTTTGATGCTTTGTTAGCAGGCTGGTAGTCGCTCACTTACCTTAGCGTACAGATGAATAAAATAGTTAAGATTGGCTTAATGGGGGTAGGGCATTTGGGGAAAATACACCTCAAATTACTAAAAGAAATTGAAGGCTTTGAGGTCGTTGGTTTTGTAGATTCTGATGATGCAAACGCAGAAAAAGTGGTAGCTGATTTTGGTGTGAAACGTTTTCTATCAGCAGAAGATTTAGTGAATGCTTGCGATGCGATTGATATTGTTACTCCTACTACGTCTCATTTTGATTGTGCAGTTTTAGCCATCAAAAAATTCAAACATATTTTTATTGAAAAACCTTTAGCGCATACCCTTGATGAAGCGCGTACACTGACTGCTTTGGTAGATGAAGCGAGGGTGAAATGTATGGTGGGGCATGTGGAGCGTTTTAATCCGGCATTGCTGAGTTTGGGAAAAAAGAATATAAAGCCATTGTTCATAGAAGTGCATCGTTTGGCGCAGTTTAATCCTCGCGGAACAGATGTTTCGGTGGTGCATGATTTAATGATTCACGATATTGATATTATACTTTCTTTGGTGAAAGCAAATGTGAAACACATTAGCGCAAGCGGGGTTGCTATCATAAGCAATACACCTGATATAGCCAACGCTAGAATTGAGTTTGATAATGGGTGTGTAGCAAATGTTACTGCCAGTAGAATATCGGTGAAGAATATGCGCAAGATGCGAATTTTTCAACAGGGGTCTTATATCAGTATTGACTTTTTGAAACAGAAATCGGAGGTTTTTAGAATAGAAGACAAACCAACTCTAAATGGAGAAAACCAATTTGAAATAGAAGTAGCCGATAATCAAAAAAAGTACATTAGTTACGAAGTACCAGAGAAGAAAGAAGTAAATGCCATAAAAATGGAATTGGAACTTTTTTATAAAAGTATTGTCACCAATAAACCTACCCCTGTAACGGTGCAGGACGGCTATCTGGCCATGGAAGTAGGGCAGCGAATTTTAGATAAAATCAATGCACAACTGATAGTGAAGGTGTAACTTTTTATTTCATCACGTAAGACACTTAGAACACTAACTTTTTTGACATGAGGGCTGTTAAAGTCTTCCCTTTAGAGAAGATTTAGAAGGGCGTAAAAACGTCACTATTCAAGTAACTCTCACTTTTTTTCTTCACTTTTGTACGAAACACAAAGTATAAGCGTTTGTGTAAAAAAAATCTTAGAATGAAATTAGTTCGTTTTTTCTTTTTGCTATTGATTCTCGGTGTATTGGTTACTTTGGATGCTTGCAAAAAAATGCCTAATGGAGGCATTCCTATTTATCTTCAAGTAGATTCTCCTTCGGTAATTGTAACGGCTACAGAAGGTACTCCCTCTCAGAAAGTATCTGACGTATGGGCTACTACAGGTGCCACTACTTTAGGAGCCTTTGAAATGCCTGTGAAAATTCCTGTGTTGGCGGAAGGGGATGTTCCTTTTCTTTTGAGTGCGGGAATAAAAGATAATGGTATTGCCAATACACGAGTGATTTATCCTTTCTATCAACCAGATACTTTTACTATAGCCAATGCGGAGCGAGGCAAAACATATATTCATCATCCTGTGTTTCGTTACAAGCCCAATGTTGCTTTTGCCTTGAATGCCGATTTTGAAGCAGGTAATGGCTTTACAGGAATTTCGAGAGTAGCAAAGGGAACAGATTCTTCTGCTTATGATGGAGATTTTGGAGGAGTCATTTCGTTGGGCATAAGCGATACTTTTAAAGCTGCATTTTATACAGCTGGCTTTACCATACCCTATACTGGTAGAGAAGTATATGTGGAAATGAACTACAAATGCGATGCTCCTTTTACGGTGGGTATGTCTGGCATTACGGGCACCACACAAACCAATTATCCTAAGATTGTATTGGGTGCAAAAAATTATTGGAATAAAATTTACATCAACTTTAATACGGAGGTAGGTACTGCCAATGCTGATAAGTACAGTCTTTATTTTCAAGTGGCTAAACCTGCTGGGCAATCTACAGCTACCATTCATCTAGACAATTTGAAAGTGGTACACTATCAATAAAACCATGCAACGAAATAAACGTGTTCTTGTTTTTGCTTATGTGGTAGCTGATTACTTGGCTTCGCTGCTGGCTTGGTTTTGCTTGTATCTTTTCCGAAAATTTATCATAGAAGGAAACGGCTTCAATTTATTTTTGCCTTTTGAAGACAGTAATTTTTATGTGGGTTTAATTATAGTTCCGCAAATCTGGTTGCTGACTCATTACCTTACTGGAACGTATACTGATGTGTATCGAAAATCGCGTTTGCAAGAATTGGTTAGAACCGTTTTCGTTTCGTTGATAGGTACGTTGTTTATTTTCTTTTTGTTGTTATTAGATGATAAGGTTCGTAAATATTCCGATTACTATCTCACTTTTTTTGTGTTGTATGCTAGTCAGTTTTTATTTACTTTTTTAGGAAGATTATTGATTCTAAATAGTGCCAAATATAAATTAGAAAACAGGCAAGTTTTCTTCAATACTATTTTGATAGGTAGTAATGAAAAAGCAAATGAATTGTATGAAGACTTCTCTTCCAGGAAAAAATCATTAGGCTATAACTTTGTTGGTTACATTGCTTTACAGAGCGATTCTAAAAACAAACTGACGCAAAATTTAAAGTCGCTGGGTGAAATCAATGCCTTAGAAAAAGTAATTGATGCGAATAAAATTGAGGAGGTAATTATAGCCATTGAATCAAATGAACATCATCAATTAAATTCAATACTCAATACCCTTGCCGATAAAAATGTGTACGTGCGAATTATCCCAGATATGTATGATATTCTCTCGGGTACAGTGAAGATGAATTCCATTATAGGAGAGGCGTTTATTGAGATTCCTCCTAGTCTATTGGCAGAATGGGAGCGTATTACTAAAAGATGGTTCGATGTCTTGTTATCTATTCTAGCGTTGTTGCTTTCTTCTCCATTGTTAGTATATGTAGCAGTAAAGATTAAGCTTTCTTCCAAAGGGCCTATATTTTACAAACAAGAAAGATTAGGGCAGTATGGAAAAGTATTTTCTATCCTGAAATTCCGCTCTATGTATACCAATGCAGAAGAGCAAGGTCCGAAATTAACTACGGATGATGACCCACGCGTAACCCCCGTGGGCAAATGGATACGCAAGTATCGGATAGATGAGTTCCCACAATTTTTGAATGTAATAAAAGGAGAAATGTCGTTGGTAGGACCCCGTGCAGAGCGGTCTTTTTTTGCAGAAAAAATAATTGCATTAGCACCGCACTACAAACATGTTTTGAAAGTGAAACCAGGTATTACTTCTTTAGGAATGGTAAAGTATGGCTATGCTTCTACGGTAGAAGAAATGGTAAAGCGTTTAAAATACGATGTCATCTATATCGAAAATATGAGCATCGTTTTAGATTTTAAAATTCTCATATATACGGTAATGACAGTGGTGTATGGAAGAGGGAAGTGATATTTCTATCATTCAAAGAATCTCCACTTCAATCCAAACTTGAAACCTATATCAGCAGCGGGGTAGAGGTAGGCGGTATAGTAACCCGTTTGTTTTAGTCCTCTGGAAAGATTGGTGCCTGTTAAGAAAACCCGCACCGATTTTATTTTGAAATTTAAGAATACATCTAGCACTGGGTAGTAGGTCATTTCTTTGTTGTTTTGGGTAAAGAATTGACCTGTAACAGGGGAGTAGCTATTGGAGTAAAAAGGGGCGTAGTATCTCAAATCTACCCCAATGGCAAACCACAAAAACTTCTTGAAAACTTTACGTTCGTAATATACACTGTGCTTGGTAACCAGCCACGGCAAACGAATGGCATCAGAACTCGATTCTTTTTGAAACCAAATATCGTTATCCAAGTGAAAACCCTTTATGCCAAATCGATTGGAAAAATTTACGACCACTACATTTACGGTTTTGGTATCGTACTTGGGTTGGTCAGGGGCACTGAAATAAAAATAGTTTTTCAATACATAATCATGTGCAGAAATAGAGATGCCATATTTTTCTAGGGTATAGGTTCCCCCAAATTTGAGCGTGTTACTTTTAGGAAAATTATTTTGCCAAATTGCATTGCCTGCTGTGAAATAATGATAATTCCAATCTGCTTGCTTTAACTGATACAACACATCGGCTGTTAATCTCCCGAACTTTCTTAAATCTACACCTAATCTGCCTTCTATGAGTAAATCATTTTGATTGTAGCCCGCAAAATAGTATTGTGCACGAGCGTTGTAAATAAGCATAGAGTTGAGAGCAGGGTTGCTTTTGATGTATCCACTCACATACGCATTTCCAAAATCGTGTTTGCGTTTATTTTGGTCGACTAGATAGTAATCGAAGCCGACTGCTGCTCCCGCTAAGAAGTTTTTTTCTTGAAAAGTAGAATCAGAAGTCAATTTTTTAGCCATGAAATCAAAACTAATTTGATTACCTACTTTTAGAAATTGATGTGAACTGTAAAATGAATCTGGAATCGTATAAAAGTCTTTGTAGTAAGCAGTATCAGGTTTTTTATCTAAGTAAGAGTATTGATTTTTTTCTACATTAAATTGATAGCTGATACGAAAAATGGGAAGCAGTGTTTTTTGCGTAGTGGAATCATTTATTCGTTCTGTATATTTTTTGCCAATGTTGTAGCCTGCTTTTAAATACCAGTCTACTTCATTTACTTTATTTTGCGGATGCCAACCCGTTAAATCATCACCAATGTAAACAGGAGCAAGGGTTTTAGAAAATAGCACGGTATCGGTTCTAAAGATGTCTGTCTTTAACCCACCATTCTCCCGTACTCTGGCATTGTTGAATAATAAATCGGTTTGTACATTCCATCTTTTGTTTTTAGAATTAAAAACACCATACAGCGAAAATCCATTTACCACAGACGATTGATTGGTGTAAGTGCCTTTAGAATCTACTCTTCTAAAATCTACACCGTAATAGAAATTCTTTCCGTGCGAGTTGGCAAACTTTCCTTGAAATACTTGCTCTGCTTTCAATCCAATGGTGTAACTTAACTCGGTATAGGGGCGAATTACCTGATAATATTTTACAGAATCTTTTTTGTAGCGGTACACATCAAATTGATTAAAACCAAAATCAAAACCTGTTTTTTTACGTGTATCGAAAATGAGCGGAAAGGCTGCGGTGCCTGAGTTTCCCAAATTGAAATATTCTTGACCATCGCCCTGCACTACATTAAAACGATGTAGTTGTGAAATAGAAGTATCAATAATAAAATGTTTGTTTGGCTCAGCACCATAAAACCAAGTATCGTTCAGCGTAGAAGGTTTTTTTCGCTTAAGAGAATCGGTAGGAAATGCAAAACTTTGAGCCACTAAAAACAGCACTGTAAGCAAGAATAATATTCTTGTTAGAACTTTATTTTGGATAAATGTTTTGGACTTAATTATCAATTTAGTTACCGTTTTTATTCTCACTTATTATTGCCGTTACTTCAATCTCTATTAGTAATTCGGAATTGATAAAACCACTTACTTCTAACATAGTAGCTGCTGGTTTTACTTCTTTAAAATATTCTGCATGCGCTTTTCCCACAGCTTCTCATTGTTGCATATCTGTTACATACATGCGAGTGCGAACAACGTCTTTCATGCACGCACCAGCTTCTATTAAAGCCTTTTCAATTTTTGAAAAGATAAACTTTGTTTGCTCGTAAATATTGTTCTTCCCTATCACATTATTACCATCTACTGCAGTGGTTCCAGCCACTTCAATGATATTACCCACTCTTACAGCTCTTGAGTACCCTATTTGTTCTTCCCAAATTGTATTAGAAGAAATGTTTTGTCGCATAAAAGTGAATGGATTAAATAGCTGTTACCCTTATTCAACTGATTTCAATAATTCTACTATAATCTTTGTCATTTTGGGTTCTGCAGCGGTTGCTTTTTCTAAAACAAATGCATGAGAAACATGATCTGCTTTATCAAACGGATAACCAACATCGCTAATAACGGAAATAGCAAATACTTCCATGCTCATGTGCCGCGCCACCACTACCTCGGGAGTAGTGCTCATGCCCACAGCATCCCCCCCTATTAAGTGAAACATTTTATATTCAGCAGGGGTTTCAAACGTAGGACCTTGCACTCCTACATACACTCCAGTATGACAAGTAATATCGTTTTCTTTGGCTATTTCTAATCCTTTTTGCACCATGCTGGGGTTGTAAGCAAAATTCATATTTGGAAAACGGGGTCCCAGTTCTGGATAGTTTTTTCCGCGCAGTGGATGCTCTGGTTGTAAATAAATATGGTCGGTAATAATCATTAAATCGCCCACTTCAAAAGCAGCATTCATTCCTCCTGAAGCATTGGAAATAAAGAGCGTATGCACTCCTAAAAATTTCATAACACGAATGGGGAAAGTAACTTGCTCCATGCTGTAACCCTCATAATAATGAAAACGACCACTCATAGCCACAATGTTTTTTCCGCCCAAGTCACCAAAAATTAAACTGCCTTTGTGCCCTTCTACTGTTGATACTGGGAAGTTGGGGATTTCATGATACGGAATTTGAACGTGTACATTTATTTGTGTAGTGAGGTTGCCTAAACCGCTTCCTAAAATAATTCCATGCTTGTAATCTTTGCTAATCTTAGCTTTTAGGTAATCTGCACTGGCTTGAATTTTCTCTATAAAATTTTCCATAATTGTTTTTTAATCTTCTGTTGGGTGGGTTATTAATTTAGATTTGGTTACGTCTATATATTTTTGAATAGCAGCATTAAATTTTTCACCATCTGCATCTAGAAATTCAACACGAATGGGTTGCACAAATATTTGAATTTTATTTTGGAGAAACCAATTTGCATGCAAAGCTAGGCGCACTGCGTCTTTCTCAGTAGTAACAATCATTTTGTTTTCACTATCAATATTTTTAATAGTATCTCTAATAGCTTCTAAATCGTATTGGTCAAAATTGTGGTGGTCTTTGTATTCACGGGTAAAAACGCGATTAAATTTCTCTTCTAAATATTTTTTTAGTTGGGCACTTTTTGCAATTCCAGAAACCAAGAGTATGTCGGTTGTGGGTTGCCAGTTGTTAGTTGTCATTTGTTGGTCGTCTGAAAATAATGGGTAAATTCCACCATAGGCAATTGTAGAAAAATAAACTTTTTGGTAAGAGAAAGGATTTAATTCTTTCCTAATTTTTTCTTTTTCTTCAGAAGATAAATGTGTAGGACATTTGGTTACAACTAAAATATCTGCTCGATGGTAATTGTGCTTTGCCTCTCTCAGCCATCCTACTGGCAACAATTCATCTTGGGTAAAAAGATGGTTGTATTCTGTAAGCAAAATAGAAAGCCCGGCTCGTACTGCCCGATGCTGAAATGCATCATCTAAAAGTATCACATCTGTTTCAGGAACTTCATGCAACATGCGCGGAATTCCTATCACTCTATCTTCGGCCACAGCCACCACTGTTTCTGGAAATTTTGCTTTAAACTGCATAGGCTCATCGCCAATTAGTTCAGCATTTACACCACTTTTCGCCAAGACAAAGCCATGCGATTTTCTACCATAACCTCTGCTGAGGGTACCTACTTTATATACGTACTGTAGCAATTGAATTAAGTATTCAATATGGGGAGTTTTGCCAGTGCCACCTGCCGTTAAATTGCCCACCGAAACAACAGGAATTTCAAAACTAGCCGATTTGAGAATTCGTTTGTCGTACAAGTAGTTGCGGACATCGGTTACCAAACGATAGAGCAGAGCAAACGGGTAAAGTAATATTTTTGAAATGGAATTAATCTTGATAGTTTTACGATGCTAAAATAAATAACTCTGTGAGAAAGGCTGACCAATCCTTAAATTGAACAATTTTTGGGAAATCAATTTGCTCACTCCATAATTAAAATCTCAAAATGACTATTCAACAAATTACTGATTATCTCGAAACCATTGCCCCGCTTGCTTATCAAGAGAGTTATGATAATAGCGGATTGATAGTGGGAGATAAAAAAACGGTGGTAAAGAAAGCATTAGTAACATTGGATTGTACAGAGGCAGTGGTGGACGAGGCTATTGCTCAAAAATGCCAATTGATTATAGCCCATCATCCCATTGTTTTTTCGGGGCTTAAAAAGTTTAATGGGAAAAACTACGTAGAGCGGGTTGTCATAAAAGCTATCAAAAACAACCTAGCTATTTATGCTATTCATACTAATTACGACAATGTATTGAATGGCGTGAACGCTATGATAGCAGAGCGATTGGGGTTAGAGAATTGTAAGATATTGGCTCCTAAAAAAGATTTACTTAAGAAACTCTACACCTTCATTCCTAAGGAAAATTTTTCTGAAGTTTCTAAAGCAATTTTCGAGGCAGGTGCAGGAAACATTGGCAATTATGCTGAAACTGGTTTTTCTGTAAACGGAAATGGGACTTTTCGTGGAAATGAGAAGGCGAAGCCTGCTATCGGTAAGAAGGGAGTTTTGGAAAGTGTAGAGGAAGTGAAATTCGAAACTATCTTCCCAGCTTTTTTAGAAAGTAAAATAATTGCAACACTTCTAAAAGCCCATTCTTATGAAGAGGTGGCTTATGATGTAGTGAGTTTAGAAAATGAATATGCCACGGTAGGTTCGGGCTTAGTGGGCAATCTGAGGAAACCAGTAGATGAAATAGCATTTTTGAAATTGCTTAAAAGGAATTTGAAAACCGATTGTGTTCGCCATACTCCTCTGTTGGGAAAGCAAATTCAAACGGTGGCTTTATGTGGCGGCTCTGGAAGATTTTTGCTCAATAATGCGATAGGGGCAGGTGCAGATGTGTACGTTTCAGCAGATTTTAAATACCACGAATTTTTTGATGCTGATGGCAAAATTGTGATAGCTGATGTGGGACACTTTGAAAGTGAACAGTTTACGAAAGATTTATTAGTGCGACATTTATCGGAAAAATTCCCTACATTTGCAGTCCTTTTATCAAAAGTAAATACAAATCCCGTAAACTATTTTTAATTATGGCGGCAGTTAAAGAAAAAGAAGTTACAGTAGAAGAGAAACTCAATCAACTTTGGGATCTTCAACAAATTGATACCAAGATTGACAAAATTCAAATTTTGAAAGGTGAGCTTCCTGAGGAAGTACGCGTTTTGGAAGATGATATTGCAGGCTTAAACGTACGTCTCGGAAATTTAGAAGAAGAAATGAGAGATTACGAAGAAGAAGCAAACAATCGTAAGAATGCGAAAGCAATGGCGAAGGAACTTATCTCTCGCTACGAAAAGCAACAAAACTCAGTAAAAAACAATCGTGAGTTTGATGCGCTTTCTAAAGAAATTGAATTGCAAAAATTAGAAATTCAACTTTCTGATAAGAAAGGGAATGATGCTTTAGCTAAAGTAGAATTGAAACAATCTCAGATTGAGGAAACTCAAGATGCTTTAAAGGCTCGTGAAAAGGATTTGAAGAATAAGAAAAAAGAGTTAGAAAAGATTATTGCTGAAACTGAAAAAGAAGAAGATGAGTTAAGCAAAGAATCTAAAAAAGCCGAAAAGAAAGTAGAAGATCGTTTGTTGAAAGCCTACAAAAGAATTCGTTCTGCTTATAGAAATGGATTGGCTGTAGTAGCAGTAGAGCGCGATTCTTGTGGCGGTTGCTACTCTAAAATTCCACCTCAAAAACAATCAGAAATTAAAACTAAAAAGAGAATTATTTTATGTGAGCACTGTGGCCGTATTATGGTTCCAGGAGAAGAAACAGAAGCATAATTTCTAATAAAAATTACTGAGAACCCTCGCACCTAGCGGGGGTTTCTTATTTTAGGTCACTGAAATTTTGAATTATGCAGATACACTCCGATTATTCTCTTCAAAACTTAAACACCTTTCACATAGATGCTAAAGCAAAATATTTTGTGGAGGTAAATTCATTGGAAGAGTTTAAGGAATTGCAAGAACACCGAATTTTTAAAAGAGAAAAGTTATTAGTATTGGGTGGTGGAAGCAATGTGCTTTTTACAAAAGATGTTGATGGTATGGTAGTGAAAAATTCCTTGTTAGGAAAAGAGTTGCTACGAGAAGACAAAAATCATTTTTACGTAAAGGCAAATGCGGGAGAAGTATGGCATACGTTCGTATTGTGGTGTATTCAAAATAATTATGCTGGGGTGGAAAATCTATCACTTATTCCTGGGCAAGTGGGTGCTTCACCTATTCAAAATATTGGAGCGTATGGTGTAGAATTAAAAGATGTTTGTGATTCAGTAGAGGCTATTCATCTTCGCACGGGAGAGCAAATTGTTTTATCAAATTTAGATTGTGAGTTTGGTTATAGAGACAGTGTTTTTAAACATCAATTGAAAGATGAATATTTGATTACGGCTGTAAATTATCGATTGAATAAATCGCCCAATTTTCAAGTATCGTATGGCGATATAAAAGCAACACTGCAAGATATGAACGTACAGAATCTTACTTTGAAAAATGTAAGCGATGCCGTTGTTAGAATTAGGAGCTCCAAACTGCCTGACCCTAAAGTGCTGGGCAATGCTGGAAGTTTTTTCAAAAACCCAACTGTGACCCAAGAAAAGTATGAAGAGCTAGTAGCTACAAACCCTGTGATGCCAAGCTTTCCACAAAAGGACGGGACAGTGAAAATTCCTGCCGGTTGGTTGATAGAGCAATGTGGCTGGAAAGGGAAAGTAGTAGGGAATACGGGCTCGCATAAATCGCAGGCACTCGTATTAGTAAATTATGGAAATGCAACAGGTGCAGAAATTTATCAGCTGGCTTTAGACATTAAAAAGTCGGTGTTCGATAAATTTGGAGTAGAAGTAAACCCAGAAGTAAATTTAGTTTAGAAAACTGCATCCATCATGAGAAAAATTGTAATTCTTTCATCCATTATTGGGTCTCTTTTTCTTTGTAGTTTTTATTTATTGAAGCCTCAGGTAAATGATAAATTCAAAATTTATTTTGATGAAAAACTAATAGCTGGGAAGAAGATTTTTTTAGATGAGAAGACAATCCCCGCTACTACACAGCGACCTAATATTGTTTTGATTTTGGCAGATGATTTAGGTCAAACAGACATTTCGCTTTATGGAAACAAAATAATTTCCACTCCTAATATTGATGCGATTGGAAAGGAAGGTGTTACTTTTTTGGAGGGCTATATTTCTTCTCCCGTTTGCTCTCCTTCTCGTGCTGGGTTGCTTACAGGAAGGTATCAACAGCGCTTTGGGCATGAGTTTCAACCGAACCATCGGTATTTAAAAAATATGTTGGAATACTATGGATTTAAAATGCTACCACGTTTTCGTCCGCTCACTCCCATTAAATCGGAAGAAGTTCCCGCGCCCGAAGAACGATTTCGTCAGGGATTACCACCTTCTGAAATAACGCTTGCTGAGTTGCTAAAGAAATACAACTATTCTACTGCCATTATTGGTAAATGGCATTTGGGTGCTGCAGATTTTGCAAAACCATGTGCTCGTGGTTTTGATTGCCAGTATGGCTTTTATGAAGCCTTTACCATGTATGCCGAAAAGAAAAATCCTACTATCGTAAATGAGCCTATTGCAAGGGATTATATGGATCAGCACGAATGGAAAACTGCTGAAGGAAGAATGGGTAACTGTGCTATTTTGAGGAATTGTTGTGAACGTCAAGAAGAAGATAAATACTTAACGGATGCCCTTACTGATGAAGCCATTTCTTTTGTAAATAAAAATAAAGGAAAGCCCTTTTTCCTTTATCTGCCTTACAATGCACCTCATGCTCCTTTGCAGGCACAAAAAAAATATTACGAGCAGTTAGCTTACATAAAAGACCCTGTAAAACGGGTATATGCTGCTATGATAAAAAATTTAGATGATGAAGTAGGTAGATTGGTAAAACATATTGATAGCTTGGGTTTAGGAGAAAATACTTTGATTGTTTTTTTAAGTGATAATGGAGGTGCAGTTTACAATGGAACTACCGATAATGCTCCTTATAGAGGAGGTAAACTCACTAATTTTGAAGGAGGCCTTCGAGTGCCTTTTATGATGCGCTGGAAAGGCAAAATAAAACCAGCTACTACCAATTCTTATCCCGTTATTTCATTAGATGTATTTACAACTTTTGCAAGCCAAGCTGGGCTGACTTTACCCTCTGATAGAATTTATGATGGCGAAGATTTAATGCCTTTTATTTTGGGCGAAAAGCACGATCCACCGCATGCAGCGCTTTATTGGAGAAGTGATTTTAATAAGGCTATCAGAAAAGGCGATTGGAAATTTATAGTGAACGAATACGATAATACTTTTCAGTTGTATGACTTAAAAAACGACAAAGAAGAAAAGCATAATTTATATCAAAGCAAAAAGGAAATAGCAGAAGGATTACTTAAAGAATTAAATACATGGGAAACCGCTATGATACAGCCTTTGTGGCCAAGAGTAGTTAATTATGTGTACCGCGATGAATTAGGTAAGTATGTGTTTGCGTTTTAAGATTTCCCAAACTTAAATCCTACAGTTAAAACGATATTGTTATTAGCGTATTTATTGAAGGCACCCGGTTCATTGGTGGTGTAGGTGTAGGGTGCAAAATAATCTTTGTATTGCGTGCGCACATACGCTAAGTCCGCAAAAAATGATTTGCCTCTATATCCCAAACCAGCAGTGTACATCATCTTAGAGCCATCGTAATTAGGAACGCCTATGCCACTTTTAAATGGCGACTGACTCCATGCAAAACCGCCACGAACTCTTAAAGATTTAAAGGCAAATACCGCTCCCACTTTTACTGTAGAAGTGGCTCTGTATTTCCCGTTAATTAATTTATTCCAATAGTCTTGTTCCGCTTTAGCTCCATCAAAACCAAACTTAGCATTGTTATAGTTAGCGAGTTCGTAATCTACCGAAATAAATCCCCACTGCTTTAAATAGAAACTTGCCCCAGTAGTGAGTTTCAAAGGATTTACATAAGAGTATTGGTAGTATTGACTTGTGTCTACTAAATATGGTAGATTACCGGTAAAATTAGAGGTCATATTTCCTTGTGTGGTTTCCTGTAAGCGATAGTAAGATGGAGTTTGAAATGCTGCTCCTATTCTAAACCAAGAGACTGGTTTTACAATGATTCCAAATTTTCCATTTACCCCAAAACCTGATTGGGTGTAGTTGTAATTCATTTCATAATTATTGAAATAATAGCTAGGCACGGCAGTATCTTTTCCTTCGTAGAAATTAAATTTACGACTGTAACTTAAAAAAGGAACCCCTATTCCCACACCTATGTAAACCATATCGTTAATGTTAGCGGCTAGTGCTAAATTGAGTTCGCTCAATGCCCCTTTGGTAGTAACACTTCCTCTTTGAATTACTGGCAACTCCGTTCTGGGATATATTTTGGGATCACCAGAATAGAGCGTATCTACCACATAAGTTTGCCAAGCCTGAACGGTAGGGATAGCATAGTTTTCAAGATTAATAGCTCTGTTATCTTTATTCAAATCATCGGCAAAAGTTTGTGCCATAGAATTGCTAAAATTCTTCCCTGAAAATTTATCAATTCTATTTAGGTCTGCAATGCGATTGTAGCCAAATCCAAAAACAATTCTTTTCAATTTGTTACTGGCATCAAAGCTGATTCCAGGTTTTGCTTTTAGTTGTTTACTTGCAAATATTATGGATGCTTGTGGGAAAGTAATATGACCAGAGGAAGCATCTGTTTTTTGTCCTAAATAATTTGTTTGCGAAGTTCCAAAATTATAGCCAGGACTTATTGCTATTTCATGAGCACGATATATTCCCAAGCCAGCTGGGTTAGTTGCCAAAGAAGAAGGGTCGCCACCAACTGTACTAAACGCACCTCCTGCCCCCATAGAACTTGCAGAGCCAAACAAATCTGGTTGTGATAGTTTAAGGGCATCTACATCATACGATTGTGCAAAACCAATTTGGGTAGAGAGATTTAGCAGCAATAATGAACATCCAAAAATTATTTTTTTCATAGGATATGTTTTAAAAAAAGCGGAACGAATCATGCAACTGATTACGATTCCGCTTTTAGATTATAATTTAACTGTTTTGATTAAGGTCTTCTTCCGCCTCTTCCTCCTCCGCCATTTCCACCACCACCAAAATTTCCTCCGTTATTTCTAGGAGCATTAAAACTAGGCTCTGCTTGTCTTTGGGGTGCTTGTTGTTGTTGACGCTCAATTTGTCTCGGCTCTTGGTATTGTTGTCTTTGCGGAGCTTGTTGACGTTCTATTTGTCTTGGTTCCTGATACTGTGGTCTTTGAGGAGTCTCTTGACGTTGAATTTGTCTCGGCTCTTGGTATTGTGGTCTTTCTGGTTGACGAGGTTGTTCATATTGCGGTTTAGCCTGCTCTAACTGCTTTTCTTGAATAGGTTGTCTATCAATTTGGCGAGGTTGTGGTCTATCCCAGTCGTTATTATTTCTAGGTTGCTCATTTGTATTCACATTCGGTCTTTCTACTGCTCTTACAGGCTGTTCTGCTGGGGTATTTTCGGGAATTTTATTTACCACATTTGGTCGGTTGTTATTTCTAACTGGTACTTCTATAGGGGTATTGGTAGGTCTAGCTTCTATAGTTTTTCCTTGCTCTACTGCACCTGCATTTCTGCTAGGAATATTAGTGTTTCCCACAGGTCTTACCACTCCAGATTTTGGAATTTCGGTTCCATCAGTTTTGCCACTTCTTCCAGCTCTTACCACATTTTCACCCGAAGTATTGTTTCCACCCGATGCCATACGATGGCGCGGTCCATAATAACTTCCCCCCGAAGAGGCGGTGTAGCCATGGTCGTAATACCCATTGTGGTATCCATTATTATACCCATTGTAGTAGCCGTTATAATAACCATTATTGTAACCATAGCCACCATAGCCATAGCCATAGCCGTACGGATTGTAGTATCCATAAGGGTTGTAGCTGTATATATTGCAACCATAGCCGCCAAATCCATAGTAAGAACCATAGTTGTTATAGCCATAACCATAACTGTAAAATGGGTCGTAATAAGATGCGTAATAAGGGTTGTAAGAATAATTGTTCCAAAGACTGAACGAATACCAAGGGTTGTAGCCGTAGTTCATTCTAGCTCTAGGTCTTCCCCAATAGTAATTTGGAGTAAACCAATCGCTGTAATAATTAACTCCCCAATTAGGAGTATAGTATCTTCTCAATCTGGTAGAATACAAATAATCATCATCGTTGTAATAATCATCGTCATAATAATTATTAGTTACATAGGTATTTCCCTTTGAGTCGGTAGTAGAAGTAGAGTAATCTTTACCATCGTAATTGTTGGGGTCGTGCTGTTGAGCAGAAGAGGGTGTTGTGTAACCATCATTTCTATCGTTGCTGTTTTGCTGACTATTTTGTGGAGTAGCTTCTGGAGTTGTATTATTCTGACTATCGTATTGCTTTTGATAATCTTGTTGAGAAGTATTTGCTTTATCAGTACGAGGGTCGTAATACACATCGTCCGACTGAGCTTGCGTGATTAAACTCGCACTCAAAAAAAGTAATGAAAAAATACTTGTTAAGCGTTTCATAGCTATTGATTTTTTGTATGTGACAAATTTAGTTTACCTAAGTTTAATAGCTCTTGTTTTTTAAACTTCATTTAAACTTTTAACAGTAGGTCAAATGTCATACCAATTTGAATATTCATTTATTCTTTAACATTTGGTAAAAGTTTTAGTGCGGTTTTATAAGACAGAATACTGTTTATACAATGCTTTCAGCCTTTTGTTAAGAAATTTAAATTTTATTTTTTGTGCAATCAAAATTCAGTTGTTAAAGAATTCTTAGTTAGAATTTCTATTTTTCGGAATCTTAGAAAAGGAAATTAATTAAAAGCAATATGGCAAAGGAGATTACAAGCAGGGCGGAAGATTATTCGCAGTGGTATAATGATTTGGTACTAAAAGGAAATTTAGCAGACCACTCCAGCGTGCGTGGTTGTATGGTTATAAAGCCATACGGTTATGGTATATGGGAAAAAATGCGCGATGCATTGGATAAGGCATTTAAAGAAACAGGTCACGTAAATGCCTACTTTCCTTTGTTTATCCCTAAAAGTTTTTTGAGTAAAGAAGCGGCACACGTAGAAGGTTTTGCGAAAGAATGTGCGGTGGTTACACATTATCGTTTAATGAATGACCCTAATGGTGGTGGGGTAATTGTAGACCCTTCTGCAAAACTAGAAGAGGAATTAATTGTACGCCCTACTTCCGAAACTATTATTTGGAATTCGTATAAAAACTGGATTCAATCGTATCGTGATTTACCATTGCTCATTAACCAATGGGCGAATGTAGTGCGTTGGGAAATGCGCACCCGATTGTTTTTGCGCACTGCAGAATTTTTGTGGCAAGAAGGACATACGGCACATTCTACAGCGCAAGAGGCCATTGAAGAAACAGAACGGATGCTGGATGTGTATGCTACTTTTGCGGAGGATTTTTTAGCACTTCCTGTTATTCGTGGAAAAAAAACAGCGAATGAGCGTTTTGCAGGGGCTTTAGAAACCTACTGTATAGAAGCTATGATGCAAGATGGACAAGCATTACAGGCGGGTACCTCTCACTTTTTAGGTCAAAATTTTGCCAAAGCATTTGATGTGCAATTTTTGAATAAAGAAGGAAAACAAGAATATGTTTGGGCTACTTCATGGGGAGTTTCTACACGTTTAATTGGTGCCTTAATTATGGCACATAGCGATGACGATGGCTTGGTAATACCTCCAAAACTAGCACCGCTTCAGGTAGTAATAGTACCTATTTTTAAAGGCGATGAGCAGTTGAATTTGATACAAGAAAAAATGCAACCTCTCATAAAAGAATTACGCGCTAAAAACATTTCTGTAAAATTTGATAACGATGATCAAAAGCGCCCAGGATTTAAGTTTGCGGAGTACGAGCTACAAGGAGTGCCAGTGCGTTTAGCTATAGGTGCACGCGATTTAGAAAATGGAACGGTGGAAGTAGCACGAAGAGATACCAAGGAAAAATCTTCTCAACAGTTTGAGGGAATAGCTACATACATCGAAAATTTGTTGGCGGATATTCAACAAAATATGTACAACAAAGCATTGGCTTTTCGCGATAGTCATATACGCAAAATAGATTCTTGGGATGACTTTTTGAATGCGATCGAAGAGCCTGGTTTTATTTCCGCACATTGGGATGGTACTTCTGAAACAGAAGATAAAATTAAAGAATTAACTAAGGCTACTATTCGTTGCATTCCTTTAAATAATCCGCAAGAAGATGGGCTGTGTGTGTTTAGTGGCAAGTCTTCTAAGGAGCGGGTGATTTTTGCAAGAGCATATTGAGAAATAAGATTTTAGAGGTTTATTGCCTAAAATAATATTCTTTAAATAGCTCTCCATCGCGCATCATTTTTACAGAATAGTGTTTATTGATGAATGCTATTGGAAATGGGTTGTAGCGTATACTGTGGTTGCCTTTGGTGAAAATTCTATCTTGAAAAATAGGTTTTATTAATTGGTCGTCAGCATCATAAAAACCTACAGATACCACAGCATTAGTATCTACCGAAAACGGGATGTTTCTATCTAATTTGTTGCCATTAAATTCTGCTAGTATTTCATTCGATTTTCTGGTTTCTGTTTTTTTTAGCTTTTCTAAATCCACTCCTTTTAATTGTGCTACCATCTTTTGTAAATCTAGTGCTATGGCGGGATTGTTACTTTCAATGGAAAGTACAGGGCTTTCATCTGTCATGCTCCAAACAGCTGCTTGTGCTGCTCCATTCTCATAATTCTTTAAACGAATAAATTGTGCTAGTAGGAGTAATGCAGCCGATGCTTTTTCTCCTAATTTATAATGAGTGTTTTCGCCAGGTCCACTATTAGTAAGTTGCGTACACATGGCATAGATGTATTGTTTTTGTTGCTTATTAGGTTCGCAGTTTAGTTTTATTTGTTGAGTGATGAGCATGGCTTGATACCCTTTCTCATTAGGTTGTAGCATATAGCCTTCTTCTAAATCTAATGCCAGTGGTGCTGTAGTTTGGTTTTTAATTACAAGCTGCATTTTAGGTGAAAAGCCATTAGTGCGGAGGTTTGTGGGCATTTCTTGCCACGATGCTCCTGTCCAGTCTACCACTACTTTTTTTTCAGCAATAGCTTGTGAAAGACTGAGTGCAAAAATAGAGTTCGATAAAAATGCAAACGCAATTGGGAGAGCAAAAAATGTTTTCATAGCGAATAGTTTTAAGGGTTAAACTATTAACGCAAAATGGAAAATTATTATTGTGAGATAGGGCTTATTTATTTAATCGTTTGCGTAAAATCAAAAGTAGATTTGCTCTTCTATATGGATAACTTCTATGTTTGGGAATATTATTAGTGATGATGGCTACTCCTAAAAGAATAAGTGCTCCAGTTAAAACAGGGGAAAATGCATAGAAAAAACCCAAGGCTTTAATTTTTTCAGAACCAATATTTGCAATTAGTGCAGTAGCCCCTCCAGGTGGATGCATGGTTTTAGTGATTTGCATAATCACTATAGATATAGAAACTGCAAAAGCGGAGGATAACCACAGTTCATTAGGTATAATTTTGTGAATGGATACGCCAATTATAGCAGAAATAAAATGGCCGAAAATTAAATTACGAGGTTGTGCTAATGGGCTATTGGTGGCACCAAAAACCAGAACTGCCGATGCACCAAAGGAACCAATCAGGAAAATATTATCACTTTCTCCAAAGCTTGTTCCTTGTATTAAACCTATGCTTGCTATTCCTATGAATGCACCCAAAAATGTCCAAAAATGATCAATAGGGTCTACAATAGTTTGTTTGTATACTACATACTTTGCTATTCGATAGCTTCTTTTTATTTTATGTACCAATGATTTTTCTTTAATTATTCTATTTCTTGTCTAGAGTCAGAAATTCAAAATCGAATTTGTGTTTTTCATCAGCAATGTGTTTTTCATTGCTAATGATTTTCCAATCTTCTTTTTTTATTTCTGGAAAGAATACATCTGCATTTGGAAAGGTAGCCTCTACTTGGGTAAGGTAAATTTTATCTGTCTTTTCAAAGGTGCTTTTGTAAATCTCGCCACCGCCTATAATCATCAACTCTTCTGCCTCACTGTCTTTGGCAAATTTGATTCCTTCTTCTACCGATGAAACCACTTTGCAGCCTTCAAAAATCTTTGATAGGTCGCGAGTAACCACAATATTTACTCTACCAGAAAGTGGGCGAAACGAAAGTGGGCGAAACTTTGGCGCCCAAGATTCAAACGTTTTTCTACCCATGAGTACATGATGGCCGTAAGTTATCTCTTTGAAGTATTGCATGTCTTTGGGCAAACGCCATAGCAGCTCACCATTTGCGCCTATTTCGTTTTTGCTGCCTACAGCTACTACAATAGAAATTTTCATTATACGAAAGTAATAGAATTAACTTATTTATTTTTCACCGCAGAGGCTCAGAGACGCAGCATTTTTTTATTAGTCATTTGTCTTCTGTCCATTGTCAATATTTATTTTACTCCGAACTTCCAACTCCGAACTTCCAACTATTTACTATATTAGCCATTATGGATGTAGCCCCAGTTATAGACTTAGAAAAAGAGAACAAAGAAATCTTAAAGCATTATCGTGCCTTGCTTCGCTCGCTACGAAATACCATTAGCAAGCAAGAAAAAAAAGTGATTCGCGAGGCATTTGAATTGGCTATGGAAAGCCATAAAGATATGCGTAGGAAATCAGGAGAACCATACATCATTCATCCTTTGGCGGTGGCGCAAATTGTGAGTGAAGAGATGGGACTAGATGTCACTTCTATTGTCTGTGCTTTTTTGCACGATGTGGTAGAGGATACTGATGTAACCCTCGAAGAGATAGAACAACGCTTTAATAAGGAAACTGCGAAAATTGTAGACGGGCTTACAAAAATCAGTGGCATTTTTGATATGAATTCTTCCATACAAGCGGAGAATTTTCGTAAGCTTTTACTCACGCTCAATGATGATATTCGTGTTATATTAGTGAAGCTAGCAGACCGTTTGCATAATATGCGTACGCTCGATTCACTCAGGCGAGATAAGCAATTAAAGATAGCCTCTGAAACCTCTTATTTGTACGCTCCTCTGGCGCATCGCATGGGGTTGTACAAGATTAAAACAGAGATGGAAGACCTCTCGCTCAAATTTATGGAGCCAGAGATGTATAAAGATATTGCGCGAAAATTATCAGAAACTAAAAGAGAACGTACTCGATTTATAAATGATTTTATAAAACCATTAAAAGAAGAATTAGAGCACAAGGGTTTTAATTTTGAGATTTATGGAAGACCTAAATCTATCTATTCCATCTACAACAAAATAAAGCACAAAGGGGTACCTTTTGAAGAAATTTTCGACCTCTTTGCTATCCGTATTATTTTGCATTCTGACCCTGAAAAGGAAAAACTTGATTGCTGGGGAGTGTACTCCACGATTACCGATATTTACAACCCAAATCCAGACCGATTAAGAGATTGGCTTTCGAACCCGAAAACCAATGGATACGAGGCTTTGCATACTACCGTAATGAGTAATTCTGGGAAGTGGGTGGAGATTCAGATTCGTACAGATAGAATGCACGAGATAGCCGAAAAAGGTTTTGCAGCGCATTGGAAATACAAAGAAAATTCCTCGGAAAATGCCATGGATGAATGGCTCGAAAAGATTCGAACCGTGCTGGGCAGTGCCGATGGAAATGCACTGGATGTAGTGAATGATTTTAAGTATGAGTTATTTAGTGAAGAAATTTTTGTTTTTACACCCAAAGGAGATTTAAAACGTGTACGCAAAGGCGCTACTGCGCTCGATTTTGCATTTGAAGTACACTCTGCTATTGGAAAAAAATGTATAGGTGCTAAGGTCAATACGAAATTAGTGCCACTCAGTTATGTGCTCAAAAATGGTGATCAGGTAGAGATTTTAACTTCTAATAAACAAACACCGAATGAGGACTGGCTTAACTTTGTGGTTACTGCGAAGGCGCGTTCTGTTATTAAACAATCGCTTAAAGAAGATAAGAAAAATATAGCAGAAACTGGCAAGGCAGAATTAGAGAAAAAATTAAAATCTCTGAAAATAGAAGACTCTGAGGCTAATTTACTACTGCTTTGTAATCATTACAAATGTACAGCTCCACAAGATTTGTACATAGGTATAGCAGAAAAGAGAATTGCACTGAGTGAAATAAATAAGCTCGAAATTATAGCTGGAAAAATAAAGCTTCCGCGCATGCAAACACAAGATCGTGCGCCCGCTATGACTATGGATGAAGCGGTAAAAGATGCACTCAAAAAGAATGCTGAGTTATTGATAATGGGAGAGAGTAGCGATAAGATTGATTATAAGTTTGCACCTTGCTGTAACCCAGTGCCAGGAGATGATGTGTTTGGATTTTTGACTATAAATGAAGGAATAAAAATCCACCGAACTAACTGCCCTAATGCGGTGCAAATGATGGCGAAATACAGTTACCGGATTGTGAAAACAAAGTGGACTAAACAGCACGAGATTGCATTTCTTACGGGTATTAAAATTAACGGGATAGATGACGTAGGCTTGGTGAATAAAATTACCAATGTGATTACGGGGCAAATGAACCTAAATATGCGCTCGGTTTCTTTTGAAAGTGAGGACGGTATTTTTGAGGGAAATATAATGGTGTATGTGCATGATACTAACGAGTTGGATGATTTGATTGGGCGTATGTCTGCTTTGGATGGCGTTCTTTCTGTGGAGCGTTTTGAAACGGAGGATAAATAGTTGGCTTTATTATTTTACAAATGTTTTATCTTTGAGTGTGATTTCTACTTTATCCCCCTCTTTTCCCGAAGTGAAAAATATCTTCGAAGCTTATCTAGAACAGAAAGGCTTGCGCAAGACTGTTGAAAGATATTTGATTTTGGAGGAAATTTATTCCAGAAAAGATCATTTTGAAGCAGAGCAGTTGTATGCCGATATTTTAAAGAACGATACCCATGTAAGTCGTGCTACTGTTTATAATACACTAGAATTATTGGTGTCTTGTGATTTGGTTAAAAAGCATCAATTTGGAAAAAATCAAGCCCAATACGAGAAGTCTTATGGTTATAAACAACATGACCATATTATTTGTGTGGATTGTAAAAAAGTTGTCGAATTTTGTGACCCTAGGATACAGCAGATAAAAAGTATGATGGGAGAGTTGCTGAATTTTAAAATCACCCACCATTCTTTAAACTGTTACGGTGTTTGCGGCAGTTGCCAAATAAAAAGAGAGAAGGAAAATAAACAATTAAAAAACGAACCTCATGGAAATTAGAAAAGAAGTAAAGGAAGGGGTGGTAGTCATTTACCTGACTGGAAATCTTTTGGGTGAGCATGCTAATGGACCCGTCTTGGATTTTGTAAAGCAAAATATTGAAGCTGGAAATAAGCGGGTGCTTTTTAATCTAACTGATTTAAAATTTATTAATAGTACAGGATTGGGAATGTTAATGACCTCTTTAGCAAGAGTTCGAAATGCAGGCGGAGAGTTGATTCTATGCAACCTTCCTGAGATTATGACCAAACTTTTAAAGATGATGAAATTGGATACTACTTTTTTGATAGCTAGTGATGAAGCAGATGCTATTGATAGATTAAAATTGATTCAATAACAGTAAAGAACTAATTTATAATTCATAAAAAATATTCATAGAAATGTACGTTGATATACTTTTAGGATTGCAGTGGGGCGATGAAGGGAAAGGAAAAATTGTAGATTATTTGGCTGGCAAGTACGATATTATTGCACGCTTTCAAGGAGGACCAAATGCAGGGCATACCTTAGTTATAGATGGAGTGAAAACTGTTTTGCACACAGTACCAAGCGGTATTTTACACCCACATCCGATTAATGTAATTGGGAATGGAGTGGTGATCGATCCTGTAACTTTGGTGAAAGAGATTACTCAAATTACAGCCAAAGGAATAGATGTAAGCAAGAAACTTTTTATCTCTAAAAAGGCACACTTTATTTTGCCCACTCACAAGGTTTTAGATGCAGCATCGGAGGCAGCAAAAGGACAATCTAAAATTGGTTCTACCTTAAGAGGAATTTCCCCTACTTATATGGATAAAACGGGGAGAAATGGATTGCGTGTCGGTGATATTTTGAATGCAGATTTTCAAGCGCATTATGAAAGTGTAAAAGAAAAGCACCTTCGTTTGTTAAAGCAATATGATTTTGAATTTGATTTAGCGAGTTCTGAAAAAGAATGGATGGATGCGATTGATTTTATCCGTTCTTTAAATTTGATTGATTCAGAATATTTCTTAAATAAAGCGTTAAGCGAAGGAAAAACTATATTGGCGGAAGGTGCGCAAGGCACCATGTTGGATATTGATTTTGGAACTTACCCTTATGTAACTTCTTCTAATACTATTTCCTCTGGAGCTTGCAATGGTTTGGGTATAGCACCTAATAAAATAAGAGAAGTGATAGGTATAGCAAAGGCTTACTGCACAAGGGTAGGGAGTGGTCCTTTCCCTTCAGAACTAGATAATGAAGTGGGCGAAAGAATTCGTCAAATCGGAAATGAGTTTGGTGCTACAACAGGACGCAAACGCAGAACTGGTTGGATAGATTTACCTGCTTTGAAATATGCAATTATGCTCAATGGTGTAACACAAATCGCGTTGACCAAAGCAGATGTTTTGAATGATTTTGATACGATAGACGCTTGTACTAATTATGAAATTAATGGCAAGGTTACAGATGAATTGCCTTTTGATATTGATCGTATTTCAATTACACCTGTATACAAAAATTTTGCAGGTTGGAAACAAGATTTGGGAGCGTATAGCTCGGTAGATGAATTGCCAGAGAACTTAACTGGATATTTAAAATTTTTGGAGAACCATCTTCAAACACCCATATCTATGCTATCTACAGGTCCAGAGCGTGAAAAGTTATTGTTCAAGAACTCTTTGGAAACTGTTGCTTAAAGAGTGGTGGATACTACTTCTTTTTCGATTCCTGCTATTGAAGATTTTAAGTTAAAAGCTTTGCAATGGGCAAATCAATTTCGTGTTTGCTGTTTACTAGATAGCAATAATTATTCTAAAGATTCCTATACTGAATTTGATTGGTTGCTGGCAGTAGATGCGCTCGAGGAATTACAAACTACTACCAATGCTTTTGAATCTTTAAAGTTGTTTCACGAAAATACTAATGAAAAAATTTTCGGTTTTCTCTCGTATGATTTAAAGAACCAGCTCGAAAACCTTGATAGCAATAACTTTGATGGAATTGGTTTTCCTCCCACTTACTTTTTTAAGCCTCGGTATATTTTATCAATAAAGGGAGGCAGCGTTTCTTTTAATAGAAATTATCCAGAGGCGTTTGAGATGCTGGAGAGGATTAGTGGACAGAAGTTAGAGAGCAGAAGTCAGAAGTTAGAAGTGAGAGAACAGAAGTCAGGGAAATCAGAATTAGCAACTTCCAACTCCCAACTCCCAACTTCCAACTTTCAACTGATTCCAAGAACGCCTAAAGAAAAATACATATCCAATGTAAATCATATAAAAAGCCAAATTAAAGAAGGTGATTTTTATGAGCTAAATTATTGTTGTGAGTTTTTTGCTGAAGCTACCATGATTGAACCCTTGGCTGTTTTTAAAAAGTTAAACGATAGTGCCAGTGCGCCTTTTAGTAATTTTTTCAAATTGGATGATAAGTATTTATTGTGTTCTAGTCCAGAGCGATTTCTTAAAAAGCAAGGAACACAATTGATTTCACAACCTATAAAAGGAACGATACGAAAAGGGAAAGATGCTCAAGAAAACGAGCAACTCAAACAACAATTGCAAAACGATAGTAAGGAGCGTGCAGAGAATGTAATGATTGTAGATTTAGTTCGAAATGATTTAGCAAAAAGTTCAAGGCCTGGCTCTGTGAAGGTGGTGGAGCTTTTTGGTGTGTATGAATTTAAGCGCGTGAACCAACTTATCTCTACTGTTACTTCTCAAATAAAAGATAATGTCCATTTTGTAGATGCTATAAAAAATGCCTTTCCTATGGGCAGCATGACGGGAGCACCTAAAGTGGAAGTGATGAAAAATATAGAGCAATTCGAAGATCAGAAAAGAGGATTGTACTCTGGGGCTTTAGGCTATATTTCACCTAGTGGCGATTTTGATTTTAATGTAGTGATACGAAGTGTTTTGTACAATGCTTCTCGTAGTTACATTTCTGTTCAGGCTGGTGGTGCCATTACCTTTGATGCCAATGCCGAACAAGAATATGAAGAGTTGCTACTAAAAGCGAAAGGAATGTTAGAAGCATTAGATGCTACTATTTTGCTTTAAGGTTTTATGGTATATTCTTTTTTGATGGAGTTAGTGTTTTTTCCGTTGGACACTAATAGAAAGATGGTGTACACACCAGCAGTATCGAACTGAACTGTAGGTTTTGAGTTGTTTGATATTTGCCCGCCTAAATCCCAATAATAATTTTTTGAAGTGCTGCTACAGGTTCCATCAAAAGTAATGTCTCTATGCACAAACATACTGTCTTCGGGAGTCACATTCGTAAAACAAGCCGTAGGCTTTTCATTACAGGAGGGAAGGAAAAATAGTACAGCGAAAAAGAAGAGTATGTTTTTCATATAAAATACTTTCTTAAAAATAGGGTTTTGTTTTTAATAAGATATCTAATCCAACAATTTCAAATCCCTTTGCTCTTATCTGATGAATAAACTCTGGAAGTATTGCTATTGTTTGATGACCCCAATCGTGAAATAAAATCACGTCTCCATTCTGAATGTTTCGAGTGGTCTTTTGAAGTAATTTTTCTTTGTCTTTTATGGTAGTATCAAAGGTTCTAATACTCCAGCCAATGCTGGTGTAGTTACCCTTTTGAATAGCTTGTGCTACCATAGGATTGGTAACTCCATAGGGAGGTCTAAACAACTTTGCTTTCTTATGAATAACATTTTCGAGGGCAGTATCTGTTTGTCTTAAATCATGAAGCATCTCATCTTTAGATTTCATAGAAAACCAAAAATTATGGGAGAAGCTATGATTGCCTATGATATGATTTTCAGCTATAATTCTTTTAAGGATAGCTTCATTTCCTATGATGTTTTTGCCTATTACGAAAAAAGCAGCAGGTACTTTTTCTTGTAGTAGAATGTCTAGTACTTGTGGTGTAAACTCAGCAAATGGACCATCGTCAAATGTAATGGCTATCTGCTTTTTAGTTCTATCGCCATGGTTTAAAGAGGTTGTAAAAAAGTTCCATTGAATAAAGTAGGCTCCTAATCCTAAAAGGGAAACAAATACAAAAAGTAAAATGCCTGCTATCCAGTAAAACTTTAAATAAAGTAATAGTACAATTACTACAAATACAAAATATCGTATGCTAGAATTGCTTAACATGCCTGAAAGAGCATTACCGAAAAATTTGTTGCATGAGCGTTGTAAAATAGGATATTCTTTGGCTTTCTATGCTTGTCCTGCAGTACTATTTCGCTTGGTATTGTTTGTGTTTTCATCATTTTGGCGGCTAACCAAAATGCAAAAGAAGAAGCTGTAAAATATTCTCCGCACAAATTTTTATAAATGCAAATAGTTTGTTCTGTGAAAAAATCACGATTCAGTTGTAAGGAAATTTCGTCTTGTTTTTGCTCACCGCAAAGCCCCGATAAGACTATATCTACATCCTTTAATGTGAGTTTGTTTTTTTCTAAAAAAATAGAAATGTGGTTTTGAATTTCGTTGGTATCTTTCGCATTCAGTATCTGTGTGCATCCTTTGAAAATACCGTAGCTATTGGGGTTAGGCTCTGGGGTCAATACAAAAAAAGCAGACCCTTCACCCGCTAAAACGCCATTGTTTTGATAATCTAACAATTCAAAATTAGTACATGGATTGTTTTTAAAAAGATGGAAACGATTCATAATTCCAAAACTATAATCGGTGGTTTCATCATAAGTGCCGACTAGAAAATTTGTGTACTTGTTTTCTGTAATGGTTAATTGTGCATCGAGTAAGGCACTTTCAAAAGAGAAGGCTTTGTGCGAAAAAGTATTGTTGTGTGCATGGCAGCCTACTAGTACAGCAATATTGGCACTTACGGTGTTGTGGGTAGATTGTATGAATGCAGTAGGGCTTACTACTTCTTCATTTGCTTCAATAATGGCAGCTAAAAATTTCCCTGATTCTTCTAATAATCCCCAACCTGTACCTGTGGAAATAGCATCGGGTTTTTCTATCCCTGCATCTCTTAGAGCCATTAAACCCGCAGCGGTACTATATTTCACGATTCTGCTCATTCTGCGCATAGCCCGCTGATCGAAGAAAGGAGTATAGTCAGGTTCTATACAGCTCAACCTATTTTGAGTATAGGATTTTAGCTCTGATAAAAACACAGCGTTATCGTAACTGAGTTGAGGTGAAATGCAGCCAATCCCTTTTATATACAAGTCCATATTATACTTTCGAAAAAACGAGTGATGAACAATTTCCTCCAAACCCAAATGAGTTCGATAGCACATTTTTTATTTCTACATTTTCTTGCAATTCTGTAATGGGACTAAAACTTAATTCTTTCATAGGAGTTTCTAACCGCAGATTGGGAAATAGCATTTTATTTTCAATAGAAAGGAGACTAATGATAGCTTCAATACCTCCACAAGCAGCCAGCGTATGTCCCGTGAAAGCCTTGGTGCTACTGGATTTTGGTATATGTTCACCAAAGAGACGCATAATGGCAATGCCTTCAGAAACATCATTGTTAGGAGTCCCAGTTCCATGTAAATTGATGTAATCTATTTCGTTTGTTTTGAGGCCACTCATTTTCAACGCAGCTTCCATTGCTAAAAAATTTCCTTTACCTTCTGGTGAAGAAGCCGTTTGATGGAAAGCGTCATTTGCGTTGGCGTAACCACTTAACTCAACAGTCATTTTTTTTGGTAAAGTTGCGGCTACTTTTTCAGAAACTAATACCACATAACCAGCGCCTTCTCCTAAGTTTAGCCCTTTTCTATTTTCATCATAAGGTGTGCAAGGATTCTCATCCAGTATCATCAAAGCCTTGAAACCATTAAGGGTAAAGGCAGACATGGCGTCTGTACCACCTGCAATAGCCCAATCCAGTATATCATTTTTAATTAAACGTGCAGCATACATAATAGCATTAGCAGAAGAAGAACAAGCAGTGCTAATGGTAGATACGTGATTTTTGATGCCTAATTTTTTTGCAACAATTTCAGTAGCAGCACCACAATCATGGTTTACTACTTGTTGTAAACTTCCTGTAGAAGTATCATTCAAATACTCTTTCATGAAATGTTCTGTAAGGTCCATGCCACCTACAGTATTGGCTGAAACAAAACCACTTCGCCAGTCTAAGTTTACAGATAATGTGGAATCAGTTAAAGCCTCCTGAGCTGCTATCATGCTTAACAGAGCAGTGCGAGAAATAGATTCGTTTAATCCAGCCATTTTGGCCAATTCGGTATTGGTAAATTTTACCTCTGCAGCAGGAATGTTTTTAGCGTGTTGAGTTTGTAAAATAGAAATAGGAGCAACTCCCGATTTACTTTCTTTTAATGATTTAAAAGTTTCTGCTACATTGTTTCCAATGGCTGAAATAGCACCCGAACCCGCTAGGTAGATTTTGCTCATTTATAGAGTAGTAACCTGTAAAAGAAATCTCTTTCCTTGGAGGTATTTTATTTTTTATGATTGGTAATAAATTCTGCCATGGAGCGAACCGTTTTAAAAACATTGGGACCTTCTGAAGGATCAGCTAATTTGATGTGGTATTTTTGTTGCAATAAAACAATCAACTCAAGTGCATCAATAGAATCTAAGCCAAGCCCATCCACAAAAAGAGGCTGGTCAGAACCAATGTCTTCAGGTTTTATATGCTGCAAATTCAATTGTTCTACGATTTGCTTTTTAAGCGTTTCAATTAGTTGTTCCATATCCTTTATATAATTTTAATACGTTTTGAGAAGTATGCTTCGGTAATGTATTGTTATTTCCCTCTACTAAATAAAAAAAAGCTTCGAACTTTCCATTAAAAAAATCTGCCCATCCCGAAATACAAGTTTTAGCTTTATCAGTATTTAATAACATTTCAATATAATTTGTATGAAAATCAGGGTCAAAATTGTCAAAAATAAAACAAGCATTCTCCCCTTTTATTTGATGGCGAATACACAGTTCACCTACCAAAACATTAGGCAATGTGTATACAAACAGAGCAGGACTGGCAATGGTTTTAGTGCTTTCTTGATACAGAATGTCGGTATCTAAACTGGAATTAGCATTGGAAAAAAGAATGGCTATTTCCTTTGAAGTTTGCTTTTCTTTTAATCCTTTATCTCTAAGTAAAATTTCTGCTGCTAAGAACCCTGTTTTGCATAAATTATCCATTTTAAAAAATTTAGGATAATTTATATTCAAGGATTCATAGGCTTCTTTAAAGAAATTTAAAAAAAAGGAGTCCGTGTTTTTAAAAATCAAGTCATTGTTATAAATGATTTCATTATCTCTAATTAAGCACCAAGAAGTAATAGCAGTGTTTGTTGTCATTTTTTTAACTCATTATTCTTTACACCACTACCTCGACACCACTATCATCAGAAAGAATTTTTTCTATTTCAATTAACCGAACTAATTTTTTGAAGGCAGTTTCATGTTCTCTTACATAAAGATTTTCCATATCCCAAACATAGCCAGCGAGGACCGAGCAAATTTGTTTTATTACTTCTTCTTGTTGTTTATCTGCAAAAAATACTTTTTGTAAACTACCCTCGTACCATGCCATCACATAGGTTCTAAAAGTATTAACCCCTATCATCATTTTGTCTTGATATGCAGTTTGCCAATCAATTTGCTCGCCTTGAAGTTTTTTGATAACTAAACCAGCCGCTAACTGAGAAGAGACAGTAGCTAGTGTAACACCCGATGAAAAAACTGGGTCTAGAAACTCGGTTGCATTTCCAGTAAGTACAAAACCATCGCCATAAAATTTATCGGTAGTAGCAGACCAAGATTGTAAAATACGGGGCTCCATTACAAACTCACAACCTTCAAAACGCTCTGCTATATTGGGTTCTGAGGCTATTAAAAAACGCAACTTTTCTTCATCAGTACCTTTTAAATTTTCAAAAAAAGAAGGGTCTGCCACAAAACCACAAGATGTATTTCCATTCGCAAAAGGGATGCACCAAATCCAAACTCCTGGCTTGTGGTCTACAATTAAAATTCGATTTGGTTCTACGTAATTATTTCTTCGGTGGTCTTTAATATGGGTAAACAAAGTTTTTCGAGGAGGAAGATTAGAAGGTCTTTCTAAGTTAAAAAGTCTTGGTATCACACGACCATAACCCGAAGCGTCCACAATATAGCGAGCTTGTATTTGTTTAGTTGTTCCATCTTTAGAAAGTAAGGTAGTGGTGGAATTTGTTTCTTGAAAATCAATTCCTGTTACGGTGGTTTCATATTCTACTGCAACTCCTTTTTTTTCTACTTCTTTTGCCAAAACATGATCAAAGTCTGCTCTAGGTACTTGCCAGGTCCATGACCAACCTTTTGTGAATTGAGAAGAGAAATTAAAGTCCATGATATCCTTTTCTCCTCGCACGAACTTTGCTCCAAATTTTTCTTGAAAGCCTTGTTCTTTCAATACATCTAGGAAACCAGCTTCTTCTAAAGCCTCCATACAACGAGGCAAAAGACTTTCTCCAATTACAAAGCGGGGAAATTTTTCTTTTTCTACAATTTTAGTTTTAAACCCAGCTTTGTTAATGATAGAGGCAGCTACTGTCCCAGCGGGACCTGCCCCAATTACTAATACATCTACTATTTCTGTTGCCATAACTCTTGCTTTGTTTTATGCTTTAAATTTCTCTAACGAATATACAATAGCTGCGTTGCATCCACCAAACCCTGAGGCTGTTTTGAGTGCATGATTTTTATCAGAACTTCTCAAATCCTTATTGACATTCACTTTTTCAGGTACACCTAATTCTTCGAAATTCTTACTCGCTAAAATAATGTGCTCTTTTAATGAGTAAATAGTAAGAATTGATTCCAGCAAACCCGCTGCCCCTAGAGTATGTCCGAAGTAGCCTTTTAGACTATGCAGCGGTACTTCACTTAAACCCACTGATGCAAATGCTTTTGATTCCATTTCATCGTTGTAGATAGTGGCTGTGCCATGAGCTGAAATAAAGGATAATTCATCTTCCGAAATAGCACTTTCGAGTAATACTTTTCTTACCGCATCACCTAATTCTAAACCCGTTCTGGAAGGACCAGAAATATGGTTGGCATCGTTACTACTTGCACCAGCTTTTACTACTATTTTTTCTTTCGATTTTAATAGGTTTCCCTCTGTAGTTAAAATCAAAGTAGCAGCAGCTTCTCCTAAATTAATACCATCTCTATTTTTGTCAAAAGGCTTGCAAGTCTTGGTACTCATAGCATGTAGCGATTGAAAACCTGAAACTACAAACGGAGAAAGAATATCTGCTCCACAAATTACAGCTTGTTTGTATTGCCCATTTTCTAAGAATCTTTTTGCTACTATAACTGCCAAAACCCCCGATATGCATGCATTAGACAATACTATCGGGGTATTTGAAAAAGAAAAATAATTTGAAATTTTTTTGGCTGTTTGTGGTAATGATACTTGATTTCTTAGGGTATCATTTATCTCCGATTTTTCAATCAATTCAATATTGCCCTTTGTGGTGGAAAGGATGAAAATAGTATCGTTGCGAGTTAAATCAATATCTGTATTTTGCAACGCTTCTTGAATTGAGAGAATGCACAACTGTTCGAAACGGGTGTAATTATTTGAGTTTTCTAAAACTGGAAATTCTTTAAAGGCTGCACCCACAAAAGATGTTGTAAATAATTTATTGTTATCTATAGTTTGAATAGCTGTTTTACCATTTTTAATAGCATCAAAATTTTCGTTTGAGTTATAACCTAGCGGTGAAAAAATATTATCGGAAAGGACGTAAACTTGCTTCATTACAAATTGTTTAGTTGCATCCATTCTCTAATAAAATCAGGTACTACAAGCGATAATGCTAAATCTTTGCTTCCTACAAAAACTTGAGTAGTATTTCCTGTACAAATCAATTCTCCTGTGGCTTCGTTTCGAATGTTGTAATCAAAAATAATTTTAGCAGCATCGGTTTTTTTATAAATAGTTTCCACCAGTGCTACATCTCTGTATCGCAATGGTTTTTTAAAATCTGCATGCATGTGAACAATAGGAGTAGCATATCCTTTGTGATACATCTCCATATAATCGAAAAGGTATTTTTTTCCAAATGCTTCTCTGCCATCTTCAAAATATTTCACATAGTTTCCATGCCATACAATGCCCAAAGGGTCACAGTCATTAAAGCGAACTTCTACGCGTGCCACAGCAGCTATAGTATGTTTATGTTTAGTCATTTTATTTTGTTTAGTTGCCTTCTTTTCTTACAAATATTTTCATGGCACAAGAGGCTATTTCTATTTTATCATGAAACACTTTTCCGCTTATTAATGTTACATCAAAAATTTGATTTTCGATGGTAATTTCTGTGGTTATTATATCGCCTGCTTTCGGTAATTTGGAATAGGTGAAATCGCGTACCTCTCCTATAAAACCTACTGGTACTGATTGGTTTTGTACCATACATTCGTAGCAAACTTGGTTGTACAATTTTTTTCATTGGCATTTACCAATTCACTTATCATTACAAATGGTGGTTTTTGTGGAATGAGGGCAAGTAAATCGTTGTCTGTAATAGGTTTCATGGTTTATTAATTGGGTGTGGACAAATTTGATGCTTTGTTTTTAGTTGTCATTCTTTTTCCAAAAGTCATAGTAGTTAAACCATTGTGTTGGATATTGTTTTACCATTTCTTCTAAATCGTGAACATAATCTTCCATTAAACTTTGAACAGTAGCACCAGCTTGTACTTGACGCACAGGTCTTGCAAAGAAATTATAATGAGTAGTGCTTTTTTTAATGCCATAAACAAAAGTGTATGGAGCTTTAAAAGTTTTAATCAATTGAAATGGACCTTGTGGAAATGGTGCTTCCTCACCCAAAAAATTTACATTTGAAGTTCTAGTTCCTTTTACAAACCTATCGGCATGCATACAAATAATTTCATTTCGTTCTAAAGCTTCGCTGATGGCGTAAATATGAGATAAGTCATTTTTTATTGCAATTACATTGTATTTGCGCCCACCTGTTACCGATTCTAAATATTCTTTTATTCGCTGGTCCTCCCCATCATACATTACAATATTAATTTTGTTATTATAGTTTAAAAGATAATGTCCTGCTATTTCCCAGTTTCCTAAATGCGCACCCAGTAAAATTCCACCTTTGTTTCTACTTACCAGCTCTTTTAAATTTTCTGCACCAAATGATTCTGAGGTAAATTTTTTACTTAACCCAGACATGACTACTACTTTATCTATTACTACTTGTCCTATTAAAAAATAGGTTTGAAACAATTTTCCAAAAGAACTTAGCCAACTAAATCCCATTCTTTTACGAAAAAAGTCGAGTGTGGGGCGAGATGTTTTCCAGGAAAAGAAAAAGTAATAAGGCACAACTAAATACAAGAAAAAATAGGCTGGATAAACACCTAGGTAGCGCAGTATCACTACAAAAAATTGATAGCCTAATGGCAATCCTTTTGATTTACCTTCCCACTCTGCCATGATTATATATGCAAATTCTTTATTGTAATAATAACAGAAATGAATAAAAGACCTTTGTTTTTGGTAAGAAAACAAACGAATGCGTCAATAGTTCGTTTAAAATGAAATCTAGGGGAGGGGAAAATTATGCGATAGCGGTAGTATTTACTTTTGCTATTACGTAATCATAAAAATTTTGGAACGTTAAAATATTAGTAAAGTCTTCTTGTTTTACTTTGAAACCAAAATTACCTTCAATTAAAACCACTAAGTCTACGTAGTCTAAACTATCGAGCTCTAGCACGTCTTTTAATGAACCCTCTGGAGAAATAGCATCCATTTCTACCTCAAATTCCTCTACCAAAAACTCGTTTATTTTATTTGTAATTTCCTCGTTAGTCATAGCTACTTTTTTATGGTTTCCACCGCTTTATAATCAAAGTTGAATTTGTTCCTCCAAACCCAAAAGAGTTTGACAAAACTACATCAATATTTTTTTCTTTTGTAATTGTAGCCAAATTCAGTTTGGCAGAATACTCATCAGGGTTTTCAAAATTAATATTGGGAGCAATAAAATTGTTGTGCATCATCAATAAGGAATACACTACTTCGCTCGCTCCCGCCATCCAGCATTCATGACCAGTCATAGACTTGGTGCTACTTACAGAAGGTTTATATCCGCCAAAAACTGCATGAATGGCTTGCGCTTCACTGGCATCGCCCTGTGGGGTGGAAGTAGCATGGGCATTGATGTAGTCTACTTCATCCGTATTAATATCTGCATCTTTTAGTGACATCATTAGAGAGCGCACAGGTCCATCCACTGTGGGATTTGAAATGTGCCCTCCATTGGAAGAAAAACCATAACCAATTACTTCGCCCAAAATTTTTGCACCTCTTTTATTTGCCGATTCTAGAGATTCAATAATGACAGTGGCGGCACCACCGCTGGGAATGAGACCATCTCTATCTCTATCAAACGGTCGGGAGGCTTTGGTAGGATTATCTTCTCTAACAGAGAATGCTCCTAATGCATCAAACGTACTCATAGCAAGGAGGTTAATCTCTTGTGCCCCTCCACAAACTACTCTATCTTGATACCCGTGTTTAATTAGAAAATAACCCATTCCTATAGAATGCGAACCGCTTGCACAGGCGGCACTTATGGTGAAGTTTATTCCTTTCAATTTGAAAATAGTAGCCAAATTCATGTTCACAGTAGAGTTCATGGTTTGGAAAACCGCACCACTACCAGCAAACATGGTATTTTTCTTTTCTCTAATAATATCGGTAGATTCAATTACCGCAGTAGCAGAACTGTCATTCCCGTAAATAATTCCAGTCTCGTGATGGTCTAAAAATTCTTGGTCAATACCTGCACCTTTCAATGCTTCGATAGTAGCCATGTAGGCATATTCGCCTTGCTCAGGAAGCATAATTCTGGCACGTCTATCGAGCATCGATTTTAATTGCGGGCGTTCCACCATTCCTGTAAGCCCTGAACGGTAACCAAATTCTTTTCGTGCTTCCTCAAAAACAATTCCTGATTTTCCAAGGTATAATGAATCCCGCACCTCATCTAGGTTTTTGCCTATACAAGAGTAAATTCCGATTCCTGTTATAACTACGCGGTTCATTAGATTGTAAAATGTGAATTATAAAATGTAAAATGAAACATAAAAAGTTAGAATTTATTTTTGAGTTTACATATATAGTCCACCATTCACGTGAATCACTTCGCCTGTAACATAAGATGCTCCTGGAGAGGCTAAAAAGCCTACTACTTCTGCTACTTCTTCTGCTTCGCCAAAGCGTTGGATGGGAATTAATTGTTTGTATAATTTATCATCTATTCCTTCTGTCATTTCAGTTTTTATAAAACCTGGAGCTACAGCATTTACGGTTATTCCACGTCTGCCTACTTCTTGCGCAAAGGATTTAGTAGCGCCTATTACTCCTGCTTTAGATGCTGCATAATTGGTTTGACCAACCATTCCTTTTACGCCTGAAAGTGAAACTACATTTATGATTCTGCCAAAGCGTTTGAACATCATGCCAGGAATAACCAATTTTGTAATAAAGAAAAAGGAATTCAAATTGGTGTTCAAAACTGAGTCCCAGTCAGCATCGGGCATCATCATCATCAAATTGTCTTTTCGGATGCCTGCATTATTTACCAATATTTCAATGGGTTTGTCTTTGTTGTTTTCTATCCATTCACCTAGTACCGTGTTCACTGCATTTTTATCTGCCACATCAAATTGGAGAGCTATACCATCACTGCCTTCTTTGCGAATAAGACCTAAAGTATTTTGCGCTTCTGTTTCGTTTTTTTGAAAATTAACCAGCACGAAATAGCCTGCCTGAGCTAGTTTTACGCTTATTGCTCTACCTATACCTCTCGAACCTCCTGTAACTAATGCGTATTTCATTTTCTTAAAATTTAAAGTACTTCTGGATTGTTTGCGAGTAAATATTCTTTAATGTTTTTCAAGTCTTTAAAGCGAGGTAAATCGTTTTCTATTTTGTTTGAAAAGGCACGTATATCTTTGTAAAATTGTTTTGGTTTAGGAGAAAGTTGTTCTCCTTTTTTTAAACAATCTATAGCTTCCATGAGTGCTAAAACTTCAACAGCTAAAACTTCAAAAGTATTTTCAATGACACGCGCTGTCATGAGCGCTGCATTGCTACCCATGCTTACAATATCTTGATTATCGTTATTGCTAGGTATGCTGTGAATGTACACAGGCGTTGAGAGTGCTTGGTTTTCGGCCACTGTAGAAGTAGCAGTGTATTGAATTCCCTGAATCCCAAAATTTAAACCTAGCGTAAGAGTATTGATAAATGGAGGTAGTTTTCCATTCAATTTATCATTCAATAAATAGTTCAACTGTCTATCTGCTAGCATGGATAGCTTGGTAATGGCTAACTTTAATTTATCCATTTCTAAGCCCACATAATCTCCATGAAAATTACCACCGTGATAAATATTTTTTATCTCGTGATCCACTACTGGATTATCGCTTACAGAATTCAATTCATCTTCTAAAACATGGGTAGCATGTGCTATTGTATCGTATACTGGGCCTAGTATTTGAGGCATACATCGAAGAGAATAGTACTCTTGCACTTTATCTTTAAAGTGCGTTTCTTTTGTTTCTTTATAAAGATGGTCTTGTCTATTTCGCATCAAGGAGCTTTCTGCCACAATGCCTCTCATGGCAGCAGCTATTTTGTTCTGCCCTCTATGTCTTTTTACCTGATTGAGTGGCTCTGAAATGTGATCGTTAAATGCCTCAAATATTTCATTAATAGTGACTGAAATTAAAGTGCTCCAATTTAATAACTGAGAGGCCTTCATTAAATTGACCATACCTATTCCTGTCATACAGGAGGTGCCATTCATTAGGGCCAATCCTTCTCTTAGTCGAATGGCAAAAGCGGTCAAACCTTCTGCGTCAAAAGCTGAAGTAGCATTCGTAATTTCGCCTTTGTAATGTACTTCTCCCTCCCCAATTATAGCCAAAGCTAAGTGAGCCAACTGCACTAAATCGCCACTTGCACCCACACCTCCATGTTCGTATATGACAGGTGTAATATTACGGTTGACCATTTCCTTAAGTAGTATCAAAAGGTCTGGATGTACGCCACTTTTGCATTGAGCAAAAGTATTCAACCGGTCAATTAGCATTGCCTTTGCATAAATGGTATCTATGGGTTTGCCAGAGCCACCTGCATGAGAGCGTATAAGATTGTACTGTAGGGCTAATCTATCGGCATATGGGATTTTATATTGAGCCATTGGTCCAAACCCAGTGTTGATGCCATATATTAGCTTATCGGCAGAGAAATCTTTCAAGAAATGAAAGTTAGTATCTGCTTTTTTTAAAGTGGCAGCACTCAGTTGAATGGGTGCTCCTTTGTAAAGTATTTTATAAAGATCTTCTGTGGTTAAAAGTCTATCGCCTGCTTCAATCATCTTCGGTTATCAATCGTTTAGTACTTTAAAATACTTACTGTTTATCTGCAATAAGCTTATTGCTAATTATATAGTTAAGGAATTGTAAAACTTATTGTTTATCTCCCAACACTACTCCATAACAATTTTCAAATATATCTAAAAAGCCAATTACCGCAAATGCTTTCAGCGATTATAAATGGACTTAAATGCAAGATTTCTTACTCCATTTCCACTGTGCCTATTTTTAGTAGTGAGCAGGTATTTGGTGGACTTTGGATTTATTAACCATACTGTTACTAAACCACCTTAAAATGTGGATAATTTGTGGAAAACTATGTTAATAAGCAATAAATAGCCTTCTTTTTTCGTTATCAACAGTATTTATCCCACTTTTTACCACTATTAAAATTGTTGCTATTATTATGTTTCATGTGTTATTTTTAGTTTGTTGATAATTTAATGTATATTTTAGTGGTATGAGGTGGTAAAAAGTGGGAATAGTTTATATTTTTGTTTTATAAATTTTTTAAAACGTGCGCTTCTTAGGAGAAATACAATGTTCGGTAGATGACAAAGGCAGAGTAAAAATGCCTGCATCATTGAAGAAGCAGTTTCCTGCTTCGGACGCTGGGCGTTTTATGATTGCTAAAGATTTGGAAGATTGTTTAGTGATTTATCCGCTTGCTACCTGGGAACAACAAGAAAAAACCTTGAGTAAGTTAAATGACTTCAAGCCTTCTCACCGTGCTTTTAAAAGCGCTATTACCATAGGGCTTACCGAAATGGAAATGGATAATGCCGATCGCTTTTTAATTTCTAAACATCTGATGAAATATATAGGGAACGCTAAGGATGTGATTTTGAAAGGGCAGTTCAATAAAATTCAGATTTGGGAAGTTTCTAAATATGAACAATATACCCAAGGAAATATTGCGAATATGCCAGCGATTGCAGATGAGGTTTCAGATTTTTTGGATTCACTCGATAAATAAAGCCAGTGTATCACCAGCCAGTTCTTTTACAAGAGTGTATTGATGGTCTTGCTTTAAAAGCTGATGGTGTTTATGTAGATGTGACATTTGGAGGTGGAGGGCACTCGCGGGAAATTTTGAAGCATTTGGGTGAAAATGGAAGATTGATTGCATTTGATCAAGATAAAGATGCACAACAAAATGCGATAGAAGATGAGCGGTTTTTGTTGGTGCAAGCTAACTTCAGAGAATTGAAGCGTTTTTTGAGATTGCATGGTGTAAAGAAAGTGGATGGAATTTTGGCAGACTTAGGAGTGAGTTCTTATCAGTTTGATACAGCCGAAAGAGGTTTCAGTTTTCGATTTGAGGGACCGCTTGATATGCGGATGAACCAAGGTGGAGAGCAGACTGCAGCAGGATTACTACAAAATTACAGCGCGGAAGAATTACAACGTGTTTTTAGTGAATACGGAGAAGTGAGAAATGCTAAAACCCTTGCTGTAGCTATTGTAGAGTACTGCAAACAAAGTTCTTTGAATACCACCACTGATTTTTTGCAGTTCTTAGAAAAAATGGCAATTGGAGAGAAGCATAAATACTATGCACAAGTTTTTCAAGCGATTCGCATAGAAATAAATGATGAGTTAGGGGCTTTGAAAGATTTGATGCAGCAATGTACCGATGTGCTAGGAGAGGAAGGTCGTTTGGCGGTTATTACGTTCCATTCTCTAGAAGATAGACTGGTGAAAAATTACATGCGGCACGGAAGTTTTTCAGATGAACCTGAGAAAGATTTTTTTGGGAGAGTAGAAAAGAAATACAAACTAATTACCAAAAAGCCAATAGTAGCAAGCGATACAGAGCAGCGAGAAAATTCTAGATCGCGAAGTGCAAAATTGAGAGTAGCAGAAAAGTTAGAAAGTACCAAGTAAGATTCAGAAAATGGAAGAAACTAAAATTACAAAAAATAGCCCCAAAGGAATCAAAAGATTCTTTCAGGTTTTTGATGTGGTGGAGGGGAATAATCTCCGCAATATCATGCTGAGTCTACCTTTTGTAGTGTTTCTAGTGTTGCTTGCTTTTTTGCATATCACTAATAATTATTTAGCTGAAGGGTATTCTAGAAAAATAAGCAAAACAGAAAAGGAAGTAAAGCAATTGAGATGGGAGTATATGATAACTACTTCGGGTATGATGAAATTAAGTAAACAATCGGAAGTAGTTAAAATGGTGGAAGGGCAAGGGTTAAAGGAACTAAGACAACCACCATATGTAATAAAATCTGAAAAGTAAGTTTAAAAAATATTGAAAGAAAAGTAATACAAGAGCAATGGCTACCCCAAATAAAAAAAGAGAAATATTAGTGAGAATCTACATTGGGTTCTTGCTAATTTGTTTGTTGGGAATAAGCATCGTTTTTAAAGCTGCCTATATTCAAGTATATCAAGGCAAGGAGCTTATCAGCAAAGCGGATAGCGTAACTATTTTTCCTAGAAAAGTACAGGCTGAAAGAGGGAATATTTATTCTGCTGATGGAAGGCTTTTGGCTACCTCGCTTCCTATTTTTGATGTGCATATAGATTTTAATGCAGATGGTTTAACTAAAGAAATTTTCAAAAAAAATATTGATTCCATCTCTTATTTGTTATCGACTAAATTCAAAAGCAAATCGGCAGCCGATTTTAAAAGAGAATTTACAAGTCATCATGCTAAGAAGGATGGATATTATTTGCTTTGCAAAAATATAGGGCTAACCGATTTGAACGAAATGAAGAACTGGCCTTGGTTTCGTATGAGTAGAAATAAATCGGGCTTTATTATAGAAGCAAAAGAAAGAAGAGATCATCCATTTGGAGATTTAGCACTTCGCACCTTAGGAAGCGATGAAGATTTAGATGGTAATTATACTTCAGGATTAGAGTTAAAATTCAATTCTATCTTGACAGGAGTAGAAGGTGTAAAGTTGTACCGAAAACTTTCCGGTGGTGCGAGTAAGCCATTAGATACAAAGGAAGATGTGGCAGCTAAAGCAGGTCAAGATGTTTATACTACTATAGATATAAATCTTCAGGATGTAGCACAAGATGCACTTCGCAGGGCATTGACCTATCACGATGCAGATCACGGCTGTGTAGTGCTTATGGAAGTGAAAACTGGTAGAATAAAAGCAATCGCAAATTTAGGAAGAAAAGATTCTGCGAACTACAAAGAGTTGTTGAACTATGCTGTGGGCGAAGCTACTGAACCTGGCTCCACCTTTAAGTTAGCGACTATTGCTGCTTTAATGGAAGATGGCTTGGTAAATAAAAATACTTCAGTAGATTGTGAGAATGGAGTAAAGACTTTTTACAACACCACTATTAAAGATCACGAAGCCCCAGAAACTCCTTATTTGACGGTGCAAAGAGCCATTCAAGTTTCTTCCAATGTGGCAGTTGCAAAATTAGCTTTTGGAAATTACGCTTCTAAAACTACACAGTTTTATAATCACTTAAAAGATTTTGGATTTACGCAAAAAGTAGATATTGAGTTACCTGGTTCTGCAAAGCCAGTATTGGCTGAACCTAAGAATTGGAGCGGAGTTTCGTGTGCATTTATTGCGCATGGATATGAAGTACAAGTGAGTCCTCTAAACACATTGCAATTCTATAATGCTATTGCCAATAATGGAATTATGGTAAAGCCAAGTTTAGTCTGGAAGGTAAGAGAGTACAATAAAACGGTAGATTCTTCTGAAACAAAAGTCTTAAATCAAAAAGTTTTGAGCGAAAGAACAGTAAAGGAATTGCGCGAAATTTTAGAAGGAGTGGTGGAGCGAGGAACAGCTACTAATTTAAAAACAGATTATTTAAAAATAGCTGGAAAGACTGGTACAGCGGTCATTTCAAATCATGGCTACAAAGGGAATAAAAAATATCAAGCATCTTTTGTGGGCTATTTTCCTGCTGAAAATCCAGAGTTCTCCATGATAGTAGTAGTGAACTCTCCTAACAATGGTGGGTACTACGGAAACGTAGTGGCTGGTAAAGTTTTTAGAGAAGTAGCCGATAAAGTGTATTCCCTTTCTATCGATATGCATAAGCCTGTAAATGTTACTATGAAAGGGATTCAAGATGTAATGCCCTTAGTAAGAAGTGCTGCAAAAGAGGATATAGAAAATATTTATAGTCTTCTTGGAGTAAACCTCCCTGCTACTAACGATGAATGGATGACGGGGACGTTACAAGAAAATAAAATTGGATTTAAAGGTTTGGAATTTATAAATGGAGAGGTGCCGAATGTAGTAGGAATGGGATTGAAAGATGCTTTGTATGAATTAGAGTCAAAAGGATTGAAAGTAGAATTTACTGGGAAAGGAAATGTTACGGGTCAGTCTATAAATGCTGGTGAAAAAATTATTAAAGGGCAAAAAATTTCCATCGAATTAAGCTAATGAAAAACTTGAGCGCCATATTAAAAGATGTAGCTGTGGTGAAAATCATAGGCTCTGAAACGATTGCTATTAAATCAATTCAGATGGATTCTAGAAAAGTAGAATCTACTGATTGCTTTGTAGCTATAAAGGGAACTTTGGTAGATGGGCATCAGTTTATAAACGTCTGTATCGAAAAGGGAGCCTTGGTAATTGTATGTGAAACTTTACCAAATTCTTTGAAGGAGGAAGTTACTTATGTTGAGGTGAAAGATGCTTCTGTAGCATTGGGAAAAATGGCGTGTAATTTTTATGATAATCCGTCAAAGCGAATGAAAGTAGTGGGAGTAACAGGAACAAACGGAAAGACTTCTGTGGTAACTTTGCTTTTTAGATTGTATAGAAGTTTTGGAAAAAATGTAGGCTTACTTTCTACTGTTCAGAATCAAATTAACGAAGAAATAATTCCTTCAACCCATACCACACCAGATGCAGTTAGTTTAAGTAAACTGATGAAGCAAATGGCAGATGCTGGTTGTGAATATTGTTTTATGGAAGTGAGTTCGCATGCTGTTGATCAAAATCGTATAAGTGGCATATCCTTTACAGGAGCGGTTTTTACCAATATCACACACGACCACTTAGACTATCATAAAACATTTGACAATTACTTAAAAGCAAAGAAGAAATTCTTTGATGAATTAGATGTGACGGCTTTCGCATTGACAAATGTAGATGATAGAAATGGCAGTGTAATGCTTCAAAATACAAAAGCTAAGAAGTGTAGTTATGCGCTCCGTACTCCTGCCGATTTTAAAGGAAAAATTATTGACAATTCGGTAGCTGGTCTTCAGTTAGATATTAATAATGTAGAACTCTATACTCGTTTAATTGGAGAATTTAATGCCTATAATCTTCTAGCAGTGTATGGTGTAGCTATTTTATTAGGTGCTGACAAAATGGAATGCTTAACCTCTTTAAGTGCACTTACTCCTCCTGATGGAAGATTTGATCAGGTCATTTCTACTAATCAGAAGATAGTTGGAATCGTAGATTATGCGCACACTCCTGATGCTTTAAAGAATGTTTTACAAACTATCAATGCTATTCGCAATGGCAATGAAAATGTAATAGCGGTAGTAGGATGTGGTGGCGATAGAGATGCAGCCAAACGCCCTGTGATGGCTGAAGTAGCTGCACATTTGAGTAGCAAGTGTATACTTACTTCTGATAATCCAAGAAGTGAAGATGCGAATGAAATATTGCAACAAATGTTTGCAGGTGTGAATGTTGCAGAAAAGAAAAAAGTATTGACAATAACGGATAGAAGAGAGGCTATTAAGACTGCTTGTATGCTGGCCGAAAAGCAAGATATCATTTTAGTAGCAGGTAAAGGACACGAGAAATATCAAGAAATAAAAGGTGTGAAATATCCATTTGATGACAAAGCTATTTTGAAAGAAATTTTTGAAGAATTAGACAAGTAAAAACTAGATCAATGCTATACTACTTATTTGACTTTTTAAAAAAACATTACAATCTGCCAGGTGCAGGATTGTTTACCTATCTGTCTTTCAGAGCGGCTTTGGCGATTATTTTGTCGCTGGTTATCTCTATGATATATGGTAGAAATATTATTGATTTTTTAAGAAGAAAGCAAATAGGAGAAACAATTCGTGAGTTGGGTTTAGCAGGCGAGAATGCAAAAAAAGGAACTCCAACTATGGGTGGACTTATAATTCACGCAGCTATTTTAATTCCTACACTTTTATTGGCCCGACTAGATAATGTATACATCGTATTGCTACTTATCACAACTGTTTGGTTAGGTCTCATTGGATTTGCTGATGACTATATTAAAGTATTTAAAAAGGATAAAAAAGGATTAGCAGGTACATTTAAAATAGTAGGGCAAATTGGTCTTGGAATTATTGTAGGTACTACGCTTTATGCAAATAAGTATGTGGTAACCAAAGAAGAAATTCCTGCTTCTAAAGTATCCCAATATGCAGCTGCTGATATTTCAAAAATTTCAGATGATAGAGGTGGTACGCACTACATGGTTAAAGTGAAAGATTTAACTACTACTATTCCTTTTTTGAAAACACACGAAATAGATTATTCGTTGATTCTCGGATCTATCAAGGAAGAATGGAAGCAATATTCTTGGTTGGTCTACATTTCAATTGTAGTTTTTATTATAACCGCAGTGAGCAATGGCGCGAATTTGACGGATGGTATAGACGGATTAGCAACTGGTACATCAGCTATAATAGGAGCTACTTTATTAGTGTTTGCATACGTTTCTGGTAACATCATTTTTGCTGATTACTTAAATATTATGTACATACCTAATGTAGGTGAGTTGGCAATTTTTATAGGAGCATTCATAGGAGCATGTATTGGGTTCTTATGGTGGAATGCATATCCAGCACAAGTTTTTATGGGCGATACAGGGTCGTTGGCTTTAGGTGGAATCATTGCTACGCTTGCTATTGCGGTTCGTAAAGAACTTTTGATTCCAGTTATGTGTGGTATTTTCTTGATGGAAAATCTTTCGGTAGTAATGCAAGTTTCGTATTTCAAATACACCAAAAGAAAGTTGGGTGAAGGTAAAAGGATTTTTCTGATGTCGCCTTTGCATCACCATTATCAAAAGCTAGGAATGCATGAAAGCAAGATTGTTTCAAGGTTTTGGATAGTGGGAATTTTGTTAGCGGTGTTAACTATTGTGACTTTAAAAATTAGATAAGAAAGTGAGTAAACGCCTTGTCATATTAGGAGCTGGAGAGAGTGGAGTAGGTACCGCTGTACTTGGTTTGAAGCAAGGATATGAAGTGTTTGTTTCTGATAAAGGAAAAATTGCAGATAAGTATAAAGTGCAATTAGAAGAGCATAAAGTGGCGTATGAAAGTGAGCAACATACCGAAGAAAAAATTCTGAATGCTGATGTGGTGATGAAGAGTCCAGGGATTCCAGAGAAAGCAGAGATAGTAAAAAAGTTAAGAGCGAAAGGAGTAAAAATTGTTTCTGAAATAGAGTTTGCAAGTTGGTATACCACTGCAAGAATTGTAGGGATAACAGGTGCAAATGGGAAGACAACTGTGACAAGTTTAGTTTATCAATTGCTAAAAGAGGGAGGTGTAAATGTAGGGCTAGGAGGTAATATAGGAAAGAGTTTTGCTATGCAAGTGGCTACTGAAAATTTTGAGCATTATGTATTGGAAATTTCAAGTTTTCAGTTAGACGATATAGAAACTTTTAGACCAGACATAGCAGTGCTTACGAATATTACACCAGACCATTTAGATAGATATAATTACGAATTACAAAATTATGTGACAGCCAAATTTGCTATCACAAAAAATCAGAAAGAAGGAGACCTTTTTATTTACTGCAAAGACGATGAAATCACCATGCAGAACATAGAAAAGTATCCAACCAAAGCAAAAAAAGTAGCCTTCTCTTATGAGGAAGAATTAGCAGAAGGTGCATATGTAAAAGACGAAACCATTCATTTTAATATAAACAACAACCCCTTTACCATGGAAGTACAAGACTTAGGAATCAGAGGAAGACACAATGTGTACAACTCAATGGCTGCAGGAATCGTAGCGAATGTATACGGTTTGCGAAAAGAGCAGATACGTGAGAGTTTGGCAAATTTCAAAAGCCTAGAACATCGTTTAGAAACGGTGACTAAAATCAAGGGTATTGAATTTATCAATGACTCCAAAGCAACCAATGTGAATTCTACTTGGTATGCATTAGAATCTATGAGCAAGCCAGTGATTTGGATTGCAGGTGGAGTAGATAAGGGAAATGATTACAGTGTATTAGAGCCGCTCGTAAAAAAACGTGTGAAAGCAATGATTTGTTTAGGGGTTGATAATACTAAGTTACATGCTGCATTTGCGAAGCATGTAGATATTGTAATCAATTGCACCAATATGTCAGATGCAGTTCGTATGGCCTACCAATTAGGAAATACAGGTGATGCCGTTTTGATGTCACCTGCTTGTGCTTCTTTCGATTTGTTTGAAAATTATGAAGACAGAGGAAGAAAATTTAAGGATGCCGTAATTCAATTGTGATAAAATTTTAAGAATAAAAATGAGTGCAATAAAAAATACAAATAGCTTAGAATCCACTACTGCAGAGCGGGTGGAAGGGGCATTTGCATTTTTACAAGGCGACAGAATTATTTGGTTGGTAGTTTTGGCGTTGTTTGTTTTTTCAATGTTAGCGGTGTACAGTGCATCGGTTACATTGGCTTATAAAAATTACGATGGAGATACTTCGCAGTTATTAATTAAGCAAATAGGAATGTCAGTTGCAGGGTTGTTGCTGATGTACTTGGCTCATTTAGTTGACTACCGATATTATTCTCGTATAGCACAAATTTTATGGTGGGCGAGTATTCCACTCTTGATTTATACTATGTTTTGGGGAGCTAAGATTAACTCGGCCAGCAGATGGATAAAAATCCCCTTAATCGGATTCACCATTCAAACATCGGATTTAGCAAAGCTAGCACTGATAATGCTTTTAGCGCGAATGCTCTCTAAAAAACAAGAGGAGATGGAAGATTTCAAAGGAACGGTACTTCCTATTTTGGGTTATATTATTGTGCCTGTAATTTTAATAGCAAAGGATAATTTATCTACCGCCCTTATTTTGTTTTTTACTTCTGTATTTATCTTATTTATTGGAAGGGTTGCTATCAAACATTTAGCATTATTGTTTGGTGCGAGTGGTTTAGTGCTGGCATTGTTTGTGACTTTATTATTGAATCTGCCAGATAGTATGGTAGAAGGAAAAGGAAGGTTAGGTGTTTGGAAGAACAGAATAGAAACTCATTTTATGGGTAAGCAAGATGATGACGATACCTATCAGCAAAGGCAAGCTGCTACTGCCATTGCTCTGGGTGGTACGCTACCAAATGGTCCTGGAAATTCTTTGCAGCGTTACTATTTGCCAGAGGCATATTCAGATTTTATTTATGCCATTATTATAGAAGAATATGGTTTAGTAGGAGGTGTAGTAATAGTATTTGTGTATCTGCTTTTATTGTATCGATGTATAAAAATAGTAATAGAAGCGCCTAAAGCTTTTGGTGCATTTTTAGCCGCAGGCTTAGGAGTAAGTTTGGTTTTGCAAGCCATGATAAATATGTCGGTAGCAGTGGGTTTGTTTCCAGTTACAGGAGTTACGTTGCCACTAGTAAGTATGGGTGGAAGTTCTGTAGTCTTTACCAGTATTGCGTTTGGGATAATATTAAGTGTGAGTAGAGATAATCAATTGAATAGTGAACAAGAAAATTTGGCAGTGGCATGAGAGCACAAAAATTCATAATCAGTGGTGGTGGTACTGGGGGGCATATATTCCCTGCGGTTGCTATTGCTAATGCATTAAAAAAGAGAATGCCTGATTGTGAAATTTTATTTGTTGGGGCGAATGGGCGAATGGAAATGGAGAAAGTCCCTCAAGCAGGTTATACAATTAAGGGCTTAAATATTGCAGGTTTTCAAAGGGGTTCTATTTTGAAAAATTTGATGTTGCCATTTAAAGTTTTATCAAGTTTAAAAGAAGCATCTAAAATTATTAAAGGCTTTAAACCCAATGCTGCTATTGGTGTTGGCGGATATGCTAGTGGTCCACTTTTGTTCGCGGCAAGTTTTGCAGGTGTGCCATGTGTGATACAAGAGCAAAATTCATTTGCAGGAATTACCAATAAAATTTTAGCAAAACGCGCAAAGAAAATTTGTGTGGCATACGATGGGATGGAAAAGGTTTTTCCGAAAGAAAAAATTGTAATGACTGGAAATCCTGTGAGAGCTGAGATTTTAAATAAGCAAGTTAATAGAGAAGAGGCATTAAGATATTTTGGGTTAAATGCAGGTAAGAAAACTGTTTTGGTTGTAGGTGGAAGTTTGGGTGCACGCACATTAAATGAAAGCGTTTATGAAAGTTTAAATAAAATAAAAGGAAGTAATGTTCAGTTTTTATGGCAAACTGGTAAGACCTGGAATAAAGAAAATTTAGGTTTAGAAAATGTGAAGCAACTAACTTTTATTGATAGAATGGATTATGCTTATGCCTGTGCTGATGTAATCGTTTCTCGTGCAGGAGCATTATCTATAGCCGAATTACAAAACATTGGCAAACCTTTGATATTAGTGCCTTCTCCGAATGTAGCAGAGGATCATCAAACGCATAATGCCATGGCTTTGGTGAATAATGAAGCAGCCATTTTGGTTAGAGATAATGAAGCAAAAACAAATTTGATAAATGAAGTTTTTGAATTAATAGCAGAGGAGGATAAGCAAAAAAAACTGAGCGAGAATATTTCAAAAATGGGAATTGGTAATGCTGCTGAAAGAATTGTAGATGAAATTTTAGGACTAATTAAATAAGACGAAAAGAAGTCAAAATGAATTTGAAAGAAATCAAGAAAGTTTATTTTTTAGGTATTGGGGGAATAGGAATGTCGGCACTTGCGAGGTATTTTAAATCGCTGGGTGCAGAAGTAAGTGGCTATGATCGTACATCTACTGATTTGACAAATGTATTAGAAAGTGAGGGCATCAAAATTGCTTTTGAAGACGATTTGAATTTGTATCCGAAGGAGGTAGATATGGTAGTGTATACTCCAGCTATTCCAAAAGACCATAAGGGATTCAATTTTTACAAAGACAACAATTATAATCTAAAAAAGCGTTCTGAAGTGCTTGGTATCATTAGTGCTGATAAGTTTTCTATTTGTGTAGCTGGTTCGCATGGAAAAACAACAGTTTCCAGTATGATAGCACATATTTTGACACATTCAGGTTATGGTTGTAGTGCTTTTTTAGGAGGTATTGCATCTAATTACAATTCTAATTATTTGCAAAGTGATAACGATGTAGTGGTGATAGAAGCAGATGAGTTTGATCGTTCTTTTCATCGCCTCGCTCCAGATATGGCTGTGATTACAGCAGTAGATACTGATCATTTAGATATATATGGCAGCAAAGAAAATATTGATGAAGCTTTTATAGAGTTCACACATAAAATTTCAGAAGAAGGATTTTTAGTAATGAAGCAAGGGCAAAGCATTAATAATTCTTTGCCTGTATTAGATAAAGCATTTTATTCTTTACAAGATTCAGACGCTGATGTTTATTGCTCCAAGTATTGGGTGGTAGAAGGCGGTTATGTTTTTAATATCCATTATTTCGGTAAAGAGTATATCGGATTTCGATTAAATATTGGAGGCTTTCACAATATTGAAAATGCCATTGCAGCCTTTACTATTGCTAAGGAATTGAATATTTCCATTGATAAAATTAAAGCGGCATTGTCCTCTTTTACAGGAATAAAAAGAAGGTTTGAAACGGTTTTGAAAAAGGAGGCTGTCACCTTTATTGATGACTATGCGCACCACCCTGAAGAGATAAGAGTTTTGTTAGAATCGGTAAAGGAAATGTTTCCCGATAGAAAAGTTACCGCCATTTTTCAGCCTCATTTATTCTCTCGTACCAAAGATTTAGCGGATGGTTTTGCAAAAGCTTTGAGTATAGCCGATGAAGTTTTGTTACTGGAAATTTATCCAGCACGCGAGCTTCCAATGGAGGGTGTAACGAGCGATTTAATCTTTCAAAAATTGACCTGCAAGGAGAAAATAAATACTTCAAAAGGAGCTGTCGTAGAATTGGTGAAGGATAAAAAAATTGAAGTTTTAGTAACGATAGGAGCGGGCGATATCGATAAATTAATTAGTCCATTAAAAGAAGTTTTGGAGCAAAAAAAATAAGATGAAAAGGTTTTGGAACATACTTAAAAAAGTATTGCTTATTCTTTCGGGAGTAGCTGTGGTAGTGCTTTTTATGTTTGTGTTGACTTCTTCAGTACAACACCAAAATCAACTTGTATGCAATGCTGTACAGGTTAATATTGATTATGAGAAAGGTATTAGTTTTTTAATGAATAGCGATGTAAAACAAAAGTTAGACTATTTAAGTGGTGGTGTATTAGTAGGTAAAGTGTTGTCTACTGTGGATTTCAGAACATTGGAGAAAGAGATAGAGAAGAATCCTTTTGTAGAAAGTGCGGAGATATATACAGATCAGCAACAAGTAGTACACGTAAACGTGGTACAGAAGTATCCGATACTTCGTGTAATCAACAATGATGGTGTGGGTTATTATATCTCAGATAAGGGTGAGAAGATTCCGATGAGTGATAACTTTACAGCACATGTACCCGTAGCTTTAGGTGTGGTAGAAACACACGAAGATTTGTATGGAGACAGTATCGTTCTAAATCAGCTTTTTGAATTGACAAATTTTGTAAGAAAAGACACTTTGTTGAATGCGCTAGTGGATCAAATTTATGTGCATGAAAATGGTGAGTTTGACATTCAACCAAAGTTCGGATACCACACTATTATTTTTGGGAAAGTGGATGAAATGATGGCAGATAAATTTGGTCGGCTAAAAATATTTTACAAAGAAGCTTTGACAAAATTTGGCTGGGAAAAATACAACAAGGTGAATTTGAAATTTAAAAATCAAGTAGTGTGTGAAAAGAGAGAGAGTTCAGCAAACATAGATGGAGATTTAATTACAGATGCACAAAAAGTGAAAGAAGATACCACTGTGAATCGCGAGCAGTAAAAAAAGAATACTAAAAACTAAAACAAGAAAATTAAGCATATGCAAACTGTAAAAGAAAATCCAATTGTAGTAGGTCTTGATATAGGCACTACAAAAATTGCGGCTATTGTAGGTCAGCAAGATGAGTTTGGTAAGATTAAAATATTGGGAATTGGTCGTGCCGATTCACACGGTGTAGCGCGTGGAGAGGTAGTGAATATTGACATGACGGTTTCTGCTATTAAACTGGCTGTAGCAGAGGCAGAGCGTCAATCGAATGTTGACATCAAAGTGGTGTATGTAGGAATAGCGGGCGAGCATATTTCTAGCAAGCAAAATCGTGATATTTATACTATGCCGGACCCTGATACAGAGGTATCTGATAAGGATATTAAGGCCATGATCAGTAACATGAATCGGTTGGCTTTGGAACCAGGTGAGCGTATCATTCACGTATTACCGCAAGAGTTTTTTATTGATGGAAATCCTGTAACCAAAACTCCGATAGGAATGTGTGGAAGCAGATTGGAGGCAAATTTTCACATCATTACTGGGAAAGTGGCAGCTGCGCAAAATATTAAAAAGTGTGTAGAGCGTGCGGGTCTAACTATGTTGGGATTAGTGTTAGAACCGCTTGCATCTTCAGCTTCGGTATTAAGCGATGAGGAAATGGAAGCAGGTGTAGCATTGGTAGATATAGGAGGTGGAACTACTGATATCGCTATCTTTCAAGACAACATCATCCGCCATACTGCCGTGATTCCTTTTGCAGGAAATATAATTACAGAGGACATTAAGGCGGGTTGTATGGTATTGAAAAAACAAGCCGAAAAATTGAAAGTAAAATTCGGTAGTGCATTGCCAGAAGAAACGCATGAGAATGAAATTATTTCAATTCCAGGCATTAATGGTCGCGATAAGAAAGAGATTTCTATGAAGATGCTTTCGAACATAATTCATGCTCGCGTAGAAGAGATTTTTCAACAAGTATATTTTGAAATTAGAAGCAGCGGTTACTCCAATAAATTGATTGGCGGAATCGTAATTACTGGAGGAGGTTCTATGTTAAAGCATTTAAAGCAATTGGTAGAATATCATACAGGATTGAGTGCTAGAGTGGGTTACCCGACTGAATATATTGCGCAAAACACAAAAGAGGAATTAAAAAATCCGATGTATGCTACTGGTATTGGTCTTATTATTAAAGGAATAGAGGAGGTTAATGAGCAAGGATTAGAAAACTTAAATCTATTAAAAGACAGAGTAGTTCCTATAGTGGCTTCTCCGGTGTTTTTCGAGGAACAAAAAAAGGAGGAGGTTGCAGATGTGAAGGAAATGGAAACAGTTGAAAGTATCCAAGAAGAAGTTGCAGAAGCGCCACAACCTGTTCGTAAACAAATGGTAGTTCCTAATGAAAGACCTAAAAGAGATTCATGGATAAAAGGATTGCTCACCAATGTGAAAGATTGGTTTGAAGACGACAGCGTGAATAAAGATTTTGAATAAAGAAATTAAAAGCTAAACCAATAAATAAACCCAATTAAAAATTACCATTCAACTAAATATTATGACACACTTACAATTTGATCTTCCCAAAGAACAATCCTCTATCATCAAAGTATTTGGTGTAGGAGGTGGCGGTAGCAATGCCGTTAACCACATGTTTGAACAAGGCATAGTGGGCGTAAATTTTGCTATCTGCAATACCGATGCACAAGCTTTAGAAACGAGCAGAGTGCCGAATAAAATACAACTTGGTCCTGAGTTAACTCAAGGATTAGGTGCTGGTTCTAATCCTGCTTGTGGAGCAGAGGCTACCGAAGAGTCTATTGAAATTATTAAAGAACTTTTGGGAAAAAACACCAAGATGGTTTTTGTTACAGCTGGTATGGGCGGTGGAACTGGAACGGGTGGAGCTCCTGTGGTAGCGCGTATTGCAAAAGAAATGGGAATACTTACTGTAGGTATAGTTACTACACCTTTTTCTTTTGAAGGAAAAAGAAAGTACAACCAAGCTTTAGAAGGAATTGAAAAATTGAAAGAGCATGTAGATACTATTTTGGTTATCTCAAACGACAAAATTCGTGAGATGTATGGCAATGCTCGTCAGTCAGACGCATTTAATAATGCTAACAATATTTTAGCTACAGCAGCTAAAAGTATTTCAGAGATTATTACTGTGCCAGGTTACATCAATGTGGATTTTGCAGATGTGAAATATGTAATGATGAATAGTGGTGCAGCCATTATGGGTTATGCTATTGCAGAAGGTGAAGGTCGCGCTATGAAAGCGGTACAAGGTGCTTTGAATTCTCCTTTATTGAATGATAATGACATTCGTGGTGCTAAAAAAATCTTAGTAAATATTTCTTCTGGTTCTGAGCAAGTAACTATAGATGAGATTACTGAAATCAACGAATACATTCAGGAAGTAGCGAAGGATACCGATATTATTTTTGGAACTTGTGATGATGTAAATTTAGGAGCTAAATTATCTGTAACATTGATAGCTACAGGGTTTGAGGCTACTGCTAAACCAGCTTTCATGACTCCTGTAAATAAAATTGTTCGCGACTTGAATGAAGAAAAAGTAATCGTTGCACCTACTGTAGCAAAGGTAGAAGTTGCTGTTGTTGCAGAGGTAGTAACACCTATTCAGGAAGTGATTGTCAATCAATTGGAGGATGTGGTAGAAGAAGTAAAAGCAGTAGAGCCTACTCCTATTTTTAATGAGTTGAAATTAGAAGAGGAAGAAAGTTATTCTCTTTTTTCTATGATGAATGAAACGGATACCCCTGAAAATGTAGTTGTTTTTGAATTTGAAAGTAAGGTAACAGAAGAGCCAGTAGCTGAAGTGGAGTTGCAAGAAGAAGTTATTTTACCTACCCCAATTGTAGAGGAAGTAAGAGAAGTTTTTGTAGAAGAGGTAAAGGAAGAAGAAACTTTTGAAGTGTTTTCTGTAAAGTCTTACGAGACTCAAGAAAGCGAAATTATTTCCAGATCTTCTTTGGATAATCAACTACAAGATCGCAAGCGTATTTTGTCTCAAATGAGCTATAGAGGAGGAAATAAATCGAGCATGAATGAATTGGAAAATACTCCAGCCTATTTACGTAAAGGCGTAGAAGTGAATCAGACATTGCATTCTGAAGCTTCTAACCTTTCTAGATATACCATTAGCGAAGACAGTATTAATCAAAGACCTGAAGTAAGAAAGAACAATTCTTTCTTACACGATAACGTAGATTGATAAGAGCTAAATTCTTTAAAAGAAAAGCCGAAACTCAGAAATGAGTTTCGGCTTTTTTAATTCAGTATTTCTGAATCTTAAACAATTAGCGAACTACGACTAAGTGTTTTGTATAAATTTGACCATTATTATCTGATAAACGAACCAAATAATTTCCTGCTTTTAAATCGGAAGTTTCTATTCGAATTTTATTTGCCAAATTAGTTGCCTGAATATTTTTGATTTCTGCCCCCATCATATCATACAATTTTAGTTGTGCAGAGGTCAAGTCAAGCTCACTATTAAATTGAAGAAACACTTCCTTAGAAGCGGGATTTGGATACAGTAATAGTACATTTTCATTTTCACTAAATTCATTTATCCCACTTAAAAATCCTTCTTGTAGGCAGACATCATCTATTAGTAGATAAGGTGCAGCAGCAATAGCTTGTGGAATATTAATTCTCCACCAGATTTGAGAATAATCTTTAGTTAAACCAGAAACCTGAATAGTAGCTGTTTTCCAAGCGGTATCACTATAGTTTGTTTTACTAAAAATATTTTTTGCTGCTGGTGAAATAGCAACAGTTGAAATAGTACCACACCCTCCTTGATTGTTATGGACTAAGCTATCCGTAAGTAACACATCAAAAGTAGAAAGGGGAGCATTTCCTGCTTGAATACTGAGGTAACGATATTTGAAACTTACTTGATAATTTTTAGAAGACTGAAAGGCATACTTATAAGCAGCTCCTTCACTTTTATTAGAGCCACACGCACCTAAGAGTAAACACTGTTTTCCAGAAGGGAAATTTATAGATGAGGAAGAATAGATACTTGGACTGCCATTTGCAGAAGTCCAACCTTCTAGTGGTTGCCCCACTCCCCTAAATAAGTCAATTGCATTTTCTTTATTTTGAAGTGTACCAATTATAGAATCATCAAAATTAAAGCAAGTAGGGGGAGCAAGTTCTTTTAAGCAAACATCATCTATTAGTAGATAAGGTGCAGCAGCAATAGCTTGTGGAATATTCACTCTCCACCAGATTTGAGAATAATCTTTAGTTAAACCAGAAACTTGTATAGTAGCTGTTTTCCAAGCGGTATCACTATAGTTTGTTTTACTAAAAATATTTTTTGTTGCAGGTGAAATTGCAACAGTTGAAATTGTACCACATCCTCCTTGATTGTTATGGACTAAACTGTCGGCAAGCAATACATCGAAGGTAGATAGAGTTGCATTTCCAGCTTGTAAACTATAGTAGCGATACTTAAAAGTTACTTCATAGTTTTTGCCAGAATTAAATGCATAATTGTAAGCTGCTCCTTCACTTTTATTAGAGCCACATGCGCCTAAAAGTAAACACTGTTTTCCTGAAGGGAAATTGATAGAAGTGGTAGAAAAGATACTAGGACTGCCACCTACAGAAGTCCAACCTTCTAGCGGTTGCCCCACTCCCCTAAATAAGTCAATTGCATTTTCTTTATTCTGTTGTGTGCCAATTATGGAATCATCAAAATTGAAGCAAGTTTGCTGAGCTTGAACTACTGAATTGAAAAAGAATGCCGATGATAAGAGTAAGGAAAATATTTTTTTCATAGGTTCTAATTTAGTTTTTGATAAAGATATAATTTGATGTTTTAAAAACAATCTTGTATTGTCGAATTTACCATCTTATTTACCATCCCCCAAATGCTCCGCTTTCCACTTCATAGCCGTTTCTACACGCACTCTACCGCTTGGGTGATCAAAGAAAAATATTTCCTCCCATTTGCCAGGGTTTAGTTTGCGATATTCAGAAAGCAAAATATCAACATGTGCTTCTGCATCAGGTTCACGAGCAGCATTCAGACCAAAAATATCTGCTTCCATTTCTTGGGTTCGCACTAGCGTATTCGTAACGGGTGTAGCAAAAAACATCACCACAGAAATGATAACAAACAAGAGCGGCAAGCCTGCTATATCGCTCATGCTCTCTATGCCCCAATCGCTTCCTTTTTTTAAAATAATTTTATTAAGTGACCAATTTACTAAGGCAAAAACTATAAATATAAGCACCCCAAAAGCCAACATTCCTTTGTAAACATGATTCATGACATAGTGTCCCATTTCGTGTCCCATCACTGCTTTGATTTCGGCAGGGGTGCAGCGTTTCAGCAGATTGTCGTTCAAAGAAATTCTAGTAGTGCTAGCAAAACCACTCACATTGGCACTCACTCTGTTACTTTGTTTAGAGGCGTCAAACTGATATACGTTTTCTGCTGGAATACTATTGGCGCGAGCCATGGACAGTATTTCACTTTTCAAAGGGCCTTCTTCCAAAGGTTTGTATTGATTGAAAATAGGAGAGATAAAAACAGGTGCTATGAAAGCAAAGAACATCATAAATGCCAATGTACCACCTGCGCCCCACAGCCACCAATTTTTCCCCGTTCTTCGTAATGCTATATAGAGCAACATAATCATGAGCGGTAGAAATATTAGTGATAGCCCAAAACCTTGCAGGTTCTCAGTTAGCCATCCTCCAAATGTCAGATTGGACAGATTGTATTGATGCTCTCTAAAATAACCTTCATAAACACTAAGTGGAAAGGAGAGTAGCCAAGCTAAGATGGTATAGAGTATTACATAAATCAAATTTTGCAAATTGACATTTGATACTTTAGTAGCTATCTTTTTAATCCATTTAGATAAGCCTAGTACTAGGAATACAAAAGCTACCCCTATCGCATATAATAAATCTACCAAAATAAGCCAGTAGCCACCTTCAAAATAGGCGTCAGATTTAGCTTTAGCCTCGGGCGAAAGCATATTGAGATAGTGTGCTGTAGCTGTTTGTACATCAAATGCAGGAGCAGAGAAAGCCGTCAGACTATCAGTGGTTTGGGCATGTAGCTGAGATAAAAAGCACCAGCCCAAGAGTGCTGAAAGCAACAATATTTTTTTCATAAATGTTGGTTTAGATAATTCCAAGATAAATGATTTTTTGGTTAAGTGTCATGAAACTTTGGCATTAGAAAAGTATTTGGACTTTCTTTGCACCATGAAAAAAAGTAGGGTTGATACGCTTCATTCTGATTTTTCTACGCTTCAGTTATTTTTATTTCTAGAAATCCATTCCTGTTCCCATTTTCGTAACGCAAATTAATATTGTATGACTTTAAGAATCACTCTTTTTTTAGTACTCATTACTACTCTGAAATTACCAGCACAACAAGTGTTTGTGAGTTTAGATCAGTTTACAGAATATGCTTTAAAAAATAATACTAATATTCAGCAAGCTATTTTAAATGAACAAGTAGAAAAGCAAAATCGAAATAGTGCTATCTCTCCACTTTTGCCTGTAGCGAAAGGTTCTGCCACGCTTTCTGATAATTTAATTTTGAATACACAGTTGCTTCCAGCAGAAATTTTTGGAGGCCCAGCAGGTACATTTAAAGAAGTAAAGTTTGGAACGAAATATAGTTTTGTACCTACAGCTGATGTAGCTTACAACCTTATCAATGCTGCCAACTATCAAGGACTCATGATAGCGGAGAAAAACAGAGAGGTAGCATCTCTCAATACCGCTCTTACAGGCGATCAGATTAAAAATTCTATTGCTCAAACGTATTACACTTATTTGCTTTCGCAAGATAACCTTCGCTACGCAGAGCAAAATTTATACAATGCAGATTCCGTTTATGCTATTCTAAATATCAGATACAAAAATCAGTTTGCAGATGAGTTGGATGTAAACAGAGCAAAGTCCACTCGCATGCAATGTGAAAATCAACGATTACAAACTGAGGTGTCTTTGAAAAAAGTAGCCAATGAATTAAAGCTTTTAGCTGGAATTCCTATACAGGATTCTTTGGTGATACAAGATAGAATTAATCCACTAACAGAGTCAGAATCTATATTGCTTGCTAATAGCGTTTTACAAAGACCTGCTATGCGATTGAGTATGATGAAGACCACTCTCTCAAAAATGGCATTGGATAAAGAAAAATTACGTTTTATTCCGGATTTATCTGTGTTTGCAAACTATGGTGTACAAGCACAGAACAACAATTTTAATTTCGCCTCTTCTGAGCAAAAATGGTATAAGAATAGTGCTATTGGTGTTCGTTTAGATGTGCCCATTTTCTCTGGAGCTATCAAATATTTTTCAGTACAAAAAGCAAAATTAAATTATCAGATAGCGCAATCAGATTTAAAAAACACTCAAAATAAATTAGCTAAAGAAGATGCAGAATTGATGTTAGATTTTGTAAAGTCAAAAGGAGATATGCAGCTCCGAAAACAGCAACTGGAGCTAAGTGTACGAAATTATCAATTGGCAATGGTGAAATATCGCAATCAATCTTTAGCATACGACCAGCTTGTAAATATCAACAATGAGTTAATTGCAGCTCAGCAGCAAATGTTGCAAGCACAGGCATCTTATTTGACATTGAGATATAAAATCCAACTGAATAATAGTTACAGCAAGTAAGAAGTAAGACACAAGATTATAGACATTAGACAATACAAATAATATGAATACTAAAAACAAAAAAATCACGACTAGTTTCATAATTACTGCGGTAAGTGCATTGCTCATTTTAGCTGCTTGTAATAAACAGCAGACGGTGACACCTCAGCGAAAATCCATTACCGAAGCTGTGTATGCATCTGGTTTTTTGGTGCCGAAGAATGAATACAAAGTGTATGCACTCTCGGATGGTTACATCACAGAAAAGCTCGTAGATGCTGGCGATGAAGTAAAGGCAGGTGCTATTCTTTATAAAGTGCAGAGTGATGCACAAGCTGCTAAATTGGATGCTAGTAATTCGGCTTTACAATTAGCTACTGCCAATGCATCTGACAACTCTCCTGTGCTTCAAGATTTGCGTTTTAAAATTAGTACAGCCGAAATAGTTTTGGCAAATGACTCTCTTACTTTTTTACGAAATAAAAATATGTATGAAAGCAATGCAGTTTCAAAAGCACAGTATGATGCAGCTGCACTGAATTTTCAGGTTTCAAAGAATAATCTGCAAGTAGCAAAACAAGCTTACGCCCGTATGCGTGACCAACAGCGATTGGATATTAAAAATGCACAAGCACAATTGGCCACATCAGGAATTGATTTGTCAAACTATGCCTTGAAAAGTATTCTGAATGGAACTGTATATGAGACATACAAAGAGTTAGGTGAAAGTGTAAAAAAGAATGATGCAGTAGCTTTGATAGGTGATAATGGTGAAAAAAAATTAACGCTTTCGGTAGATCAGCAAGATATAGATAAAGTGAAAGTAGGGCAAGAAGTCGTTGTAAAAATGGATGTGACCTCAGACAAAACATATATGGCTCATGTTACACGAATCTATCCGAACATGAATCAAAACGATCAAACATTTAAGGTGGAGGCTGAACTGAATGATAAGACTGCATTGCCTTTTGTGCATACCTCCGTGGAGGCAAATATTATTACTAATAAAAAAGAAAATGCGCTAGTGGTACCTCGCTCTGCTGTAAATGCTGCTAATGAAGTGCAATTGAAATCTTTAGGAAAAGGAAAAAGTGTAGCTATAAAAGTAGGATTAGAGAATATGGAAGAAGTAGAGGTTTTGTCAGGTATAAAAGAAGGTGAAGAAATATTACTTCCTAAAAATTAAATAAAAATTATTTTTTCTAATCTCTGCTTTCTGTCATCTAACTTCTAATAGGAAAAATGTTAAGCGTAAACATAGAAATAGCTAAAACACATCTGCTGGCACGCAAGCGGCAAACGCTAGTAGCCATGCTAGGTGTCACTTTCGGCATAGGCATGTATTTACTTATGATTTCATTTATGAGTGGATTCAATGAATACTTGGAAGATAGTTTATTGTCCTCTACTCCTGATGTGAGAATTTATAACGATATCAAAACAGATTTTAGTCGTTCCCTTTTAGATGAAGTTTCAGACTCCAATAAAGTGATGAATGTAGTTCATCATCCTCGACCAAAGGATATCAATCCGAACCTTAAAAACTCTAAACAAATTATAGCTGACCTGCTTCGAAATCCTTTGGTATTGGCAGTTTCACCACAGCTATCTACACAAGTTTTTTACAACAGCGGTCCTGTACAAATCAATGGAACATTGAATGGAGTGAATATTATGGAGGAGACAAAACTCACAGGACTAAAAGATAAAATGAAGACTGGTTCTATTGAGAATTTATTAAAAACAGACAACGGAATTTTACTTGGGCAGGGGCTAGCAAATAAACTAAACGTGAAACTAGGGGATGTGGTATCCCTTGCTACGCCTAAGGGAACGGCTCAACGTTTTAGAGTGGTGGGTACTTTTCAATTTGGAATGGGAGCCTTAGATAATGTGAGAAGCTATGTGAGTTTATCAAGTGTACAGCAGCTTTTGGGTAAGGATAATCAGTATGTGACGGATATAGATGTGAAGATGAAAGTGCCAGCAGATGCTAAAAAACTGGCTGCTGAAAGCGTTGTGAAATATGGCTTTAAGGCAGATGATTGGGAAACTGCTAATGCTTCCGCCATGGTATCTATCAATATCAGAAATGTAATGACAGTGGTGGTGAGTTTCACTCTTTTGATGGTAGCGGGTTTTGGTATTTACAATATTATGAGCATGACTATTCAAAACAAGTTGAAGGATATTGCTATTCTGAAAGCACAAGGTTTTGCTGGCAAAGATGTCATGCAAATATTCTTGTTTCAATCGGTTACCATAGGAGTACTTGGAGCTATAGTGGGATTGATGTTGGGAGCTTTGATGTCATATGGTATTTACAACCTTCCTTTTCCTAAAAATGAGTTTATCACACTTACACATTATCCAGTTACATTCCATTTAAAACATTATGTATTTGGAATTGTATTTGGTGTCATTACTACTTTTTTTGCAGGATTGATGCCAAGTGTAAAGGCCAGTAAAATAGACCCGGTAGCGATTTTAAGAGGTTAAAATATTTTTATGAGTGTAGTACTATCAGCCAAAAATGTCAATAAATCATTCTACGAACCTGAAGAGTTTCAGGTGTTGAAGAATATTAATTTTGAGGTGAAGGAAGGGGAATTTCTCTCTATCATTGGAAAGTCAGGTTGCGGAAAATCTACTTTGTTGTATTTGCTCTCAACACTCGATACAGATTACAAAGGAGAAATATTTATCAGAGGAGAAAAAGTAACGGGTCTTTCTCAAAATCAATTGGCTGCCTTTAGAAATGAGCACATTGGTTTTGTGTTTCAGTTTCACTTTTTATTGCCTGAGTTTTCGGCATTAAAAAATGTAATGCTTCCAGCAGAGAAGTTGAATAAGTATTCTAAATCTGAAATTGAAGATAGAGCTTATGAGAAATTGAAGTTGCTGGATATGGAAAAGTTTGCTTCTAAGCAATCTTCTAAATTATCTGGTGGCCAAGCGCAACGTGTTGCTATAGCTAGAGCTCTTATTAATGACCCAGCCATCATCATGGGCGATGAGCCTACTGGAAATTTGGATTCTGTGAATACAACTAATGTGTTTCATATTTTACGTGACCTTTCGCATAACAAAAAGCAAACTATTATTTCTGTGACGCACGACCCAGAGTTTGCAGCCAACTCTGATAGGATAATAGAGATGAAAGACGGAGAAATAGTCAGCCAATAATGAAACTGAATCAAGAATCTAAGCTCATTGGGGGAGCAGTATTGTTTGTCTATTTAATGGCAAATGTGGTAAAGCTATTACTAATGCCAGAGCAAAGTTGGCAATGGCATTTTACGACTAGTATATTTGGTTTGGGGGTTGTTTTATTTTTTGCTTTTATCATTCGATGGATTGATATCTATTTAGATAAGCGGATTCCATTCGAGAAAAACATTGTAAAAAGAATTGCCTTGCAGTTTTTAATCACCCTCTCTGCTATATTGGTAGTAAGGCTTATGGGCTATCTAGTGCTTTCTAATTTTATGCACTTGAATGTATCTAAAGATTTATGGATAGCGAGTTTTGTAATCAATATCTTCTCTGTATTAAGTGTTATTCTTTTCATTTTCGGCTTCCATTTTTTTAAATTATGGAAAGAAGAAAAAGTGTTGGCAGCAGAATTGGAAAAAGAAAAAGCAATCGTGCAATACGATAACTTAAAGAACCAATTGAATCCTCATTTTCTATTTAACTCCCTTACTTCTTTAGATTCCCTCATTTTTGAAAATCCTAAATTAGCTTCAGAATTTTTGCAACAATTGTCGAAAGTATATCGCTATGTTTTAGAAAATAAGGACAAAAATTTAGTAGAAGTTTCTACTGAGGTTAGATTTGTGACTAATTACACTCATCTTCTTAAATCCAGGTTTGAAAAGGGTTTGGAGGTCACTTTTGAAATAGGAGAGGAGGCAAAAGAGCGATTAATCTTGCCAGTCACTTTGCAAATTCTGATAGAGAATGCTATCAAACACAACAGTACATCAAAAGATGCACCACTTTATATACAAGTAACAAATGATTCAGATTATTTGATAGTGAGTAATAATCTGCAACGGAAAAAAAACATAGAAACATCTAATGGACAAGGGTTAGATAATCTCAAGAATTTGTATCGTTATCTCACAGAAAGAGAAATTGTAATAGAAGAAACAGAAGCCAATTTTGTAGTCAAAATACCGCTAATTCAGGAATCATGAATGTATGGATTATAGAAGACGAGGCGCTGATTGCACGCAGTTTAGAGAAGGTGTTGAGAGAAATTGACGACACTATTCAGGTTGCAGTAGTTCTTGATTCTGTCGTTTCTGCTGTTCAATATTTTAAAAATAATTTGCATCCCGATTTAGTGTTTATGGATATACAATTGAGTGATGGTGTTAGTTTTGACATCTTCAATCAAGTGAAAATTGAATGTCCGATTATTTTTACCACAGCTTATAATGAATATGCTATTCGTGCTTTCAAAGTAAATAGTGTAGACTATTTGCTCAAACCTATTGATAAAAATGATTTGATAAATGCATTGGAGAAGTTTAGAAAATTTTATGCCACTAAAGATAATTCTTTACAAAACTTAAATTCCCTTGCTAAGGATTACTTTCTTCCGAGTAAAGTGAAATATAAAGAACGGTTTTTAGTTCATTTTAAAAATGGATTAATTCCTATTACTTCAGATAAAATAGCCTATTTTCTAAAAGACCAAATTATCTATTTGTTCACACATGATGGTCAGAAGTATGTTACAGATTATAGTACCATAGATGAGATAGAAGAGCTAGTGAATCCAGCAGTATTTTTTCGAGCTAATAGACAAACTTTGTTACAGATAGTAGCAGTAGATTCCTATCACAAACATGCCACAGGAAAATTGGAAGTGAGCGTAAAAGGAAATCCTTTGATGCCCATAGAGGTTAGTAGAGAAAAGGCTGGTGAATTTAAAACTTGGATAGAGGCTTAAGTAAAATCAATAAACTATTGTATTTTCGATTTGTTACATCTTATAAAATTATTCCCTCAATATGAAAATAGCTGCTTTTTTCAAATCATTTATTTTGTTGATTTTACTTTCTTCTTGTACCTTTTTTACGAATGGTCAGACCTCTCAAATTCTTTCAGCTGTTGAGTTTGGGAAACAGTTAGCTGCTCGAAAGGATGCACAGTTGTTAGATGTTCGTACTACAGGTGAATTTGGAGAAAGGCATTTGGATAAGGCTATTAACATAGACTACAATGGAGCTAATTTTGGAAAACAAATAGATCACTTGGATAAAAGCAAGCCTGTGTTTGTGTATTGTCTTTCGGGTGGTAGAAGTGCAAAGGCAAGTGCCCTCTTAGCTCAAAAAGGATTTAAGGAGGTGTACAATATGGAAGGTGGTATTTTAGCTTGGACTGCCGCTGGAAAACCAGTTGTTTCAGCAGAAGTAGCTGCATCGGGGCTTTCTATGGACGCCTATTTAGCAAAGGTAAAAAGCGACAAATTGGTTTTGGTAGATTTTAATGCCGTATGGTGCGGTCCTTGTAAAATTTTAAAACCTATTGTTGAAAAGATTGCTGCCGAGCAAAAAGATAAAATGACACTTCTAACGTTAGATGTAGACCAAAACTCCTCCCTTTCTAACGAAATGCATATAAAAGGAATTCCACTTTTAGTGCTTTACAAACAAGGTAAAGAAGTATGGCGCAGTCTTGGTTTGGTCGATAAACCTACCATAGAGGAGCAAGTGAAGAAGTATAGTAGATAGAGTAAAAATACCTCTGCCAAGTCCCTGTTATTATTTATTGCTTTTGTTGCAACTTTTTGTTTTATTTTACGCTCTTTATTAATAGCTTAAATAATAGGACAATATGAGGTTTACTAAACAATTTTTTTGCTCACTTTTTTTAGTTTTTTTTTGTGGTAATTTTTTGATTGCACAAACTACCACCTTCAAAACTCCTATAAGTAGTTTTATGGTAGGAAATACAGATAACTCTCCTCTTTCTTCAAAAATAGAATCTCAATTGGCACAATCTGATATAGACCAATATAGATTAAAAGATGTAGATGTTTCACTAACTTTTGACAATGGTTTTGCAGTGCTTTTACTAGCTGCAAATACTTGTAAAGAAAGAGGTCTGGCTATTGACCCCATTAATTATCCTACAGCTTCAACAACAAAAAGAAAGATGCCTTTATTTCATCTACTTCCAACAGGTCAAATCACTGCTGCTTTTTTATCACTCCCCTCAAAACATTAATAAAAACTTAGAAAATTATCATGCATAAAATAATAGTTCGATTTCTTTTTTTTATTCTAAGCTTTGTTCCCTTTTTAATAAGTGCGCAGCCTGCAAACGATGTTTGTTCGGGCGCTATTAATTTAGGTACATTGGGGAATCCTGGGGCTTGCGGAACTGGAATTCAAAACGGTGCCGTAACAACTGTAGCTGGAACCAATGTAAATGCTACTCCCGAAAATCCATATAATTATTTAACGGGTTGTGGAATGGCGGCACCTGCGAATAGTGTTTGGTATAAGTTCACAGCTCCTGCAAATGGATTTGGAGTTAAGGTCGATATTACTGGAGCTACTTTTTCTAAACCAAACATTGCCTTATATTCTGGAACAACTTGTTCAGCATTATCAGGAATAAATTGTGCTGTAGGAAGCGGTGGGGCAGCGTCTTTAACGGTTTCATCTGGAATAACAGCGGGTGGTACTTATTATTTGCAGATAAGTGGCGATACTTTAGAGTCTGGAACTTTTACACTAAAAGTAAATAGCTTTCAAGATTGTTCTGATTGTTTAACAGCGTCTACACTTACTGTTTCACCACTTCCAGTAAATGGTACTTATCAGCCAGGACAAACAGTTTCTTTTTGTTTTCACGTAGATAAATGGACACAGAGTAGCGATAACTGGCTACATGGTGTACAAATGGCATTTGGTGCGGGTTGGGATTTAACCAGTTTAACTACCACGCCTCCTGCGCCTTATTTTTCTACAGTGGCTTTTTATGGTGCTGCAGGTGCTACGTCAAGTTGCGGTAACTGGGCCTATTATCCTGCTGGAGTTACCAGTAGTGCGAACGCTACAACTTTCCCTGCTGGTTTTTATTTTAATGGTACTTATTCATCGTTATTGGGTACAATAGTGGGTTGTGGTTCTGCTGCAGATGGAAATCCAGGAAATAATTTTGGAGATGGACAATATAATCCAGGATTTACCAATACTATTCCTGCCAATGTTTGGAATTTTTGTTGGACGATAAAAGTAAAATCGGGCTGTAATCCAGGTTTAAGTTTGCTTACTACTGTAAGTACTTCGGGAGATGGTGAATCTGGAAACTGGTCAAATGTAGGTTGCGCGAATGACCCACAAGTTACATTTAATGCCCTTATTACTTGTTGTCCGCCAGATACGAGTAGCACCTCCACTTGTGTGGGTACTAACAATGGTACTGCTACAGCTTCTCCCATTGGTACCGCAGGGCCTTATCAATATGCTTGGTCACCAGGAGGACAAAGTACACAAACTGCTGTGGGGCTAACTCCTGGTATGTATACTGTGACCGTCACTGATAAGAATTCTTGTACGAGTAAGGCAACTGTATCTGTAGTAGCAGACCCTAAACCTAATGCTGGGACAGATAAAGCAGCAGCGTGTTACCTTACAGATGCAGCTACTTTAGCGGGAAGTGGCTCAGGAACTTGGTCGCCTTTGGCAAGTAATCCTGGTACCTCTTCTATTGCAAATACCACTTCTCCTACTACCACTATAAATGCTTTTAGCACCGCTGGAACTTATAAATACGTTTGGACTAATAGCTTTGGTTGTAAAGATACCGTAGATGTAGTGGTAGGAAATAGTTGCGGCTGTGCCAATGCTCCTACTGTTGCTTTGGGAGTAAAAACAGGAGCCATTTGCGCGAGTAAAACACAAGCTGTTTCTGGAACTTTTGGTGGGTCGGCAACACAAGTTACTTATTCTACCAGTGGAACAGGAACCTTTGGAACGGCTTCTGCAAGTGCTTCTCCTTTTAATGTAACCTATACTCCAAGCAATGCTGATACTACTGCCGGAACTGTAAACTTATATGTTACTACCAATAATCCACTGGGTAGTCCATGTTTAGTAGCTAAGGATACCTTTGTGTTAACCATAAATAGAAGCCCCGCTGTTTCGGCTTCTAATTCTGGCCCTTATTGTGCGGGTACTACTATTGCACTCACAGGTGGAGCGAGTGGAAATTCGTACAGTTGGAGTGGTCCATTGGGTTATTCGAATGCAACTCAGAGTCCAAGTATTAGCAATGCAAACATTACGATGGGCGGAACCTACACGGTAACTGTAACGAATGCTGCCACTTGTACAGCTACAGCCTCTACTACCGTGGTGGTAAATGCACTACCTGCTGCAAGCGCCTCAGGTGGTTTGCCGTATTGCCAAGGAGATACTATAAAATTAGTAGGAGGACCTACAGCAGTAGGAAACACCTATCAATGGAGTGGTCCGAATAGTTATGCGAATGGAACTCAAAGCCCTATTATTTTGAATGCCACTCCAGCCATGAGTGGTTCCTATTCTGTGACCGTAACCAATAGTGCTAATTGTACCGCAAGTGCTAATGCTAATGTAGTGGTAAATGCTGTGCCAGTGGCCAGTGCTGCTAATGCCGGACCTTATTGTGCGGGAGCAACCATTGCACTTACAGGCGGTGCAGGGGTATTGGGAAATACCTATCAGTGGAGTGGTCCCTTAGCGTATAGCGATGGAACACAAAGTCCTACGATTGCTGGTTCTACCACAGGAATGGGTGGTACTTACACTATCACGGTTACGAATTCATCTTCTTGTACTGCTACTGCTTCTACCAATGTGGTAGTGAATGCTGCGCCTACCGCCTCTGCGGTGAATAGCGGACCTTATTGTGAGGGTGCTACTATTTCACTTACTGGTGGAGCAAATGGAAATGCATCCTACAGTTGGAGTGGACCTAATTCCTATTCAAATGGAACACAAAGTCCTACTATAACTAGTGCAACAACCACTATGTCTGGAACTTATACCATAACGGTTACCAATTTAGGGTGTACAGCTACCGCTACTACCAATGTAGTGGTGAATGCACTACCAACTCCAACTGCAAGCAGTGATAAGAGTTCCTATTGTGTAGGAGTTCCCATTTCTCTAGATGTAAATCCTGCTGCTAGTAGTTATTCTTGGAGTGGACCAAATGGTTTTACAGATGGCACAAAAAGTCCTGCTATAGCGAGTGCTGCATTGGTAAATGCTGGACTCTATACAGTTACTGTTACCGATGCTAATACTTGTACTGCTACTGCTTCTGTTAATGTAGTGGTAAATCCATTACCAAGTCCTGTTGCTGGTAATACGGGACCATATTGTGCTGGTAATCTGATTTTATTAAGTGTAAATCCTTCAGCAAATTCCTATAGTTGGAGCGGACCGAATGGTTTCTCAGATGCTGGCCAATTTCCAAATATTGCATCAGCTACTACTGCCAATTCTGGTACTTATAATGTGACCGTTACCGATGCGAATAACTGTACTGCTTCTACCTCTACACCTGTGGTGGTAAATGCAGTTCCTGCTCCAGTGAACAACCCACAAACAATTTGTAATGGCCAATCGTATACTACTCCTTCTGGAAATGTTGTTTCCAGTTCAGGTACTTACTACGATACCCTTACCTCAGTATTGGGTTGTGATAGTGTTATCATAACTCAATTGACAGTAGATATTCCTCCTTATGTTCCATATCCTGATCAGGTAATTTGTGAAGGAGACACAGCACAATTGGATGCTAATGTAACGGGGGCATTAACGTACACTTGGAGCAATTCAGGGACTTTAACGGATCCTACCATTCAAAACCCGAGAGCATTTCCATTGGTAAGTACTACTTATATTGTTACAGTAACTACGGCACAATGTCCTGCATTTGATACTGTAGAAGTAACCGTAAACCCTTTGCCACAGCTCAATTTGACAACTACCAATACCATTTGTACTGCCAATAATGGTACTGCAACACTTCAAGTAAATAGTGGGACTCCTAACTTTAATTATATTTGGAATCCGGCTAATGCCAATAGTCCTACGCTTACTGGATTGGGAGTAAATACATATAGTGT
>JBGAVP010000039.1:0-27755 GCA_044228065.1 Chitinophagales bacterium | reverse complement strand
TTGGAGCAACAAATGTATAAGAATGCAGTATTTACAAAACATAAAACTTGATACATTTATAATAGTATCTTATGGGGTCAAAGGGACTGATTTATTTATTTGTGATTTAGGATTGTTAAATGCAACTACTGGTAAGATAAGCAACAGAATTTATAATAGTAGCAGTTATGGTTACTTCATCAATAGAAAATTCAAATCAGAATCTAAGCTAAAAAAATATCCTTTCACTAAAGTTATTGTAATCAAAGAAAAATTACCTTTTTAACAACTAAACCATAAACCATGCAAACAGACTTATTTAGCGCACAGAACGCAGTAAAAGACTTTTACAGTTATTTAGATACGATTCTTGGTGTAACTCCAAAACAAAAAGCAATCGAACTATCTGTTACCAACCAAGATGCGAAAATAAACGGATGGAGCGACAAGGCACTCGAACTTCTAAAACAGTATTCTTTAATTGTTACCGACTTCATCACAGAGGACTTTAGAATCTACGCTGAAAGTAACGGACTTGAAAAGCCTAAAGAACCAAGAGCGTATGGGGCGGTGGTACTTCGTGCAACTAAATCGAATTTCATCATGTGGACGGGTGAATATCGAGAAATGAAAAATCTAAAAAGTCATGGATGCCCTAAAAAAGTTTGGTGTAAATCGTAAAAAATAATTCAAAAACTAAAACTATGAAAGATATTTTTGAAAGTTCAGAATCATTTACTGCCCATGCAACAATTTCAGCAGGGTATTATTTAATTGAAGAAGCACAAAAGGAATTTGATAAGAAAAGTCCAAAGAATACTTTGGAGAAAATGATTGACGATTCTACGGGATATGCAGAGGGAATATTTTATATTTACTTGTATGCTTAGAAGATATTATTGATGCTAAGAAAGTAATTGAAGCAGACTATTCTAAAGACCAAGAATTTAAAGACAAACTTTTAAAGATATTACCTAATAATGGAAACTGAAAAACAAAATTTATCACTACTCCAAATATTTAAACTTTGTCTGTTAAAGCTAGTTTGTTCACATAAGTGGGGAAAATATGCTGATAGTTTTTATGGCACATTTGGAATGAGTCAATATCCTATCTTTCAACTATTTATTTGTTTTATGGCACATTGGCACTTCAAAATAGGGTAATCCTATGAAATAGTGAAATTTTAAAAAAGTTTTTTTCAGATTTCATTTTTGGAGTCAAAAAAGGTGGCAATGTGCCATATAGTAGTGATAGCAACGGTTTTCATTTTTTCAATGTGCCATAGAAGTGCCATCAATGTGCCATAATTGTTAAAATATTAGGATATTCAAAAAGTCTTTTTAAATTTGCATCCGTAGGTTTCGGGGGCACTCGGACGTAAGTGATACGCTTTTCAGCCTACTTCTTTTTTTTATAAAGCGTACAAAGCATATATCCAATGATTGCAACAATCTTTAAAGATTTAAGTAAAACGAACACCCCATTTTACAGAGATATTGACTTTATTCTTAATAGGATTAAGTCTGGTACATCTAAAGACCTTTGTTCTAAGATTAGACTTGAAACAGATAAGGCTAAACGAAATGAACTAAAGTCTTTGCTCCCTGCTATTTGTTTTAGTGGTCAGTTTACAAAGAGAGCAGATACTTCCATAACGGTACACAGTGGGTTAATATGCCTTGACTTTGACAATTACGATACTATTGATGAATTGATAGGGGATATTAATACTATCAATAAGGATAAGTACACTTTCGCTTCTTTTATTTCCCCAAGTGGTAACGGATTTAAACTTTTAGTAAAAATTCCTGCTGAAATAGAGAATCACAAACTTTACTTTGATTCACTTTCTGAATACTATTCTAATAAGCATTTTGATTCTACTTCAAAAAACATTAGTAGAATATGTTTTGAATCCTATGACCCTAATATTTTTATAAATAAGAAGTCAAAAGTATGGGATACTAAAAAAGAGTTCCAATCATTCAATTACATAGATAAAGTTCCATCTGTAAAACTTATTAATGAGAATGAAATAATAAATAGACTTTATAAGTGGTTTCTTAAAGAACATTCATTTGAGAAAGGGCAAAGAAACGCAAACCTTTTTATTCTGGCATCTTCATTTTCGGATTATGGCATCTCAAAAATGGAAGCATCAAGATTTCTAAATCAGTTCCAAGCAGATGACTTTAGCTCAAATGAGATAGATAGAACAATAACCTCAGCATATTCAAAATGTAGTGCCAATTTTGGCATGAAATACTTTGAAGATAAACAAAGCCTTGAGTTCATTAAAAAAGAGATAAAACAAGGTAAATCACTTGACGAATTAAAGCAGTCTATTCCTCAGCTTGAAAAGATTTCTTTTGATGAAATTAAAGAAGCTATCACAATAAATGATTTTTGGAGTTATTCTAAAAAAGGATATGTAATAATTGATTCTTATTCTTATAAGAGGTGGCTTGAATCGCATGGATTTTATAAGTATTATCCTGAAGGAGCTGATGGATTTGTTTTTATTCGAGTTGAAAACAATTTAATAGATAATACTTCAGAAGAAAAGTTAAAGGATTTTGTTTTGAATGAGCTGCTGAAAATATCAGAGTTCAAGGTTTATGAACATCTAGCATCTAATAGCAAGTATTTTAAAGAGGACTATCTTAACCTTTTAGACAATATCAAAGTAGACTTTAAAGAAGATACTATTGATACTGGCTATATTTATTTTAGAAATTGCGCAGTAAAAGTAACTACAAGGGATATTTTACTAATTGACTACATAGATTTGGATGGGTTTGTTTGGAAAAAACACATAATTGATTATGAATTTAAGCAGGAAAAGAAATTTGATTGCGACTTCCAGAAGTTTGTTTCTTTAGTATCTTCCAATGATTTGGATAGGGCGAAGTCTATTGTTTCTACTATTGGTTATTTGATGCACTCTTTTAAGACCTCCGCAAATAATAAAGCAGTAATATTAAATGATGAAACAATAAGCGAGAATCCGAACGGTGGTAGCGGTAAAGGGATTTTTTGGAACGCACTAAGTAAAGTTAAGAGGGTTTCAGATATTAATGGCAAGTCATTTAGCTTTGAGAAAACTTTTCCTTATCAAACAGTTTCAGCAGATACTCAGATACTTGTTTTTGACGATGTAAATAGAAACTTTAAATTTGAAAACTTATTCTCAGTAATAACTGAAGGTATAACCCTAGAGAAAAAAAATAAAGATGCAATAAAAGTACCAGTATCAAAAAGTCCTAAAATTATTATCACTACGAACTATACAATAGGGGGGGTAGGTGGCTCATTCGAGCGTAGAAAGTGGGAGCTGGAGTTCAGCAGTTATTTTAGTGCTACTCACACTCCACTTAATGAATTTGGGCGAATGTTATTTGATGAATGGGATAACCAAGAGTGGATTTATTTCTACAATTATATGATTCATTGTTTGCAATACTATTTGAAAAATGGACTTATTAAACACGAATTTCACAACCTAGAAACTCGCAAATTTATTAAAGAAACTTCATTTGAGTTTTATGAGTGGATTAATGAAGATGGCAATATTGTATTAGGAGATAGGACTTATAAAAGTATACTATTCCAAACCTTTATTGATGAATATCCCGATTATAAAAAATGGCTATCAAATAAGAAGTTTTGGCAATGGATGTCAATTTATGTAAAATCAAATAATTTTAATCACCAGGAGGGAAAAGATATGAATGGTAGATACATTGTAATTGAAAAGCCATGAAACTAAGACCTTACCAAATAGAATTAGCTACTCAAGGAGTGGATATTCTTAATAGACTTGGAATAGTTTACTATGCAATGGAAGTGAGAACTGGCAAAACTTTTACTTCTTTAGAAACTGCAAAACTCTACAATGCCAAAAATGTTCTTTTCCTTACTAAGAAAAAAGCGATTTCATCTATTCAAGAAGATTTTGAAAGGTTTAATTATTTTTTACACTTTGATTTAACGATAGTAAACAATGAGTCATTGCATCTTATAAATGGAGATTACGACCTTATAATATCAGATGAACATCATAGAAACGGGGCATTCCCAAAGGCAAATAAAGTAACTCAGCTAATTAAGAAAAGATATGCGCATCTTCCAATGATTTTTTTAAGTGGGACACCACATCCAGAATCGTATTCGCAAATCTACCATCAATTTTGGGTTAGTAATTATTCGCCTTTCGCTCAGTACACTACATTTTACAAGTGGGCGAATGCCTTTGTAAATTTAAAGCAGAAGTATTTAGGATATGCGAAAGTAAATGATTATTCAGATGCTAATTATGCAATGATTAAGCCTATTGTAGATAAGTATTTTTTAAGATATACTCAAAGTGAAGCTGGATTCAAAACGGAGGTTAAAGAGATAGTTCTTTATTGTGATATGCAGGATAAAACTCACACTTTAATTAAAAGGCTTAAAGCAGATAAAGTTGTGCAAGGTGCTAAAGAGGTTATTCTTGCAGATACAGCAGTTAAAGAAATGAGCAAACTGCATCAAATTTATAGTGGTACTGTTAAATTTGAAAGTGGTAATAGTATAATCATAGATTATTCTAAAGGCTATTTCATTAAGGATAAATTCAAGGATAAGAAAATAGCTATCTTCTATAAATTTAAGGAAGAACTAAACCTACTTAAAGAAGTTTTTGGGGACTTGCTCACAATTGATTTGTCAGAATTTGACAACTCTAATAAAAACATAGCATTGCAGTTTGTTAGTGGGAGGGAGGGGTTAAGTTTAAAGAATGCAGATTTTATTGTAGCTTTAAATATTGACTTTAGTTCTACTACTTACTGGCAATTTAGAGATAGAATGACTACAATGGAGCGCAAAGAGAATACTCTTTATTGGATATTTTCTAAAGGTGGGATTGAAAATAAGATTTATAAAGCAGTATCTAATAAAAAAGACTTTACCCTATCAGTATTTAAAAAAACTTACAATGACTGAGCAACAGATTCAAAAAAAGATAATTGATAAATATACTGCAGAAGGATGGTATGTGATTAAACTTATCAAAACAAATAAGAATGGGATTCCTGACCTTCTTTGTTTAAAATCAACTGAAGTCCCATTATTTATCGAAGTAAAAACTGATAAAGGCAAAACAAGTCCATTGCAGGACTTCCGAATAAAAGAATTAACCGATTTTGGATTTAACGCTATAATCAAAAGACTATGAGAGTAAAATTAGTTACTGAGTTTAACACGACTACGCTTGATGTTAAAAAAACAGATTGGGTTAATGAGCCTAATATTTATGCAGAATCAAGAACATCTGCTTACCATATTACTTTTATGACAATTAATGAAAAGGAGCGATATTTGATAGGGGATGACAATATAAAAGTTGCTTTTGTCAAAAGAGATAAGGTATTATTTGGAGAGTTAAATAGAATTTAATCGAAATTTGCGAAAAGTACCGAAAAAAATAACTTACTTTACATTCTAAATTAACCACTATGAAAACACTAACCACACTTTTACTAATTTTAACACTTGCATCTTGCAAGAAAGAATGTAACTCGAATATCGGAGGTGCAGTTATTACCAGCACTCAGTCATTGAAAATTACAGAAGTTGAGAATCGGGAAAACACGTATCTTTGCAATGGCAAGATAGATTTTGAACACAAAGAAGGAAGCTATATGTACGAGTTTCAATTTTCAGATGGAAAACCTTTTTTGCTTACAATCGAATTCACTTCTTGTCATTTGGTTTATTTAAATTTTTAACGTAAAATACGTTTAATTACGGTTATGGGAAGGGAAGGTCAATTTACGAAAGAGTTATATGAAACCAAACAAAGAAAAGATAGTCAATGAAATGCTAATTGAGCTAGAAAGTGGCATCAATTACGCTAAATGCTTGACAGTAAATGGCAGTAAATGGCAGTTAAGTGAAAGTACATTTGTTAGGTATTGGAATTTAGCTAATGAGAAGTACAAGGATATGCAAAATGAGAAGAATAAAGCGCTATCCGAACTATCTATAAAGAAAGATGTTGAACGTTTAAATAAGGCTATATTGACGAAAGACGAAGCGCTTGAGGTTTTAACTAAAATAGCAAACGACCCTTTGAAAGAAACGCCAAACGGGATAGCGAGTGCAAAGACGGAGCAAATTAGCGCAATTAAAACCATTTCAGATTTACTTGGGTGGGATGTCCCTAAGAAATCAGAAATAGAAGTAACAGACAAAACTCCAGTTGATTTAACTAAATTAACAGATGACCAATTACGAAAACTTGCTGAAATCCAATCCGAAAGCGGAATTAGCTAAAAGGCATCTTTTAGACTTTGTTCTGTATAATAAAGAAGGGTATCAAGCAAATTGGCATCATAAATTACTATGCGAGTATCTTGATAAGTTTGTTAGTGGGGAGATTAAAAGACTAATGGTATTTATGCCACCACAGCACGGCAAATCAGAACTTGTAAGCAGGAATTTACCAGCTTTTATATTAGGCAAAAACCCTAAGACAAAAATAGTATTAGCTTCATATTCTAGTGATTTATCAAGTAGTTTTAATCGTGACTGCCAACGTATAATGGATAGTGAAACATATAAAGATGTTTTCCCCGATACAAAACTAAACGCTTCAAATATAGTTACAGTCGCAAAAGGGAATTGGCTAAGAAACTCGGATATTTTTGAAACAGTTGGATATGGAGGGTTTTTAAAAACTACTGGTGTTGGCGGTTCATTAACAGGAACACCTGCAGATATTGCCATAATAGATGACCCCGTTAAAGATTCAATAGAAGCTATGAGCGCAACATTCCAATATCGTAATTGGAATTGGTATAACGATGTGCTTTACACACGTATTCACAATGATTCGAGAATATTGATAACGCAAACGAGATGGGATGTTAACGACCTTTCGGGTAAGTTATTAGAAAGCATGGCTAATGGGGGTGAGCAATGGACGGTACTTTGCCTACCTGCTGTAAAAGTGGATAACGACCCTAATGACCCTAGACAAATAGGCGAGGCATTATGGGAAAGTAGGCACTCTATTGACAAGTTAATGCAAGTTAGAAACCAATCAATAAGAACATACGAGTCGCTATATCAGCAAAACCCACAACCGACACAAGCAGGTGGTGAGTTTTATAAGTCGTTTAGAGCTGTTTCACACACAGCAGAATATTTTAACGAATACGATAATAAGCTACCTTTACATTTAACATTTGACTTTAACGTTAACCCTTATATGACTTGTTGCGTTTGGCAAATAAAAGGCAAAAGAGCCGTTCAATTAGCTGAAATCTGCACATCTACACCAAATAACAATACATCTGGAGTGTGCAGGGCTTTTATCGCTAAATTCCCAAAACATGAAGGGGGTATGTTTATTTATGGAGACCCAAACGGTCGGAAAGAAGACACAAGAAGCGAAAAGGGGTTTAATGACTATACTATAATAATGAATGATTTGAGGTTGTATAAGCCTACATTGAGAGTTCAAAAACAAGCTCCTCCAGTGCTAATGAGGGCAAATTTCATTAACTTAATATTTGAGTCTAATTTAGAAGGAATCCAACTGTTGATAGATAAGTCATGTCATAAAACAATAGCCGACTATTGCTATTTAAAAGAAGATGCTGATGGCACTAAGATGAAAGAAAAGGTTAAAGACCCATCAACTGGAGTTGTATCTGAAAAGTATGGCCACACTTCGGACGCTAATGATTATTTCATTTGTACAGCCTTCGCCAATGAGTTCGCAAAGTATCAGGCAGGGGACATAGTGAGCAATATTTCATACGGTAAAAATAGTTTATCGAAAAATAGATATTAATTATTAATTTTGCAACATGGCATACTTAATTCATAACGACTATTTAAAGCAGATACAAGAAGCTCCGCTAAACCAAATAATTACAAACGATGAAAGGATAAGAGCCTCAACTCAACTGTCAGCACAAGCGGAAGCTATATCATACCTTCGCCAAAAATACGACACATCAAAAGAGTTCACCGATACTGCCAAATGGAATAAGGCAAATAGCTATAATTCATTTGATAGAGTTTATTTAGATGCCAATGCTTATGTACCTTCATTCACTTATAACATAGGTGCAATGGCAGTCAATAGCAACAATGTTTACGTGTGTAATACCAACGGAACAAGCGGTATCTTTAACGCTACTAATTGGGACTTATTAGGAGGGCAATACGATATTTTTTATGCTAAACCTACGCAAAATGAGTTTAATGTTTATGGATCTTATATTGTTGGTGATGAGGTTATTTGGCAAAATAAAATTTATACTTGCAAGATTCAAACGCAAGAAATAAGCCATGATACGGCTATTCAATACCACCTATACAGTAACCTTCCTTTAAAAAATGTATTCCCAAATGACAACATTAGCGGGGCAAAGTATTGGGATTTTGTAGAAGTTTACACAGTACCTATTAACACAGATATTTCAGATACTGATTATTGGGTTTTAGGTGATAATCGTGACCAGCAAATGCTACTTTATTTTGTTGACATAGCTTTGTATCACTTGCATAGCAGGATAGCACCTAGAAATATTCCACAGCTAAGAATAGACAGATACCACTCAGCTATTGATTGGCTTAAGATGTGCGGACGGGGGGAAGTAACTCCAAACTTACCTTTGATACAACCTAAAAGCGGGAGTAGAATTAGATTTGGGTCAACAATAAAAAATATTAACTCTTACTAATGGCAAATCCAATACTTACAAGGATTCAAAATATCTTCTTTCCTACGGTTAGAGATGTGACATCACAAAACTCCGAAAGGGACTTACGCAATTACATTTCACCAGTACAACTCCAAAGATTAAGGCACGATGTAGCCATGTGGAGAGATTGCACACAGGAAGCGGAGTTAGCGTATTTCCCTCAAAGGGTGAAGATGCAGAGAATGTTTATTGATACTATCTTTAACGGTCACACATACGCTTGTATAAAAAGACGTAAGCAATTAACACTACTTAGAGAATGGGAGTTTAAAAATGAAGCGGGTGAAGAAAGTGAAAACAACGAAAAAGTATTCAATCAAAAATGGTTTGCCGATTTACTCGAATACACATTAGACGCTCGATTCTTTGGATATTCTTTAGTTGCTTTAGGTGACTTGGTAGATGGAGGATTCCCTGATTTATCAATTATTAGACGGGCGAACGTAAGCCCCGATAGATTAAATGTTACACATTTGATTTATGCTTTAAGCGGTGCGGAGTTCATGGATGAACCTTATGTAGATTGGCACGTATGGATTCCCACAGTTAGTGAAAATGGAATATCTAAATGCGGTTATGGACTTCTTTATAACGTAGCCTTGTATGAGATAATTTGCCGTAACTTATTAGGCGCAAATGCAGACGCTGCAGAGTTATACGGTATGCCAGTGAGAGTAGGTACGACCAGTAAAACAGACGAGATAGAACGTGCTGAATATGCTAACGCTTTAGCTAATATGGCTAGTAGTGGATGGATTCTAAAAGATACTTTAGATGAATTGGATTTATTAGAATCGAAAGGAAATGGTCAAGGGTTTAAGATATATGCAGACTTAGAGCAAAGATGTGAAAAGAAAATAAGTAAAATAATATTAGGTCATGCGGACGCTTTGGATAGTACAGCAGGAAAATTAGGAGGCGGGCAAGGCGAAGATTCACCAGTTGCACAAGCGTTAAGAGATATTCGTGCTGAAGATGCGTCCTTTGTAGAAAATATAGTGAACACGATATTAATTCCTAAACTAATAAAACTAGGGTTAAAAATTGACACTTCATATTCATTCTGTTTTACTAACAATGAAGATAAAGAGTGGGAAGAAAAAGAGCAACTAGAAAACAATAAAAAAATTTCAGATATTGCTTTAACTATGAAAAATGCAGGGCTACAAATGGACGCTAAGTATTTTGAGGATGTAACTGGAATACCAACAACACCCGTAACTGTTGCACCATCCATGCCGTTTACAAATCGAATAAAAAACAAACTAGAAACACTATACAAGTGACAATCGTACAAGCATTAGTGAGCAAGTGTTATAGCGACCAAGACTATATGCGTCTTATTGCTGAAAGCTGTCACCGATACGTTACTGGTTACATGACTAAAAATGAATTAATGCAATTACAATTAGCAATACAATCTCAAATAGCTAAACAATGACAAATGAAGTACTATGTGATATGTTAGTTAAGAAGAATGCTTTAATGTACTTCCTTTTGGGCGAAAATAGAGGAATCACATTTAGAGATGACCACAAAAAACAAAAGAATTTAAGGTACTTACAAAAGCATTTAGAGCAAGTAAAAACTATCACAGAATCGGAATGGAATACAGCGACAGGCAAATAAACAGTTTGATAGTGGATATTTACGAAGGTGTAATTTCAGTTGAAAATATGCCTGAAGATTTGTATTTTGCTATTGCTGAATATTTAAAGAAGTCACTTTATGAGGGGTTCGGAGGTTCACTCATTGACTTCGAAGGTAAGCCATTAGAATTGCTAACTGAATTAAGGGAAAATATTTATCTTTTTAGCGGGGCTAAAACCTATCAAACGGTCAAAGCTATGGATGCTATGTTAACCGAAGATGGAGAAAAAAGAAGTTTCAAAGAGTTTAAAGAGTTTGCCCGTAATGAGTACGATTTATTTAACGTAACATGGGCGAAAACAGAATATGATACAGCGATAGGGCAAGGTCAAAATGCGTATTTGTGGAATAAAATAGAAGAGGATAAGGATGTTTTGCCACTACTGCAATATACTGCGGTTATGGATGCCAACACTTCGGATATTTGCGCACCATTAGACGGTATAATTAAACCAGTAGATGACCCTTTTTGGGATGTTTTTATGCCACTTAACCACTACAATTGCCGTTGTTCGGTATTGCAACTAAGTGAAGGTGAAGTAAGCAAGGATATAAAAGCAGAGACAAAACAAGTTGCAGAAAATATGGACGATTCATTTAAGGCAAATGTGGCAAAAGACGGGTTTATTTTCCCTCCCGACCATCCTTATTTTGATGTTGCACCACAAGATAAAAAGTATGCTAAGGAAAATTTTGGATTTGATATACCCGAAAAAGATTAATTTTGTAAAATGGCAAGTAAATTTAATTTTGATAGGGTAATTGCAAATATGGATAAGGTAAAAAATATCTTACCAAAAGTGTTAGCAAATGAAACTAAAAACTATTTTGTAGGAGAGTTTAATAAACAAGAATGGAACAGGACTAAATGGAAGCCAAGTAAAAGACAAACTAACCCTAAAAAGACGAGAGATACTGCATCAACATTAGTGCAGAGTGGAACGCTACGAAGGGCAGTAATAAACAGTTTACAAAGTGCCACGTTTGAAAAGATATATTTTGAAGTTAAAGATGTAGATTATGCGCAAGTCCACAATGAAGGTTTAAGAGCGGGACGTGGGGCTGGGTTTCAAATGCCAAAGCGTCAATTTATGGGGCAAACAAATAAGCTAACAAGGATTCAAAGAGATACAATAGATAAAACAATAGACAAGATATGGCGAGGTTAAGAGGTGTATTCACAGATGTAATGAATTTAATCAGTACAGAAACAAGTATTGAGTATGTTCGTGTGTGGAATGACCAGCTAACAGCAATGGAACAAGGAACTCAATATTCTTTTCCAAACTTAGCCTGTTTTGTAGAAATAGACTTGCAAAAGAGTTCTTTGAGTAGCGGAATTGTAGGCGGTGACATTGTACTTCGATTCCATTTAGTACATACAGAATACGATTCAATGGCAGGGACTTTAGAGGAAAATTTAACCGTATTTCAGTATCGAGATGAATTGATAGATAAGTTAATGTATCGTGAATTATTAGGATGTAGCGGACTGCAATTGATTAATGAGAAACCCGACTATAACCACACAGACGTTTACCACTATATTTTAGAATTTAACTGTTCTTTCATAGACGATGCGGGGGACGTGAATAAATATAAAATAACAAAAGAGCCACCAACTACTTTAGAGGTGAACGCAACAATAGTACAAACATTATGAGTAGAACAATAGCACAGATACAAGCCGATATTATCACTAACATAGCTAACACAACAGACCTTAGCTATCAAGATGAAAATAATATTACACGAAATCTAACTTATAACACTTCAAAACGTGCTATTTGGCGGTTATGGACTTTCATTTTAGCTACTGCAATTGCCATACATGAGCAGTTTATTGACTTGTATTTAGCAAGTTTGGAATTGATTTTAGCGAAGACCTCCGCTGCTTCTCCTTTATGGGTGCAAGATAAGTTTTTCAAGTTTCAATATAGTACAACTGACCCGCAAGTTATTCAACTAATTGATACAGTTCCGCAATATCCAGTAGTTGACGAAAATAAACGCATAATAACAGCGTGTAGTGTTACAACTGCAATTGACAATACGGTTAATATTAAGGTAGCAAAAGAGAACCCCTATGTTAGTTTATCTTCGCCCGAATTATCAGCAGCGCAAAGTATGATTGACACAATAGGCATTGCAGGGATTAGTTATGTGGTCACAAGTGGCAATGCAGATAGAATATACATTAGTGCGGATGTGTATTACAAAGGGCAATATTCAGCAGTAATAGCACAATCAACTAAAGATACTTTAGATGCTTATTTTCAAACATTATCACAAGTGAATTTTAACGGAAGTTTAAAAATGACCGACCTTGAAAATGTGATAAGAAATGTAGTAGGAGTAAATGATGTAGTTATGATAGATGTAATTGGAAGACCTGATTCGCCCACACCTTCCGACCCTACTGTTAACCCATACGGGACTTATTATATCCAAAATAAAACTACAAAAGAAAGGCTATTTAACCCAAGTGCGGGCTATATTATTGGAGAAGATGTAAGTGGTTATACTTTTTTAGATTCATTTAATTTTATTGCTCAATAATGGGATTTTTTGATATAAATTTCAACAATTTAAAAACAAACCTTTTGCCAGTTGACAAAAGAGAGCCTATCCAAAAAGGATGGGTGCAATCTTTTATTTCTGTTATTCAGTATTTACGAGATAAGATATTAGGGGATTATAGAACGGGCAGTAATTATGCACAGTGGACGGCAGGAACTTATAACATACATGATAAAGTAATTTATAATCAAGTTGTTTATGAAAGTCTAGAGGACGGGAATACAGATACTCCTCCAAGCTCGAAATGGGTTGTTTGGTTACCTTCATTTATTGGAGCAGACGGAAGGAAGTATTTTAACGGGCAAAAGGTAGTTTTAGAATATGCCTTAAATACTTTTTACGGTACTGCTTTTAGGCAACCCCCGCTAGTTAGTGATATTTACATTAATAATTTAGGTAAATCAATTGTAGGTTTTGTAGTTGGAGAAGATGAAACTGCGAGTAGTACAGTAGCGCAAACAGATATAGCACCATTAACTGAATGGAATTATTTAACAGCTTATTCATTAGGGGATGTGGTAAGTTTTGAAGGTAGAGTTTATTTATCATTGGCAAATGCTAATACTGGAAATATCACTCCATTAGGTAATTTCCCGACTCCTGATAGTTGGTGGTGGGTTTCGGATACGGTAAATTACAATAAACCATTTTTAACGAAGTATAATTTTGTTATAAATGTACCTACTGCGGTTTTTTATTCACCTTCGCCACAAACTCCAAATTTAGACCCATCAATACGAACTTTTTTAACTAATATTGTTCCTTCGGGACTTAATTATATTACAAACCCTTACTAAGATGAAAAAACTAGACAATAGCTTTATTACCAATACAAGTCAAATGCCTATCAAGAAAGGGACTTTGGAATTTTTACAACTAGCCCACCAAGAAACCGTAATAAGCATTGTGAAAGCAATGGTAGGTAGTACTTATGCAAATACAACTCCTTATGTATTGTTTGGATTAGTGGAGAGTGGGACTGGTTTAGTACACAATATTTCAACGGGGGCAATAGTCTTACTTGATGAAATTTATTTAGTAGATGCAGCAGCATTTACAAGTTCTATCGGTGAAGTGCCCGTAATGAATATTGATATTTCACAATACACAACAGATGCAGACCCAGTAACATTTACGGACTTATCAGTCCATAGTGTTCATAATATTAGAAAGTTTTCAATTACAAGCGGGGTGAGTGGTAGCGGACTTTTAGATTTTAGCACGTTAAATAGAGTAACATTTGATATTAGTACGGAAACGACAGCAAGGATATTAGCTGACATAGCTTTGCAGACATCCATAAATACAATCAATATTGTAAAGCATAAAGTAATTAATATAGGGGCGTGGGATATGCAAAGTTTGGGAACTGTTGGAGTTGCTCACGGCATTGCAGATTTTAAAAACATTGCTGGAATAGATGTAATGATTTATGGGGATACTTTAGTAAATAACTACAACCTTCTAGTAGATGGAATTGCTTATAGAGCGGATGCAACTGATATTATTTTAGAAAGAAATAATGCAGGGTTTTTTGATTCTACTTTATTTAATGACGCAGTCATTAATAGAGGTTTAATTCACATCACTTATATTTAATGAGTAAAAGCGTATCACACGAAAGGCGAGTGCAAGCGTATCTTAACCCACGTTTAGATATTCTTTTCAAATGCTATTGCACTGCAAATGATGCAGGCGATAGTCAAGCGGTAAATGATATTTTCCGCCACTTTTTTAATAACATTTCTCCCTCTCAAATGAATCTTTGGATTGCACAAAGCAAACTGAAAGAACAAAAGTAAGTTACATTATAAACTTCAAATATTGAAGTCTATACTTTTACAGTATGGACTTTTTTTATTGTATCAATCCCGAATCAGACGAGCCAATTTTACTGCTGAATAAGCACGTAGGATTTGATGCTAATGAAGGTCAAGGGATAGACGGTGCAATATTTCAGCAAGAGTTATTAACGCTTGATGGGATGGGGAAAAAAAGGATTCAAGTTTGGATTAATTCTCCTGGCGGTATAGTAATGGATGGCTACAATATTTACACCGCTATTTTAAAAAGCAAAACTAAAGTTGACACTTATTGCGTAGGCATAGCAGCAAGTATAGCAGCAGTTATATTTCAAGCTGGTAGAAATCGAATAATGTGTGATTATGGAGCTTTAATGTATCACAATGCAAGTGGAGGTGCAACAAACGAGCTAAAGGTAATGAATGAAAGCATTGCCACCATGATAGCGAATAGAAGTGGCAAAACAGTTGAGGATGTACTTAGTGTGATGAATCAAACCACATGGATAAATGCTAACTCTGCAATAAATGATGGCTTTTGTGATGAAATAGAAGCAAGTAATGAACAGAATAAAAAAAGAGCAGTATCGAATATTGGTAATTTATACCAAGTAGCAAATAGCATAATTTCAGAACAATTTAATCATAAAAATCAAAAAACAATGACAAAAGTCACAAACAAATTAGGGTTAGTAGAATCTGCAAATGAAGATACAATCTTAGCATCAATTGCAGCTATTGAAAACAAAGCAGAAACAGCTATTTCAGATTTAGCATTAGCAAAGAATGAATTAGTAGAAGCCAATGCAAAAGTAGCTGAATTAGAATCAGTAGTAGCAGAAGCAAAAGCTAAAGAAGATGAAGCTATTAAGATAGCACACGAAGCTTCAGAACTTGCAAAAGTTACAGAAATCGAAAACAGCATTAAGGCATTTGTAACAGAAGGTCGTATCAAAGCTGAAAGCGTAGATTCTTGGAAAGAAACGGCTAACGCATTAGGGATCGAAAAGGTAAAAAACATGATTAGTGAGTTGCCTTTAAATAAGGTAGCTAACAAATTGCCTATCGAACCATCTAAGAATGATGTGGAGTTTCCTACAACAGCAGTGACCTTAATGGCACAATTGAAAAACAAAATTTCAAAAAAATAATTCGTAACAATTAAATTAAAATAAAACAACATGGCTTTAGTAATTAATGACACAACCTACTCAGGAACATACGCAAGTTATTTCTGGCTGCCCGCCACCTTCGGAATGGATACAATCCAAAAAGGTTCTGTTTATGTGAAAGACGGAATTAAAAAGAAGCACACAATTGATAGAATGGATTTTAGCACTCCTTTACAAGAAAGAGCTGCAACTCCAACATCAAACGGTTCATTCACAATTGATGGTCGCGCGTTAACTCCGCAAGACATTATGATTTACACAGAATTTAATCCACGTAATTATGAGGAGTCTTTTGTAGCTGAACAATTAAGCAAAACATTGTTAGCTCGCGAAGTTCCTGCAACTGTTGAATCATTTATGATGCAAATAGCGTTGAACAGAGCAGCAGAACAAATTGAGCAAAATATCTGGATGGGTTCTACTACTTATACAGCTACAACTGGTACTAGTGGAAACGGTCAATTAAAGTTTTTTGATGGTTTCTTAAAGAAAATGGTTGCCGATTCAGCAGTATTAAAAGTTGGAACTCCAGTAGCGTTAACTTCAGGAAACATTCTTGCTAAATTAGATGCGCTAATAACTTTAGCTGCAACTAACAAGAAAGCATTGTTAAGCCGTCCTACTCGTTTTGAGCGTTTGAAGTTCTTTGTATCGGTAAACACAGAGCAACTTTACCAGGCTGCATCTTTGAATTTAACTTTTAAAGGACAAGCGTTCAATAGCGGACAAGCGATGCCATATAAAGGCTATCAAATAGTAACACTTGCAGGTTTGCCTGATGACACTATTTTGTTCTGCGAAGGTTTGGCAGATACTTCTTCAAACCTTTACTTAGGTATGAACAGTACAGAAGACAATCAATTGCAATTGCAAAGGTTACAAAATAACTCTGAATTGTTTTTCTTAAAAGGGTTAATGAAGTACGATGTACAGTACGGATTCTCTGAGGAGGTTTTCTTGTACACTACTTTGGTATCTGGTGATTTCAATGTTTAATTAACAATTTAAAAACTTAAAAGTGAAAAATTTAATTATATCAATACTTTGTGTATTTACCTTATCGGTAGGTGCGCAAAGTGTTACTCCTAGAACGGGTAACGCAACAAATACCGATAATACTTATCGCGTGTTAAACTATAAATTTTATTCTGTAACAGATGCAGTTGGTAACGATACTACAACAGTAGTCCCTAAGCATTATCACACAGAAGTTTCTATTCCAAGTCTTGTTGATAGCGTAAGTGTGAAGGTGGCAAATATTGCCAACTCTTACTACGGTGATGAGCTTTGTGTGCGTGTTATAAATAGCGCGAGTGGAACTAAAGTAAAATTTATAGGAGGTACATTTGAAGTAGGAAGTGGAACTGCAACTATTACAGTAACAGCATCTAAAAGAGCCAATATAGTATTTGTATTTGATGGCACTAAGTGGGTGGAAGTTTCAAGACTTGTACAATAATGACAAACCAAGAAATAGCGAATACTTGCTTCGAAAATTTACCTAAGATTAAAGAGTGTTGGGTAACTACGGATGGTCACTATCATTTGCATAACGCGAATGGTGGTGAACATTTCGAGCGAGATTCACAAGAAGAAAAAGTATTAATTAACCCAAAAAAGAAAAAATAAAAACATGGGAGATATTACGTTCCTTAAAGGTCAAGGCGGTTTAGGTCGACCATTGGCAGGAGAGGACTTTATAAGCGGGTTATTGTACTATACGGCTACATTACCAAGTGGCTATTCAAGTTCAGATAGAGTTAAGAAGATATTTAGTGTTTCAGATGCGGTTACTTTAGGGATTAACGATACTTATTCAGACGCTACTGCTGCGGTTGCTAAGTGGGTTATATCTGCTTACGGAGCAACTGGTGACACAGTTAATATTTCGGTTGTAGAGCCTAATGGGACAGTAAACTTAGGAACTTACACAACAGTAGCTGGAGATTCAAGTATTGCCTTATTAGGGGCGAGTATTGCAGCATTTATAAATGCAAGTACAGTTATTCATGGTTATTCAGCATCATTTTCAACTGCTACATTGCTTTTGACAATGCCTAAGAAGTTAGGTATTTACCCAAATACAGGCAGTCCTTTAGTAATTACAATTGTAGGAACAGTAGCTGGAGCGATAACACAACCTACTGGAAGCGGAAGCACAGTTTTAGGGGTGGCAAGTAAAATAGCTGTTTTCTACTATCATATTAGCGAGTTCTTTAGATTACAACCTAAAGGAGTTTTATATGTTGGGTTCTACGGAGTTCCAAGTACATATAACTTCAACGAAATTACTACCATTCAGAACTATTCAAATGGTACAATTAGACAAATAGGAGTATTCTTAAATAGCGAGTGTCATGCTTTTACAAGTGGGGACTTGACAGCTATAAATACACAAATAGTTACTTACTGCGATGCAAACCATAAACCATTAAGTGCTATTTACGGAGCTGATGTTAGCGGGACGGCAGACTTATCTTCTTTGACAAATTTAAACACACTAACTGCAAATAAAGTAAGTGCGGTTTTAGGTCAAGACGGGGCTGCGCAAGGTAAGTTCCTTTATACAACAGTAGGAAAGTCAATTACTTGTTTAGGTGCTACATTGGGCGCGGTTTCTTTCGGTCAAGTTTCTAACTGTATTGAATGGGTTGGCAAGTTTAACGCATCAAATGGAGTTGAGTTAGATACTCCAGCATTTGCAAACGGGGACTTAGTAAGCGCAAAAGCTGAAAGCTACTTAACTGCAATTGATAGCAACCGTTACATATTTTTAAAGAAATATGTAGGAAGTGCGGGAACTTACTTTAATGATTCACATACTGCAATTATAATTACTTCTGATTATGCTTATATCGAAAACAACAGAACGATAGACAAAGCAATAAGAGGTATTTATTCGAGCGTATTACCAGCATTAGGGAGTCCACTTGTATTAAACTCTGATGGCACTTTAACAGACACCACAATTGCTTACTTTAGCTCACTTGCTGAATTGAATTTGATTCAAATGGTAAGAGATATTGATTTGTCATCTTTTCAGGTTACAATCGATTCTACTCAGGACGTTTTAAGTACTGGAAAATTGATTATAGCAGTTGAGTTGTTACCGATTGGAGTTGCAAGAAGTATTCAAGTAAATATTGGATTCGTTACAGCATTAAGTTAATCTAAAAAAAATAGTAAAAAATGGCAAATCCATTAATAAACGGTGTGAACTATTCTTGGTCGAATGTTAGCTTGGTACTTTTCGGAGTGCCAGTTATCGGAATAGCTAAGATAGAGTACACTCGTAAGCAAAAGAAAGACAATAACTACGGATTGGGAGTTGACCCTATCTCGAGAGGTTACGGTAATAAAGAGTATGAAGGGAAAATATCTATCTATCGTGATGAATGGAATAAGATAATTGCAGCAGCTCCAAGTCGTGACCCTTTGGATATAGACTTCTTTGATATTCAGGTGTCGTTTAGTGGCACAAGAGTAACACCATCATTGGATGTGTTAAGAGCATGTGAGTTTTTAGAAGACCCATTCACAGTTTCGCAGGGTGATACCAAAATAATGGTAGAACTACCGATTGTGATAGGATTAATAGACCATAAGTATTAAGATTTTCATAGTGTTTGGTTTAGAAATTAGGGAGCGTAAAAAACTCCCTTTTTTTATTTAAAAATTATTACTTTTGTACAAACAAAAACACTATGACAAACGAAGAAATAGAATTAAAAGCAGACGAATTAAGTAAGAAGCATAATTGCAAAGTTTACCCTATTGTTTTTAAGGCGGTGGACGGGGGTGAAGATGTGGTAGGATTCATAAAAGAACCTCCGCGATTCGTAAAAATGCGCGTTATGGATAAAGGGTTAACAAATCCAGTTAGTGCCGCGAGTGAGGTTGTAGATGCTTATTTGATAAAAGAGGAATCGGACGCGCGAATTTACAGCGAAGATACTGAAAATGATGTGTACTACATTGGAGCTACTATGGAAGCGTATAGCATGGTTAAAATGGCGGTCAATCAGTTTAAAAAAAAATAGTTGACGCATCTATTACAGACGAAAGTGATAGTTTAAGTCAATGGGGTGCGTTAATTCAGTATCATTTTAAAGTAGATGTGGACGAAATAGCCGATGATAAGTTTGCTCAATTAGTAGGTAGATTAGAATATGCTTTAAAGAAAACAGACCAATGGAAGCAATAAGATATGGCAGATAATAACGTACAGTATACCCTCTCTTTAAAGGACTTAATGACCTCCAAACTAAAGGAGGCGAATGTGGCAGCAACGGCATTGGAGTCTACAATGGGGATTCTTGGTGTAGCTGCAGGTGCGTTTGCAGGAATTGAATTTTTAAAAGGAAGCGTAGAAGCATTTAACGAAAGCGAACAAGCATCTGCACAATTAGACGCTACTTTAAAAAGTACAGCAAATGCAGCACACCTTAATCGTGAGGCTTTAGACGCTCAATCATTAGCGTTAATGAATACTTCGTTATTCGATGACGATGCAATTACTCACACGCAAGGTCTACTCGCTACTTTTACAAATATTAAGGACGCTATCTACATGGATGCAGTCCCAGCCATTGCCGATTTAGCAACTAAAATGGGTGGCGATTTGCAAGGGGCAACTATTCAAGTAGGTAAAGCATTGAACGACCCAACTAAAGGATTAGCGGCATTAGGAAGGGTTGGAGTTAGTTTTAGTCAAAGCCAAAAAGATGTAATTGAAAAATTGCAATCTACTGGACACATGGCGGAAGCGCAAAAAATGATTTTGGCAGAGTTGCATAAAGAGTTTGGAGGTAGCGCAAAGGCTGCATCAGAAGCGGGGACTGGCGCATATACTGTACTTCAACATCAAATGGGAAATGTACGCGAAGAAATAGGAGGAATGGTAGTTGCTATTGGCAATGAATTATTGCCAATATTCAAAGGCATGGTTGACGGATTGTCTGATTTAGTGCATGGATTAAAAGATGCTTGGCATTGGGTAAAAGAAAATAAAGATATTTTCAAAGCATTAGCAGTTGGAATAGGGATTGCCGTTACGGGTTATGTAGCTTATTTGGCAGTTCAAAAAGCCGTTATTATAGGTACTGAATTAATGGTAATGTGGACTAATAGACAAGTGATAGCAGAAAATGCGCTAACTGTGGCTCAATATGCCTTAAATTTAGCAATGGAATTAAACCCAATTGGGCTTGTTATAGGGGCTATTGCCGCGCTTGGGGCTGCTATGTATTACGCTTATGAGAAAGTAGCTTGGTTTCATGCGGGAATATTTGCTTTGTGGGAGGTTATAAAAACCGTAGCCCCCATGATAGGGCAGGCTATGAAAGGTTTGGGTGAAATGATTATGGGGGTTTTAGTGCCTAATCCAGCAATGGTAGCGCAAGGGTGGCAAGACTTAACCACTTCTTTCCAAGATGCTGGGCAAAAGATAGGGCAAAGTTGGAATAAAGGGTATGCGATTGGGATGGCAGATTTCGCCACTCCAAAACCGGGCAAAGAAGCTAAGACGGCACTATCAAAAGGCAAAACTGGTGCATCAGGCATGGACGGCATAGCTGAAAAGAAACCTGATAAAGCCAAAGGAAGTCAAGCTATCACTATTAATATTTCGATTAATAAACTGATTGAAACTTTCAAAGTTCAAACTACAAACATTCAAGAAAGTACGGGCAAGATTCAAGAACTTGTTGCAAATACTTTACTCGCTGCAGTAAATGACGCAAGCATAACGGCAAATATCTAATGGAATATATTATACCAAAGAACGGGAATAAAGAGTTAAAAACAGTATCTAAGTATTCAGGACTTAGCAATGTTAGAATAATCAATGCGGTGAATCCTTATATTATTCAAAATAATGTAACCAAAGACGAACCGATAGGGCTTAGCGAATTAGGGACTCCAATTTATAGCGATATTACTTTTGATGCGTGTAAATTTGACAGCAAAGATATTGCAGAAGTAAACGTGCAGACTGTTTTAATCACAGTTGACCAGCCTATTAATATTATCAAGACCGTTATTCAAGGCAGGGACGGGACGGTAAAAGAGTATATCGGGAAAGACGATATGCAAATAACAATTAACGGCATTATAACGGGCAAAAATGGAGTTTATCCACGAGATAAAGTTAACCTATTAAAACAATGGCTAGACGCACCAATAAGCAAAGGAATTACAACATGGTGGCTCGATAATATGGGTGTATCAAATGTAGTTGTTAGTTCTTATTCTTTTCCACAGACCGAAGGCGGTTTGTCTTATCAAATGTTTTCAATTAATTGTATTAGTGATTTGCCAGTAGAATTAAAAATTAGCCAAACGTGAGTTTAACTAATATGGTTCGGTGCGTTACCGAAATAAAATTCAAAGCAGACCCAGCGACTAATCGAGATTTGCAATTTACTTTCAATTTTGTGAATGAATTTGAGTTCACGGATTCATGGGTTGACCTAACTAACCAAGCTAAAATAACTTTACCTAAAAACATTTACACAGTAGATAAAAATGGCAATAGACTTAACTTGTTTGGAACTAAGCCGAATGAGTTAATTAATAATCTATTCAGGCGGGGCGATAAGGTTTCTATAAATTACGGCTATATAACTTATGAGAATGGAAATGAGTTTTTAGACTTACCAAAACAACCCATTTTTGAAGGATTCATAACCTCCGTAGGTAGCAAGTTCCCAATAGTTTTAGAGTGCGAAGATAATATGTGGCTACTAAAGCAAATACCTTGTAAACCTCAAGTATGGAGCAAAGATAAAACAGTAGAAGATTTATTGAAATCATTATTAAGATTTACTGACTTCACAGTTAACGGACTTACCAAAACAACAGTAGGGGACTTGGTAATACAAGATGAAACGGTAGCTCAGTTACTAGCGCGATTGCAAAAAGACTTCCACTTTGAATCGTATTTCAAAGGCAATGAACTGAGGATAGGCAGCGTTGTTTATATCGAAAAAGAAGCTAAAGAATTTACATTTGAATTTCAAAAAAACATCATTTCAGATGAGTTAGTTTTCCAAAGAAAAGACGATGTAAAACTAAGCGCAGTTTGTGAAAGTATCAATACTGTTAACGGTGGAACGAATAAAAAGGGGCAAACTAAAACGAAAGAAGAAAGGTTGACTGTTTTGGTTTATTTTGATAAAGATGGGGTGGCACAATATAAAGAGAAAAAACAAGGTGTAGACTTGCCCGAAAATTTAGAGGGCGAAAGAAGGAAACTATTTTTCCCGAATGTAAAAACTGCAAAAGACTTATTTGAGAAAGGGAAATTAGAACTTGAAAAATTCTATTATACGGGGTTCAAAGGAAAGTTTACAACCTTCGCTATTCCTTACGTGCAGATGGGGGACAATGTTACAATTAAAGACCATTTAATGCCTGATAGAGATGGGAAATATAAAGTAAAAAGCGTACGTTATACAGGTGGAGTTAACGGTCATAGGCAGATTATTGAACTTCATTATAAAATGAAATGAGCGATAGGAGTGTAAAAGCAGCGGTTCAGAAATTAGCAGGTACATTTAAAGATGATACCGTTCAATTAATTATTGGCACTATTGATAGTGTTGACGAAGATAAGGCTATTTGTAGCGTGAAAATTCAAAATGATGTTATTCTCCCGAATGTAAGTTTGCAATCTTCTATTTGTGATGGGTTGTTAATTGTGCCAGTTAAAGATTCAACTGTTTATGTTTTGACATCAAAATACAACACACCCTTAATTGTTCAATATAGCGATATAGATAAATTTGAGTTACAAGTAAATGATAGTTATTTTTTAGTTAAAAATGACGGAAGTATTCAGCTTAACGATGGCAGTTTTGATGGACTTGTAAAGGTTGTGGAATTGGTTAAGAAAGTAAATGCTTTAGAAAACTTAGTAAACAATATTTTGACTGCATTAAAAGGTATAACAATAACACTCGCCCCAAGTGGGAGTGTTCCATTCGCGCCTTTCTTTGCAGCATATTCAAATATTTCTCCAATAACACAGCAGTCTGATATTGAAAATGATAAAATAAAACATGGCAAATGAGAAAGGATATAGCACTTAAAGAAAATGACTTAGTAATTAGCATGAATGGTGACTTTTTGCTATTAGAAAGTGACGAACAACACATTCAAGATACTATCAATGCAAATGTAGGGACTTGGAAAGAAAACCCTATTGATGGGGTTGGAATTATTAACTACATTGGTTCGCCCGCATTAAAACAGAAGCTCCAAAAAAAGATTCGTATAGAATTAGAGAGTGATTTATATAAAGTATCAAATCCTTTTATTAATTTTGACGCTAAAGATAAGTTAACAATCAATCCAAATGCAACAATTTAACACTCAAAACGGGCAAAGTTGGATAGATGTATGTTTAAATACATACGGCACTTTGGATTATTTGGGTAAACTTTTAAATGATAATAATTTAGCTATTGACTCTTTCCCACAATCAAACCAATCTATTATTTGGGATAATGAATTAGTTAAAGACTCGTCTATAAAGTCTTTAATTGATGCCAATAAATATGTATTTGCATCATCAATAGAAGATCCAATTAAAGATTTATCTATCACATCCTACACAGCAGGAGTATCGCAAATTGATGTAACTAATAACGGGGGCGATGATTGGAGTTTTGAATTTTTTATTGCACCAATATCTTTACAAGTTCCAAGTGGAGTTACAGTTGATTCAATAGATTATTTTGTAGCTTTTTGGAGTGGGGGGGTTGATACAGCTTTGGTAAGTGCAAACTCTATAACGGATTACACATTTAGTACCAATAGCAACGGAGCAGGCGTTTACGACTTAGATTGTGTGTACAATATGAGTGACGGTAGTCAATTCCAAATTACTAAACTTGTTTTGGTAGATGGGAGTGGGAATATTTTAGCAAGTGTTGAAGCTGGAGGGGTAACAGTTAATTCTGTGAGTGGATTAGTGATAGATATTTCGGCAAATATTACACAAGTCGGGGTAAATTATCCTATAATGTGGGGTGCGAATCCAATAGGATTGCTCCCAGAAATAGGGACAGATGTAGTCTTAACAATTCCCATAGCGACTACTGATATAGTTACTCTTTTGACTCTAGATTCAACTTTTACTAATGATTATTCGGCAGGTGGAGCATTGGTATTTACATCAATTAATATCTCGTAACCAATTAAATTAAAATAAAATGAAGTTAGCATTTGAAAAAGGCGAGCAATTCGCACAAGTATCAATTAGCGGAGTTAGTGAATCTGCTGATGGTTTATACTTGCAAACGCAAGGGCAAACTCCATCCAATGATACTGATGAATTAGGATTCTTAGTAGTTGGAGTTGAGGGATTAGTTTACAATTACGGCGAAGATTCAAAAGCTAATTTGAAGTTGAGTGTGAATACTCACTCCAAAGAGGTTACTGTGAGCAATCAGTATGCAGTAGTAGTTGATGGTTGTGTATTCCAAAAAGTTGTAGCTGACTGACTGACTAATGAGTTTAGGAAAAGACCAAAAGGGATTAAACGTACTAAAAGCTAATTTGGATGAAGCAATTATTTAAACGAATTTGCTATGAATTAGCAATGACTTTCAGCAAATATTAAAAACAAAAAATAAATTAAAATGAAGTCAGTAGTTAAAAATTGGAAAACATCACTTGTAGCATTAGCAGGAGTAGTGAGTTTATTTGTTTCATTATTTTTGCTTATATCAAAGGTTATTACATCTGCTGATTTTGCAGTAATAATGGGAGCAATAGGGGTATTTTTAGTTACCCTAGTTTCTGCATTTGCGAAAGATGGAGATAAAACGGGGGTGTAATGGAGAAAATAACTAACACGCTTTTGAATGTATATAAGTCAATCCTTGTGGGGTTAATTGGCATAGTTGGGTTCTTTATAGTAGACATTCATAGAATGGTAAAAGATAGCCACGATTTACTGATAGTACACGACCAGAAGATACAGCAGTTAGAATTTAATTGGAGCGAAATAAAAGAACAGAATAAAGGATTTGAGTTGGTAATCAGAAAACTTTTAGCAACTTTGCCGAATAATGATTTCGATGTTAAACCAAAAGCGAAAGAAGATGGCACAACTAACTAAGGAAGCTAAAGAAGTATTGATAGGAATTGCAGTATTAGTGTTAATACTATTAGCTGTATTTACAAGTTGGAAAGTTTATGAAAAGAAGGTTAAGAAATTGGACGCTCAAATCCAATCTTTAGAAAGTGAATTACTCAAAAATAAAATAGGGCGTGAGATATTATGGGAGGGTTTGCAGATTGCAGAGCGCACATCTGATTCGCTCAAAAACGAAATTGATATTTTGATTAAGAACAAACCAAAAGTAAAACCTAAACCAAATGCGCCTATTAATTATTCTTTGCCTTCTTCTAAGCAAGATAGCCTATTCACAATCAATTACAACCGATTCAAGCAAGGCGGTATTTAATTACGTAGTTGGACTTTACGATTCGTGCCATGCTGAAAATGTACTTTTAGATGGTGCGTTAAAATATTCAGATACGATTATTTACAAGCAACAAGACTTATTAGAATCTAAGCAATACGAAACAGATAAGCTCAAAACGATTATAGGCACGTATAAGAGCGATGCAGTTATTTATGCAGGGATTATAACCAAACTCGAAAAGAAAGCCTTAAATGAAAAGAAAATAGGCAAATTGAAAGGATTAGGTTATGGAATAGGGGGTGGTGGATTCGGTCTAGGGTTGGGAGTTATTATTTCATATTTTACAATTCATAAATGAAAGAGAATATTTCAGAGCATATAAGCTATGATGAAGCTACGCATACCAGCGTTGTTGGAGTTCCTAATATTCCAACTGATGAATATTTAGAGAGTATGAAGTATGTAGCAAATGGAATCTTTGAAAAAGTAAGGGCGCATTTTGGCAAACCGATTGCAATTAATTCTTTTTTCCGTTCAAGTGCGGTTAATGCAAAGATAGCAGGCGCATCTAAAACAAGCCAGCATAGCTACGGTGAAGCAATAGATATGAGTGGCACTCCATACGGTGTAAGCAATAAAGATATTTTCAATTACATAAAAGACAATCTAACCTTTGACCAGCTTATTTGGGAGAATGGCACAAATGAGAATCCTGCATGGGTTCATTGCAGTTTAAAGCGTGGAATTAATCGGAGGTCTATTTTAAGGAAAAGAGCAAATTCGAGTGGTTACGAAAAATACGTTTAAAATCTAAGGGTAGTTTTATTTAATAAATTTATACCTTAAAAGGTATTATTTTTGACTTAATTAGTAAAAATATTTTGACTATTAAAAATAAAGTTTACATTTGCAGTAAATATTAATTATGAGTAATCCAAAAGAAAAAGCAAAGGAGTTAGTATTAAAATACTCAATACTAAAAGAAGGACATAATCATTTAGTAAAAGAGTGCGCTATTATAGCAGTTGATGAAATATTGGATGTTATTGGCTATGATTATTTTTTAGAAAAAGAATGGCAAGAAGTTAAAACCGAAATCGAAAAACTATGACACGAGAAAAAATAGGAGAGTTAGTCTATAAAGAAAGGCGAAAAAAGAAATGGAGTTACTACAAACTTTGGAAGCAATCGGGAATAGTAGCGCATCAGATTAAGAGCATAGAAAAAGCTAGTTCAGATTATACATTCTGTACTCTTCTGAAAGTTTTAAATGCGCTGGAGTTAAATGTGTTTAAGTAACGTTTGCAGCTTTGCGAAGGCAGGGCAATTGAAATGCAAATGTTCAAACAATTGATGAAGATAAATTATTAA
>JBGAVP010000006.1:0-154787 GCA_044228065.1 Chitinophagales bacterium | reverse complement strand
TTTTTGAATCTAAATGTCAGATCAAAATCAAAAATAGTTTATAAAAATCTCAAACTCGATTTAACCGGAAGTTATCAGACAAAAAATTTGCCGGCTGTATTAAAATGTGTTGATCTCTTGAAATCAAAATATTCAATAAGTGATAGAGCAATTTATCAAGGTCTATGTTCAGTTAAACAAACGACTGGATTACAAGGGCGATGGCAGATTTTATCCAAAAACCCTCTTGTTATTTGCGATACCGGTCATAATGAGGATGGTATTAAAGAAGTTTTGAAGAACATCAAGAACACGCCTCACCATAAACTGCATTTTGTTTTAGGAATGGTAAATGATAAGGACATTGAAAAAATTCTAAGCATGTTGCCTGCAATTGCACTGTACTATTTCTGCAAAGCTGATATACCAAGGGGAATGGATGCAGCACTCTTAAAGGCAAGTGCTTCAAAATATAAACTGAATGGAAATGTTTATTCCTCTGTAAAAAAGGCCCTTAAGGCTGCACAAATTAAGGCATCTGTTAATGATTTGATCTTTGTAGGAGGCAGCACATTTACGGTGGCCGAGGTGCTTTAAAATATTTTTTTCTTAAAAATTTGCAGATAATACATGCGTGTCTATATTTGCACCCTCCAAAAAAAAGGGAGCTTAGCTCAGCTGGTTCAGAGCATCTGCCTTACAAGCAGAGGGTCACTGGTTCGAACCCAGTAGCTCCCACACAAAGAAGCCCCTTATTGGGGCTTTTTTTATTCCTGTTGTTTGTAGCCACATTGTCCCTCTAAATTGTCATTTTGAGCTTACCTATTGCCATTTTTTCTGCCAAAAGTTCCTTTTTCTGCTTTGGCACATTATGTGTTATTTGCTGTCACGTAAAATTTATTACTTAACCCAAAATAAAATTCAATTATGGCAGATGTAAAAATCAGACCTTTAGCAGATAGAGTATTGGTAAAAGCAGATGAAGCGGAAACCAAAACTGCAAGCGGTATCATTATCCCCGATACGGCAAAAGAAAAACCACAAAGAGGAACTGTAGTAGCTGCAGGACCTGGTAAAAAAGACGAACCAACCTCCGTAAAAGTAGGTGATACTATCCTTTATGGAAAATACGCTGGTACTGAGATTCAGGTAGAAGGTGTAGAATACCTTATCATGCGCGAATCCGATATTTTTGCAATTCTTTGATTTAGACACAAGACATCAGAAGTAAGAAAACAGACATCCACTTTTTTAAACATTTAAAAACAAACAATCATGTCAAAACAAATTCTATTTGATACAGATGCCCGCGACAAACTAAAAGCTGGTGTAGATAAATTAGCTAATGCCGTAAAAGTAACATTAGGCCCTAAGGGAAGAAATGTACTAATCGATAAAAAATTTGGAGCTCCTGCTATCACTAAAGATGGAGTAACAGTAGCTAAAGAAATTGAATTGGAAGACCCCATCGAAAACATGGGAGCTCAATTAACTAAAGAGGTAGCTTCAAAAACAGCTGACCAAGCGGGTGATGGTACTACTACTGCTACCGTTTTGGCACAAGCTATTGTAGGCCCAGGTTTAAAAGCATTGGCTTCTGGTGCTAATCCTATGGATTTGAAAAGAGGAATAGACAAAGCGGTTAGTGCTATTGTTGCTAACCTTCAAACACAATCGGAGGCAGTAGGAAAAGACAATAAAAAAATTGAACAAGTAGCTTCCATTTCCGCTAATAACGATAGCGAAATAGGTAAAATGATAGCAGAAGCAATGGCTAAAGTTACCACTGAAGGCGTTATCACTGTAGAAGAAGCAAAAGGAACTTCTACTGAAGTAAAGACCGTAGAGGGAATGCAATTTGATAGAGGCTATTTGTCTCCATACTTTGTTACAGACTCTGAAGCTATGGAATGTCAACTAGAAAATCCATATATCTTAATTACAGATAAGAAAATTTCTAACCTTCCTGAGATTCTTCCAATCTTGGAAAAAACAGCGCAAGCAGGTCGTCCACTTTTAATTATAGCAGAAGATGTAGAAAGCAATGCCTTGGCTACTTTGGTGGTAAATAAATTAAGAGGAACCTTGAAAATATCTGCTGTAAAAGCACCAGGGTTTGGTGATCGTAGAAAAGAAATGTTGAAAGACATTGCTGTTCTTACAGGTGGTATCTGCATCAGCGAAGAGCAAGGTTACAAATTAGAAAATGCTGATTTGACTTACTTAGGACAAGCAGAAAAAATAACTATTGATAAAGACAACACTACTATTGTAAATGGAGTAGGAGAAAAGGAAATTATCAACTCTCGTATCAACGAAATAAAAGCTCAAATAGAAAAAACAACTTCTGATTACGACCGCGAAAAATTACAAGAGCGTTTGGCGAAATTAGCTGGTGGTGTAGCAGTATTGTACATAGGAGCTCCTACAGAAGTAGAAATGAAAGAAAAGAAAGACCGTGTAGATGATGCATTACACGCTACTCGTGCTGCTGTACAAGAAGGTATTGTAGCAGGTGGTGGTACAGCTTTAGTTAGAGCGCAGTCTTCTTTAGATAATTTGAAAGGATTAAACGATGACGAGAATACAGGTATTGCTATTGTGCGCAGAGCAATCGAAGAGCCATTACGTCAGATAGCTGCTAATGCCGGAGTAGAAGGATCGATAGTGGTACAAAAAGTACGCGAAGGCAAAGGTGACTTTGGTTACAATGCGCGTACCGATGTATATGAAGATTTGAAAAAAGCAGGTGTTATTGACCCTACTAAAGTAACTCGTATTGCATTAGAAAATGCAGCTTCTATCGCAGCTATGTTATTGACCACAGAAGCCGTAATAGCAGATAAACCATCTGACAATAAAGGTGGTGGAATGGATCACATGGGAGGCGGAATGCCAGGAGGAATGGGTGGAATGATGTAATAAAATCCTATTTCGATTAAACAGAAAACCACGACTACTTAGTCGTGGTTTTCTGTTTAAGGTTCAACTAGAATTTGGCAACTAGCTGATACAAGTACTAGGAATTATTATATAATTATGATATCAATATATTCTTATGTTTTATCCTCTGAATGATGATGCTCAAAATCCTGTTTGGGGTCGTTTGCACCTTTCTCATAAGCTCTTTCATCTTTATAATTTCTGTAGATAAGCCATGCCACCAATACAACAGCTAATAGAAAAAAAACAGTGAGCACTGCTATGTTGGTAGAAGATATATTTTCCATAAGTAATATTTGTATTTAGTAAACAACTTAAATTATTTATAATCTCCAGACTTAGTGGATACCCTTTTCTCTTTACCCTCATATTCTTCTTTCACCCGAACCTTTACTTTATTACATTTCTTACAAATAATTTTAGTACACTCCCGAACTATAAATTTGCCGCCTCTTTCCTTCGTTTCATCAAAATACCAATAAAACTTCCACTAATGCTGGCAATTGAGTTGTTTCCATAATGCAGAGACAGGAAGTAATTGCATAAAAGTATTTTATAATGTACGAATGTAGCCCATAAATTACAAAAGATATTACTTAAAAGTTAAATTCTTCTAATTTTTAGTCACAAGCTATAAGTCTCAAGTCATAAGCAGGCTGTTCATCCCGATAGCTATCAGGACATCTTCGGAGGGGTTTAGGGATGTTTCTATTTCTATACACTGTACTAAATAATATTAGACAGTTTGGTATTACTGCCAGAAGCCAAAAATCTTTTCCACAATCTACCCACAATAAGAAAGCATTATTCTTGCGTTAAATCTGTGTTTTTTGTAGCTACATCAAGGGTTTTAACGTATAAGTAGTTTAAGGAAATATTAAATTTTAGAACAGGTAACAGTAAAACTCAACTTGGCAAAGAAATTGTAAAGTGTGTGCCAGTAAACCATAACTTTTAATAAGCACTTACACACTATATTCGCACTCCCAAAATTGGACACTATGAAAATAATACGTACGCTGATTGTTTTTTTGATTTTAATTTCTGGTGCTAATGCTTTTGGTACGACTTACACCCATACCATTACCGCATCTACCTACACTGCTTCACCTCAAACCAAGACTCTAAGTAGTATAGATTGGACACTTACTAACAATGGTGGTTTTTATGGATATGATGCGACCAAAGGGCAGCAAATAGGATCGGCAGGTAGCCCAGCTACTTCAATGACTTTTGCAACAAGTGGAATAGCAGGAACCATTACAGCTGTAAAGGTTACAACCTCAGGTGCAGCCAGTGTAGTGGCAACAGTTGGAGTAACTTTGGGTGGATCAGCGTATGGTGGATCAGCTCAATCTATTAGTGCAACAAGCACACAATACACCTTCTCAGGTTCTGCCAGTGGTGCAATTTCCATTAACTGGACACAAACCTCTTCAAAGGCACTTTATATCAAAGAGGTTCAAGTTGTTTATACATCAGCTACAGATTTATATTGGGGAGGCACAACGGGAAGCTACTCAGGAGCTTGGACTACATCTACCCCATGGGGCACAACCACTTCTAGTGGTGCCACAACAGCATGGCCTGGTTCTGGTTCTTACAATGCCAACTTTAATGCTGTAACAAGCGGAATTGTTACAATTCCTTCATCTATAAGTGTGGCTCCTAATAACACTATTTTAAATGCTGCTACTACTTTTAATACAGCCACTGCTACTAATGGAACTTTGAGTTCAACTATAAATTTAAACTCATATACTTTAACAGCTGCTCCTGTAACTTCAACCACACTTACGCTTTCGGGTATTGTCAGTGGTACGGGAAGTATCACTCAAAACGGTGCAGGTGCTACTACACTTAGCAGTGCCAATACCTACTCTGGAGGAACAACCCTTACTACTGGAACACTTAACATCAACAATGCTACAGCATTGGGTACCGGAACACTTACCATTAATGGCGGTACTATCGATAATTCATCTGCTGGTGCTATAACCAACTCAAGTAACAATGTCCAAACTTGGGGGGGCGACTTTACTTTTACTGGTACCCAAAATTTAAACTTAGGTACAGGTGCAGTAAGCTTAAGTGCAAATAGAACTGTTACAACAAATGCAGCCGTGCTCACAATAGGGGGTATTGTATCCGGTGCTTATAACCTTACAAAAGCAGGTGCTGGCACTTTAACATTAAGTGGAGCCAACACTTATAGCGGTGGAACAAGTACCATTAATTCTGGAACTTTACAACTAGGGGCCAATAGCACATTACCAACAACTACCGCTGTCTCCATAGCAAATACCTCCGGTGCAATCTTAGATGTAAACGGAAAAACTCAAACCATTGGTTCATTAGCAGGCGGTGGTGGAACAGGCGGAAATGTTACACTTGGTGCTGGGACTTTAACCGTAAATGGTACCTCACCTACTGCAAGTACTTATTCTGGAGTAATTAGCGGAACAGGAGCATTAGTTAAAAGCGGAACAAGTACCTTAACATTAGCTGGGACCAATACTTATACTGGAACTACTACTATTAGTGCAGGAACTTTGTTTGTAAACGGAAGTACAGCATCTGGTAGTGCAGTTAGTGTGGGCGCAAGTGGAACATTGGCTGGAAGTGGCACAGTGAATGGCACAGTGGCTTTAGCAGCTTCAGGTGGTAAGATTGCACCAGGTGCATCCGCAGGTGCGGTAGGTACGCTTACCACAGGTGCTTTAACTGTAAATAGTGCATCTGTCATATCACTTGATGTATCAAATGTAACAGGTACACCAGGTACGGAATGGGATAAAATAGCAGTGTCAGGAAATATAATAGTTCCAGGTGCTGCTACAATAAATGTTGATTTTGGGGGCAGTAGTGGTTTTAGTAATGCTACTTCTTATACCTGGGATTTTTTAGTGGCTACTGGCACTGGAACCTATGCCCCAACCTACACAATTAATGTTACAGGAATTTCTTACACAGGTACATTTAGTGTTACCAAATCTGGTAATACTCTTACTTTAGTATATACGGCAGGATGCACTGCTCCCTCAGCTCAAGCAAGTTTTACTTCCTTCGCAAATGTAGGTTCAGGTCAAATGGATGTAAGCTTTGGTGCTGGTACAGGTGGCAGTGGCAGATTGGTAGTGATGAAAGCCGGGACATCCATTGCTGGAAATCCGACAAATGGTACATCCTACTCCACTTGGACCAGTGTTTTTTCAACTACCCCAGAGTCAATTGCTGCAAACGAGAAGGTAGTATACAAAGGCACCACCTCGCCTGTTGTAGTTTCAGGGTTATCCCCAGAAACCCAGTATGCTGTAGAGGTTTTTGAATACAACAGTACAGGAGATTGTTACTTAACCACGGGTACAGGAAATACGGGCACCCGATACACACTAAGCACTGAACCTACTGCACAACCTACTTCTGGCTTCTCCTCTACTACTTGTACATCTACCTCTGTAGACGTAACCGTGCCAGCCGCGAGTGCAGGAGCAGATGGATACTTGCTAATTTACAGAGCTGGTGGTGCTCCTACTGGTTTGCCTACTGATGCAAATTCATATAGTAGTGGAAATACTTTTGGTGATGCCACTGTAGCACAATATGTAAACAGTGCGAGTACAGTAACCGTTTCTGGGTTAAGCGCCAGCACCAATTATTTTTTTAAAATTATCCCCTACAATGCGAGTAGCGGTGCGGTAGCTCAAACCTATAATTACCTTACCACTGGTAGCATTTTACAAACGAATTACAGCACTCTTGCTACATCAGCAAGTTCATCTTCTAAAGTGGGCACCAGTATTACCTATGGATATACCTCTAATATCGCCTATGCTTCGTATCAATCTACCCCTGTGCCAGCCTCAGCAGGAAGTAGTGTAGGAGTTTATCAAATTACCATCAAAGATGGCGATGGGGTAACCAACGATGCTGATGCATTGCCCACCATTTTATCTGATATTAGTTTTACTTATACAGGTACTGCTAACACTATAAAAGCAGCAGCTTTGTTTAACAGTTCCAATTCTAAAATTACAAATGGTGATGGAACTGTTACTGCCAATGGAATTAGCTTCTCAAGTTTAGGAAGCGATAACTCGGCACCCGATAATGATAGTACCAAACTTATACTTCGTGTTACTTTTAATACAACCGTTACCGATAGTCAAAAATTGGTATTTACAGTTTCATCTGTAATAGCATCAGGGGTTTGTACATCATCTCAATTTGCTGCTGCAAATGGTGGAGGAGCTAGTTCCGAAAACAATACTGCAAATAACAACAACCGTATAAAAGTAGTAGCTACAAAACTGGTCTTTGGAACTGGTCCTTCTAATACAGCAAATGGAGCAAGTATGTCACCTGCAGTAACGGTCATAGCCCAAGACGCTAACAATAACGTAGATATTAACTTTACTTCGGATGTCACACTTACCTGCTCCACTTCTGGGGCACTTTCTTCTGGAGGTGGTCCCGTAACACCTACCACCAATACAGGAACTGCAACCTTTGGAAGTGTCGTACATGGTACCGATGGTACACATACTATGACAGCCAGTGCTAGTGGTGTAACTACAACACCTTCTAGCGGTAATTATACTATTTCTACTATTACTAACCTCAATGGTGATTATAGAACAAAGTACACAACAGGAACTTACACATGGTCTGGGGCTACAACATGGCAAAAGTACAATATCTCAACAGATTTATGGGTAGACGAAACAACTGCCCCAACCACCACAAGAAGGGTATGGATTAGATGTAATATAACCACTGTTCCTTCTACCACAGTAAAATGTTTGACAATAATAAATGGGGGTACAATAACATCTTCTAATGCAATGACTGTTAATGACACTTTGACTGTAGAAACAGGTGGAAGATATGTAATGAATGCATATCTAACTATGGATGGGAATGCTGATGGTTCTTTATTTAAAATTGACAGCTCTGGAACATTTGAATATGCTAATGCCAACACTTCACCTGAACTATTTCAAGGAACTGAAAGATTTCATCCCAATTCTAATTTCATTATAAATAACTGGGATAATGCAACTGACTTTGTTCATCCGACATCAAGTCCAAGCAGAGATATTACATTAAACACTTATTATAATCCTGTTTGTGATTGCAATTATACAGCAGCTTTCGGGAATTTATATTACAGGGATCTTACAGGCAGTGATGCTAGATTAGTTACTAGCACTGGTTCACCAAGCTTCAATTTAACACACAGAAATCTTGAAATTGAAACAACACTGGCTGATGCGGATGAAGTAAGAATTATTGGTGGAGCACAAACAATAGGTATTGGAGGCAATGTAATTGTGAAAGATGGTAATCTTGTTTTTTCACATGCCTCTTCTAGTGCATCAAAAGTAGTTATTGAAGGTGATTTAATTATTCAAGGCTCACTAGCTGCAAAGGCTACCATAGCATCTGTGGCTAACTCAACAGCATCTTCTGTCGATTTAAAAGGAAATTTGGATGTAAGCGGCACTACCTTCTTAACATCAATAGATAAAACAAATAATTTTCTAAGATTTATTGGACCAAGTGATTCTATAAATCCACAAACAATAGATTTCGACTTAACGGATCCTGTAAATACGGCTGTTGACATAGAAATTTTATCTGGTGCCTATACGAAAATTATAAACCAAAACTTTCGTTTAGGTACCGATTCTAAAGTAAAAGTAAAAGCAGGAGGAACGTTTGATTTTGGATTTGATGGAGTGAACGGAGCTGGCACTACTCCTTTAAACTTAACTGAAATAGGTACTCCTACAGGTACGCGATTTGAACTTCTTGATCAAGGCACTCTCAAAATAACAAACACGGCTGGAGTTGATAAAGACATTGCAGACATGGTGGGCAATGTTCAGATTTCTGGTTCTAGATCTTTCAGTCAAATTGCAACTTTTTGGTATATCGGTAAAAACAATCAGGTGACAGGTGATGCATTAGAGCCTGGCTCTTCTGCAAAAGTAGTGGTCTGTGATTTAATTTCAGATAACACCCAACTTTCCTTTACCAATTCTACCGCAATGTCCTCAACTACAACAGTAGACCCTACTTTTGGTGGACATTTGTATGTAAAGAAAGGTCAAGTGATAGAAAGCACAACTGCATACATTACCCCTAGTAGCGGTACGCTTCGCATGGAGCCCAAAACACTTTATTATGTTGCTAAAGGGAACTTTACTGCTGCTGCCGCTTACGCAAATGCTGAATTGATTCCAAGACTAACTGGTGCTATTAATCCAACAAATGGTGATTATTATTTGAATGGCGGAACTATAGAATTAGGTGCCACCGATTCTTTTCAAGTACTGCGTGGTGCAAATAGAATTTACAAAAATGTAAAATTTAGTGGAGCAAATACCAATGGTATAAATTACAAGGCAATTTCTAGTAATGTGATTATTGATTCTAGCATGGAAATTACTAGTAATTCGGTAGTAGATATGATAGATGTTTCAGGCAATGCTGTGGGATTAACAACTAATAGTGGAGCTAATACCAGTAAAGGCAGTTTAATAATGAGTGGAGCGAACAGTCGTTTGAGAATAAAATTATTGAGTAATACTTGTCCAGAATTGTTAGCTACTGCTACTTCACCAGCTCGTAGCTACAGCCTTACGGGAGGCACTGTAGAATTTTACGGAAGCAGTAATCCAACTGGACAGGTACTTCGCGGAACAGATGGAAATGGAAATACTATTTCCTACAATAAAGTGGAGATTAATGCTGCTGCTGCTAATTATCAATCTGGTAGCAGCTTCTTTAATGTGAGCCCTTCTGCAAGTTTTATTGCTAAAGACTCTGTGATTGTAAACAGTCCAGCAGTATTCCGCTTAGATGAAACGGAAAACGTATCTGGTACAGGTAGTTTTACAGTACGAGATGGGGCTACTCTATTATATGGTGCGCCTCTTGGAATAACAACTTCTAATGGTGCCAACTATTCTACCGTTGGAAACTTAGGCGTAACAGGTACTCGAAATTTAGCAACTACCGCAAGTTATGGTTTTGTAGGAAATGGGGACATGGTCTCAGGAAATGCACTTCCCACTCAAATGCGTACGATGTACGTAGACAAAGCTACTTTGCAAAATTTCGTGAGCCTCACCAATTCTGCCGAGGCTACAGATTCTATTGTATTCAAAACAGCTGGAATTGTCCGCACATCAGCCAATATTCTATACCTATCTAACGCTGCGACTGCTAATTTGAAAGGCTTTGAAGCGGTGAACAATACGGGTTCATACAGCAACGATAAATATGTATTTGGAAACTTGCGCAGAGCGGTGAACGACATAGCTACTTATGTATTCCCCATTGGCGATACAGTAACTACTAGTACCACTGTAGGGGAACGATACAATCCTTTAGAATTGATTCCTACGGCTACCCCATCTAGCTATGTAACTGCTAAATTTACTGCAGGCGACCCAGGTACTATCACTTTAGCAAAAACGAAATTCACTTGCGGTTCTAAAACCAATTTCGCTGAATACAACGATATGACTGGCGATGGCTGGTGGAATATAACAGGTACAGGACAAACATTTAATTACAATGTGCGTTTACACCCAAATGCTGTAAACAGCAACACCAACCCAAATGAAACAGTAACTGTAGGAAACACCAAATACGCCAATAACTATCGCGCACTTAAAATAGATGCAGCTTCTGGTCCCACAACCAATGGGTCAAGTGCCGATTGGTCTTCGGTAGCACTGAGTGGAGATAAATGCACCGCAGGAACTTACTATGACATCCCAGGTTTTGGATACAATGGCTTCTCCGATTTTGCACCAGGTGGTGGTACAGGCAATACTACTTCACTTCCTGTAGAACTTATCTCTTTAACTGCTACCCCAGTCAACAATACTTTTATAAGAATAGATTGGTCTACAGCATTAGAGATAAACAATGCAGGGTTTGAAGTACAACGCAGTTTGGATGGCAAAAACTTTTCTAAAATAGGTTGGGTAGATGGAAATGGGAATGCTACTCAACAAATAGAATATTCATTGAATGATTACGATGTACAAGCTGGCATTACTTATTACTACCGCTTAAAACAAATAGATTTTGATGGGCAGTTTGAAATCAGCAAACTTGTTTCTGCAAAACTCTCTAGCGATAATACGGTAGATGTAAAGGTGTATCCGATTCCTGCTAAGGACAAATTAAACATAAGCATTAACGCTGCTGATGTTACTATAGCTAAAGTAAAATTGTTTAATGTAATAGGTGCAGAGGTAGCTAGTCTAGAACTGAACTTAGCTAAGGGATTAAACACCCATAGCCTTGAAACTTCTAATCTGGCAGCAGGTAATTATGTAGTTTCTGTTGTAACTGCAAATGATGTGTTTAGCCAAAAAATAGTGATAGAAAAATAAGAAGACCTTATTCGGTTTTAAAAAAATGGAGGCACGTTGCCTCCATTTTTTTTTGCACTATTTTTGAGCTTAGTGGAACCAAGTACTTCCCTACTATCTTTTTATTAAATTTAAAAATGACAAGAAAGGAATTCAACAGAATAGCAGCACTCATCACATCAGGAATTGCCTTCCCTATTCTTGCACATTCGTTTCCAGAAAAAAAATGGACTAGCCTTCGCCCAGAGCCCTCTCAGCGAAAGTTTAAAAGTAAGGCAGTAGATAATTTAATAGATGAAATTAAAGCTCATTGTAAAGACCCAGAACTAGCATGGCTTTTTGAAAACTGTTTTCCAAATACTCTGGATACAACTGTATTTTTTGAAATAAAAAATGGATTGCCCGACACCTATGTTATCACTGGAGATATAGATGCCATGTGGCTGCGTGATTCATCAGCACAAGTGCATCCTTACATTCCGTTGTGCTCTTTAGACAAAGATTTATCGCTCTTGATAGAGGGGCTTATACGCAGACAAACAAAGTATATTTTACTAGACCCCTATGCCAATGCTTTCTATAAAGATGCTACAAAAAAAAGCCAATGGCAACATGATAAAACAGAAATGCGCCTGGGTGTTCATGAGCGTAAATGGGAACTAGATTCTCTCTGTTACTGCATCCGTTTGGCATATCATTACTGGAAGCAAACGACCAACCAATCTATGTTTGACGCTACATGGATGGATGCCATGCAATTGATAGTACATACCATGAAAGTACAACAGCGAAAAGAAAACAAAGGAGATTATCATTTTCAGCGGAGGACATTCAGCAAAACTGATACACAGTCCCATCATGGTTATGGAAAGCCTTGCAAGCCCAATGGCATGATTTGCTCTGCATTCAGAAACAGTGATGATGCAACTACATATTTGTATAATATTCCCGAAAATTTATTTGCAGTTGCAGCCCTTCGTCAGTTAGCTGAAATAACACAAAGTATTCATCCAAATAGTTCTTTATCGAAAGAATGCTTGGTGCTTTCAAACGAAGTAGAGGCAGCAGTTTTAGAGCATGGTATAGTTACGAATCAAACGTTTGGAGAAATTTATTCTTATGAAACAGATGGTTTTGGAAACTACTTAAACATGGAAGACGCGGGTATTCCGGGCTTAGTTACCATACCCTATTTGGGTTATGGTTCTTTCAAAGATAAGATGTATGAACGTAGCCGAATGTTTGCTTTAAGTAACTCAAACCCCTACTTCTACTCTTCCAATATAGCAGAAGGGAATGGTAGCCCACATACCGAGTATAGAGGAAAAATGATTTGGCCTATTGGAATTATAGCCCGTGCGCTAACAGCCTCTGATGAAACAGAAATAACAAAATGTTTAACGATGCTCAAAACCACACATGCAGGAAAGGGATTTATGCATGAAAGTTTTCAAAAAGATAACCCCAATAATTTTACTCGCCAATGGTTTGCTTGGGCAAACAGTTTGTTTGGAGAAATGATTTGTAAAGTCTATAGAGAAAAGCCTCACCTACTGTAATGAATTTACTTCCTTATTTTATTTCAAAATCAAAAACATTTTCTCCTTCTAAAAATCCTTGCAATCTATCGCCAATCTTTACAGGACCAACTCCTGCGGGTGTACCTGTGTAAATTAAATCACCTGTTTGTAAAGTAAAAAACTGAGAGGCATAGGCTATAATTTTGTCGAAAGAAAATAGCATATCATTTGTATTTCCTTTCTGCACTTCTGTTTCATTTAAATTTAAAGAAAAGTTTATTCCTGCCTTTCTTTGAGCTTCTGAAATAAAGTTCAAACTGCCAATCACTGCAGAATTATCAAAAGCTTTAGCTATTTCCCAAGGCAACCCTTTGGCTTTTTGCTCTGCTTGCAAATCGCGGGCAGTAAAGTCAATCCCCACAGTTATCTCTTCAAAATATTTATGCGCAAATTTCTCTGCAATGTATTTTCCTTGTTTGCAAACCTTCAAAACTATTTCTGTTTCGTAATGTAAATCTGTTGTCCATTCTGGAAAATAAAATGGCTTATTATCTTTTAGCAAAGCTGTTTGAGGCTTTAAAAAAACTACTGGTTTTTCTGGAATAGCATTATTCAATTCCTTGGCATGCTCGCTGTAGTTACGCCCTATGCAGATTATTTTCATAAATATAGATATGAGTAGTGAGTAATGAGTAGTAAGATAAATACCAAACGCTTAATTTTAACTTTGCTTTTGAATCTGAAATCTGACTTCTAAAATATAAAATCACTTATTGTATTTTGTCATAGCTCTAGAAAGTCCTTCAAACATAAAGCTGTTCACCGCTTCACAACTTAGGTTTATCTTTTCTGAAAGCGTTTTCATTTCATCAGTCGACCATTTCCCTAGTACATAATCAACTTGTTTTCCTTTCGAAAATTCATTTCCTATTCCAAATCGTAATCGCGGATAATTATTATTTCCAAGAGTGGCATCTATATCTTTTAATCCATTGTGCCCACCATCGTTTCCCTTTGCTCGCATTCGTAAACTGCCAAATGGAATGGCTAAATCATCCAGCACTACCAGCATGTTTTCTGGTTGAATTTTTAATTCTTGCATCCAATACCGCACGGCTTTTCCGCTCAAATTCATGTAAGTGGTAGGTTTTATTACATGTACTGTTTTACCTTTGGTACGATAGGAAGTATAGAAAGTCAATCGGTCTAACTTAAAAACAGCATTGTGTTTCAGCGCCAATTCGTCTACAATCTTAAAGCCAATATTGTGGCGTGTTTCCAGATACTCCTCCCCAATATTTCCAAGACCTACAATTAAAAAATTCATACGGTGAAAATAAAAAACCTCATAGCTTTTTAAAACTATGAGGCTTTTAAGTTAAGAACACACTAATTATTTCTTAGCAGCAGCTTTTGCAGGTGCAGCAGCGGCAGCAGCTTCTTCTTTCACCGCTCTGGTAATGGCTAAGCGAGCTACTGGAATATTTGGTGAATGCAAAATAGTAACACCTGGTATAGATAATTCTTTAATTCTTTTTACAGAACCAAAGTCCATATCTGCTACATTTAAGGTAATAACAGATGGCAAATCTTTTGGCAAAGCCAAAACAGTTAATTTGCGCATAGTTTGCTCTACTTTCCCCCCCATAGCCGCAGCTTTAGGAGTTCCTGTAAATTTCAAAGGCACATCTACCTTTACTTTTACACCATCTACCAACTCTTGAAAGTCTAGGTGTTTAATTTTTTCTGTAATAGGGTCAAATTGACCTTCTTTCATAATGGCTTTGTACGATTTGCCATCTACTACAATTTCTGCAAGCTTAAAGTCTGGAGTGTAAACAATAGACTTAAAGCTCGCAACTGGAGCATAGAAGTTTACGTTTCCATTCCCGCCATAAAGATTGCAAGGCACGTTGCCTGCAAGACGCAATGCTGTAGAAGCCTTTTTTCCAAGGTCTGTTCTAAGTGTTGCTTCGATTTTTACTGTTTCCATCTTTTACTCTGGTTTTGGATTGTGATTAAATAAAATTTTTAAAAAAAAAATTCAAATTTCTAAATTCTAAACATTCATCATTGCCATTACACGCTTTGCGTTAAAAACAAATCATTGATTGATAGATGTTCGTGCGCATTTTTTATGGCAGTTGCAAATAATTCAGCAATAGACAACTGCTTAATTTTTGCAGATTCTTGTTTTAGTGGTAATGAATTGGTCACTACTAATTCTGTTAAAACCGATTTCTCTATGTTCTCATACGCCTTTCCTGAAAGTACAGGGTGTGTAATCATAGCTCTCACACTCTTAGCGCCTTTGCTCATTAATAGTTCCGCTGCATTACAAAGCGTACCACCTGTATCTATCAAATCATCTACAATTACGACATTCTTCCCTTCCACACTTCCTATCAAAGTCATCTCTGCTATTTCATTGGCTCGCTTGCGGTACTTATCGCAAATCACCATATCTGCATGAAAAAACTGTGCGTATAATCTTGCTCTTTTTACAGAACCTACATCGGGTGCAGCAAAACACAAATTATCTAAATTTGAATTTTGGATATAAGGAATAAAGATGGCTGAACTGTTTAAGTGATCAACCGGTATATCAAAGAACCCTTGTATTTGCCCTGCGTGTAAATCCATTGTCATTACACGATTCACTCCAGAAGCTACCAGCAAATTAGCCACTAGCTTCGCTCCTATTGCAACTCGAGGCCTGTCTTTTCTATCTTGGCGAGCATACCCAAAATAAGGGATTACTGCTGTGATATAATCTGCCGAGGCTCTCTTTACTGCATCTACAATTAATAACAACTCCAGTAAATTATCTCCAGGAGGTGGTGTGTTTTGAATAATAAAAACATACGACCCTCTTACCGACTCTGCAATTTCGGGTTGCATCTCTCCGTCACTAAAGCTAGATTCACTTCTGTTGCTACCATACTAGCCTTTTTTATAAAGGTGCGCAAATATAACAAAAGCCATTAGATTTTAGTATTCTTATGAAATGTAAAAAGTAAATAGTTTTGGATACTAATTTTTATAAATAACTCTTCCTGTTAGATTCTTGATTTATGAAGAAAAAACAACCCGACTTTACGATTCAAAAGCAACAGCAGCAAAGTATTTCAGCCAAAAGCACTGCTGACAACAAAGCTACGTTGATTCCCACTGAATGGCTAAACAAAAACGGAATTTATCTAGTTTCCGCCCTTCTTTCTATCACTTTAATTCTTTTACTAGGACAGTATATTTTTGGCGAAAGGCTCTTTATTTTCAAAGATATTGGAAGCGATACCATCAATCAATACTACCCTTCTTTCTATCAATTCTCACAATACATTCACAATATAGGCGTCCCTAAATGGTCGTTTCATCAGGGTTTGGGGCAAAATCTATTTCCAGCATTTTTGGGAGATTTCGCTACCTTATCCATGTACTTTTTTAATCCCGAAAACATTCACAACGCCTTCATTTATCCGCAACTCATCAAAATATTTTTGGGAGGCTTGTTCTTCTTCCTATTCTTAAAAAAAATAAAACTTTCCAGCTATACCGCCATCTTAGGAGCCATGCTCTATGCCTTTTGCGGGTTTATGCTGATAGGAAGTACTTGGTATATTTTTACAGCAGAAGGACTTTATTTGGCGCTACTACTATATGGTTTTGAACTCCTAAGAAAAGATAACAACCTACTCGTTTTCCCTGTTGCAGTAGCAGCACTGGCTTCTTACAATCCTATTTATCTTTATTTGGATGGGTTGCTTTTAACAGCCTACTTAATTGCTACCATTTCTTATGAAGGACTTGACATAAAGAAAGAAAGGAAATTTTTAGGAAAAATAATTGCCCTTGGAATTTTAGGAGTAGGAATGGGCGCACTTTTAATGTTAGGAAATTTAAATCAGATGATAGAGAGTCCGCGCGGGTCAGGCGGGGTTTCCTACTCTCATTTACTTTCCTCCAAAAAAATGTTTTTCACCGAAGAAAGTATCTTTTACAAAACCTTTTTAGTCCGATTGTTCTCCAATGATATGGCAGGTTATGCCGACTCTTTTTTAGGTTGGCAAAATTACTTAGAAGCACCCATGCAATACAGCGGTCTCATTTCACTATTGTTGTTACCGCAACTTTTTTTTGCTGCTAACAAAAGACTCAAAGCATTAGCCTTATTAGCTGTGGCAGCAGCTAGCTTAGCTGTGGTATTCCCTTATTTTCGGTATACTTTTTGGTTGTACACTGGTGATTACTTCCGTACATTCTCTTTATTCCTTTCTGTATTACAAATTTTACTAGCCTTAATTGCACTCGATAAAATAATTAAAACAAAACGTATTCAATTAGCAGTTTTACTCCTTACATTGGTTGGATTACTTGTTGTAGTATTTAGCATAAGTATAGTAAACCCAAGTTTGAAATGGCCTGTTATCTTTTTACTTTTAGCAGAAACCGCATTGCTATGGATGATTGCCCAACAACGATTTCAGCAAATAGCTGGTATCGTATTGCCTATCCTGGTAATTATAGAAATTGTGGTTCTTTCCAATGGTACTTTTAATAAAAGAGATACCTTAAAAAGCGATGACATGAACTATCGAATTGGATACAACGATTACACCAAAGATGCAGTGAAATTGATACAAGCCAACGATAAAAGCTTTTATAGAATAGATAAAGACTTTACTTCTGCCCAATGCCGCTATGGTAGTCACAACGATGCTGCCATTCAAGGGTACTATGGTTCTCATGCCTACACTTCTTTCAATCAAAAATACCATGTAAACTTTTTGCAAAAAATGAAGGTGATAGCTGATTCCAATGAAATAGCCACTCGTTGGCTTTTTGGTTTACGCGATCGTCCACTACTCATGGAACTGACCAGCCACAAATATTTATTACTCAAAAATTCCACACAAGGTCTAGTAGGTTTAGGATATGATTCCATTGCTAATATTAATGGAATAAAAGTATTTAAAAACAACCATTCTCTGCCACTAGGATTTACATATAACACTTTAATAGAATCAAATGAAATACAGCGCCTGTCTATCTTTCAGCGAGATATTATGATTTTAAAAGCAGCAGTAGTTCAACCAGCTTCAGAAAAAATATACTCTGACAACAACTACCAGAAATCAATTTCTAATTTCAATTACAAAACAGTAGCTGATACCATTTCTAATTTTTCTTTTGCTGCATATGATAGTATGATTTCCGCATTAAAACGAGATACTCTGCAAATCACTTCTTTTGAGCAAAATGAAATAAAAGGAACAATAGATAATGCAGAAAAAAAATTGCTATTCTTTTCTATTCCATTTGATAAAGGCTGGAAAGCTGTTATTGACGGACAAGAGCAAGAAAACCTCTTAGTCAATTATGGATTTCTTGGCTATAGCTTAGAAAAAGGGAAACACACCGTAGAACTCAGTTACCACGCGCCTTACTACAATGTTGGTATAGGTGTTTCTGCTTTTAGTTTATTGCTGTATGCGGGCTTAAGTTGGTTCTATTTCAAACGAAGAAAAGAAACTTTATAAGTGAATGACTTCCCCATAAGCTGCTGCAGTGGCTTCCATAATGGCTTCACTCATGGTAGGGTGTGGATGAATCGCTTTTATAATTTCATGTCCAGTAGTTTCTAGTTTTCTTGCTACCACTACTTCTGCTATCATTTCTGTAACGTTGGCTCCTATCATGTGAGTACCTAACCACTCGCCATATTTAGCATCATATATCACTTTCACAAAACCATCTTTCGCGCCTGATGCTGATGCTTTACCTGAAGCAGAAAAAGGGAACTTCCCAACTTTAATCGCCAATCCTTTTACCTTAGCTTCTTCTTCTGTAAGGCCTACTGACGCCACTTCTGGCCAAGTATAAGTACAACCTGGAATGTTATTGTAATCAATAGGCTCTGGATTTTTACCAGCTATTTTTTCTACACAAGTAATACCCTCGGCACTGGCTACATGCGCCAAGGCTGGTCCTTTTACGATATCACCAATAGCATAAACTCCTGCAATATTTGTCTGATAAAAATCATCTACTGTTACTAAACCTTTATCCGTTTTTACCCCCACTTCTTCTAAACCTAAACCTTGCAAATTTGTGGCAATGCCCACTGCAGAGAGCACTACATCACATTCTATTTTCTCTACTCCATTTTTAGTCTTGGCAGTTACCACACATTTCTTTCCACTCACATCTACACTTTCTACAGACGTGCTCGTCAAAAAACTAATTCCTTTTTTCTTTAAAATGCGCTCCATTTCTTTAGATACTTCGGCATCTTCTCTAGGTAAAATTCTATCTAAGAATTCTACCACCGTAACTTTAGTTCCTAATGCATTATAGAAATAAGCAAACTCCATTCCTATAGCCCCAGAACCCATTACAACCAGAGACTCTGGTTGTTTCTCCAAACTCATGGCTTCTCTGTAACCAATCACTTTTTTACCATCTTGTTTTACATTGGGTAGTTCTCTAGAACGCCCACCTGTAGCTAGCAAAACATGCTTAGCTGCATATTCTGTTTTCTTTCCAGTAGCGTCCGTTACCTCTACTTTATTCCCTTTTTTCAGTTTACCAAAACCCATGATAGCATCTATCTTGTTTTTCTTAAACAAAAACTGAATGCCTTTACTCATGCCCTCTGCCACTCCCCTACTACGTTTAACTATAGCTGTAAAATCAGCCTTTGGATTTTCTACGGTAATACCATAATCTGAAGCATGATTTAAGTATTCAAAAACCTGTGCGCTTTTCAGCAATGCTTTGGTGGGAATACAACCCCAATTCAAACAAATACCACCTAAGCTCTCTTTCTCTACTACCGCCACTTTCATGCCTAATTGAGAGGCACGAATAGCCGCCACATATCCACCAGGACCGCTTCCTATTACTACTAAATCATAATTCATACAAAGTAATTTTTGCGCAAGATAGAAAAAATAGGAAAAACAACGGATTTGCATTCTTGCTCTACAAGCTATCTAAATCATGATAAATAACATAAGGCACTTTAAAAATGATATAGATAATTAGTGACTCCATAAGATTTGTTTGAAAGATAACAATCCCATCAACAAGAATTTACTCTCATTTTATATCTTTATTTCAACTTCTAACATTATGAAATATTTATACAGCGCACTTGGGTTCTTCTTTTCTTTTGTTTTACAAGCACAAACTACGCACATAGTGGTGGTAGGTGTAGATGGGCTCAATAGCTATCGTTTTAAAGATACACAAACTCCTAATCTGGATTACATAAAGGCAAATGGTTCATGGACCTTTAATGCAAATTGCAATATGCCTAGCAGTAGCAGCCCCAATTGGGCTTCTATTGTATGTGGAGCTACACCTAAGGAGCATTTGATAACCAGAAATGGTTTTGATAAAAATGTCTATCAAAACACCCCCACTTGTGCCTCGGAGCCTGACTATTTTCCCACCATTTTTACGCTTTTGAATCGTCAAAAACCAAAATTGAAAGCTGGCTTATTTCATCAATGGATTGCATTTGCTAGGCTGGTAAAAAAAGATAAGTTTAGTCGAAAAATTTGCGGAGTTATCACCCCTGAAATGAATGTAGACAATGCCATGATTTACTACAAAGGAAAAAAATCAGCTATCACCTTTATGCATCTTGACCAATGCGACCATGCAGGACATAAGTATGGACATGAATCGCCAGAATACTTAGAAGCTATCCAACGCACCGATAAAATTTTAGGGAGAGTAATTAAAACCATTAAGCAACACGATAAGTTTGAAAACACGGTACTTATATTGGTAACCGACCACGGAGGAATAAGTAAAGGGCATGGAGGCAATAGTCCACAAGAAATTAATACACCATGGCTAATTATGGGAAAAGGAATAAAGAAAAATCACACCATTCAAACCCATGTAAAAAACGAGGATACAGCGCTCATGATGGCTAAAATTTTGGGATTAGAAAGTCATCCATGTTGGACTGGAAAAGTGATTTCAGAAGTTTTTGAATGAAACGCTTTTTGTCTTAAGTAGTTTTTGGATTTAATTCAAAAATATACTCCATCTTCTTCAGAACAAGAGAGTACTTTAACAAATAGCGATATTTCCTTAAATTCTCCAATTAAGTCAGAGGGTAGTTATTAAACATTCATACAGATTGTATGTTCTATATAAAACTTTACCTTTGAAGCTATGACGAGCGCATTTTTAGCTACCAAATTCTCTCCTTTGAAACAAGCACTTTTTTGTTTGGTGTTTGGATTGATAGCAATGCTACTCTTTCACTTTCTTTTAGCAGGAACCGCACACGAATTTTCAGCAGCACTCACTGCTATAATCTTGTTTACCATTATGAACTCATTCATATCTATTTTTAATCCTACTTTTTTAAAATACACTTGGCCTTCTTATGGGCTCTTTGTTTTGCTATTAGCTGTACTTCTTTTAAGCGCTCGAGTATTGTCTGGCATTAGCATTTGGAAGTTAGCTGAGTACCGTATGATGATAACCAGCATTATCATTTTCTATTTAGTCACCAGTGTGCTAGTCCGCATTATTCGCATGATGTGGGAGTTTGCAGAAGACGATAAAAATTAAAATTCTGCATGTACTCGTAATCCGAAAGCTGTGATGGGGCCGCGGTCTTTATTGTAAGCTGGGTTCACAATCACTTGAAAATCGGGAGAAATAAATAAATGTTGTTTCCACAAATCGAATGAGTAATACAACTCTGCCACAAACTCTGGTGCATAATTTAATTTTTCATCACCTATAATAAAGCCATAGCCACCTTTTTCTAAATAAGAACGGTGATCTTTTGAAATTCCATTGGTTAAAATAGAAGCACCAAAAACATCATTCTTGCGTTTCCAATAGGAGCCATTTACAGAAATGCCTGCTGAAAAGGCTTGGTCTATTTCGGTAAACATCCATGTTTCATTTCGTCCATCGTTCCAACTGTACTTAGCAAATACGCCTATGTTATCGGTAATATTTTGTTCTACATTTATACCAAAACCAAACTTAGTGCGTGAGTATTTTCGGGTGGCAGTTATATCTGGAGTGTCCATAGCTGCCGCCAATTTATAGTTACCCATATTAGCCATAGTAGCAAATCCCAGCACTCTAATGATTCCCTTTTGCCTTTTAATTTTCCAATTAGCTTCCGCTTCTAATACATGAGAACTAGCTTTACTTAAATTAAAATTCATGTCTGAAGCGTTGGCTTCTTTGGGCACTACTGTAATTCCATAACGAAGCGCCCATCTAGGTTTCACTACCTCTGCCACAAAACCATAGGTGTAACCACGAGTATTAGCAGGGTAATCCCATGCCCCATTAGCCATGAGTGCCCAGTTCATAAACTGCGTACGTGCATCGTGTGCAAAAGAATTATTATCAAAATAATCGGCAATATTGATACGCCCCACTAAAAGTGAAACGTATGCCTTAGGACGTTTTACATGTAGTTGATTCGCATCATTATCTACCCATTCTGTTTCTTTGGATAGAGAAATATATTGCCGTAAAAAAGTACGTGCTATATATACCGAAGGCTCAGGCGAACCTACCCGAAATGTTTCCCCATTGGGAAATCCTGCAGCACCTAACGTTTTGCTAAAACCAGCGCCACCAGCTATTTCAGGATTAAAATACAACTCTGCTCCCTTCCATAACCGCAAGCCAAAAAAGAGAGTAGAAGTGATAGAAACTTTTGCACCTTCTTTAGTCTGCAAACTATTATCGCCTGAATATTTAGCACTAAACTCAGGATGATACTGCGCTATAGTAGTCAACTGAAAATGCACATTCCAGCGTTGCTCTTTGGTAGTATCAGATTGAGAAAAGACGGATAAAAACAAAACACATAGCATTGTTAAAATTTTGTATTTCATAAAATATATTTTAGACAAATCTAAAATTATATTTTGTTTTTACTAAAATTAAAACTAGACGACATCAGTTACATATAAAATATCCCAACTGAATCATTACTTTTAAACAAAGATTCAAAACGCAAACCGACAAAGAAATTGCTATCCTTTTGTAAAAAATATCAAATCCCTATTTTGCTAATCGCTGTGTTGGTATTGTTTACAGCGCTCAAATTCAACGATCTATTTTTGCCTTACTTTTGGGACGAACTAGGTGTATATGCCAGAAGCAGCATGTATTTGTGCAAGCACGAAATAGGCTTACAACCCAAATACTTGCCACCAGAATTATCAAGGGGACACCCTTTGCTTCTACCCTCTCTGTTTGCTGGTTGGTTTTTAATTTGGGGAAAATCTGTTTTCGCTGGTCATGTCTTAGCACTTATTATTTCATTAGTGTTCATTGCTTTTTTATTTCTTTTTGCAGCAAAAAGTCAAGGAGTAGTAAGTGCTTTAGGGATTGCTTTGATGCTTTGTTTACAACCGCTATTTGTAGCACAATCCGCACTCATACTACCCGAAGTGCTACTGAGTCTATTCTGTTTTGCTGCATTAGTGTTTTATTCTCAAAAACGTTTTTTTGAATTTGCCATCGTTACATCTTTTGCACTTTTGACTAAAGAAACTGCTCTCGTACTCCCATTTACAGCATTACTTTTTACACTTATAAAAATTATTTTTTACAAAGATAGAGGCGAGTACATCTCTCTTAAAAACATGACCAGTATTGTATTCCCACTACTTATTTTCATTTCTTTTTTAGTACTACAAAAAAGGCAAAATGGTTGGTATTTGTTTCCTATGCACACCGATTTAATGAGTTTCCAATTCTCAGAAATAATAAACTCTTTAAAACTCTATTTGAAATTTGTTTTTATACAACAAGGTCGCTGGTTGAGTAGTGGTATTCTGTTATTGACTATACTTTTCAGAATAGTAAAGGGAGAAATAAAGATTTCAGATTTTTCGCTTTTAGCAGTTACATTCCTTTGCATATTTCTTGCGTTTAGCTCCTTAAATTTTGTAATGATGCGATACATGATGCCCGCTATTGTTGTAGTGTGCGTATTACTTGTTCGTACAATTTCTCGAGTTTCGGCTAAATTAATTTTACCCATAGCTATTGTTCTAGGGCTTTTTGCTTATCGACACATGGAATCTTCATCGTTTAAATACGATGAAGATATGAGTTATAGATACCAAGTTGTTTCACAACAAAAAGCTACCGATTATATTTTACAAATAACAAAATCTACAGATACTATTGGTGCCGATTTCCCTGCCTATTATGGATTTGAATTTCCAGAATCGGGGTATTTAAAAAACCCTCAGCAAAAGGTTTGCTTTGGTCTCTCCTCAAAAGTTCAGTACCAATATTATGTGTTTGCCAATACTGGAGAGAATGATTATCTTATGCCAAGCGATAGTTCGCTTTATTTAATTAAAGCCTTTAAAGAAGGCTTTTGTGACGGTAGAATTTACGAAAGGAAATAATGGCATTTCTATAAAATAATTACTTTAGTGTTGTGAAAAATTTAGTAGTACTTTTTCTATTGTCCATTTTCTTGTTTCACTCTGTGGGATTTTCACTTCTGTTTGAAAGCGCAGAACAAATGAACAAAACACTAGTGAAAGAAACACTAAGCGCAAGAAAATTGGAAACAATTACACTCTCCAAAACAGAGTACTCCTCCCTTGTAGCCGACAAAAATGAAATTACATGGAATGGGAAATTTTATGATGTAGCCTCTGTTCAATTTTCTGATGATAAAGTTTTCATAAAATGCTTTCATGATGAGAACGAAGAAAATATATTTGGAATGCTAAGCGAGCATATTGAAAGATATGTAAAAGATGCATCGTCTCATTCAAAAAACAAATCCAACACCCTATTAAAATCCTTTATTAAAGATTACTTGCCTTTAATTAGTTTGGATTTAAAGCTAAATATAGCAACCCTCTCGAGTGACTATATAGTTACTTCCGAAGCAAAAAAACTTTCAGGAAATATTGAGATTTTAGCTCCTCCCCCACAAGCATTAGTTTAAGAATTTTCGCAATCTATTTTGCTTTCTTCATCGGGAAATGATTTCCGATGAGTTCTTATTTTTCAATTTTCTTAAACAAATTCTAAATGAAAAAGATATTTATAACACTCTATGTTATTTCATCTGTCCATATCTCTTTTGGACAAAACAAGCTAACAGATTCTACTCAAAAATTAATTCAGCTAAACGATGTGGTGGTAGGTGCAAATCGTTTCCCAGAGGCTCAACAAAACCTTGCCCAACAAACGCAGATAATTACCTCCAAAGATATTAAAGCAATGAATGCTCAAAGCACTGCCGACCTTTTACAGCAGAGTGGGCTAGCTGTTCAAAAAAGCCAACAAGGCGGTGGAAGTCCTATGCTAAGAGGGTTTGAAGCTAGTCGTGTACTTTTAGTAATAGATGGAGTGAGGATGAATAACATTATTTACCGTGGAGGTCACTTACAAAATATTGTAACTGTAGACAATACTACCTTAGATAGAGTAGAAGTAATTTATGGTCCAGGTTCTGTGGTTTATGGTAGTGATGCCTTAGGTGGTGTAATAAGCCTTCGTACCAAAGACCCTATCCTTTCTGGCGATAAGAAATTTCTTCCGAAGGGAAATGCATTTTTTAGATATGGAACTGTAAATAATGAATTGACAGGACACCTAGATTTAAATCTAGGAGGAAAAAAATTCGCCTCTTTCACATCTGGTACTTTCAGCAAATTCGGAGACCTAAGACAAGGGATGAGCTTAGCTCCTGATGGAAACGATTCACTATGGAATAGATACAATTCTGTACAAAGAGTTAATGGAAAAGATTCTGTAGTATTTAACAGCGACCCTTCTATTCAAAAGAATTCTGGTTTTTATCAATACGATATTTTACAGAAATTTCTATACCAGCAAAATGAAAATATTAGTCACCTCTTAAATGTGCAATTTTCCAATTCCAGCAATGTGCCTCGTTACGATCGCTTAACAGATGGTACTCTTTCTAAATTCAGTAATGCTGAGTGGTATTATGGTCCACAACAAAGAATACTTGCCGCCTATGAACTAAAATGGAAAAAAATGGCAGGTATTTTTGATGATTTTAACCTTGGAGTAAACTACCAAAACATATTAGAGAGTAGACACTCCAGAGGTTTCGGGAAAACATTTAGAACTGATAGAACTGAAAAAGTTCATATAATAGGATTTCATGCAGATTTCAATAAAATTATTAAAACACATCGTATCAACTTTGGTGTAGATGGGCAGTTTAACATTTTAAAATCTACTGCAGTAGCTACAGACGTAAACAATGACACAACCAAAGCGGCATCTACTCGCTATCCTGATGGAAAAAACAATATGAATTATGTAGGTGTGTTTATACAACACCAATGGACCATTACCCCGAAAATTATTTTGAGTGATGGTATTCGCTACAATTATGCGGGATTAAAATCGAGTTTTGTGAGTCAGCAGTTTTATAAATTTCCTTTTACTGAAACTTCTCAAAATCACCATGCTGTAAGTGGAAATTTAGGTCTTACTTTCTTGCCAGCAAAAGGTTTTAAAATTGCAGCTTTGGCCTCTACTGGTTTCCGTGCACCTAATGTGGATGACCTAGCTAAAATATTTGAAACCGATGCTACTGCTGGTACTGTAATTATTCCTAATCAAAATTTAAAACCTGAGTATACTATAAATGCTGAATTGACCATTGGCTATACATTTCAAGATAAATTCAGAATAGAAGCTACGGGATTTTACACACGCTTTTTTAATGCAATAGTAACCGACAAATTTACTTACAACGGTGCAGATACAATTATACTAGATGGGAAAGTAGGACAGGTATATGCGAATCAAAATAAAAACAAAGCTGATATCTTTGGGGTAAGTGCCCGCTTCACAGCAGATGCTACCGCTTGGATGAGTTTGTATGCTTCAGTAGATTATACAAAAGGAAGAATTATTACCGATTCTGTTCCCTACCCTTTAGACCACGTAGCTCCAGTATATGGAAGAGCAGGGATTAACTTTCATGCAAAGAAATTTAGAGCAGATGTTTTCACTGTATATAGCGGTAAAAAGGATATTAAAGATTACAATCTAGGTGGAGAAGATAATGAGCAATATGCTACTAAAAATGGAATACCAGCTTGGTGGACATTGAATGCCCACATCTCTATACAACCATTTAAATATTTAGGAATAGATGTAGGAGTAGATAATATTTTAGATAAAAAATACCGTGTGTTTGCTTCTGGTATTAGTGGAGCTGGAAGAAATCTATTTGTCACGCTTCGTACATCATTTTAAAAGTTGATTAGTTCTGCTAAAAATACCCTCCCTTTTGGAGGGTATTTTTTATAAATTCACACATGCACAAAATACTTCTTACTCTAACGGCACTTCTAATTATTGCTTTTAAAAGCTATGCAATATTGCCTGACACTAGTTCGGCAAAAGAAATATCTATCCTAACCTACAACATTAAAATGCTCCCAAGAGGAGCTACATTTTTACATCATCACCCAGTAAAACGGGCGCGATTGATTCCAGCAAAATTAATAGAAGCCAATTCAGATGTAATTGTTTTTCAAGAAGCATTTGACGGATTAGCTATGCACATTATTAAAAAGAAAATGAAAGCAGCCTACCCCTATAATGCAGGATGGAAAAACAAACTAGGCTTTACTTTTTTTAGAGCTGGGGGTGTTTTAATGCTAAGCAAATATCCAATTAAAGCATTGGAAAGTATCACTTACAAACAAGGAGTGGGTATAGATAAAATTGCACGCAAAGGTGCTATGCTAGTAGAAGTAAATCACCCTGCTAAAAAATTTCAATTGTTAGGTACCCACATGCAAGCAGGTGGTGGCAAAGAATTAAAGCTAAGCCAATACAAAGAAGCGGGTGAATTATTGAAGCGTCATACAGTTCAGGGAGTCCCACAATTTGCATCGGGTGATTTTAATTGTAAAAAAGACAATCCTGAGTTATATGTTCCGCTCGTGACATCTTTAGAATGTGAGAATGGAGAAATTTGTGGTGAATTGAAATACACTTCCGATCATTTACTCAATGATATGGATACCTATAAGCCAGATAAACGCCATGTAATTGATTATGTTTTTTTTAAATCAAATGGGGTACAGCCAACATCACAAAGCCGCACAGTGAAAAGGTTTCAAGAGCAATGGGATAAAAAGCACAAAGACCTTTCAGACCACTTTGCAGTGGAACTAAAAATGACTTTTTAGAATTAGTGAATAAATATTGTTTTAATATTTACAAATTCTTTTAATCCATATTCGGAGAGTTCTCTACCAAAACCACTTTTCTTAATGCCACCAAAGGGCAAGCGAGCATCTGACTTTACGATATCATTAATAAATACATTGCCTGCCTCTATTTGAGAGCTTAGTCTTTCTGCCTTTTCTAAATCACTTGTCCAAATAGATGCACCCAATCCATACTCAGATTGGTTGGCCAAAGCAATTGCTTCTTGCTCATCCTTTGCTTTTATAACAGACCAAACGGGCCCAAAAATCTCTTCATCGAAAGCTACCATTCTAGGCTTTACATTCTCCAAAACTACTGGTGCTAAAAAGTTTCCCGCCTCTTCACTTTTGTAAGAATGGAAATAAGGAATAGCACCAGCATTTATTGTTTTTTGAATTTGTGCTCTTACTTTTTCTGCCAAATCCAGTCTAGCCAAAGGTCCTATTTGAGTTGCCTCATCTAATGGATTCCCGACTATTAACTCCCGAACTGCCGCTGTGATTTTTTCTAAAAAAACAGAATACACCTTATCTAAAACAATAAACCGCTTAGCCCCATTGCACGATTGGCCGCTATTAATAGCTCGCGATTTCATAGCCCCTTCTATGGTTCTGTCCAAATCGGCATCTTCTAAAACAATAAAAGCATCATTACCCCCTAATTCAATTACAGCCTTTTTAATGTGCTGCCCTGCAAGACCTGCCACAATAGAACCTGTAGCATTGCTACCAGTAAAGCTAACCCCTTGTATAGTATTGTCAGCAATCAGTTTAGCTGCATCTTCATTCGTCAAAAAATAATTTTTAAAAACTCCTTTTGGAAACCCTGCCTCTTCAAAAAGCAACGCTATAGCAGCCGCACATTGAGGCACATTGGGAGCATGTTTTAGAACCGTTACATTTCCAGCGATTAATGTAGGAATAGCAAAACGAAAAACCTGCCAAAAAGGAAAATTCCAAGGCATGATAGAAAATATAACCCCGAGTGGTTCAAAAGTTACAAAACTCTTAGAGGCAGCAGTAACAACAACTTCAGGTGCTAAAAACTTTTCAGCATTAGAAATATAGTAATCAAAAGTAGCGATCGTTTTATTGAGCTCGTAAAACGATTCACGTAAGGGTTTACCCATTTCCAAGGTAATAAGTTGTGCAAATTCATCTTTGCGCTTTTCAAGCAAAGCAGCTACTTTTTTCAAATACTCTCCCCTCTCTTGTATACTAATTTGTTTCCAAACTCTATAAGCATTTTTAGAATCTTCCAAATCAGGGAAAGCATCAAAAGGAAATTCTTTTGTGAGTTGGTTATTACAAGGATTAACAGTCGCGTATTTCATAATGTGAAGGTAAAGAAATGTTTGAGTTCTTAGTCAGAGTCGAAAGAATAGAAGAGCTTTAGTAATGCTATCGTTTAGCTTCTTGATTCAACAAAATTACAACAAAACGCATTGCAATTTATTTTGATGCTCAAATGCCATTATATTTGAACAAATCCTATAGCATGAAAAACTATTTATTTCTCGCAGCATTCCTTTTGTTTATAGTCGGATGTAAACAAAAAAACCATCCAGCCAAAGGAGTTAGAATTCCACAATATAAAGAAGTACAAAATGGAGGTATAAAGATGATACCTGTTAGAAATGGGAAGTATAAAGTATGGACTAAAAAAGTAGGTGATGGAAAAATAAAAGTGTTGCTATTACACGGTGGACCAGGCCTTACCCACGAATATTTTGAGTGCTTTGAAAGTTTCTTTCCCCAAGCAGGTATTGAATTTTATTACTACGACCAATTGGGTTCACACTACTCTGATCACCCCACTGACACAGCATTGTGGAGTGTGGAGCAATTTACAGATGAAGTAGAAGAAGTACGAAAAGGATTAGGTTTAGAAAAGTTTTATTTGCTAGGACATTCATGGGGTGGAATGCTTACTATGGAGTATGCTGCTAAATATCCTGAGCACTTAAAAGGCATTATCATTTCAAACATGACTGCTTCTATTCCAGATTACGTGGTGTACATTAATAAACTTCGAAACAAAATGCCTGAGGAGCAAGTGAAGGCAATGAAGAAATTTGAAGATGCCAATGATAGCAACAATCCTGAGTATCAAAAACTGGTGCAGCAATTATACAATTTATACATCTGTAGATTACAAGAATGGCCTGAGCCACTTACTCGCTCCTTTGCTCAAATAAACGCTCAGGTTTACAATACCATGCAGGGAAATAATGAATTTGTGGTGACAGGGAAATTTAAAAACTGGAATGCTTGGGAGAAAATAAAAACTATTAAAGCACCAGCGCTTGTAATAGGTGCAGACTATGATGAAATGGATCCGAAGGAGATTAAAAAAATGGGAGAACTCATTCCAAATTCGGAAGTACTTATTTGCAAAGGAAGCCACATGTGTATGTGGGATGATCAACAAAACTATTTTAATGGAGTGATAAGCTTTTTGTATGCTACAGAAAAAGGCACACCAGCTCGAAGTATAAAACCAGATTCCAGTATCTCTAAATACATGATGCCAGAATAGTAAAACTAAATACCATCGTACTTTCTAAGTACTTTTAAGAGAGCTTGCAAATCGTGAGGTAGTGCGGCTTCAAAAGTCAAAAGCTGATTACTAATAGGATGCGTAAGAATTAATTTACTAGCATGCAGTGTGAGTCTCGAAATAATTGGGCGCTCCACTTCATCAGTTTGCTTATACTTTTTCTTAATAGAAGACAATAAAAAATTATCTGTTTTTGCATAAACAGGATCTACTAAAAGTGGGTGCTCTGCCGATGCAAAATGAACCCTAATTTGATGTGTGCGACCCGTTTTAATTTCTACCCATAAAAGAGCCACATGCTTAAATTGCTCTTGTACTTCAAATAAAGTGAGTGCCTCTTTGCCTTTGGGGTGTATTTTCATAGTGCCTAACTTGGAAGGATTTTCTAAAATAGGAGCATCTATCTCACCCGCTTTTCCTTCCATTCTTCCTTTTACAAAAGCAGTGTAAAATTTTTGAGTAGTTCTATTTTCAAATTGCAAAGAAATATTTTTATGAGCTACTTCATTTTTCGCAAAACACAATACGCCACTAGTATCGCGGTCTAAACGATGAACTACAAACAACTTCCCGTGCTTTGTTTCTAATTGCGCTTGTATAGATTTATTTTCCGTATTAAATCTTTCTGGAATTACAGTAATTCCAGCTGGTTTATTTACTACCAAAATAACATCGTCTTCAAAAAGTATTTCTATATTTTTCAAGGAATTTATTTCTTGGTGTAGGTACCGAAATAGTTGACACCGTTTTTAGTTAAATTAATAGTCAACTTCCCTCCTTTCAAAACTGCCGAAACATCTACTTTCCCAGTATATGCTCCTGTAGCATTCGTAGCATTGATGGTTTCAAATTTATCAGTAGCGGTAGCTGTAACCAAAACACCATATGCTTCTTCATTAAAATTTGAGAGCTTTGCTTGATAAAACAAGGCGGGATTATCAGAGATATCTATAAGATTCGTAATAGAATTTCCATTTGACAGATCTTTGCAATCTCCTTCCCAAACTCCTATGAATTTTGTTTTGGAAAGAATGGAACAATCATCTCCTTCTTTGCCAGTAGCACAAAGAGTATCACATTTTGCACCAAAATATTGTAGTTTACAATTACATTTTCCTGTTGACTTTTCACAACTACCTCCGTTATAACAAGTCACGCCCTCACATGCTTTGTTGCAATCAGAAAACAGCAGCAGCATACACAAACAAAGGGGTAAAAAAAACAATCGTTTTAGCATAATAAAAAGAGTGTTCAAAAATAGTATTTTCGGGCTCATACAATACAAAGATGTATAAATCTATTCTTTTGGTTGCGAATCTGTTTTGGGCAAATTTTATTTTTTGTCAAGATTACACTTCTGTGATTAAAGGAAAAATTACAGATAAAGATTCTAAACAAGCATTGGTTGGGGTAAACATCACGGTGCCAAACTCCTCTCCTTTTATAGGAATTACAACCGATGAAAATGGAACCTTCAGACTAAACGGGGTAAAAGCTGGTCGTATAAATTTAAAAATCAGCTATGTAGGTTACGAAGACGCCACTATCAATCAACTTCTGGTAGGTACTGGAAAAGAAACCATCTTGAACATGGAGTTACAAGAAAAGGTAACCAACATGAACGAAGTGGTTATAAATGCAACAAAAGACAAATCAAGACCCAACAATACTTTTGCATCGGTAAGTTCCCGTTCATTTTCAGTAGAAGAAACCAAACGCTACGCTGGCACATTAAATGACCCATCACGAATGGTACAGACATTTGCAGGAGTAGTTTCAGCCAATGATGAAAATAACGCTATTGTAGTCAGAGGAAATTCTCCTCGTGGTTTGCTTTGGAGAATGGAAGGAATTGAAATCCCCAACCCCAATCACTTTGCAGGTTCCGAGGGTTCTACTGGTGGTGGAGTAAGTATTCTAAGTTCAAATATGCTCAGCAATACCGATTTTTACTCAGGAGCATTTCCTGCAGAATACGGAAATGCACTTTCTGGTGTATTTGATTTAAATCTGAGAAAGGGAAATCAAGACAAATGGGAGGAAAGTATTCAGGTTGGTGTATTGGGTTTAGAAGCAGCAGTTGAAGGCCCTTTTAGTAAAAAATATAAAGGTTCTTATTTAGTAAATTATCGCTATTCTACCTTAGATATTTTATCAAAAATTGGTTTAAAAATTGGTGGCAACCAAGTTCCAAAATATCAAGATTTATCTTTCAACTTCTATTTCCCAACTAAAAAAATTGGAGACTTTACACTTTTTGGAATTGGTGGTTTGAGTAGTCTTGGAAATAAAGCAGAACGAGATGTTTCAAAATGGAAATCTTTTAATGATAGAACAGAAGAGAGTCTTTCACAAAAAACTGGGGTATTAGGGCTTACCCATACGTATCATTTTTTGGATAATAAAACGTATTTAAAAACCTCGCTCTCTGTGAGCAGTTCCAGCAATAGTTATAACAACGACAGTCTTTCTAATGATTTTGTAAAAGCAAATTTAGAAAGTGCCCGATTTACCTACGTCACCAGCCGAGTGGCTTTTGCCCTGAATAGAAAAGTAGATTCAAAAAATACGGTAAGAGCTGGAATAGAATATGCTCACATTATTTATAAACTATTTAATCAAGAAATAGATTTTCAACAACAGCTAATAAATGTAAGAGTTAACAGCAGCAGTCAAACAGATTTACTACAAGGTTATTGGCAATGGAAGCATCGCTTTACCGATAAAATAAATGTAGTTTCTGGTTTGCACTTTACATACTCTTTTATCAATAATAAATTTTATTTAGAACCTCGTTTAGGTGCAGAGTATCGGTTCTTAGAAAATCAAACTCTTTCGGCAGGTGTAGGGCTACACAGTAGAATTGACGCTATTTCTACCTATGTATCTCAAATCAATCCTTCTCTTAGCCAAAACTTAAATCAAAATAGAAATTTAGATTTTTCAAGAGCATTTCATGCTGTAATTGGTTACAATTTAAATTTCAAAAAAGACTTTCGTTTAAAAGCCGAAGTATACTACCAGTATCTTTTTGTAGTACCTGTAGGCACAGGAGCCTACGCACAATACTCTGCGCTTAATAACAATGAGGGCTTCTTAAGTATTCCATTAAAAAGCAAAGGAAAAGGAATGAATTATGGTATAGAAATTACACTGGAAAAATTCTTTACTAAAAATTACTACTTCCTCTATACAGCATCCTTTTTCAACTCTCAATATACAGGCTCCGACAACATTTGGCGCAGCACTGCTTTTAACTCTAATTATGTAATGAATGGACTAGGAGGAAAAGAATTTATTGTAGGAAAAAGAAAAATAAACAGAATAGGTGTAAATGCTAAAATCCTTTGGCGGGGAGGCTTACGAGATACTCCTATTGATTTAGAAGCTTCACGACAAGCAGGGGTAACAGTATATGATTTTTCAAAAGCTTATAGCATTCGATTACCCGATTATTTTAGAGTAGACTTTGGGGCTAGCTATCGAAGAAACAAGAAAAAATATGCATGGATACTAGCACTAGATATTCAAAATGTAATTAACCGATTGAATGTAGCAACAAAAGTTTACAATAAGAATACCCAACAAATAGAAACTAAAAAGAACTTAGGTATCATTCCTGTATTAAGTTATAAAGTAGAATTTTGAAATTTCTATTTCATGGAAAATAATAAACATACATCTTTAATATTTTGGGTTTTAATAATTTTATTATGTTTTCTTTACGACTATCCTTCAGAGTTTTTTCAACGACCTCATGGAATGCATAGTTGGAGACAATGCGATGGGGCACAATTTGCGTCTAACTACTTCCAAGAATCAATGGATTTTTTTGAGCCAAGATTAAGCATTTGCACAGGAAATGATGGCAAGATGGTTTCAGAATTTCCTATTCTTTATTATTTAGCAGCATGGCTTTATAAACTTTTTGGGAAACACGATTTCTTTCTGAGAGGCATTTCCTTAATCTTGTTCTTTTTAGGAATATATGCACTTTTCAAATGCATATTTATTCTTTTAAAGAATGCATTTTATGCAGTTATTGTATCGCTTATAATTTTCACTTCACCAGTGATTATTGATTATGCAAACAACTTTTTACCTGATGTGCCTGCATTGTCGCTTACCTTCATGGGCTACTATTTTTTCCTAAGATATAGAGAAAATAAAAAAACACAATTCCTAATCTGGGCAAGCATTCTATTTTCTTTGGCTGGATTATTGAAAATTACCTCATTGATAGGCTTCTTTGCCATTATAGGTACATATTGTATCCAGTTTTTAATCCAATCAATAAAAAATAAAAATGTAAAAAGAATAGAAAATGACTTTGCTCTTATTGTTTTTTTCTTAACTCCAATAGTTACTTGTTTCACTTGGATAATTTTCATGAAGCACTATAATCATATAAATAATAATACTTTCTATTTTACTACAGATATACGTCCCTATTGGGATACAGATGCTTCTCTTAAAATTAAAATTTGGAATCGTTTTGATTGGCAATGGTTGAAGATGTATATGTATCGTGATTTTCTACATTGCCTCCCTTTCCTTTCATTTCTTTGTTTTATCATTCCTAACAAAAAAAATAATGGATTGCAGCTTTGGTTTTTCTTAACCTTGATTATTTCATTTTTTTATTTTCTTTTATTTTTCAAACAATTCTTTCATCACGATTATTACGTGATTTGTATGCTAATCATACCTACTGCTGCCATTACCATTCTACTTCATCAAATAAAAGTGTGGAATGAAACTATATTCCATAATTCAATTTTAAAAATTGGATTATTGGTGTTATTTGGAATAATGATTTATCATGGCAAAAGAATAAATAAACTAAGAGACTCTGAGAATGTTACTCAGTTTTCAGAATTTAGGGCTTATTGGGAAATTGAACCTTTACTAGATTCGGTAGGCATTACAAGGGCAAATAAAATAGTAAGTGTAGGAGATTTCACTACAGGATCTTCTCTTTATCTAATGAATAGAAGGGGATGGACTCAATGTGGAATGACCAATCAATTGACAAAATCTGATATCGAAAATTTTATTCACTTAGGAGCTAGTTATTTAATGGTGTATAAGAATTGTGAAGTAAATTTAGATGCTTCTGCTGCTCAATATCTAGCGCTAAAACCAATTACAATTTTGAGTGGAATTAAAATATATCCATTAAAGTAATATTATAAATACCAGCATGCAAAGAATAGCTTACATTTTTTTCGCAGTTCTAGCCTTTGCTGTGTTACTACTAAAAGCGTTCATTTATTATAACCTAAGATTTATGACACCAGATGTGGCATATCAAACAATGCTCATTTTAGTAAGTAAAAAATTATCGTATCAAAACTTAAGATTTGGCTGGGGAATTATCCAGCTCTTTCCGCTTACCACAAGTACTTTAGGCTTCCCACTTAAAACAGTTTTGCTATCCTATTCATTGGGATTAATAATTTTTCAGATAGTTGTTTTTATAACACTTATAAGCTTAGATAAATCTTATAAATTTGGCATAGCGTGGATTGTTTTTAATTTGATTAGCACCTTGCACTCCTTCTTTTTCACTCAATCTGAACTACCCATAGCGATAGGATTTGTGTTTTTGTCTGCCGCTATTTATTCTTTAAAAAATAAAGAGTGGTGGCACCATGCAATATTGTATGCGTTGCTACTTTTTGCCTTTTTCACTCACATGCTTTCTTACTTTGCATGGATTTTCATTTTGCCTACGTTGTATTTTTATGAAAAAAGAAACCGAAAAACACCATCACTAAATGCTGTTATTACTGCAGCCTTATTAAGTTCTGTGTTATTTATTATAAAAGTTAAACTGCTAACTTTTAATAGTTACGATAATGGAAAAATTCAATCTATTGACAAATTAATTGAAAACCTTTATCACTCCATCTCAAATGGCAATAGCCTTGTTTTACTGCATTATATTTTCATTAGTTATTACTTTCTTTTGATAATCCCGTTACTAAGCATATTGTTATTAATCATTCGAAAAGAATGGAATTTTGCCCTTCTCATCCTAGCCATTCCAATAGCTTATTTATCGCTTGTATTAGCTACTTATCCCGATGAAATCACTGAATTTTATCTTGAAGTAAATCTGTTTCCATTAGCAGCATTTAGCGCTGTTGTATTGATTTTTATCTTATTGGAAAGCAAATACACAAAGCCTTTTGGCAGCATCTTGCTTTTACTTTTCTTAGCAGAAAGAATTAGTGCAATTGACATTAAAAGCGAATACTATCAAAAAAGGGTAGATGCTTATTTATCCATCCTTCAAAAGGGAAATAACAATGCTTCTAAATATTTCATTTCCATTAAAAACACCCCTACTGCTTTAAAAAGAGATACTTGGGGAAGTGCCATGGAGACTATCCTTTTCACTTCAATAGAAGGATCAGAATACACTAAAACACTCTTAGTAAAAGATACTACAAAAGACTATTGGGGTATCAATGAACCCAACTTTTTTGTGGGAGAATACTACACTAAAAAACATGAAGAGCTACCTAGTAATTATTTTAAACTAAAACGTGGAGTCTATCAAGAATTAAAATGAAGCAAAGAAATACCTTCATCATTTTTTATCAAAAATTTCCCATCTAAATCGCACCAATCGCAAAGCGAAGAAAGACTATCTGCGGCATCACAACCTATATGCGATTCTGACATGCAACCAATCAATACTTTAAGTTTCATTTCTCGTGCAAGTAAAATCATTTTGTAAGCAGCTGTAATCCCACCGCATTTTTGAAGCTTTACATTTACTCCCGAAAAAGCATTTTCCAGACTTCCCAAATCTTGTATGGTCTGACAGGCTTCGTCCGCAATTATAGGAATAGAAATAGTTTCACGTAATTTTCTTGTAAATTCTCTATCTTCTTTATGAAAAGGTTGTTCAATCAAAACACAACCTGTGTCTACTAATTTCTGAGAAAACGAAATCGCATATTCTAAATTATCCCAACCTTGATTTACATCAACTGCAAATGCCTTATCACTTATAGATTTAAAATCTTGAAGCATCTGATCATCATGTTTCCCATCTAATTTTATTTTGAATAAACGAAAACCATTTATTTCTCCATCTTTAACTCTCTCCTTCATTTCCCGAGCATCACAAATAGAAATAGTATACGTTTTGGGTGGATAATTTCCAGGTTCAATTCCCAATAACTCCGCAATACTTTTCTTTGAAAGTGCAGTTTTTATATTCCACAAAGCCATATCTAGAGCTGCTTTAGCAGGCATAGATGAGATTGTTTCTAACAAAAGAAAAGCATTTTCTAACTCAATGCTTGCTACTTTTCCAGCAAAATCATGACATACTTCTATTACACTTTCTTGTGTATCGATAAGATAAGGCGGGAGTGCTGCTTCGCCCCAACCTACTACATTTTGATATTCAATTTTTACATACACAATGCTGGTATGCGTTCTTACTCCATGAGCAATTCTAAATGGATATTTAAATTCTAACTGGTAGGGATAACAGGTAATTTTCATCGGATGTGAAAGTGACAATTTGTTTGCATAATTTATAAATCTTATTTGCACGAAAGCGCTCTAAGCATTCCTTCAATTTATTATCTTTGTATTAGGTGCCAAACCATCTTACAGGCTACCGAAAGAGAGTCTGCTAAGATAGCGCGGGCAGTGGTGAAAGCCATTGCCCTATTTATTTTAAAAATAAATTATGACCCAAGCAGAAAAAATAGCATGGAAAGAAGAATTGAAATCTATATGCATGCAGTTAATAGAAACTCGCGTACAAACTGCTACAGATGCTATGGAGCAAGCGCAAGAGGCTGCCAACAGTGAAGAAAAAAGCTCAGCTGGCGATAAATATGAAACTGGTAGAGCCATGAGTCAGCGGGAAAGAGATATGAATGCCATACAACTGAAAGAAGCCAAATCAGAATTGATTTTATTGCACAGCATTGTTGTTGACAAAATCTATAAACAAGTAGAAAGTGGCTCTGTGATTAAAACAAAAGACAAAACATATTTCATAGCTACAGGATTAGGAAGTATAAAAGTAAACGAAGAAAAAATTTATGTTCTTTCTCCTAAAGCACCATTAGCCTTACACTTTATAGGAAAAAGAATAGGTGAAGTATTTCAATTCAATGGAAACGAATTTGAAATTTTGGAGATTTTTTAAACATTTTTCGTTTTAAAATCAATTCCGATTTTAATTGGTTTTCGAAAAACATTCTTATTTTAGTTATTCACCAAAACATACACAATATGTTACACATCAATTTTTTAATAATCGCTTTATCAGCGTTAGTACCCACTGTAATTGGTTTTATATGGTATCACCCAAAAGTGCTTGGAACCATTTGGATGCAAGAAACCGGAGTAACCATGGAAAGTGGAAAGAGCATGAACATGCCAGTGGTAATGATAGTGAGTTATGCACTTAGTTTCCTTATGGGTATGAGTCTTAACTTTATTGTAAATCATCAGTTTGGCTTGTTCTCCATGCTTCAAAATGTGCCAGATTTAGCTAACCCAGATTCAGAAGTGGCTAAGCATGTAAAGTTTTTAATGGATAACTACGGAACAAATTTTCGCACTTTTAAACATGGCGCTTTGCATGGAACTATTACAGGTATCTTCCTTGTGCTTCCTATAGTAGCTACTGGAGCTATGTTTGAAAGAAGAAGCGGAAAATACATTGCGCTCACTGCAGCATATTGGATTATTACCTTGGCGATAATGGGAGGTTTAATCTGTCAATTCCAATAACAACAGTTTATATAAAATAAAAAAGTCCCGCCTAAAAGACGGGACTTTTTTATTAATGAAGTTTGTAATTTATCAAGACAATTTGGCTTTTAAATTTTTATCCAATTCATCTAAAAACTCTTCTGTATATAAATAATGCTCGCCATGATTTAGTTTGCTTCCATAAATACACAAAGCTAAGTCTTTCGTCATTTTGCCAGACTCTACTACTTCCACACAAACTTGTTCTAAAGTTTGAGCAAACTTTATCAAAGCATTATTGCCGTCAAGTTGTCCTCTAAACTCTAAACCACGAGTCCATGCAAAAATAGAAGCAATAGGATTTGTACTTGTTGGATTTCCTTTTTGATGCTCGCGATAGTGACGTGTTACCGTTCCGTGAGCAGCCTCCGCTTCCATAGTTTTCCCATCAGGAGTTACCAATACAGATGTCATTAAACCTAATGAACCGAAACCTTGAGCTACCGTATCAGATTGCACATCGCCATCGTAATTTTTACAAGCCCACACAAAATTTCCACTCCATTTTAATGCAGAAGCAACCATATCATCAATCAATCGGTGCTCATAAGTAATACCTGCGGCTTCGTATTTTGCTTTAAAATCTGACTCATATATTTCTTGAAAAATATCTTTGAAACGACCATCGTATTTTTTCAAAATAGTATTCTTAGTAGAAAGATAAAGTGGCCATTTTTTAGCCAAAGCTGTATTAAAACAAGAGTGCGCAAATCCACGAATAGATTCATCTGTGTTATACATTGCCATAGCTACACCATCTCCCTTAAAATTGAAAACTTCAAAAGATTGTGGAGCACTTCCATCTTCGGGTGTAAAACTAATAGTCAGTTTACCTTTTCCTTTAGTTACAAAATCCGTAGCACGATATTGGTCACCAAAGGCATGGCGCCCAATACAAATAGGACTAGTCCAGTTAGGGACTAAGCGTGGTACATTTTTACAAACAATAGGCTCACGAAAAACAGTTCCATCTAAAATATTGCGAATAGTACCATTAGGTGACTTCCACATTTGCTTTAAATTGAATTCTTTTACGCGTTCTTCATCAGGAGTAATGGTAGCACATTTAATACCTACGTTGTATTTTTTGATTGCTTCTGCTGCATCTACAGTAACTTGGTCGTTGGTAGCATCGCGGTATTCGATACCCAAATCATAGTACTTAATATCAATATCCAAATAAGGCAAAATCAATTTCTCCTTTATGAATTTCCAAATAATGCGAGTCATTTCATCACCATCTAATTCCACTACGGGATTAGCAACTTTAATTTTTTCCATATAATTTTTGTTTTTACTTTTTTGAAATATAAGCAGGCGAATTTATCAAAAGTTTATAATTTTCATCAAAGTATTCTAATTACTATAACATCTATCATCATTCTAAATATCATGAAGAATCTAAGACTTACTATAAGAGGAAATGTACAAGGTGTTTTCTTTAGGCCAGAGACAAAAAAAATGGCAGACTTACTAGGCGTAAAAGGATTCGTAAAAAACCAAACAGACGGAAGTGTATTTGTAGAAGCTGAAGGCACCCCAGATGCCGTGCACAAACTAATAGATTATTGCCATCATGGTCCAGAAAAAGCTTCTGTAGAAAGAGTTTCAATAGTTCTAGGAGACTTAACTCATCACACCTCTTTTGAAATTTTAAAAGATTAGTTTACTCCACTTTCTTTTTACCAAAATGATATTCATAAAGCGATAATCTAGGCTTTATTTTTTCTAAGGTCACCGTGCATTTGCGATTGGCTTTCGCTTCTTCTTTATCGCTAGAAGTAAAAATCATGCTCGTACCATTTAATCTATCTTCCGTAATCCCTTGCTCATAAAGAAATTTTACCAATTTCATGGCTCGCATCATCTCCAGTTTCAAGTATCCTTTTTTAACCAAATCTTGCTTTACTTTTCGGAATGTAGGTATAGAATCTATAAAATCTAAAATTGCCTTATCGTATGCTCTATCGTATTCTCCTTCATCAGCACAGCCATTAATTTGGACATGCATATCAGGATTAATTTGCAACCATCTCAATAGCTTTTCTCTATTTGCTAAATTCTCACTTCCTTCTAAATCAGTAATGTTCTGCTCATAGGTAAATTTTACCTCTTTTACCGATTCATCCAATGCTAAATATTTTTGGCTTTCGTTTGAAGTCTTCCATGCTTCTTCGGTTGTTTTTAAACTGCGAACTCCAGCATAATTGCTAAAAAAGTTATTAATATATAAATTCATTTCATCTATAGAAATGGCTTGAATACTATCATTGAGTGCACTAAAATAATATTCGTCATTTAAAAACCGATATTTTGCCACTTGGCTAAAAAACGCTTTGGGATTGTTTGACTTTAAATCTCTCAACTCTATTTCAATATTCTTTTTTGCAATCTCAAGCTCTCCTTCATTTATAAAATCTTTTTTACCCAAAGCAGCTATCACCCCCGATAAGTAGTTGAATTGATTCATAAAATCATTCCTAGTATTCTTGGTATAAAGTTTAAAAGTGCTGTAGAAATTACCGCAATCAAAAATGGCTTTCATTTCAGTAATTCCTTGTTGAGCCATAACACTTTTTTGAAATTTTCCATTTTTGTCATTCAATAAACTCGTTAAAATAAATGCACAATAGGTATGTATTCTATCTACTCTTGCACCTGGGTTTTGGTAGGTAAGAGCAGCTTCATTATCTCCCGTATTTTTAGTAAACAAAAGTTGATTCACATTTACAATAGGTCTGGATTCCAATACCCTTATAATTTGTTCAGGATTAAATTCAGTCGAAATAAAATCTTTATTGGCCTCTGTTACTTTTGAGATAATATCATCATATTTCAAATTGCCTAAAAAAACAAGGGCACTATTACTAGGCAAAAAATATTTTTTATGAAAGTTATTTAAATCATCAGCTGTTATTTTTAAATAGCTTTTTTCATCGCCATATATATCTATTTTTCTATAATCTTTACCCCATAATTTCTTATCAATACTTTTTTGAAACAATATATTTTCATCTTTATGTATACTATCCAAATCGACTTTCATTTCATTAATAGATTCTATACTACTGTTAGAATCTGCATGAAAGAAAAGAATCTTGTCTTTAATCAAATCAACAACCATATTTACCTGAGATGGATCTGAGCGAAAACTAAAAGCAACCTGAGAAGGAATAACAGTGCTGTAATAAGCTATACCCATCTTGCTTGTTTTAGTCAAACAAGCTAAAACTTGTTTATCAATTATTTTACAAATAGCCAACGTTAAGCCATTCAAAGAATCGTACTCATAAGTGCTTCCCGCACGGAAATAAATATCAGTGTATGCTGTATTGCCCATATTTTGAGAAGAAACAATAATGGTTTGTCCATTGGGCAAAAGTTGTCTTCTAAAAGTACTCTGAGCTTCAGTTTTTTCTAGGTTTGCAAGTCCATCAGCAAAAGCAAATGAGACTATAAAAACACCTATTAGAGTGATAATTATTTTATTCAAAATCTTCATATCGTAAAAATATCTTTTTCTAATAGAACACTTTTATTTATTTTACACCGCGATTGAAGAAAAAAAAATACAAAATCAGCAACAATCGATAAAAATCAAATATAAGATTTATGAAAAAATCAATCCTCGCTTTCTTTGCTTTGGGCTTTATAATAGCGGCTACTTCTTCTTGTAAAAAATGCTACCACTGTGAAAAATCTTTCACTACTAAAGATATTAACGGTGCAGATAGTTCTTATATCCTACAAAACGACTTGTGTAGTACAGGAAAAGAAGGAGCTGGGACAACCTTAAGCAAATCGATAGAAGATGTAGAGAAAAACGGATACACTTGTACGAGTAAGTGATTTTATTGCTTGGTGAATACTGCCAATGGAGAATAATTTTACTCTTTTACTAAGCCAAATTCAGTTTTATAAAACCAGCCTGCTACAATAGCTACAAGCACAAAATAAGCTACTACAATAACAGAACCAATCGGAACAAAAGTATTCAAGCCAAACCAGTCGCCTTTTACTAAAATAAAAATGGCAATACCGATAGAGGTTACCAACATGCCAATAAAACCATAGTGCTTTTTATCGAGCATCGAAGTAAATCCAAAAATAGCGAGCATCAGAAAAATGCCATTCAACAGCGCATCGGCTTTGGTTATTTCTCCAAAACGAAAAAACAAGAAACACACCAACAGAAAAACTACGTTTATGTGTAAAAAACTAAACCTGGTGAACCATTTGCTGTACCCCAAATTATATTTTTTTAAGTCGCTCATGTTTTGAATCGTAAACAACGGATGTTGTACTGCAACATCGTCAGGTCGCCAACCAGTAGGCATAAACCATAACTTAAATTTATCGCTCCACTTTTGCGTAAAATAAGCATCTTTAACCAAAGTATACCAGTGCTTAAAGTTAATAACTAAAGGGTTCCAAGATTGCGCTGGTCTGCGCATACCATAAACACAAGGCTCGGTAGACAGCTCGCTTTGATAAGTCCCAAACATTCGATCCCAGATAATAAAAATGGCACTGTAGTTTTTATCCATGTACATATCATTCATGGCGTGGTGCACTCGGTGCGCAGAAGGCGTTACAAGAATGTACTCCAACATTCCCAAACGACCAATGTAACGTGTATGATACCAAAACTGACTGAACAAATGAACAGGTCCTACAATAGCTAAAACTTGCGGAGGAATCCCCATTAATGCCAAAGGGAAAATAGCCAAAGTGGTTAAGTTCGTTATCATGGTAATTCCTTGGCGCAATGCACAGGGCAAATTAAATTCTTCGCTACTATGATGCACAACATGATGTCCCCAAAAAAAATTAACCCGGTGACTCAACCGATGCATCCAATAACCAATAAAATCGAGCGCAACAAATGTGAAGATATACGTCCAGGCACTACTTGCACTCAACTGTATTATATGCAAATGTGATTCCATCCATGCATACGAAAAGATAACAATCGTAAGCCCAAGTGTTGTTTTTAAGATATTGGTAAAACCACAAGCTACACTGGCTACAGCATCTATAAGCGGTTGTTGTTCGTTATGTTTCCATCGTCCCCAAAACATTTCCAATAAAATAAGCACAAAGAAGCCTGGCATGGCAATTAACAGAGCGTTTCCGAATTGATTCATAAAATTTATTTAGCAACTACTTAACCATAGTTTTGATGTGGTGAAGATAGATGGTTGCTTTGAATTCTCATTTGATATATGTCAAATAATTAGTGGATGGGTATGCATTGATAAATGTCAAAATCCACTATAGCTAGCTTATTTATTGCCTCTTATTCGGCTGAGGGTTTCTTGCGTAATACCTAAATAAGAAGCGATGTATTTAAGGGGTACCCGTTCAATTATTTTGGGTTGTAGTTTGCACATTTTATCGTACTTGTCTTTAGCTAGTGGTTGATGTAAATACTCCATACGATCTTTACCTTCGGAAAACCACTTTGCCAAAGCTGAAATCAAAACCTTATTATATTTCGGGAACTTGTTGATAAAAGCGGTGTAGCGTTCAAAGTCTGTCCAAACAATAACAGACGGTTCCAGCGTAACTGTAGTAACGGAACTGGGCAACTGATTGAAAAAACTTTCCACTGCAATTAAGGGTTGACCTTCAAAGATAAATCCAACCACTTTGTCGTTGCCATGTGTGTCGGTGAAATAGGTACGTACAGCACCTTTCACCAACAACCCAATACTAGAAGAAACTTGTCCTTGCTTCAAGATAGCTTCGTTGGCATTTAACGCTGTGGTTTCTGTAATCGCTTGTATAGCCTCCAATTCCTCATCAGTTACTTGAACAAACTCTTGAAGCCATTGCTGAATCGTTAGCATATTAATTTTTCGAAACAAATACATATTTCAATCTACCAATCATTTTAAAAGTAGCTATTAAAACATTGCTAACTATCTTCATTGTTTCTAAATTTCATTAATGAGCTACAATCTTAAAATAGTAAGTCAAAATCTTGAATAAGCATTGATTTTAAACTTATACTATTCCCCATTTACTTTTCTAAAAGCAACACTGCTTTTTCATTATCTATAGACCAGTGCTTAAATTTATTCAATAGCGATTTACCCAAAAGTAGCAGACCGCTTTTTTGATCTGTAATAGCCACAGTTACATTGTTTACTGTATATTCCCCTATTTTAAAACCGCTCAATTTTAAACGCCTGCATGTAATCTGATTACCATCAGCCATCATATATTTTTGATCCGACAAATAGTCGGCTTTCTTAATTAGTCCATCCATTAACAGCGCTCTTTCTAGTGCTTCGTCTATAAATACATCATTAGCTCCAGAATCCAAGACAAAATACTTTTCGATTGTTCCAAATTTTACTGATAAACGATACACATTCATCAACTTTGATAACTTAATTTCAGACTTGGGAATATCACCCAAAATATCACTTGGGCTATATACCGTATTTTGCATAGCGGCTGGCTTCATAGCATCTTGTAGACAAGGAGTTACTATTTCATTAAACAGAGGAGAGTTTTTGTCTTGTAGTTCTCCTATTTTACTTAAACTCAAATTGCGCTCTTTCATTTTTTCAAAAGTGCAACGACAATATTTCTCGGCATCTATTTGTTCTTTGCCTAAGCCCGCAGTATTTACAATCGCATCTTCACAGGAGTTCATAAACCCTTTTTCAAATGCATTATCATCATACAAACTCTTCTCCTTTTTGTCGACTTCAGCAGTACTACTAGTCCCCTTTTTATCCGATTTCTTTTTGGATGAAAACGCATCTATATTTTTAGAAGAGCAATCTACAATCTCCTTGTAAATAGGTTCGTTTTCATCTTCCATTATTTTATCTAACTGATCTACTTTTGCTAAAAATTCATCTAAAGTAAATACACTGGTAATGGCACTTAATACACAGTTGCAATAATTATTCTGAGAGTTAGAGGCTTTTCCCTTCTTTGATTCTGCCTTCATTCCAGCTACACAGTTTTCCATAAATGCCTTTCTGCCAGGCACCGATTTGCCATCTTTAAAAGTAATGTTCTCCTCTTGTGCATTTATGGATAAAAACCCTACAATAAGAGCTACAAAAACGAAGTACTTTTTCATAATAGATGGATTAAAAATTATTTAGAAAGCTCTGCAAAATATTTAAAGAAATAGGGAATAGTTTCTATGCCTTTGTAGTAATTAAACAAACCATAATGCTCGTTTGGCGAATGAATAGCATCTGAATCTAAACCAAACCCAAGTAGCACCGATTTAGTTTCTAGCACTCGCTCAAACATGGTTACAATGGGAATGCTGCCGCCTGTGCGGAGTGGAATAGGGGTCTTTCCAAAAGTAGCTTCCATAGCTTTTGAAGCAGCTTTGTAAGCGATAGAGTCTGTAGGGGTTACGGCAGCTTCTCCTCCGTGCATAGGAGTTACTTTTACTTTCACATAATCTGGTGCTATCTTTAAAAAATGGGAAGTAAATAGTTCAGTAATTTTTTCGTGAGATTGATTAGGAACTAAGCGCATACTTATTTTGGCATATGCCTTGGAAGGCAAAACTGTTTTAGCCCCTTGTCCTGTGTACCCTCCCCATATTCCATTCACATCTAAGGTAGGGCGTATAGCTACTCGCTCTAATGTTGTGTAATCCTTTTCTCCCAATACTTCTTTAATGTCTAAATGTGCTTTGTAATCCTCTATACTAAAAGGAGCTTTAGACATAGCTGTGCGTTCATCTGTAGATACCGTTTGTACATTATCATAAAACCCAGGAATCGCTATTCTTCTGTCTGCATCATGTAAAGAAGCAATCATTTCACATAAAATATTGATGGGATTAGCTACTGCTCCTCCATATACACCTGAGTGCAGGTCTCGATTTGGACCCGTAACCTCTACTTCTAAATACGCTAATCCACGTAATCCTGTGGTAATAGAAGGTGTTTCATTTGAAATCATAGAAGTATCTGAAATCAACACTACATCACTCTTCAATTTTGCAGTATTTGCTTTCACAAAAGTTTCCAAATTCTCTGAACCAATTTCCTCTTCCCCTTCTATCATAAATTTCACATTGCAGGGTAGCAAATTATTCTTCAACATTCCTTCAAAAGCTTTTACATGCATATACATTTGACCTTTATCATCAGCAGCTCCACGAGCATATATTTTTCCATCTTTTATAATTGGTTCAAAAGGTGGAGAGTTCCATAACTCAATGGGGTCGGCAGGTTGCACATCATAATGTCCATAAACTAATACCGTAGGCAATACAGCGTCAATCATTTTTTCACCATATACTATAGGGTATCCTTTTGTCTCACATAGCTCTACTTTATCGGCCCCAGCTTTTATTAGTTGCTCTTTTACAAAATCAGCTGCCTTCAAAACAGACTCTTTGTATGCCACATCTGCACTCACTGATGGGATTCTCAAAAGGTCTGTCAACTCTGCTAAATAGCGGTCTTTATTTTCATTCAAATAAGAAAGTAATATGTCCATTGTTTATTTTTTTGTGGGCTAAAATAGAGAAAGTAATGAGAATAGTATTCCTGAAATTTTCTACAGACAAAGCCAGACAGAGGAATCGCACCATCGAAATACAAAAAAACTCCTCCTTTCGAATGATGATAGTTATTCATAATAATTCTACCACTAAAAATACACTAAATTACTCCTCATTTTTTTCAATAACAGAATGAAACGAAGTCAATTCTTAAAATCACTAGCATTATTGCCATTAACCACTACCGCTATGAAATTAAATGAGCTCAATAAAATAACAACGACTTTAAGCAATACAGAACAAATGCCAGTATTGTTTTTAGGGCACGGTAGCCCCATGAATGCTATTGAAGAAAATGAATTTGTAATGGGTTTCAGAAACGCAGGTAAAACCATTTCAAAACCGAATGCTATACTCTGCATATCAGCTCACTGGGAAACAAGAGGCACTTTTGTTACCGCCATGGAACAACCCAAAACCATTCATGATTTTGGGGGATTTCCGCAAGCACTTTTTGATGTACAATATCCTGCACCTGGCAGCCCTGAATTGGCAACAGAAACAAAAACGCTCATTAAAAAAACGGAAGTAGTATTAGATGATAAATGGGGTCTTGATCACGGAGCGTGGAGTGTAATCAAACACTTATACCCTGACGCAACTGTACCAGTTATACAAATGAGTTTAGATTTTAATCAACCTGCGCAATATCATTATGACTTAGCTAAAGAACTTACATCGCTTCGCAAAAAAGGAGTGCTAATTATAGGAAGCGGAAATATGGTACACAATCTTAGAATGATAGCTTGGAATAAATTAAACGAAAGTGGGTTTGGTTTTGATTGGGCTCTAGATGCTAACGATAAAATGAAAAAGCTTATTTTATCAGACAACCACCAAGCGCTTATCAATTTCAAATCACAAGGCAGCGCCTTTGATTTAGCCATTCCTACACCAGAACATTATTTACCATTGCTATATGCATTGGCACTAAAAGAAGAAGATGAAAAAGTGACATTTTTTAATGATAAAGCAGTAGCGGGTTCGCTTACCATGACATCATTGAAAATAGAAAAAGCATACTCATACAGCAAAATCTAAGCTGTATGAGTGTATCTTTCTTACAATCAAAGAAGTCTTTATTACAGATCAAATCGAATGCCTTGCGCTAAAGGAAGATTATCACCATAATTAATGGTGTTTGTCTGTCTGCGCATATATACTTTCCAAGCATCAGAGCCAGATTCACGCCCTCCTCCTGTTTCTTTTTCTCCTCCAAAAGCACCTCCTATCTCGGCCCCTGAAGTACCAATGTTTACATTCGCTATACCGCAGTCAGAGCCATTTTGAGATAAAAACAATTCTGCTTCACGCATACTAGTGGTCATAATTGCAGAAGACAACCCTTGCGCCACTCCATTTTGTAAAGCAATAGCTTCTTTTAAAGTTTTGTACTTCATGATATACAAAACTGGCGCAAAAGTTTCGTGCTGTACAATGCTAAAATCGTTTTGAGCTTCTATGATACAAGGCTTTACATAACATCCACTTTCATAACCTTTGCCAGTAAGTACTCCACCTTCTACCAATATTTTTCCGCCTTCTTTTTTTGCTTGTGCAATAGCATACTCATAAGCCTTCACTGCATCTTTATCAATCAAAGGACCTACATGATTTTTTTCATTCAAAGGGTCGCCAATACTCAGTTGCGAATAGGCTTTTTTGAGTCTTTTCTTCACCTCATCATATTTCGATTCGTGAATAATAAGCCTTCGAGTAGTAGTACATCTTTGACCTGCTGTTCCCACTGCTCCAAACACTGCTCCGATAATACTCATATTTAAATCTGCATTTTCCGAAATGATAATGGCATTATTTCCTCCTAATTCCAGCAAGCTTCTTCCTAATCTTCCCGCCACTGCTTGCGCTACTAATTTACCCATACGTGTAGAACCTGTCGCTGAAACAAGCGGAACATTTTTATCTCTTGAAAGCAACTCCCCTATTTTGTAATCTCCAATAATTACAGAAGAAATTCCATCGGGTAATTTGTTTTTGGTAAAAACTTTGGCTGCTATGTTTTGGCAAGCAATAGCGCATAGTGGTGTTTTTTCAGAAGGTTTCCAAATACACACATCTCCGCAAATCCATGCCAGCATAGTGTTCCAACTCCATACTGCTACAGGAAAATTAAATGCAGATATAACTCCTACAATTCCCAGCGGGTGGTATTGCTCGTACATTCTGTGATTGGCTCGCTCAGAGTGCATAGTGAGTCCATGCAACTGACGAGAAAGCCCTACCGCAAAATCACATATATCAATCATTTCCTGTACTTCACCATAGCCTTCTTGAAGAGACTTACCCATTTCGTAAGAGACTAGCTTACCCAGTGGCTCCTTAAATTTACGGAGCTCCTCTCCTATTTGCCGAACTATTTCTCCACGCTTTGGAGCCGGAACATTTCGCCAAATTTCAAAAGCTTTTTGTGCAGTTTTTACAGTTTCAATATAATCCTTTTCAGTAGCGGAAACTACTGTGGCTATTAACTTTCCATCCACTGGAGAAAAACTCTGAATACTTTCTCCCTTTGTTTTTTGCCATTTACTACCTGTAGAAACGCCTTGATTAGAAGTTTGAATACCTAATTGTGCTAATATTTTTTTCATGTTTTTTTCATGTTATTTTTTTGAAAAACAAATTCTTTCTAATGCTAAAGTATCAATAGTGTGGATATGTCGTTCTTGTATTCTTTAAAATTATTTATTTTAGGTTATGAAAATTTTTAAAACACTTTTGTTTGCTATCTTTTTGTTTTCAGCAACTAGTTCTAAAGCGCAAATATCTAAAAATACCATCCTACTAGGTGGCTCTTTAGGTTTGCAATTTAAAACAGATAAACGCAACTCAAGTAATACTTTTTATTTTGAATTTTCTCCAATGTTGGGTGGTTTTGTAGCTAAAAATTTTGCTCTAGGAGTAAAACCTTTTTTCAGTTACTACCAGTCAAAGGGCATGGTAAATGGCTTAGAAAAATTCAATTCTACGGTAGGTGGTGGCCTAGGACCTTATGCTCGCTATTATGTAAAAATAGGTGAGAAAATTTATTTTTTTGGACATGCAGATTTAAGCATTGGCGGGCAAACTTCCCGTTACAGTACTGATAAAGACCAGCCAAGATTAAGCTCTTTCACTACTAACTGGAGCTTAGGACCAGGACTTTCTTTTTGGGTTTCTAAATCTGTGGCTGTAGAAACTTCTGTGTATTACATTGGCAACTATCATCGTGAAAACATATTGAATACAGGTGGAGTTTTAAGTAAAGGTTCCCCTTATGTAGACCACGGAATGTTGTTAAATTTGGGTTTTCAAATCTATTTTGAGCGAAACAAAAAAGCTGACTAAATTTGTAACATGGAGGATTTTGAAGAAAGCGATATGTCCTTTGGGGAAATGATGGATTTGATTCGTCAGTATGAAGATGCGGAGAAGACCAATCGGCAACTTTTTCTGGATGAAGAATCATACGAACGAATCGTAGAATTTTATCAAGATAACAGAGAGTTTAAACGCGCCCTTTCTGTTATAGAAAATGCGCTTACCCACTACTCCTATTCTTCAGTTTTTTTTATAAAAAAAGCAGAGGTACTTACCGAGCAAAACAAATTGACGGAAGCTTTGGAAGCATTGGAGGAAGCTGAAAAATTTACGCAAAACGATATTGCAGTATTTTTAATTCGTGCCGATATTTTTTTAAGTCAAGGCAAGCACGAGATGGCTTTAGATGTATTGAAATATGCCCAAAGCATTGCAGAAGATAGCGATGATATTTGCGATTTATTTTTAGAAAAAGCAGATGTGTATGAAGACATGGGCTTGTATCTGGAAGTAATAGATGCACTGCAAGAAGTGCTGAAACACAATCCAGAAAATGAAGAGGCGCTCAATAGAATTTGGTTTTGTGTAGAGCTAACAGGAAAATATGAAGAGAGTATGCTCTTTCATAAAATGATGGTAGATAAATTTCCCTACAATCATTTAGCGTGGTTTAATTTGGGGCATGCCTATACAGGTCTAGAAAAATATGACGAAGCCTTAGAAGCATTTGGCTTTGTAACTGCTATAGAAGAGGAGTTTGAGCCTGCCTACATCTTCACAGGGGATGTTTATTTTTACAAAAACGAGTTCAACGCTGCTTTAGATGCCTATCACGAAGCACTAAAAATAGCCAAACCCAATAAGGATATTTTTTACAAAGTAGCCGAATGTTATGAGCAATTAAAAGACTTTCACAAAGCCCGTGTCTATCTGCGCAAAGCCATTGCTATAGACCCTTATTTTGATGAAGCATTTTTCAAAATAGGTGAAACCTATCGTGAAGAAGAAAATCTTCCTAAAGCAATTACATCTTTTGAAAGAGCGCTCAAAATAAGCCCTGAAAACATTGATTTTTTAAGCACTTTAGGAGATGCTTTAATTATGAATGCCGAAGTAGACCGCGCTGTTCCTGTATTAGAAAAAGTATTAGAATTAGACCCAAAAACAAAGTCACATTATATTCATTTGGCTACAGCTTACTATGGTATAGAGGACTTTAGAGCATGTTTTGATACCCTAACTTTAGCTTCCGATAAATTTGAAGATGCTGCAGACATTTATTTTATCAAATTTGTTTTTTATTACCAGATTGGAAATAAAAACGAAGGAATTGTGAATCTAGAAAAGGGATTATTGATTAACTTTGATGAGCATTCGATTATCTTTGATTTAGACCCATTGCTGATAGAAGATGACACCATTATGGCAGTCATAGAACAATATAGAAATTAAAAAAACAAAAATATTTATGGAAACACTTACCGTTGAAACTCCCAATACAACTACACTAGAAGATTTTCTTCCATTAAATGGAACAGACCATGTAGAATTTTATGTAGGCAATGCAAAGCAATCTGCCTACTACTATCAATCTGCTTGGGGATATGAGTTAATAGCATACTCTGGACCAGAAACAGGTGTGAGAGATAAAGCTAGCTATGTATTGCAACAAGGCAAAATCAGATTGGTACTCACTTCTGCTTTACATCCTGAGCATGAAATTTCTAAGCATGTATTAGAACATGGCGATGGTGTAAAAGTATTGGCATTATGGGTAGATGATGCGCGAAAATCATTTGAAGAAACAGTAAAGCGTGGTGCTAAACCCTTTATGGAGCCTACTGTTTTGAAGGACAATGATGGTGAAGTAGTAATAAGCGCCATTCATACGTATGGAGAAACCATTCACAAATTTGTAGAACGCAAAAACTACAAAGGATATTTCCTTCCAGGCTTTGAATCGCGTAAAAGTAATTTTGATATTAAGCCCGTAGGATTAAAATATGTAGACCATTGTGTAGGAAACGTTGCCTTAGGCAGAATGAATCTTTGGGTGAAATTTTATGAAGAAGTTTTAGGGTTTAAATTGCTTTTAACCTTCGATGATAACGATATTTCTACTGAATATTCTGCACTTATGAGCAAGGTAGTGAGTAATGGAAATGGTTATATTAAATTTCCAATTAACGAACCAGCTGATGGAAAAAAGAAATCGCAAATTGAGGAGTACATTGAGTTCTATCACGGTGAAGGAGTGCAACACATAGCAGTAGCTACCGATGATATTATAGCCACAGTGTCGGAATTAAGAGCAAGAGGTGTAGAGTTTTTACGAGTACCCGATGTTTATTATGAAGAAGTTTGGGAAAGAGTAGGCACTATAAATGAAGATCACGAAGCCATTAAAAAATTAAACATTTTAGTGGATAGAGATGATGAAGGCTACTTGCTTCAACTCTTTACAAAACCTGTTCAAGACCGCCCTACTGTTTTTTATGAAATTATACAACGTTGTGGTGCAAAGTCTTTCGGAAAAGGAAACTTCAAAGCCTTGTTTGAATCAATAGAGCGCGAACAAGAACTAAGAGGTAATCTATAAACATAAAAATTTTGCAACAAGAACTACTTAAAAAGATATCATTATCTCTTTTTGCAATTGTTAGCACGCTACTTTTGGGGGAAGTAATTGTACGTTTTTTACCTTCCTCTAAAAGCAATTATTTTCTCTACGCACCCAATGCTAACTACGTTTTTACTCCTGATAGCACTATTCTCTATGGCATAAAAGGCATCAAACATTTTCACACTGATGAAAATGGAATACGATGCAAACTTCCAGCAAATAGTGAGCAAGCAAAATGGCTATGCATAGGGGGAAGCACCACAGAATGTACTTATTTAAGTGATGATGAAATATGGATGAGTCTTTTACAGGACTCTATCAACTCACATTCAAGTACCCAAAAAATTTGGATAGGAAATGTAGGAAAAAGCGGCAACACCACTAGAGAACATGTGGTTACTATGAAGCGCTTTGTTCCACAAATAAAAAATTTAAAGGGCATAGTTTTAATGGTGGGACTCAATGATTTTTTGAAACGACTTTCTAAAGATTCCTTATTTGAAAATAATTTTGAACTCAATAAAACCTCCGAAGATTCTTTAGCTCTTAAACTATTTGTAGAAGAAAAAAGAGGAGATAATACCACTTGGGTAAAACATTCTGAATTTGGTTTTCGCTTAAGTAGATTGTATAAAAAATATTTTTCGAAAACCATTGCTGCTACTACAGTAGATAGAAGTAGTGTTATTTATAAACAGTGGCGAGAAAACAGACAGGGCGCATCCGAGATTATAGATACTTTACCCAATTTAAATACTGCAATAGAAGAATACAAACGTAATATTTTAGCAATTATAGAATCGGCAAAAACACAGCATCTCCAACTTGTTTTCATTAACCAAACTGCCTTGTGGAAAGATTCTTTAAATGATTTTGAAAACAAGACAATTTGGATGGGAGGCGTAGGAAAATTTCAGTTAGAAAAAAAACATCCCTACTACTCCACTTCGGCTCTCGGTAAAGGCTTAGCCTTGTATAATGAAAAACTAAAGAGTATTTGTGAAGTCCACAAAATCCAATTGATAGATATTACTGCTTTACCAAAAGATACTTCGATATTTTATGACGACTGTCATTTTCATGAAAGAGGTTCTAAGGCAATAGCAAATTTGATTTTTGAGCAGTGGAGCAAATAAAAATCTTCGCTAAACATTTTCCTTAAAATGCTGTTTAATAAATTATTAAAACCAAAATTTAATGAACAAAATTCTATTTAGTACAGTTGTATTAATGCTGTTTTTCTCAGCAGCTTTTTCCCAAACAGGTATAATAAAAGGCAAAGTAACAGCCTCTGGAAACAATACTCCTATTGACTTTGCATCGGTAGTTGCAGAAGCCACTGGACAAAAAGGGGCTACTCCCTTTGGTTCGCAAACCGATGAAAAGGGTGAATTTGAAATTAAAAATTTAGCACCTGGTTTTTATAATATAAAAATATCTAGCGTGGGTTATAAACTAAAATCGGTTTTTGAAGTAGAAGTAACCAATTCTAAGCCTGCGGTGCTTAATACAGAGTTAGAATCGAGTGTAGAAAATTTAAAAGAAGTAGAAGTAAAAGCAAATCTTTTTGTGCGGAAAGAAGAGAGTCCCATTTCTGTTCGCTCTATTGGGGTGAATGAAATTCAACGCTACCCCGGAGGAAGCAGAGATATTTCAAGGGTGATACAATCCTTACCAGGTGTGGGTTTTAGCACAGGCTTTCGGAACGATTTAATTATTCGCGGTGGCTCTACTGCCGAAAACAAATTCTATTTAGATGATATAGAAATTCCCAACATCAATCACTTTTCTACCCAAGGAGGATCGGGTGGACCAGTAGGTTTAATCAATGTAGATTTTATACGCGATGTCAATTTTTATTCTTCTGCATTTCCCGCCAATAGAGGAAATACGCTCAGTTCTGCGATGGACATTCGCTTACGCGATGGACGAGATGACAGATGGGGAACTACCCTAACACTGGGCATTACAGAGGCAGCGGCTTCAGTGGAGGGTCCTCTAAACAAAAAGAAAACGGCTACGTTTTTAGGCTCTGTGCGGGGGTCCTATTACAATTGGTTTTTCAAACTTATTCAAGTTCCTATTTTTCCAAATTACAACGATGCACAAATAAAAGTAAAATGGAAAATTACTCCCAAAGATGAATTCACCTTCTTGACTTTGGTAGCTTGCGATATCTTTAAATTAAACTTAAATGCCAATAAAACGGAGGCTCAACGATTCAATCTTAGAACCATTCCGTTAAACAATCAATGGAATTATACTATTGGAGGGAAATACACTCATTATTTCAATAACAGTTATCTGCAAGTGGTATTAAGTAGAAGCGAGCTCATTAATAAAATTGAAAAATACAAGGACAACAATAAAGACTCCACTAAGCTCACCGATTATAAATCTACCGAGTCTGAAAACAAATTGAGAGTGGAATATACCTTACGAAAAAATGGCTGGAAATACAATGTGGGAGCTAATTATGAACTCGCTCGCTACTACAACAGCTCCAATTTTGTAGGAGAATTTTACAAAGTAGATTTCAATACAAAATTATATGTTCACAAATATGGATTGTTTGCTCAGGTGAGTAAATCGCTTTTAAAAGAAAGACTTTCGCTTTCATTTGGTTTACGCCTTGATGGTAATTCTTACAATGCTAGCATGGCAAATATTGCGAATCAAGTTTCCCCTCGCTTTTCTGCTTCTTATTCTATCACGGAGCGTTTAAGATGGAATTTCAATACAGGATATTATCACCAAGCACCTGTTTATACCCTGATGGGATACCGCGATACGGCAGGCACTTTGGTGAATCAACCGAACTTAACCTACAATCGAAATGTACATGTGGTAACGGGTTTAGAATATTCCACCAAAATAAACAGCCGCATTTCGGTGGAGGGATTTTACAAGCAATATTATAATTTACCCTTCCTTACTGATAAGCAAATTTCTATTTCCAATTTAGGAAGTGATTTTGGTGTAGTAGGAAATGAACCCGCCAAAAGCACTAGCAAAGGACGCGCTTATGGTGCGGAATTTTTGTACGAGCAAAAACTATACAAAGGATGGTTTGGAATTGTTTCCTACACTCTTTTCTGGAGCCAGTTTGAAGATAAAAATGGGAAATATGCCTCTTCTAGTTGGGATACCCGCCATATCATAAGTGTAACTGCTGGAAAGAAATTTAAGAGAGGTTGGGAACTGGGTGCACGTTTTCGTATGCAAGGCGGAAAGCCTTATACCCCTTACGATGTAGCAGCATCGGCTCAAATTCCAAATTACTATTTTAACCCTGGTGGAATTTTAGATTACAGCAAATTAAACTCCCAGCGTTTGCCTTGGTTTCATCAATTAGATATGCGCGTTACCAAAAAATGGTATTTATCTAAACTATCGGTGGAGCTGTATTTAGATATTCAAAATGTTTACTTCCATAAACAAAAAGAACGAGACAGTTTCTTATTTGTAGAAGATGCTAATGGTAAACCTATTGCAGATGCAGCGAATCCTGGAAGCTACCAAACTAAATTTTTATCGAATACCAATGGAGTTTTGACTCCAGCTCTTGGATTGATAATAAGCTACTAACTACCAGATAAATTCTACAGTCTTCTTTACATCAGGATGAAGCGAGAGAAACACAGGGCAAGTCATTGCAGAATTTTCGAGAATCTTTTTGTCCTTATCAGAAAAGTCATTTTTGGGGAAACGAATACATACTATAATTTCTCCAATTCTGCGTGGGTCTGCTACCATTATCTTAGTAATGTCTACCTCCGTTCCTTCCAGCGTCAATTCCATTTGGCGAGCCTTTATTCCCATAATACTGAGCATACAACTTCCCAAAGCGGTGGCTACCAAATCGGTAGGTGAAAATGCTTCCCCATTGCCATGATTATCTTTAGGAGCATCCGTGATAATTTCAGTACCCGAATCTAGATGTTTGCAACTTGTTCTAAGGTTTCCTTCATATACAATGGTAGCTGTCATAGAATTGTCAAATTTTAAAAATTGAGTTTGAAAGTAAACTTTTCTGAGTGATTTTGTGTAATATTGAAAGATGCTAAATAAAGGAAATCTTTTATTGGTTCTATTGCTTGGTGTTGCTTTATTTTCTTTTGCTCAAAAAGAAGAAAATCCAAAGCTAGCAGCAGTGAAAGATTATATGTATAAGCGTGAAATGTCTGGTGGCATTAAGTTACAGACCAATGGTATCTCTGGCTACTTAGAATATGGACTTATTAAAAACATTTACAAAACGCATTTATTTCAAATAGAATATCAGTATTACATAGATTTTAAAGAGAAGAAAATTAAATCGCCCATAGAAAACGGTCGAGATTATTATTTCGGATTACAAAATCGTTTTCACATTATCAGAGCCAGCTATGGATTTGAACGAGCCATAGCCGACAAGGCTACTAAAAACGGAGTACGATTAAGCTTTGTAGGTTTTGTAGGAGTCACACTAGGTCTAGCAAAACCATATTACTTGAATCTACTTTATGAAAACAACGATGTAGTTAGATCTGAAAAATATGCTTCTACCAATGCGTCTGTCTTTTTAGATAAAAATAGAATTACAGAAGCAGCTTCGTCTACCAAAGGAATTTCTGAAACACAACCTATACCTGGAGGGCATCTGAAGCTAGGGTTAAATTTTGACTGGGGCAGTAGAGATGCTTTTGTAAAAGCGATAGAAGCAGGTGCATTGATTGATGTATATTACAAAAAAGTACCTGTAATGGTAAACAATGATACCAATAGAATGTTTCAGTTAGGATTATATATAGGTTTTCATTTTGGAAAGCGGTGGTAGTTTTTTTATGACAAAAAAATGACAATTCAAAAATTATATATTCTACTTTGAAATAGTAAATTTGTAGTTCGCATTAAAAACATAAACGATCATAAAATGAATAAAAAAGTTTTACTAGGGGTTGCTTCCATGCTTTTTTTAGGTGCTTCTGCTGTAGTTTGGCATCAGCAAACCAATTTAGGAGATTTCAAATTGGAAAAATCAATTGGTGAGGAGAATGAAGGAGGAAAAAATAAAGCCGAGAAAATTAAAGAAGCTTTAGAATGGAGATTAGATAGACTAAAAGATGAAAATGGGAATTACGATCCTCAGTATTATTACAATGCCCTAGCGCAAGCGAATGCCTTGAAAAAAAATAATAGCAGCAGGTCGCTTGCATTAGATTGGCAAGAGTTAGGTCCCGATAATATTGGTGGAAGAACAAGAGCAATTTTGGTAGATAAAAGAGACCCTCAAAGAAAAACATTGTATGCAGGAGGTGTAGGAGGCGGATTGTGGAAATCAACAAACGCTGGTGATTCTTGGAAAAAACTACAAGGTATCAATGAGTGGAATTCCATTTCATGTATTGCTCAAGATAAGAATGGTCTCATTTACTACGGTACAGGCGAAGGTCATGCCACTCCTGATGGAAATAAGTGGGGTTCTTCAGGTGTTATTGGAAATGGAATTTTTACTTTAGATGCAAATGATAATCCAGTATCACTGACAAGCACACAAACAAGCGTTTTAAATGTAAGTGATGGATGGAGTTGTGTGAATCGTATTGCTATTGATCCAAATGATGCTACGCATATCTTTGCAGCTACGGTTGGCGGATTGAGAGAATCCAATGATGCAGGAAATTCGTGGACATTAATTGGGTCAGCTACCAAACCAATTGGCGGTTTGACTTCTGGCTATACCGATGCTGGAGATGTTAAATTTAGTGCTGATGGAAATTATGTATTTGCAACGGTGGGTACAGCTGGCGCTTCTAGTGGTGTTAAATTTATACGTTCTGTAAATTCAGGTGGTGATTTTGATTTCGTACCTTACTCTAATTTTCCTGCCTATACTGGTGCTCCTGGTCGTATAGAAATTGCAATTGCACCTTCTAATTCAGAGGTTGTGTACACTTGTGTTTCTAGCAACTATGGTAATTTTGATGGAGTATATAAAAGTTCTGATCACGGAGCATCATGGACTAAAATTGGTGCTAAAGGTGCTGCTTTAAATATCTTTGGAGACAATAATCAAGGATATTATGACAATGTTATTGCTGTAAACCCTTTTGATGAGGATAAAGTATACGCTGGTGGCACTCAAATTTACACTTATACCTCTTTATCAGGTTGGAAATTAGCTTCTATTTATTTTGGCGACCCTTCTAATTTTTACTGGGTACATGCAGATGATCATGCAATCGTTTTTAATGATTTGAACAAAAACGAAATGTACATAGGATGCGATGGGGGTATTTTTAAATCTACCGATGCATTTGATGCATTCCCTACTCCTACTTACCGTTCTAGAAACAATGGATATGCTGTAACACAAAACTACTCTGTAGCAGCTGGTTTAAATGGAGAAGTAATTGGAGGATCTCAAGATAACGGTACAAACTATGTCAACTTTAATGGCAATACTTCGTTAGCTGGAAAATCTATTAGAGGAGGTGATGGCGTTTTTACTGAAATATCTCATTTAGATCAAAATATATTCATAGCGGGAGTTTATAACGGAGCAGTACAACGCTCTAACAACAAAGGTTCCACTTATGCAGATTTGTTTGATGCAGTTATTGATCGCCTAGGAACTGGAGACCCATCTGTATGTGGTAGCGCAGGAAATAATTCTCAGTTTATTACACCTTTTTGGTTATGTGAAACTAAAAAAGCCACCAATAGTAGTGACTCTGTAACTTTCATAGCTGACAAATCTTATAATTCAGGAGATCAAGTAAATGTTCTAAGCAAAACAAAATACCTTTTCCAAGAAAATCTGCCAATAGCACTAGATAGTGGAGATAAGGTAAAATTTGTGGACCGAGTAAAGTCAAGATTGTATTTTCAAACAAGTTGCGGACTTTGGATGACTCCAGATATTCAAGACTTTAGTAGTACTCCTAGATGGTTTAAAGTAAGTTCTAATGTTGGTAACCCTCAATCTCTTACTGCTTCTGCAACAGGGGACACTATTTATGTAGGAAATGCTTCAGGAATCGTTACTCAAATTACTGGAATGAACCGTCTAATTCAAATAGATACGGCTACTACAGGACAATCTACTGATTTGATTACCTCTCCTACTCAAATAAAATCATGGACTGTTTCAGGTGGAAGAAATATTTCTGGAATTTCTGTTGATTTAAACAATCCAAACCACGTTATATGTGTATCTGCTGGATTTTCTAATTCTAATGCTACACCTCACGTATTCAAAACTATCAATGGCGGTACTACTTGGACAGCAATAACAGGACCAGCAGGAAGCAAATTACCTAATATGCCAGTTTATGATTGTGTAATTGATGCAAAAAATGCAGACAACTATATCATTGGTTCTGAACTAGGAATATTCACTTCTGACGATGGAGGAGCCACTTGGGCAGAAGCAAACGATGGAATGGGCAAACTACCTGTGTATCGTTTAAGACAACAAGCTTATTTAAGTGATGATTGCTACTCTCTTTATGCTGGAACGCACGGTAGAGGAATGTGGAGATCTACTACCCTTACTACAGGAGGTTGTCAGGTAAATGCTTTAGGAATCAACGACCCTAAAAACAATAGTTCTATTGTAGATTTATTAGTCTATCCGAACCCAACTGCAAATAATGCTAAAGTGGTTTTGAATATAGATAAAGCAGCGACAAACATTACTATTAGGATTATTGATATTCCTGGCAAATTAGTAAAGGAGCTTTCATATAAAAATGTAGATGCTGGTAAAACTACTTTTGATTTAGACTTATCGAATCTAAGTAATGGAAACTACATTGTTTCCACTACTATAAATCAAAGTAATACCATAAGTAAGTTGTTAGTGGTATCAAAATAAAATCAACTTCATTCTATCAAAAAAAGGAGAAGGAAACAATCGTTTCTTTCTCCTTTTTTTGTATAACTAATTTAAAGTGCTATTTGGAATAAAAAATATGGGTTAATTAATAAAATAGTTTCATCAATAAATCTTTGTAAAAACATTTTTACAAATGAATATAGGAGAATGGAGATGTATGTATGTGTTATTACAAAAAAACTATCGGGCAAAAAAAATGGCAACAAGAAAACATGCTGCCATTTAAAAATTGTCATTAATTAAAATTACTGTACAACCCAAGTAGAACCAGTTTGAGCTTTACAGTCAGCTTCAGCTTGTTTGTATTCATCTACTCCTACAGCAGCTAATGTACTATTTTGACAAGTAGCACTACTGTTATTACCAAAAGCGTCTCTACAATGACCACACTTCTTACAAGAAGAAAACGCAGAAGAGAAAATAACACCCAATGCTAATGTGTAAAATACTTTTTTCATAGTTTTTTGTTTTAGTTGTGAATTAATGTCACAAGTATAAAAACTAATTCTTATTAAAACAAGCCAAAAAACGACTAATTCTTACTAATATACTACTTCTTATCTGCATTTCCACCTTTTGCAATCGCCTCACGCATAGCAGTATCTGCTTGAGTATTTTGTAACTTGTAATAATCCATTACTCCTAAATTACCATTTCTAAAAGCCTCTGCCATTGCTTGTGGTATTTGAGCCTCTGCTTCTATTACCTTAGCTCTAGCTTCCTGTGCTTTTGCCTTCATCTCTTGCTCTAGGGCAATAGCCATTGCTCTTCTCTCTTCTGCTTTCGCTTGTGCAATATTCTTATCCGCATTGGCTTGATCCATTTGTAAACTGGCTCCTATGTTTTTTCCAATATCAATATCAGCAATATCAATAGATAAAATTTCAAAGGCAGTTCCCGCATCCAATCCCTTTGCCAATACTACTTTCGAAATAGAATCTGGATTTTCCATTACAGATTTATGACTTTCAGCAGAACCGATAGAAGTAACAATTCCTTCCCCTACTCTCGCCAACACAGTTTCTTCCCCAGCACCACCTACAAACTGACGCATATTCGCCCTTACAGTTACACGTGCTTTCGTTATCAACTGAATTCCATCTTTAGCTACAGCTGTTACAGGTGGTGATTCTAATACCTTTGGGATAACTGATAACTGGACTGCTTCAAACACATCTCTACCAGCCAAATCTATTGCTGTAGCGGCTTTAAAGTCCAAATCAATATTAGCCTTATCTGCTGAAATTAAAGCTCGAATTACCCGAGGAACATTCCCTCCTGCAAGATAGTGGGCTTCTAGCAAATCTCTCTCTATAATGATACCTGCTTTTTGAGAAGTAACCATCGCATTTACAATTACAGATGGGGGCACTCTTCTAAATCGCATAAAAAGCAACTGCATTAAACTGATGTGTACATTTGCAAATTTGGCAGATAGCCAAAGTGGGATGGGTAATAAATACAAAAGTACTATTACAAGAAAAATTAAAAATCCTGCTATCATTAAAATAGGTAAATCCATAAAATTTGATTTTTGTAAATGAATAAAACGAAGTTATAAAATCACTTCAACTGTTTTTCTTTTCTTCCTCCTTTTCTTTTTCTTCTTCACTTTTCTCGGAAGCTTTATCTAAGGTAGTTTCTATAACCTTATACAATTTTACATTTACTTTTCCATCCTTATTTTCAGAAAAATAATTCATTTGCGCAGAATCAAGCCTAGTGATAGTAAGTAGTTGAGCTGGTTTATCGGGAAAAGTAACCGATTGAAGAGAAAGCGAATTTCCATCCATTTTATACTTACCTTTTTCTTTCGTTCCAGAAACTACTAAAAGATATCCGCCCTTTTCATTGAATTCTATCATGGGCATTCCCATTTGTTCATGGTAAATAGTAGTTCCATTTACATCCATTGTCTCCATTTTCCAAACGCCACAAATTTTAGTCTTCTTATGACAACTAACAAGTACAAACAACAACAAAACTCCAATCGCTATTTTCTTCATACAGTAATTCTATTTAAAACTTTTCTAAAAATACAAATGCCTCTCCAAAAGGAAAGGCATTTGCAAAATTTATTATTTTATTATTTAGATGCAGCAGCAGATGTATCGGTAGCAGGTGTAGCCTCTTGAGGTGCTTCTGTAGTAGCAGGCGCAGTAGGTGTAGCTGATACTGGTTTTACGTCTCCAGGAACTAATGTGAAAGTTACTGGATCATTACCATCAGATGTTTTGTATTCCAATTTTGTTTTCTCTAAAACAAGAATATCGTATTTTACAGTTTTGCCAGTTTCATCTGTAGCAGTAAGCGTTTTCGCGTCTTTGCTTAATTCCCACTTTCCTTTAGATACTTTTCCATTAAAGTTTGCTTCAAAAGTTCCATCCGCTTTATATGTGATGCGAAGACTTTCTTTCATTTGAGCCAACATAGCATCAAAAAAACTTTTTTGCTCAGCAGGAACTTCTTTACTCAATTTCACATTGTCAATTTTCCAAGTTTGCAACAAGGCTTTTGACTTATCATTACAAGAACTCATAGCGAACAAAATGAAAGCTACTAAAGAAAGTGTTTTAATTTTAGACATAATTTAATTTTAAGGTTATTAATTAGCGTGCGAATATATACTTTATTTTTTGAGTAAAGATGGAATATTGCATCTAATAACGATTCCATTCAGGACCTACTAAAAGCAGATAATATCACCCTTTAACTCTATTTTAAAATGAAAATAAAACTATTACTGACAGGCAAAACCACCGACTTGAATATCAAAAGTATAATGGCAGATTATGAAAAGAGACTATCGCATTATATAAATTTTGAAATTGAAGTATTGGATAATTTTTCTATAAACGCCGATAGTGAGGAAAATATAAAAACAAAAGACGGCGAATTGATTCTCAAAAAAATAGCAACTGGTGACCATGTGATCTTGCTCGATGAGCAAGGCAAAACCTTTACTAGTGTTGAGTTTTCAAAGGAAATAAATCAGTGGATGAATCAATCTCGAAAAAGTATTGTCTTTGTAGTTGGTGGTGCTTACGGTTTTTCAGAGGAGGTTAAAAAACGTAGCAATGGATTTATAAGTCTTTCTAAAATGACCTTCTCTCACCAGATTGTAAGAGCTATTTTTCTAGAGCAAATTTACAGAGCATTTACCATTTTAAACAATGAGCCTTATCATCATCAGTAAAAAAATTACAAAAATTTTTGACTATACAAAGTCTCATCAAACCCTAGTAGAATGTCTGTTTCAGTTTCCAACACAGGTCGTTTAATAACACTCGTTTTTTCTTGCATTAAAGCTATTGCAGCCTTTTCGGTAGTAATTGTTTCTTGAGTAGCCGAATCTAACAATCTCCAAGTAGTACCTTTTTTATTTACTAATTGTTCCCAGCCAACCTGTTTCGACCAAGCCTTTAATTTCGGTTCACTTATTCCTAATTTCTTAAAATCATGAAATTCATAAGAAATCTTATTTCGCTTCAGCCAATCTTGTGCTTTCTTAACTGTGTTACAATTGGGAATTCCATATACTATCATAGCGAATCAAAACTTCTTGTGTCCCTTAAATAATTCTTCTTGTGGCAAGCTTTTAAAATATTCATATGTAATCTTCAAACCTTCTTCACGACTTACTTTTGGCTCCCATCCTAAAATTTCACGTGCTTTGGTTATATCAGGTCTGCGTTGTTTAGGATCATCTGTAGGCAATGGAAGTGATATCAATTTCTGCGAAGTACCTGTCAGTTTTATAATTTCTTCACCAAATTCCTTAATGGTTATTTCTGCGGGATTTCCAATATTCATGGGTTGAGCATAATCACTCATTAATAAGCGATAAATACCCTCCACCAAATCATCTACATAACAGAAAGAACGAGTCTGGCTTCCATCTCCAAACATGGTCAAATCTTCGCCCCGCAATGCTTGTCCTATAAAAGCTGGCAATACACGACCATCGTTTAATCGCATACGAGGTCCATAGGTATTGAATATACGAATGATGCGAGTTTCTACTCCATGAAACGTATGATATGCCATTGTTATAGCTTCTTGAAAACGCTTAGCTTCATCATACACACCTCTTGGTCCCACAGGATTTACATTTCCCCAATACTCTTCCGTTTGAGGATGCACGGTAGGATCACCATATACTTCAGAAGTAGAAGCAATAAGCATTCTAGCACCTTTGGCTTTTGCTAAACCTAATAAATTGTGTGTTCCTAAAGATCCAACTTTTAAAGTTTGAATGGGAATTTTCAAATAGTCAATAGGACTAGCAGGTGATGCAAAATGCAAGATATAATCTAAGTGACCTGGTACATGTACAAACTTGGAAACATCGTGATGATAAAATTCAAAATTTTCCAATTTAAAAAGATGCTCAATATTCTTCAAATCTCCTGTTATCAAGTTATCCATGGCTATAACATGAAAATCTTCTTTGATAAAACGGTCACATAAATGTGAACCTAAAAAACCTGCTGCACCTGTTATTAAAATTCTTTTTCTTGACATGAAACGGGGTTTTAAAACTCAAAAAAATAATTTCTAAACTCTAACTTCTGACTTCTGCCCTCTAACTATTCAACCACACTTCTTCCTACACTATTGTAATAAAATCCTAACTCTTTCATTTGATCGTTGTGATATAAATTTCTTCCATCGAAAATTACTTTTTCTTTAAGTAGTGAAGAAATTCTATCAAAATCAGGTGAACGGAAAATATTCCATTCTGTTGCTATCACTAAGAAATCGGCATCTTTTAGAGCATCGTAATAATCTTCCACAAAAGTAACTTTCTCGCCAAAAATCTCTTTCACGTTATTCATTGCTTCTGGGTCATAAGCTGAAACAGATGCCCCTTGTTTTAATAACTCTTCTATTAAATACAACGCTGGTGCTTCCCGAATATCATCTGTATTGGGTTTAAAAGCCAAGCCCCATAGAGCCACTTTCTTACCTTTTAGTTCTCCAGCATATTTCTGTAAAATCTTTTGAAAGAAGCCTTTACGTTGATCATAATTCACTTTCATTACAGCATCTAAAATTCTAAAATCATAATTATTTTGACCAGCTGTAAAATACAATGCTTGTACATCTTTAGGAAAACAACTTCCTCCATAACCTAATCCAGGAAACAAAAAGCGCTTTCCAATTCGACTATCTGTTCCTATTCCTTTGCGAACATTATCTACATCTGCACCTACCAACTCACATAGGTTGGCTATTTCATTCATAAAAGAAATCTTTGTTGCTAAAAATGCATTGGCTGCATATTTAGTTACCTCTGCAGAGCGTTCATCCATAAATATTACAGGGTTTCCTTGACGAACAAATGGTTCATACAATTTATCCATTACTTCTTTTGCTTTCTCGGAAGATGTCCCTATCACCACTCTTTCTGGTTTCATAAAATCCTCTACAGCCACGCCCTCCTTCAAAAATTCAGGGTTAGAAACCACACTATATTCCACCTTTGCATTCTTAGCAATAGCAGCATTTACTTTATCGGCAGTTCCTACAGGCACAGTACTTTTATTGACCACAACAGTATATTGCTTTAAAATAGGCCCTAACTGATCTGCTACTTGTAAAATATATTTCAAATCTGCGCTACCATCTTCACCTGGAGGTGTAGGTAGTGCTAGAAAAATAACTTTTGCACCTTCAATTCCTTCCTCTAAAGAGGTCGTAAATTTCAAACGCCCCTCTTTTTTATTTCGTTCAAAATAAGTATCCAAATCGGGTTCGTAAATAGGTAGCTGACCTTGTTTCAGCATTTCTATTTTTTTTGGATTGATATCAATACAAGTAACATCATTTCCTGTTTCTGCAAAGCATGTTCCTGTAACTAGTCCTACATATCCTGTTCCTACTACTGCTATTTTCATTCTTGTTATTTTTTGTTTTAACGTAACAAATATGCTTAATTATATTAAGCTATTATTTCTTTAAAAGTGTTTGTAATAAATTCTAGTTGCTCTTCATCAAACTCTGTATGGATAGGCAAAGAGAGAACTTGTTCACTAAGCAAAATTGATACAGGAAAAATACTGTCATTGTACCTACTATCTCTATATGCCTTTTGTTGATGCATGGGCTTAGGGTAATATACCATACTTGGGACTCCTTTCTCGGCTAACTTTTTCCTCACTTCTTCTCTATCTTTACTTTTTAGCTTCAATGTATACTGGTGAAAAACATGAGTAGAATTATTTGCTCTTATTGGAATCTCTATATTTTTGAGCGCACTAAATGCTCCATCATAATAAGAAGCTACATTTTGACGAGCTGCACAATATTCATCTAAATGTTTCAATTTTACATTCAAAACTGCCGCTTGTAACGTATCTAGCCTAGAATTACAACCTATCTCATCAAAAACATATTGAGAAGATTGTCCATGATTTGCCATCATCTTTACACGCACAGCCAAGTCATCATCATTAGTAAACAATGCTCCTCCATCTCCAAAACAACCTAGATTTTTAGAAGGAAAAAAAGAGGTGGTTCCAATCTGACCAATAGTTCCAGCCTTCTTTTTAGTACCATCAGAAAAAATAAAATCGGAGCCGATTGCCTGAGCAGTATCTTCTATTACATAAAGATTATGCTTAGCTGCCAATATCATAATTGCTTCCATATCGGCACATTGTCCAAAGAGGTGAACGGGAACTATAGCCTTGGTTTTAGATGTTATTGCTTTCTCAATTGCAGTCACATCAATATTAAAAGTATCGGGGTTAACTTCTACCAATACAGGAGTCAATTTCAACAATGCAATTACCTCGCAGGTAGCTGCATACGTAAAATTAGCAGTAATCACTTCATCTCCTTGCTTTAGCCCCAATGCCATCATGGCTATTTGTAAGGCATCTGTTCCATTCGCTACCCCTATTACATGCTTTACACCTAAATAGGCCGCTAGGTTATCTTCAAAAGATTTAACCTGTGGTCCTTTAATGAATTGTGTAGAATCCAATACAGCATGAATAGCAGCATCTATCTCAGGCTTTATGCGCTGATACTGAGATGCAAGATCTACCATTTTAATTTCTTTCATGCTTAAGATTTAGGGCGCGCAAAAATAATATTTTTAAATTTATGCGTTCAACTATTCATCGTGATAAAAAAACAACCACTTTTTCTTTTTCTACTTTTAATCAATATTCAATTTTGTTTCGCCCAGTCACAAGACTCTTTAGCGCGGGCAAAAAGGAGAGCACTCAATTCCAACAATGCCGTGCTAATCAACCCAAGTTATATAGCGCAGTTTCCCTTTGGGGATATGAAAAAACGGTTCGGATTCAATTCAACCATAGGTTTGCAAATTGGTTACACATTGCCTAAAAACTTTATGATCGGCATAGAAGGCAATTACTTGTTTGGCACAAAAGTGAAGGAAGATAGCATTTTAATTAATGTTTCTACCTACCCAAATGCTCAGCATATTAATACCAACGGAGAACTTGACAATGTGCGCTTACAAGAAAGTGGTTTTGTGATAAAATTAAACATTGGGAAAATTTTCGCTTTCAATGCAAAGCATCCTAGTACTGGAATACTAGCCATGGTCAGTGGGGGATTTCTTCAACACAATATATGGATAAATGCCAAAGAAAGACTACTTCCTCAATTCGATAAAACATACCGGAAAGGATATGACAGAATGAGTAATGGCCCAGTAGTATCTATGATGCTTGGCTTCATTCGATTGGAAAGAAAAAAGAAACTAAATTTTTATGGTGGGCTTCAGTTTGATGCTGCTTTTACACAAAATAGAAGAGCTTGGAATTTTGATAAAAACAGACACGATGATACCAAGCGTATTGATTTATTTTTAGGCATACGAGTGGGCTGGTTGATTCCAATTTATACAAATAAAGACAATGTAGATTTCTTCTACTAAACCAATCTTTATGTATCTATTCTCCAAGGTGGGTTACTTCATTTTTATCCAACTCTACAATGCAGCTATTACTATTGTTGCATTATTTAATCACAAGGCAAAATTGCTTTTAGAAGGGAGAAAAAAAACAGCAGCATTAGCCAAAGAATTTAATCTTAAACACACAACTAGTAAAAGAATTTGGTTTCACTGTGCCTCATTAGGGGAATTTGAACAAGCTCGTCCACTTTTAGAACGTATTAAAAAAGAAAAGCCTAAAAGCCTTATTATACTTACATTCTTCTCTCCATCTGGTTATGAAATTAGAAAAGAATATTCCTTCGCAGATCTAGTATGTTACTTACCCGCTGATACCCCTGAAAACGCAATGAATTTTATTTCGGAGATAAAACCTGATTTAGTTGTTTGGGTGAAATATGAATTTTGGTTTTATCATTTACGAGAAATTAAAACCAATAACATCCCGTTAATTTTAATCTCTGCTAACTTTAGAAAAGAACAAATCTTCTTTTCTTATTTAGGGCCATTTTTCAGAGAAATGCTTTCGTTCTTCACTCAGATTTTTGTTCAAAATTCAGCATCCAAAGAATTACTTTCTTCCATCAATATAAATTCTGAAATAGCTACAGACACAAGGTTTGATAGAGTATTTGAAGTTTCTAAAAATCCTCAACAATGGGAAAGCTTAAATAAATTCAAAAAATCTAATACTGAAAAAATAGTGGTAGCAGGTAGCACTTGGATAGAAGATGAAAATCATTTATTAGCACTCATCAACGATGATTCCTTTAAAGGTTATAAATTTATAATAGCTCCACATCAAATCGATACTGAGCGTCTTCAAAAACTTTTTGATTCAACAAAAACAAGTAAAATTTATTTTTCGAAATTAAATGAAACCAACGCAGTCGATTATAAACTGATAATAGTGGATGGCATGGGGTTCTTATCTTCTCTCTATCAGTATGCCGATGTAGCTTATATTGGTGGTGGTTTTGGGAAAAGTATACATAATGTTTTAGAGGCAGCTGTATTTGGAGTGCCTGTAATTATGGGGCCGAATCATAAAAAAGCAACAGAGGCAAAAGAATTAATTTCTAGAAATGCTGCAATTTGTGTTCAAAATTCTGAGACATTGAAGGAGGCTTTCAATTTTTATTTAAAAGATGAAGAGAGAGAAAAAGCTGGAAAGCTTGCCGCTACTTATGTTGAAAGTAACTTAGGGGGCACTCAAAAAATTTACGAATATTTACAGTCTAAAAATTACCTCTAGTTTTTTTTATAAAAAGGAATATTAGCTCAGTTGGTTTAGAGCGCTACCTCGACAAGGTAGAGGTCGTCAGTTCGAGCCTGACATGTTCCACTTTTAATCTCCCATTCTATTATGCTTTTATTCAAACAAATTAGTTTTATTTGAATATTAAATTTAATTTAAATAGCTGTAATTCAATAAAATAAACAATAGATTATAAAAAAAACATATAATCATGAAACTCTTGTAATAAGGATGTCGTAAAAGTACGCACAAACCTGAAACATGAAAAAGTTTACACTTACCTTTTTAGTTTGCCTTCTAACAGCTTCTGTGGTTTCCGCTAAAACATTTACAATAGTTAATTCTGGCAAATGGTCAGATGCTTCTATTTGGCAAGATGGCAGTGTATCAAATCAAATTGAAGAAGGGGACGTGGTTCTTGTAAAGAGTCACATAATGATAAATGTAGACCTAATAGTAAAAGGTACGTTGATAGTAGATAAGGGATTCTCGATGATGAGCAACAAATCCATCTTTATAGCTAAATCGGGTAAATTTATAAATGACGGGAATGTAAGTGTAAAAAGACTTTTCAATGAAGGTATTATTAATAATAATGCCATGCTCGAGTCTATGTTAGATATTGAAAACAAGGGAATTTTAGATAATAATGTAAACATGGTGGCTGGAAGTAATCTTTTAAATTTTGGAGGAAATGTAAAAGGTAGAAACGGTACTTATTTCGCAAATAGTTCGGTAGTTTCCTCTCCTAGTGCCACTTTTAGTAAAGATATTAATGTGTTTTATGGAAACGAAATTGCCTCTACCACTACATCTTCTTCTATGAAATTAGAAACAGAAGTAGTTAAAAACAATATCATGCTTACTGTTTCTAATCCAAATAAAGAAACAGCTAATAACTTTTCGATTGAAAGAAGTTTTGATGGTAAAAACTTTGAAACTATATCAGAAGTAAAAGGGTCTACTGATAATGTAGCCATGATTTTCCAAGATAAAAATATTGAGAACGATTTAGTTCACTATAAGATTAAAGTTAATGGTGGCGAATATCTTCCGCAAGCTACTGTAAGAATGCCACTTTCAACAAGCGCATCTATACAATAAAATTTTAAGGGGTAATAGGGTTTAAAAAATAGGTAGAGTTTTCTCTGCCTATTTCCTTTTTATGACAAACCAAATTTTTGACGAAGCAACTTATCAAATAGTCTTACAGCTTGTGATTCTTTGTCCCATTTATATTGTAGGACTAATTCTTTGGTAACAAAATCAAATGCCTGCTGAATATCGGTCGATGCATTTAGTTTTGCAATAGCAGTGGCAAAAGCATTAGCATCATTATTGAATAACTCTTTGGTGAGTGCTATTTGCTTATTAAAATCTATTAGTGTTTTTAAATCTCTAGATGCCACCTGATCATTTAACGCTTTTTTCACTTCTTGTGGACTTAATCTCTCATTCAGCGATTGTTCTTTGGTACTAAAAATTTCGTTTAATGGAACATTTAGATTTGTCTCTGCTTGAACTTTTTCAAGTTCAGTAACAGTTTTTTCATTCTCTTTAATTTCTACTATAGCTACCTTGGGCAACTCGTGCTCTTGATTTGTTACTATTGGCTTCTCCTCAACAGCTACTGGTATAACCTCCACTTGTTCTTGAATAAAAGTAGATGTGGTTGCTTTTTCAACTACAGGATTGGTCTCTTTTAGCAATCCATAGAGTACTCGTAAATCTTCTAATAAAATATCACGTTCTATCTCAGGCAAATTTGTTTCTTGAAGCTTCTTTAATGAAATATGAATTCTGTTTAATAAAACATTTAAATCTATCATGAGAATATTTTTTTTACAAACCTACTCGATTGTTCATTAATTTAAAATGAATATTTTCACGTCCTATTGTGAATAAAGAAAGGTATTCATTGTAAGAAGTAAAAAATAAAAAATGTTTGTAGAACCCAGTAGACATAAAGAAGCAAAAGGATGGATAGAAGTGGTCTGTGGCTCTATGTTTTCTGGCAAAACAGAGGAACTTATAAGAAGAATGAAACGTGCACAAATAGCCAATAAAAAAGTGGAAATCTTTAAACCTGCTATTGACATCCGCTATGATGAAGTAATGGTAGTATCGCATGATTCCAATGCAATTCGCTCTACTCCTATTACGCATTCTGAAAATATATTATTAATGAGTGAAGGGATGGATGTGGTTGGAATAGATGAAGCTCAATTCATGGATATGGAACTCCCACAAGTTTGTGAAAAGCTTGCTGTAAAAGGAATCCGAGTAATTGTAGCTGGGTTAGATATGGATTTTGAAGGAAAACCCTTTGGTCCCATGCCTCAACTTCTAAGCATTGCAGATTATATTACTAAAGTACACGCCATTTGTATGCAATGTGGAGATATTGCACATTTCTCTTTTCGAAAAACAGCAGAAACCTCTAAAATACTTTTAGGGGAGAAAGATTCCTACGAACCACGCTGTAGGAATTGTTATTACAAGAAGTAATAATTTCTAATTTGAATCAAAGAACCGTTTTCCTGTCAAAATGCAGTTCATATCTTTTAACAAAGTAGATGTCCTATTTGTAAAATTATTGTCATTTTTATTTGAAACGTGCATCTTTTTGACTTGTTTTGTACACTTATTTATAAATTAGCATTCTAAAACAAAATTAAACAATGAAAAAACTCTTTACACTTGCCCTTGTTTTGGCGTCCGGATGGATTCAATTACAAGCACAGGCTGTTATTTACAGCCAAGATTTTGCTGGCGGTATTCCTGCTGGTTGGACAAATAGCGGTATCCCTACTGCTGCAATTTGGACCTATTCTACTACGGGAACCCAAGGTGGTTACTCTAGTGGTAATGTTATCAATTCTGCTACAAAAGCAAATGGATTTATGCTTTTTGACTCTGATTTCTATGATGAGGGTGCTACCGCAGGTGGTACTGGTACTGCAGCTGCACCTCACAATGCTAGTTTAACCTCTTCCGCTATTAGCTGTACTGGGTATTCAAAAGTAAAACTGACTTTTAGTAGCTCTATGCGTCAGTTTCAAGCAACTCATATTGTATCATACAGTAAAGATAGTTTAACTTGGAAAAGCGATACTATTCATACAGATGTAGATGTAAATGATGCTTCTGCTAACCCTACTGCTATTAGCTTAGATATCTCTTCTGTAGCTGCTAATCAACCAAAAGTATGGATTCGTTTTACATTTAAAGGTGATTACTACTATTGGATGATAGATGATATCAACTTAATTGAATCTCCAAACAATGATTTAGTTCAAACAAATGCATTAGCATTAAGTGGAACATTAGGAAATGCTTATGCTGCGTATCCGTTATCACAACAAGATTCTATTAGTTTTGGTGCTGGCATTTTAAATGACGGTAAAACAACACAACCAAACACAAAAGCTACTGTAAATGTAAAAAAAGCAGCAGCCACTGTATTTACTGCTAATTCTACTCCTTTGGCATTAGCTGCTGGAGCAGATACATTTGTTTCTATCAATGGAGCGTATCTTCCTACTGGCATAGCAGCATATACTGCTATAGTAAATTCATCTTCAGATTCAGTAGACTTTACCCCTTACAACAATTCAGATACCTTAACTTTTAATGTTACTGACTCTATTTATTCTGTTACAACAGGTGCAAATTTAGGAGGAGTATCTCTTTACAGAGCTTCTCAAGGTTTAACTATCAGAGCGGGTTCTTTAATTGAAGTAGTAAATCCTGATACTGTAACTTCTGTTGCAACTGCATTCTGGGGAGCTGGTGCTGGTTTTACTATCAGTACAGTACCTAATAGCCAAGTAAAAGCAGTAGTTTATAAAGTAGATGAAAACTCAATTGGTGCTGGTGTATTGACGGTACAATATGTATGTTCTACATCTGTAAGAAAAGTATTAGCATCTGAATTAGTGACTAATGCTTTCAAAACTGTAAATATGCGCATTGACCCTAAATCTGGAAATAGCGTATTACCAATAGGTATTTATTTAGTTTCTTTAGAGTATGTAAGTACTGACAGCAATATCTTGTATGTAACTTCAGCTGTAGCTAACGGTGGTGTAGGAGCAATTGATATTACATCCACTACAACTCCTGCTAGCAATACCAATGGTTTCGTTTTGGATAATAGCTTAGTTCCATTTATGCGTGTTAACTTCGGACACGGTGCTAATCTATTAACTTGTGATTTCTCTAGAACTCCAGGTTTCGGAACAGTAAAAGCAGAGCAAAGTGTTAAGTTCACTGGTAGCGCTAACAACAGCCCTGCAAGTTTCTATTGGAATTTTGGAAATGGTGACACTGCTATTGGTCAAACTGTAAATTACGCATTCCCTAGTACAGGAAAAGATACTTCATACAATGTTTGTTTAACGGTCGTTTCTGGTGGACAATCTACACAAACTTGTAAAATCGTAAGCATTAAAGGTGTACAAGGTGTTGGAATCAATGATGTTGCTGATATTACAAATGTTTCTTTTGTTCCAAACCCAACTTCTGGTATTTTAAATATCAAAGCTGATGGATTAAAAGGTGATTTTACTGTAAGAGTTTACAACATTTTAGGTTCTGAAGTAAAAAGCTACAATGAAACAGCTAATGGCAATTTCAACAAAACATACAATATGAGCGATTTAGCTAATGGAAGCTATTTTGTGAAAATTGTAAATGGCGAAAAAACTGCCACTAAACAATTGGTTATTACTAAATAATTTTTGTTTCTAAGTTATTCACAAAGCCCTCCAATTTTGGGGGGCTTTGTTTTTATATATAATTCCATTTCCACAAATAACAAAGGTATGTCCACACAAATTGAGCGGTTGTCCACATACAGTTAAACATTTTCACTGTATAAAAGTGGAGAATAACAAAGTCAATACTCCAGTCGCTAAAGTATATTTGTAAAAAATAAATTCTGTGCAGCTTACTTATTATGGTCATGCGTGTTTTTCAGTAATTGTAAATGGTAAAACTCTATTGTTTGATCCTTTCATTACTAAAAATCCATTAGCTAAAGCAATTGATATAACTATCTTGAAGCCTGACTTCATTCTAATTTCGCACGGTCATTTTGACCACATAGCAGATGCTGTAGCTATTGCCCAACAATCAGGTGCAAAATTAATATCGAGCTATGAAATTGTGGAATGGGCAATAAAACAAGGTGTAACAAATGTACACCACATGAATCCAGGTGGCCGATTCTTATTTGATTTTGGAAGTGTGAAGTGTGTGAATGCAGTACATTCAAGTTCCCTTCCAGATGGCAGCTATGGAGCTAACCCAATGGGTTTTGTAATAGAACATGAGCAAGGGGCTTTCTACTATTCTGGAGATACGGCACTTACCATGGATATGAAGTTAATTCCACTCACTTGTAAAAAATTAGACTTAGCTATTTTTCCTATAGGTGATAACTTTACAATGGGTGTAGATGATGCTATATGGGCAAGTAATTTTGTGGAATGCGACCATGTTTTAGGGGTTCATTACGATACTTTTGGTTGGATAAAAATAGATCATGAACACGCCAAAGGTAAATTTGACGCCATGAATAAACTTTTAACCCTATTGGCTATAGGCGAAAGCAAAACATTCTGATTTTAAAGCCGATTCATTTCAACTTAAATTAAACAGATTGAAAAATAATAAAACGGAGAAGAAAATGGCAAAAGTTATCACTTTAGCAAACCAAAAAGGTGGGGTGGGCAAGACTACTAGTGCTATAAATATAGCCGCTAGTTTAGCCGTATTAGAATATAAAACTTTGTTGATAGATGCTGACCCACAAGCCAACGCTACCTCTGGAGTAGGCTTTGATGTTCGAACAGTAAAAACGAGCTTGTATGAATGCTTAATTAATGAAGTAAAGCCTCAAGATATAATTCTGGAAACAGAAACTCCCAATCTATTTTTATTGCCATCTCACTTAGATTTGGTAGGAGCAGAAATAGAACTAATTAACCAACCCAATCGCGAGATGATTTTCAAAAAAATGTTGGAGAAAATCAGAGGAGAATACGATTATATTATCATTGATTGCTCTCCTTCATTGGGTTTAATTACAGTAAATGCATTGACTGCTTCTGACTCTGTTATCATACCCGTTCAATGTGAATATTTCGCTTTAGAAGGTTTAGGTAAATTATTAAACACCATTAAAATAGTACAAAGCAGATTAAACCCCGATTTAGAAATAGAAGGAATTTTGTTGACTATGTATGACCCCCGTTTACGCCTTTCTAATCAAGTAGTAGACGAAATAAAAAAACATTTCGAAAATATTGTGTACGAGACAATTATTCATAGAAATACCCGTTTAGGAGAAGCACCTAGTTTTGGTAAGCCTGCCATATTGTATGATGCAGAAAGCAAGGGAGCTATTAACTACATGAACATGGTTCGTGAATTATTACAAAAAAATAATGCCACCAATATTCCAGAAGAAAACAAAGAATTTAACTTAATAGATAATGACTGATAACAAGAAAAAAGTATTGGGCAGAGGACTAAGTGCCTTGCTCACAGATGATAAAAATGTAGAAGTAAAAAAAACTACTGTTAATCCCATTACAAATCAGGCTGGGGTAGTGTTGTATTTACCCTTAAACCAAATTGAAGTTAATCCTTTTCAACCACGAACTACCTTTGAAGAGGAGAGCTTAAAAGAGCTTGCAGATTCTGTAAAAATACATGGTGTTATTCAGCCGATAACAGTTCGCAAAATAGAGAATAACAAATACCAGTTAATAGCAGGAGAAAGACGTTTACGTGCTTCAAAATTGGCAGGCAAAACAGAAGTGCCCGCTTATGTACGTACTGCTTCTGATCAAGAGTCTATAGAGATAGCGTTGATTGAAAATATTCAACGGGAAGATTTAAATCCCTTAGAAATTGCTATCAACTACAAAAGATTAATGGATGAATGCGATATTACGCAAGATAAGCTGGCAGAGCGTTTAGGAAAAAACAGAAGCACTGTTACCAATTTTTTACGAATGCTTAAATTGCCTCCTTCTATTCAAGCTGCTGTTCGTGATAATAAATTGACTATGGGGCATGCTAAGGCTTTGCTCTCTATAGACCATTTACCTACTCTTTTAGCCTTGTTTAAAGAAACGCTAGACAAAGGGCTTTCCGTAAGACAAACAGAAGAATTAGTCCGCACAGTGTCTGAAAAACCTAAAAAAATACAACTAGCAGCCAAGAAATCTGAATCGGATGTATTTCTCCGGAAAATGCAAGACCAAATAGGCTCTGCTTTAGGTACTAAGGTAAATATTGTAAGAACCAAAGAAGGGAAAGGTGAAATAGCGATTAAGTTCTTTAGCGATGCCGATTTAGAACGCTTAACTGAATTGTTAGCTGGATTGTAATTGAAATACAACATCACATTTTCCTTAAACTACAAGAGTATTCTTACAAGAAATTATAAGAGAATGGCTGAAATCAGCAAAAGAATTGGGATGCTGTTGGCATTTTTAATAGTTGCAATATTTGTGCAAGCGCAGTCTATTACAACTGATTCTATTCTAGAAATTCCCAAAAAGGATACTTTATCTTTTACGATTAATAAGACCGATTCTATTCCCAACTCTTTCACGGCAGGCAGTATAGACACTACTCTTTCAAAAAATAAGAAAGAAAAAAAGCATAGTGCTTCTAAAGCAGTTTGGATGTCTGCTATATTACCAGGTTTAGGGCAAGCTTACAATAAAAAATATTGGAAAATCCCTATAGTTTATGCTGGTTTTGCAGGGATAGGTTGTGCAGTATATTATACGGGGAGAAACTTTTACGGAGCAAGAAATGCTTACCGTCTACAAGTAGATGGCAACCCTGCAACAGTAGGTTCTTACAATGGAATCACTCAATCTGAAACGCTCATAACCTATCGTAATTATTATAAACGATACCTAGATATTTCAGCAATATGTTTGGCATTGTGGTATGGATTAAATTTAGTAGATGCTGCTGTAGATGGACATCTATTCCATTACGATATGACTGATAAACTTTCTTTGCATATTGAACCAGAGATTCAGTTCAATACTACTTTCCTCGCCCCTCAAACTTCTATTGGATTGAAGTTTTCTTTGAGAATGTAAGGGTTTCAATTAAAAAGTAGAAACAGAACACCTACCCTCAATTCACACAGAAAGCATTTTTATCAAAATACTTTTCGTGGTTAGGACCTATAAAATTTACAGTTGGTAAAAAGTGAAGCATCGCCTCTTGGTGATGTTGATTTTGAGAGTGGAAAGAAGGGCTATCTTTAAATTCCATTGGACAGTTTAATATTATTTCAGAATAAGATGCATAGTAAGCCTTCCATAAATTAATATCATCAGTCACTCTATAGCAATAATCCCCATCAATATTTTGAATAATTAGTACAGCTCTCCTCCTCAATTCCTTTATCAAATTATCCATATTCAGATTCAAATTACCACGTTTACTGCTAACTGCTCTTAGAAATGTAGCAAAGCAAATATCATCATTTACACCTAATCTATCATTTATAGCCCCAATTACAGTTATGGTAGCATCTAATTTTGTTTGTAAAAAAGCGGTGTATAAATTTAAGATAGTTTGATAAGTAGCTTTACTGCAAAACCTATCTACTTTTTTCTTTAATGATTGATAAGCCTCGTATTCCTTACAACTTTCTAAATTGGGAGTGTCAATCCAAGAACCGCTCTGGCAAATATCCATAACCAATACTACGCGCACATCTGGCCTAAAGAGCTTGAGTAATAGATAAAGCTCCTCCTCAGTCAAGTAAGTGTTTTTTAAAGATAATTTGTTGCTTCGTCTGCTGGAATTAGAAGTTTGAGAAGAAGAACCATGCAATGCAAAATAAACAGTTACAATATCACCAGCTTTGGCTTTTATTGCAAGGTCAATAAATCCTAACAACACTTTTTCAAAAGTAGCATTATCATCGAATAAATTAGTAATTTCTGCATAATCACTCATGGCTCCAAATGTGCCAGATGCTCTTTGGGAAAGCATATAGTTGAAATAGTTAGCAGAAGGGATAGCATTATCTAAACCATCATTAATAGCCACACACATTCCGTAGCCCCAATTGTAAAAGTTAAACTCGTTTTCCATTTTTCTACTTCTTTAGTTTACACAAAAGGCCTTGTAGCTACTATATTTATCGTGGTGTGGTCCAAGAAAATTTATAGTTGGTAAAAAATGACGCATAGCATCCTGATGGTGTTGGTTATTGTAATCATAACTAGGGGCGTAATCCTCTGATATTGGACATTTCAACACAAGTTCACAATAGTCAACATAATACATTTTCCACCGAGTACAACCACCACTTACTTCCACAGGCTTATCTACTATTCTTTCAAATGCTACCTCTCTCACTCGCCTAATTAGGCTTTCCATATCTTTCCACAAGTTTCCGTCTTTACTCCAAGTTTGAGTTAAGAAGCTAGCAAAACAATCGGAATCAGAAATATTAATCGAGTCAGAAATGGCACCTATTATAGTCACCGTGGATACCAATGGGCTAGCAAGTATCATGGGCTTTAATTTTACCATCGTATTTTGAAAACTCTTGCTACAATTATAACTCACCGATTTATTAATCATACTGTTACATACTTTTTCCAAAACACAATCATCTTTGATAGTAAGCTCATTCAACCAGGTTCCACTTTGGCAAATATCCATCACTACCACTACTCGTACATCTTCAGAGAACAAACGAAGCAAAGCATACAACTCATCTTCAGTAAAGAATTTATAATCATGCAAAAGAAGTCGGTTGAAATTTTCAACTCTATTTTCGCCTCTTCTCGCTTCTCCATGCAACCCAAAATAAATGGTTACAATATCACCAGCAATACTTTTTGCAGCTAAATCTAAAATGGCAGTAATTACATTTTCATAAGTAGCTGCAGCATCATAAAGTGTAGTAACCGAATAGTAATCACTTTGCAATCCCAAACTACCAGATTTTCGCTTCCATAGCATATTGGCCATATTATTTGCCGAAGGTATAGCATTGGGTAAACCATCATTAATAGCTATACACAGCCCATAACCCCAGTTGTAAAATTGTCCTCCTTCAGCCATCTTTGTTATTTAGTTTAAAGCAAAAACATTATTGTGTTTATACTTATAATGATTTTCTCCTAGTTGTGTTAGTTTGGGCATAATTGCCTGCATTGCTTGCAAGTGATAAGGATTGGTATTATCAAAATTTGGAACAGACATTATATCGGGAATGATACATTTTAGTACTGACCCAGAATAATCTTTATAGTAAGTATGCCAAAGATTTCTTCCAGGTTTATCTGTGGGCAAACTAAGCACTACATCAAATGCTACCGCTCTTAATTCCTTTATTAATTCTTGATTCGTAAAATTTAAATGTCCTTTCTTTAGCTTTAGTTTTGTAATGTAATACTCCAAACAAACAGTATCATTTATATTTAAAAAATCACCAATAGCACCAAAAACATTCACAGTAGCTGCCAATGGTTTATCCAAATAATAAGGTTTCAACAGGTTTAATTGAAAGGCTAATGCAGACTCTTTTTCTTTCAATGATTTTACAAAAAAATCAAATTCTCGTTCTTCTTTACATGAATCGCGCTGAAAGCCTGTAAGCCATGTACCACTGTTGCATACATCCATTATTACATTTACTCGCACATCAGTTTCAAACAGTTTCAAAAGAAAAAACAATTCACGTTCGCTAAATCGCAAACCATCAAAAAGTAAGAAATTTGTATCGGGTGTTTTGTAGTGAGTGCTTCCCTCTCCTACGTAGCCATGCATAGCGAAATACAATGTAACTACATCGCCTGCTTTAGCTGTGATCGCCAAATTAATAATTCCCTCAATTAATGTTTTAATGTTAACCTCAGATTCGGTAAGAGTAGTTACTTCATGGTAATCTCTTAGAACAACTCCAGAAGTTGATATATTACTAAGATAATACGCCATGCGCTGTGCAGAGGGAATCGCATTGGGCAATTTTTCGTTTTTTGCCAAACACATAGCATACCCCCAATTGAAAAAATTATCGTTTGCTGCCATAGATTATACTACATTAGTGGGATTAGAATCGTTTGGAAAACCACTAGTATCAATACCTGCAATGTAATCTCCCATATCATGTACATACCGATTTCTGAAATCATCCAATTCACCTTGCATTCCAGATAAAATTTCTGCTAATGATTTTTGCCCTGGTGCTGCATTACTGGTACCAGTATCTCCACTACTTCCGCCATTCTCATCATCAGTACTACCACCACTATTGTTGTCATCGGTGCTACCACCGTTTTTACTTGGGTCTTTCTTACCTCCCAGAGGGTCTCCGCCTAATACGGAATTGAATAATTTTTCTTTTAGTTCCTTATTCTTTTCAGGAAAATCTTTTGCTGGCCAATTTCTATCAATATAATCTTCTCCTTTAGCCATATTTTTGGTAGCATTTTTCATGGTAGCCATCTTGTTTTGACTAAAAAGCCCCTCTTTCAATGCTTCCGATGCTAATTTGGTAGCATTATCTCCATTAGCTTTAGCAAGACTATTTGCAGCATTCAATGCTCCCATGGCATTAGCATTGGTAGCATCAGTGCCAGTAATATCTTTAAATGTCCCTGACTTTCCGAGTAAATCAAATACCCCAGCCATATTTGTAGGGTCAGGTGCTGCTGGTGAATTTTGAATGTTAATAACAGGTGTAGAAAAATCTCTTCCTTGAGTATTTAAAGGATTTTGATAACGACTGCTAGTATCTATTGGATTGATAGCAGTTGGCTCATCTATCGGGTGGTCTTCCCATTGCCAAAAACGGCTGTCATCTACTTTTTCACAAGAATTACAAGCTCCCATCACTGCTTCAGCAAACACACCTGGAGTAGGAATACTAATTCTATAACTAGGTTTGTAATTCCCATCAGTTTCAGAAATAGGTTGGTAATGCTCTAACAACGAATTAAAAGACATGCCACTTTCATCGGCTGTGTCACTATCTTTTAGTTTATAAGTTGGGTCTAGGTTATAGCCAGCAGCTACAGGAAACACCAAACAGTTTCCAACCAACGCAATAATTCTATTTTCTACCAAAGATGCCACACTTCTGCCCAATACCCCGCGTTCAGCATATACTTGTGTAAAATCGGGGCTATCTAATTGAATTCTATCTAACATCATATAGCGCCTATCTGGAGTAATCCCATGATACCAAATCACATGATGGTAATATTCTAAATTCTCATTATTCATGTGATCTAGCAATTGGGTTGAGAGCCTAATATCTTCTTTCTTAAAATCAAACGATTCTTCAGGTTTCAAAGGAGTGTAAACAAAAGCTCCTATTTGAGGATCTATAGAACGTGTACTTCCTGAAATATAATTAGTAAAAACCCCATTATAATGTGATGTTCTATAATTGATATACCCAGAAGTAACTTGTGAATCTATATGTGGCTCATTTAGTTTAGTAATAATCTGAAGATTAGGGATATCACTACGTTTCAAAACTATTGAAGTTCCATTTTTAGGGACAATGGTATTAATCCTTATGTTTAAATCTTCCCCTTTCTTCCATTTCCCATCTATTGAAAACCCTACAAAATTTATGTTTTGTGCCATACCTGTTAGCATCAATTTTTGGACATAATTCTCAGCAATTTCAGGTGCTATTTGTTCATAAAAAATAGTGTCGCGCTCTATTTGCGATTTTCCAGTAAAAAGTGACTTGATAGACTCCACACTGAACGAAGAAAAATAACGACTGTAACTAGTCCAATTTGCTTCATTCACATCTTGGTAATTCATCAGTGAACGCTGCACCATTTCAGACATGAAATTATCACTTTGAAGGGCTTGTTGAAATGCTGGCCCAAACTGAGAATCAGCTATGGATTTATCTTGTGGACGATTTAAATTTAAACGCAACTTAAAACTTCCATAAACTTCTCGAATCTTACTGTCTGATACTACTGGAGGCACATCAAAGTTTACGTAATTTTTATCTATTCGTTCCATGGAATCAAAGCCCTTTTGCAATTCTTTCCCTAGTTTTGAAAAACGATTTAACCGCAAATTATTCTGAAGTGATTGTCTCCAACGCAAAACCTTTTTTGCATCAAAAGGTGCTATGGTTAGTGGAACAAACAAACACTCTTGTACATCGCTCAATTCTTGTTCTACAACAATATGTCGCAAAACTTGAAAATATTGCATAGTAACGGCATGGCAATGATTGTGATTGGCAACTACTTCTGAGGTAACTGAATATGACTCACCTTGTTTGGCAGTAGCTATTACCGTATTCCTTTGACTGCGCAACATCGAAGAACTTTGCTGTGTCGAATCTTTCAATTTATTATGCAGACTAGAGGTCATGTCTTTGGAAGACTGCTGCCAAGACTCAGAAGACGCTTTACCAGAATTATACCCGCCACTCACCGAAACCGAAACAGGCCCAACAGCAGGCGCAGAAACTCCACCACCTACACTCCATCCACTTGTTTTGCTTTTACTCCCTCCTTTTACATCTTCACTAAGTGAACCAGAAATAATTTCATCAATATCTCTGTCACGACTAATGCTCGCAGTTAGTCTATCTTCAGCTGTTAAATCATCTATTTTAGTTGCTTCATCTACTCTATTCCAATCGTAGGTCACAATCAATTTTTTTTGCCCAGGAGCAAGCGGAAGCGAATAAACCAAATCGCCCATACTATAACCATCAGATTTAAAAACTTGTTTAAAAGTGAGTACATGTCCATGTGCAATTGTGAGTGCTTGATAAATGGAAAATTTTTTGTCAGGATGATCCCACTCTAACTGATTTTTTTTGGTGAGCGACTGACGCAAGGTTTTATCTAAATACTTTTTAAAATTTGCAGTATTAGCAGTATTTCCATCCCATTCTTCTGCTATGGCTTCTTTGGTCATAGCAGTGTATTCGCCACGCGGGTCTGTAGTACGTACAATAGATGAAAAAGTAAACTCTTCTAGACTTCTGTTAGGTGTTGTAAAATTCACACAATTCCCTCCTATATCTTGTGAATACTTATTTTCAGGACTTATCAAATCATCTGCATCGGGTAGTCGAGGCGTTTTATCAGTACAAGCGCAATCCTCATCACTTTCCATTTTATTTTGAAATACTAAAATCAATTTATTGTTAAACTTCCCAGCATTATCCAATGGGATTACACAAGTATTACTATTATCTCTATCACCCAAAACAGCAAACGCATCTCTAAACTTTGTGTTTGCTACCAATACTTTAAACTCTCCATTGGGTTGAGTTTTTACTGTTTCAAGTGTAAGCACCGTGGTATCAGTAGTATCCCCATTTTTAGCATAAAGAACAATCCTTTTTTCTTTTACTACCTCTCCATCATCATATATAGCTTTGCCTTTTACTAAAACTTTATTAGAAGGTGTAGATGTTCCACTACCCAAATTCATAGGACTGTATGGCTTTACTTGCAATACAAACGCACCGCCTTTTTTGAAAATGTTATTCACGGTAGCATTGCCAGAGACAATAGTAGCAGGTAAACCATTAGCTGATCGCACTACAAAAGTTACAGAGGCTGATGATAAATTAGTAGCTGTAGCATCGAATGTGAAACTACCATCATCTGAAAGCATGATACTGTTACCTATTGGAGAATAGGCTTTATCAAAAGTGATACTAATTGTGCTGGCATATACATCTAAAAAATAACCTGCAGCAGAAATCACTCCCGAACCGCTTGGATTCAACACTTCAACTTTTCCTGAAAAACGATTCATTATTAAATTTAAATCCTCTGTCTTTGTTACAGGTGTCTCTGGTCCTTTTGTTGTTGCCATAAAATTGAAATGTTATATAACTGAATGGAAAATGTATTTTGCTACAAGTATAAAAAAATACTTATACTTATGAGTATTCTAATATAAAAACCTTGTAAGTGGTAAAGTAAAAAATCAACAAATATGGCAATTGCCATATAGAAAAATGTTCCTATTCAAGATTTGGTATATTTATTACTTGCTAAAATGAGCTAAGCAACTTTTAACTTACATACAAAGAGTATAAGCATTCACTGACAAAGCAACTAACATACTGTTAGTGGAGTTCCCAAAACTAAAAATGCCACCCTTTTGGAGTGGCATTTTAGTGAAATAATTTATGAATAAATTATCTAGCGATTTTAACTTCTACAGCGTTTGGTCCTTTTTTACCATCTTCTACTTCGAAAGTCACTTCATCTCCTTCACGGATGTCTTCTCTAAGACCTGAAGAGTGAACGAAAATGTCTTTTCCTGTGTTGCTGTCGCAAATAAATCCAAACCCTTTTGTTGAGTTAAAAAACTTTACTTTTCCTTTGTACATTGTTTTATTGTTTTAATTAAATATTGGTGCAATAGTAACATTAATTTATTTAATAATCAAATGTATTTGAAAAAAAGATAAAATCCTTTAGATAAATCCTAAGCCCTAGCTTTTACAAACTGCTTTTCATGTTTTACATCATCTAATTCTATCTTACTTATAATCTCGTGCATTACCTCAGTGGTACCAGCCCCTACACTCATTAAGCGGATATCACGCAAAGACCGTGCAATACCAAAATCTTCCATATATCCCCATCCTCCATGAATTTGTAGTGCTTCATTAATTACATTAAACGACTCTTCACACACGTAGCATTTAGCTATAGATACAATTCGATATGCCCCAGGACCATGCTCTATAAACTCTTCGACAGCTCTGTATGCTAGCGAATGACAAGCTTCTGTGGTGATAGCCATCTTTGCAATCTTGTGACGTAATACTTGAAATTTACCTAGCGTACGTCCAAAAGCTTCCCGCTCATGCATGTATTTTTTGGCTTTATCAAGCGCATGTTGGGCAGATGCGGTACCTGTAATAGCCGCTATCAAACGTTCTTCTTGAAAATTACTCATGATATAGTAAAATCCAAAATCTTTCTCCCCTAACAAGGCACTTTTAGGTACAATACAATTTTCAAAAAATAATTGCCCTGTGTCAGAAGAATGCATTCCTAATTTATTGTGAATAGGATTGGCACTAAATCCTTTTATGTTAGTATCAAACAGTAAGAGCGAAAGTTTATGTCCTTCACCTGTACGTACTGCCAATACTATAAAATCTGCCATAGTACCATTTGTAATAAACATCTTAGATCCATTCACTAAATAATGGTCGCCCTTATCCTCAGCAGTAGTTTTTATTCCTCCTACATCGGAACCTGCTCCTGGCTCTGTAATTCCCAGTGCTGCAACTTTTTCCCCCTTTAAAGCAGGTACTAAATATTTTTGTTTTTGCTCTTCTGTTCCAATAGCATTAATCACAGGCAATGGAAGGTAAGTATGTGCATACAAGCTCATAGCCAATCCACCAATATTTGCTTTTGAAAGCTCTTCACTAATAGCAACAGCCGCCCACATGTCCATTCCACTGCCACCATACGCCTCAGGAAAACTTACTCCAAAAAAACCCTCTTGTCCCATTTTATTAAACACTTCGCGCTCACAAATTTTCTTCTCCTCCCAGTAAGCTACATTAGGAGCGATTTCTTTCTCTACAAACTGCCTGAAAGACTGACGTAATAAATCATGTTGTTCGGTAAATGGATTCATAGTTTTATTTTTTTAATAGTAATAGATTTAATTTCTGTAGAAAATTCATTGCTACTTTCAAGACATCACATCTTAAATAAGTCGCCCCATAATCTTTGCCCTCCATCTACATAAACAGTTTCCCCTGTAATATAGTTCGCCATAGGACTACAAAGAAAAAGTGTAAGGTAAGCTACTTCCTCAATAGTTCCCAATCGCTTGGCGGGAATACTTTCTTCTATTCCACCCAGAAACTCTGGAGGGTATTGATCTAAGCCTGTACTTTTAATAATTCCAGGCGCTACTGCATTTACTTGAATATTAAAACGACTCCACTCTACTGCGAGCGATTTAGTCAAATTTTCTACTCCAGCACGTGCAGCACCAGTGTGTGCCATAGCCGGGAACCCTCTATAAATATTAGCAATAATATTCACAATATTTCCATTCTTGTTCGGAATAAAAAAATGCTTTGCCATAGTTTGTGTTACATAAAAAGTACCATTCAAATTATTGTTGATTACGGCATTCCATCCTTTAAAAGAAATATCTTCTGCAGGTGACGGAAACTGTCCACCAGCATTGTTTACCAGTATATCTAACCTACCCTCTTCTCTTAAAATACCTTGTGCCATGGCTTCCACCTGCTCTACATCTCGTATATCACAAACAGCATATCGTACTGCTCCAAATTCAGAAAGTTTCTCTATAGCCGCTTTTAAACGCTCTTCTTTTCTAGATGAAATTATGACCTTGGCTCCTAGTTCCAACAATTGCTTAGCAATAGCAAACCCAATACCACTGCCACCTCCAGTAACCAATGCTACTTTATCTTTAAATAAATTTTCTTTAAACATTTGGCGATTTTAATTTTCTATTTCCATTTAATATTACACCCAATACTTGGTCGCTGAAAAGGCGATGGCTTCTCTCCTCTTAGCATAGCATCCAGTGCTGCACGAATATCTTTACCACTCAAAGGAACAGTATTTCCTGGACGCGAATCATCTAGTTGTCCACGATATGTCAATTTCAATTCTTTATCAAAAATATAAAAATCGGGAGTACAAGCAGCTTCGTAAGACTTAGCCACAGCTTGGTTTTCGTCAAATAAATACGGAAAAGAATAGCTGAATTCTTTGGCTACTTGCTGCATTTTTTCTGGACTGTCCTCGGGATATTTTTCAGCATCGTTTGAATTGATAGCTATAAAACCAACTCCCTTGCTAGAATAGTCATTTGCCAAGTTTACCAACTCTTTTTGTATGTGTTTTACATAAGGACAATGATTACAAATAAAAAACAAAACGGTTGCTAGTTCTGCCTTTGAGTCCTTTAACCCCATTAATTTTCCACTCACGGTATCGGGTAATAAAAAATCTGGCGCTAAAGTTCCCAGTGCCATCATATTAGAAGGAGTCAATGCCATTTACTTTTTTATACAAATATAAAGTTGAATTAATTTAAAAAATGACATAGATTTATTGCATTAAAATTTTAACATGGGAAAAGAAAACAAATCCGCAGATCCTGCAGCAAATGAAATTGCAAAAATTGATGCCATCAAAGAAATCATCTTCGGGCAAAACATGCGCCAGTATGATAAAGAATTTAATGATTTACGCGATTATATAAACACCAATCTAAATGCTATAGACAAAGAATTTACGGCAGTTCGCAAAGCCATAGATGATTTAGATAAAAAACTAAATGCTAAAATGGAAAGCAATCAGCAAAAACTCTTGGAAGAGTTAGCTAAGATTGATGAGAAAAAATTAGACCGCAAGAAATTGGGTAAAATGCTCATGGACATAGGAGAAAAAATCTCTTCTTAAACAATTTCATGTTTGCCGAAAAAGAACAAGCATTAGAAACTTTACGAGCTATCTTACTAGAAGATGACCGTAAATTAAGTCTTTCTATCGAAACGGAATTGGAGCGATTGAAGGATGAATTATTAGTGCCAGAAAATTTCGGAAACAAAGTAGAACCCTTTGCACAAGCTAAAATTGACTACCTCAAGAAAAATTTTAGTTTAGAGTTTAAAGGAGAACTGAAAGATGCTATTCAACGCGAGTTAAAAGACTCTCAAGATGAAGTTATCAATTCGCTCTATCCTATAATCGGCAAACTTATCAAGAAATATCTACAAGCTGAACTCGAGAAGTTAACGGAATCTATAGATAATCAAATTTCCACCACTTTTGATTTAGATATTTGGATTCACAGAGTAAAAGCCTTTTTCTCTGGAGCAGATAGTTCCTCCATTATTTTAAGCGAGTTAAACAAAGCCAGTATCGAAGAAATTTTTGTAATCCAAAACGATTCTGGTTTGCTTTTAGGCAGCTATTCTAAAAATGATTTATCAGATCAAGATATGATAGCGGGAATGCTTACTGCCATCAAATCGTTTGTAGAAGATGCTTTTCATAAGCAAAACCAGACATTGAGCACCATAGAATATGAAAACAATAAAATTTTATTGTTAGATTACTACACTTTTAAAATGGCATTTGTAGTTTCTGGTATAGCTGGAGCAGACTTTAAATCTAAATTACAAGAAAAAGCAGATGCCTTTGTAACTAATTATTTAAAAGAGGGTATAAAAAATGTAACGAGCGAGGTGCAAAAGCAAATCTCATTAAATCTAGAAAATCATTTCATAAATCATGACTGAACAAAGTAAGAAAATAATCCTAGTAGGAAATGTGAATGTGGGAAAAACGTCTATGGTAAATCGTTATGTACATCATAGGTTTTCTGAGCAATACATTTCTACCATTGGAGTTAGAATTGATAAAAAACAAATCACCATTAAGGATAATATTCTAAACTTAATTATTTGGGATTTGGCAGGTGAAAGCAGTCAGCAAAATACACCCCAATCTTATTTTCTGGGCTCTAGTGGAATCATTTATGTAGTAGACATATCAGCTCCACCTTCATTCTTAAATATGAATGAAGATCTTGCGTTTCTTAAAAGTAAATTACCTGGTGTACCTCTAGTAATTGCTGCTAATAAATGTGATTTACTAAATGCAGTAGAAACCGAAAATGTAAAGAAAATGATGCCAACAAAACCTGATTTCTTTTGTAGTGCCAAAGAAGATTTAGGGGTAGAAGAGGTTTTCTTTAGACTAGGCGAATTATTATTGCTTTAAAATAAGATTTTCTCGCCCTTTTTCCCATAATTAGATATTTATATTTATACACATAGCTATTCTGGCTATTAAGCCCTGCCTACGTTTCGAAGAAATTACATCAGCTCTATTTTGTGAATAGACTGTTAATAGATGTTCGAAAATAATTACTACCTTTTCCTTCGGAATTCGACTTTGAAAGGTAATTTTTGTCCCCCCTTAAAAGAATTACACCATGGCAGAGCAAATAGAAAACTTCAAGAAGAAATTTGACATAGTTACCCGAAAAGGGGGAAATGTAGATACCTCTGCTTTAGAATTTGGTAAGTTACCTCCACAGGCAAAAGAGTTCGAGGAAGCCATCTTAGGTGCTATCATGATTGAGGAAAAAGTGATTGATGAAGTAATTGATATACTTAAAGTAGAAAGTTTTTATGTAGATGCTCATCAAAGAATATTTCAAGCCATTAAAGATTTATACAGTGGCAGTCACCCTATAGATTTATTAACTGTAACCGAGCAACTAAAAAAGAATGGAGATTTAGAAGCAGTTGGTGGTCCCTTTTATGTCACCCAACTTACCAATAAAGTAGGCTCTGCTGCTAATGCTGAATACCATGCTCGGATTGTGGCGCAGAAATACATTCAGCGAATGCTCATCACATCTTCTACTGAAACTATTAAAAATGCATACGAAGACACTACTGATGTATTTGAGTTACTAGATAAAGCAGAAACTAATCTGATGCTCATTTCTGAGAATAACGCTAAAAAAGCATCGGAAGATATAGCCTCTCTCATCAAAAAAGAATTGATAGAGATTGATACGAGAATTAATAGTGATGAGCATTTGAATGGTGTCCCCTCTGGTTTTATGGAATTAGATAGAGCTACTGGCGGCTGGCAAAAATCAGATTTAATTGTAATGGCCGCTCGCCCAGGTATGGGTAAAACGGCTTTCACATTGGCTTTGGCTAGAAATGGAGCAGTAGACCATAAAAAAGCGGTGGCGTTTTTCTCATTGGAAATGTCATCTAACCAATTGGTTCAAAGAATGATTTCTATGGAATCTGAGATTCCTGCTGAAAAAATTCGGAAAGGAAATTTGGAGAAACACGAGTACCAGCAACTCACCTCTAAGATAGACCTCTTAAGGGAAGCTAAAATATTTATAGATGATACTCCAGGTATGAATATTTTTGAGCTCCGCTCCAAATGTAGAAAGCTAAAACAGAAGCATGATATCAGTATGATTATTATTGATTATTTGCAGCTTATGAGTGGCACTAATGAAGGCAAAGGAGGTGGAAATAGAGAGCAAGAAATTTCTCAGATATCGCGTTCCTTAAAAGGTTTAGCAAAAGAACTACAAGTGCCTGTAATTGCACTTTCACAATTAAGTAGAGCACCCGAAACTCGCGGTGGCAATAAGAAACCAATCCTCTCCGATTTGCGTGAATCTGGCGCAATAGAACAAGATGCTGATATTGTTATCTTCCTTTATAGAGGAGAATACTATGGCATTCCGCAAGATGAGGATGGGCAAAGCACCAAAGATGTAGCAGAAATAATTATTGCGAAACATAGAAATGGACCTCTTAAAACAGTAAAAGCTAAATTCATAGGCAGGTTCGCAAAATTTGCTGACTTCGATGAATTCCAAAATGAAGAAAATTCTACGCTAGAAGTTCAATCTGGAAATGAAAAACGCATCTTTAAAAGAATATCTTCTAAAATGAATGACGATTTTGATGCAGAGAAAAAACACGGCAGAGAAGATTTTGATGAAGCTCCACCTTTTTAAGGTTCTCTAAATCTTTCGACAAAAGCTAATCTTTATACCTCTAAAAACTGAACAACTGTGTTAAGTCTATACTATAAGTAATCTCAAAAAACATCTTAAAATAATAGGCACAAAAAAAGCGGTTCATTGCTGAACCGCTTGTGATCTCGCTGGGATTCGAACCCAGGACCCATACATTAAAAGTGTATTGCTCTACCAGCTGAGCTACGAAATCTGACCTGCTTTTTTCAAAGCGTGTGCAAATATAGAATCTTAACGGAAGTTTAAAAACAATATGCCAAATTTATTTTTTCTCAAACAAAACTCCCTCTGCAGTAAAGCATAATTCTATCTCTGGTTTTGTAATGGCATCTATTTCAGATTGAGGTTTTTTAGCATCTGAGGCATAGTGTTTTAGCATTTCTACTGAAGTAGTATCATAATAAGCTGTTCCTTGAGCAGTAAAGGTTTGCCCTTCTATGTCTCTAGGAACAAAAAAGGCATAATCTTTGAAACGAATACGCATACTTTCTCCATTCCCTTTGTCTACTCCCATCCAACACCCCTTGGCTTTACACACACTAAGAACAGTTCCTGTAATAGTAACTTTCATTGCCTCTTTCTTAACAGCCATTTTCTTATCTAAAGCAGCCACCGTAATAGCGCCAGTCTTCTTTATTATTTTTCCATAGCCTCCTTCCTTATTAGGTTTAGAAAGCGATTTAAATTTAGATTCCTTTGCTGGGTCGCAATGTTCCTTTTGGGCAATAGCTGTGTTCAATAATAAAAATGAACCAATAGTCAATATCAATAGTTTTCTCATTTGTAGATTTTTTTTACGAAAATAAAAGTTTGAAATAGAAAATTGGATTTTTTAATCGAGCACGCAAATCTATATCTTCAAACATCACTGAAATAGTTTCGCTCAATGTCTTATTAGTATTGGCTTTCTTTACTACATAATTAAAGAGCCAAGGGAAATTGACCAACTGCTGCATTTTATAACTGAGCGATAATTCGCTCCACAAACGATGGTAGACTGCCTCATCATACTGCTTCATAAAACGTTCAGTAAAATCGTTTGCAGCTAATGCCTTACCTGCTTGCTCTGCGGCTAACATTCCGCTCATCATAGCATTGCCAATTCCCTCCCCTGTAAACGGGTCTATAAGCATACCAGCATCACCTGTAAGCAAATAATGTGCGCCAGAAAGTTTCCTTTTTTTAGAACCAAGGGGCAAACCATACAGCTTCACCTCTCCTATCTGCTCCGCTCCTGCAAAGCGTTTACTGATAGAAGGATTCTCTTGTATCAATTTTTCAAAAGCCTTTTTTAAATTAATCTTTTTTTCGTGTACTTTGTCAGCACGCATACCTACTCCTACATTTGCCATGCCGTTTGGTAATGGAAAAATCCAAAAATAACCTGGCAAAAAATCTTTTACGAAATGAAGTTCAATGAAATTTTGATGATCGAGCCCACTCACATTTTTATAATAAGAACGTAGTCCAAAACAGTTATGTGCAGGCTCAGTTTCAATACCTGCAATAGTTTTTGCAAAAGTAGAGTACGCCCCATCGGCTGCTATCACAATCTTTGCATGAATTACTTCATCAGACTTTGTATGTGCTAAAATCACATCCTCTACTTTCTCATACTTTCTAATTTCCGTATTCTCTAAAAGTGTAATCAACGGATTCTGTCGCACCTTTTCTACCAACCAATCATCAAAATCAATTCGCTTTACAATAAAACCAGGAGGTGTTGAATTAGCAGAGATTTCTTTTTTAAATGGCACCCGTAATCGTTGTTCATTAGGAGCTACAAAGGTTACACCATAAGAACCCAGAAAATTGCCATCGGAATAAAGCTCCTTTAGCAGATTAGCATCTAGCTTTTTAAGAACTTCCACTACTTTACCGCTCAGTGCATCACCACAAATTTTATCGCGAGGAAATTTTTCTTTATCTACCAATGTGCTTGCTATACCTTGCTTTGCCAAAAACAAAGCAGTAGCTGCTCCCGCTGGCCCAGCACCGATAATGAGAATATTTGAATGAGTAGATTTGATAATGAGGTAATTTGTAAATGGGGAAATTATTGCATTTATTGAATCATACTTGCAAATTGCAACTTGCTAGCTATTTAATAAGTTAAAATTTAGCGCCTAGTCGCAAATAAAGAGATGAACCAGGATAGTATTTAGGAGCTACCAAACCAATTATATTTGCTGTACCTAATGCGAGATTAAAATGCTTCCAATTCTTAGCTACTTCTCCTCCCAAATTAAACAAAGAATAGCCACCTGCTCCAGCACTTACAGATGCCACAATTCCATATTTCACAAAGAAATTTGCCTTCACAAAACCATAAACATAATATTTAGAAAGGATGCGTGTATTAGCTCCTACATTTAAAATTACTGGTACTCTTCCTGCTTTTATTGGCACTGAAAAAATTATCTGAAATGTAGAAGGTAATATAGTTTGGTAACTTTTTTCTGTGCGTTTAGGTCCTAGTGTTTTAATCAGGGTATCAATATTCAAGCCTGTAGCACCATTTCCAGAAATTAAATTTCCTAAGTTAATTTCTAAACCATTAAAACGAAAGGCTGTATCCCCCACATAATTAACGGGTTTGCTGTTCCATTTTATAAATCCTAAATCCTGTGCGTCAAAAGTAACTGTAAACTTTTTAGCCGTATATGCTACATGCAAATCAGTAGAAAAGCCTACTCCATTTAAACCAAAAAATTTACTCGCCCCTTCTCTAGATTGATTGAACTCTAACTGATATTTTAAATCTAAATATTCACCCAATGGAGCAGTATACAAACTGCCACTTTTATTGACAAGTTGTTGGTCTAAAAACCCTTGCAAAAAAGAAAAATTTACTCCCCCATAAAAACGATTAAATCGTTTGCTAAAACCAACTGAGTACTGATTATACATTAAGTCTTCAAAGCGAAGCAAACTCAAATCGGCAGTCTTATCTTCAAATTGCTTATTGCCGTAAAAGGCAACTAAATACGCATCTTTTGGAGCTACTAAATTTCTAATATTTCTGTGATAATAGGAAACAAACAAATTGAAATCTGTCTTTTTAAAATGGTGCTTATAAGTAAGTCCGGCTTTCAATTCATCTTCATATTTTAAACATTTAGAAGCATAGTTGGCGGTTCTGTTTTTCACTTCATCGGTTATCTCTTTTTTAAACAAAAAAGAACCTATCAAATGATTAGTAATGGAGTTAGAGTTATTGTGAAAATCCGCATCTAAATTTAAAGTATTCGCTTCATTAGAAGCATCTGCTAACATGGGTGGAATAGAAGGATATGCGTTAAGATTCGTATTTATATTATTTCCAAAAGTGCATATGATGGGGATAATAGTATCCCTTACTTTATCCTTAGATAAGGTATCTTGCCCAAAAAGAGAAACACTACAAAAAACAGAAAAAACAAAAAGTATAGAGTTCAAATATTTCATTGTAAGTAGTTCATAGTTCGTAGTTCGTAGTTCGTAGAGAAATGCTCCTAACTACGAACTGAATAACCTTACTGTTTCAAAATTTAATTTTGTAATTAAAGTCTGCCGTAATTTTGGCATCTAATTTATAATCGCTGTATATTTTTAAATATTGTCCATTACAAGTTCCCGTAGCTTTGGTATTGAAAACAGCAGTAACCACGGCATGTTTAGCACTTTTTATCTTTTCTAAACGAGCACCACTCAATGGAATATTCAATACATTTCTTTTAGCTACTTCTGCTCTACATGCGCCATTCAAATCAGCAGCATCTACGCGCGCATTGCTAACCAAGCTATCCAACAAATTCCAATTTTCATCAAAAACTAACAACTCAATATCGGATTGAATAGGAAATTTATTTTGCGTGATTAAATGCAAGGTTCCGTCTTTAATATTATCAATTTCCTTGGTGCTACTGCCTAAACTAAACCCAAATGAATCCTTTAGAATCAAATTATTGGCAAGCAAGGAAAGCGGCATATTAATATCCAAATTCACTTTTAATCTACTCTCCAAATAAGCAAAATCATCGTAGGTATTTCTATTGCCACTTGGGTTGGTTTTTATCTGTACATCGTAGCTAATTTTATTAGGAAGATTACTTATAAAATCATTGATATTAGAACTAGCACTTTGCAAAACAAAATTACTCACTGCAGGTGTAAGCGGAAAATCAGTAGCTCTATTGATATGTTGTGTAGTGCCAATGATAGGGCTACCAGAAAAATCAGAAAGCGATACAGAGTTGCCATTGGCATTGATTCCTGAAAGGTTGCTTATTTTTACATTTCCATCTACTCCCAAACCATTTTCAATACTCAAACTCATTTTTACATTTTCAAATTTCAATGCATTGGGTGCACTGTTCTTAAACATGTTTGTAAAATCGAAAGGCGAATCTCCTTTTATATTTACTGTATCGCGACCTACATAACCCTTAATGTAGTTAGGGCGAATGTTGCGAATACGATAAGTCATTTGCAAGCTATCAGAGCTAGTTATCTGCCGCTCGATTCCTGATGAGTCAATGTGGGCAATAATTAATTGAGTATAGGTGTTAAACTTAGAACCATCCACTCCAGTTAAGTTAATAGCATAACCAGCTAACGGAAATGTTTGTTGTATAATAGTTGGCTGACCTGAAACTGCTGGTGTTACGAGAGTTTCTTTTACTAAGGGATTACCATATTTATCAAAGGCACCAACTAGTTTATATTTAAGACGCATCTGTTCTTGAACAGAACTAATAATGGTAACCGTCAAATCTCCTTCTCTGCAATCAACATAAGAAAGTTTCCTATCCCCTATATCTTGAGCTACCTCCTGATTTGAATTTATTAAATCTTGAGAAGGAAATCTTGCGATTGCATTTTTAGCCCTAAGCCCAAATAACCTTCCATGAATTCTGATATAATCATTCGTATCTAGAAGCACAGGACTCGAACTTCCCGGTGAATTAAAATTTGATATCTTAAAATTAATTCCGCTTTCAATGGTTTGACCTGACAAATCTTTTAATTGATAAACAGAATCATACTTAGGTATAAAAGGAACTACATCCGAAAGAATCAATGTACCTGAAATACTATTTCTAATTTCATACTGAACATTCGTTAAATCAACAGGCAGATGATTAACTACCCAAAAATCGAGATAGCCACTATTTAAAGTCATGGTTCTGAAAAAAGCGGAACCATCAAAAACATAGGGGGAAGTACTGAAACCATTAAAAGCTGTAATAGTTACACTTTGTCCGTTTTTACTGAGAATAAAATTACCATAAGCCATTTGTAAAGGGTCAGAACTAACCGATAATGTTTGCGCAAGTGAACCCAGTGAAACCTTATACTCCAAACCATTCTGCGGAAGTGTTATAGAATCAACCGTATACTTTTGTGTAATTGAAGTATCGGGGATTTTTACAAATTGGTCAGCTAAACTGAGTTCATAAACTGTGGTTCTATAATCCAGAGTAAGAGAATTATCAGCATTGGTTTTAATAGTTGAATCCTTTACCAAATTAGTAAGAGAAAGACTAGTGGTAGCTAAAGGAGCCAATGCATCTATACTCCAACTTGTTTTATCCTCTTGCTTCTTGCAACTAGAAAGTAATGCAAATACCATTAAAAGACAAACAATATATTTCATAAAAACTAAACAATTATGTTTGCCAAACTTACTACATTAATTACAGAAATTAGACACCGAACGATGAAATCATTCACTGAAGAAAATATATCTGAAAGATTTGCAAACAGAGCAATATTAAAATTGACTATTTTAATAGCAGCTATTTTCATTTTTACACCTCTTGTACAGGAAGATATGTTTGTAGATGGGCTAACCTACGCAGCTATTTCTCGGAATCTAGCTTTAGGAATTGGTAGTAGTAGTCATGTATTGTTTAGTACAGAATTTTATGGTCACCCTCCTTTATTTTTTATTATACAATCGTTATTCTTTAGTATTCTGGGAGACCACCTATATACTGAGCGTATCTTTTGTCTAGTATTACTTTTTTTAAATACTTTCCTTATTTATCAACTTTGGAGAATATTTATTTCAGATAATAAATTTCGCTTTCTGCCTATATTTTTTTACATGCTAATGCCTGTGGTACATTGGGTGTATCCGAACAATATGATAGATACACTCGTATCCACTTTTTGCATGGCTAGCACTTGGAGCGTTGTTTATATTTTAAAAAAAGAACACTTTTCTTTTCCAATATTTCTATTCTCTGTGATTACTTTTCTTGGTGCCATTTTCACAAAAGGACCTATTGCTTGTTTTATTTTAGCAGTTCCTATTTGTTATGTTTTTTCATTTTCTAAGAAATTAATTTTAGGTCTATCCTACAGCATTTCACTACTTCTAATTTTAATATTGTGTATTACACTTTTGTATAAATATTCCACCTACCATCATTATATGGAAATGTATTGGAGAGAACAATTATACGGATCTATTACTAATGCGGAGTCAACCAATGGAAGGTTTCAGGTATTCACATATCTCTTTCATCAAATTTGGATACCAGTATCTATTATCTCTATACTTTATTATGTTTCAAAAAATACTATTGGAATTCTAAACAAATTCACTTACTCAAAACAGTTCTTGTTTTTTAGTTTAGTTGCATTATGTGCATCAATTCCTATTCTAATTTCGCAAAAACAAAGGGTATATTATTTGCTTCCTTCTTTACACTATTATGCTATTGCGTTAGCTTTGCTTTTTGCTCCAATATTGAATAGCATTTTACCATTTATAAAAAAGTATATTTTAATAGCAGTAAATAGACTTTTGTTAGTTTGCATTACAATCGTAATTTTTGTTTGTTTTTATTTGTTTGGGAAAGTAGGCAGGGCAACTACTTTAGTAAGTGATATGCATGAAATTGAGGGAAAGCTACCTCCTTTTTCAAATGTTTGTTTGGATTCAACTTTTATTCAAGATGGATATTTACAAGCCTATTTACAACGTTATTTTGGAACCCACTTCCAAATCGAAAACAATTGCAATTCAAACTATAATATTGTGCCTGTAAACAAAAAAAATGCTTTGCAAGCAAAAGGCTTTAATATCTTAAATACGAATTCAAAATATTTTTATCTGGTACAAAAAACAAATTAAGATGATTTATCACGTACAAAATTACAAATACGATTAATGTTACTTCCAAAAATTAAATCATTACTTAATAATATCGACTCGTTAAAAATATTGTTAGGCTTATTCTTGCTTTTCAACTGCCTTTGCGCATATAATACAGAATTGATAAATGACGAAGCGCTCTACTGGCTGTATTGTCAATTTCCAGCATGGGGTTATTTTGATCATCCACCCATGATTGGGCTTTTTACAGGCATCGGATACAGTTTATTTAAGAATGAACTAGGTGTTCGCTTGGTTTCTATAATAGTGGGTGGGCTTACTTTTTGGGTGCTTTACAAAATAATAAATCCTAAAAACAATTTACTATTTGTAGTACTTCTATTAAGCTGCACGCCCTTAGTAGCAGCCTCTTTTTACGCAGTGCCTGATATTCCTCTTATCTTTTTTAGTGCTTGTTTTCTCTGGGTTTATAAATTCTTTTTGGAAGAAGAAACCTATCTCAACTCTTTTCTGCTAGGGGTTTTAATAGCATTTTTACTGTATAGCAAAGAGCATGCTGTTTTGCTTTTCGGTTTTGTTTTGCTGTCAAATTTAAAACTGCTGCGCTCCCCAAAATTTTATATAGCTATTGCTATCGGTGTAGTATTTTTTCTGCCGCATCTGTATTGGCAATATTCACACGATTTTATTGCTTACCGTTTTCATTTGTTTGAAGAGCGTTCGCGCGAATTGTATACCATAGATTTTACACTTCACTACTTGTACTCACAATTAGCTATGGCAGGCATTCCATCTGGATTCCTATTAATTTACGCCAGTTACAAGAACAAGAGTAAATCACAATTTCACAAGTCTCTTCAGTATCTTTTGTGGGGAGTTTATTTGTTCTTTTTTGTGAGTAGTTTTAGGGGACGTACCGAAGCTAATTGGACAGCCATTAATTCTCTTCCACTTATAATATTGAGTTATCAAACTTTTGCAGAAAACAGTCTTCTAAGAAAATGGCTCTATTACTTGGCTCCCATTTCTCTATTGATTTTTATTATTGCCCGCGTGTTACTAATTTCCGACAAAGCTGTAGATGCTTTGCATCTTCACACCGATTGTCACCACTATAATGCATGGGCCGACACCATAGCATCTCGCGCTGGAGACCGCCCTGTTGTTTTTGCCAACTCATACCAATTGGCTTCTAAATATATGTTCTACACAGGGAAAGTAGCTATTTCGCTAAACAATGCTTTGGGCCGAAAAAATCAATTCAGTCTGTTAGATTTAGAAGATTCTATTCAAGGCAAACAAATCTATTTCTATTCGCTGTGGGGCATGGTTCCTGGCAATGCCATTAGCTTTGAATCGTTTAAAACCCCAATCGAAAATTATCAGGGAATTGTTTGCGACAGTTTTTATTCCTACTCCAAAGTGGTAATTACACCAGAGCAAACAGAGTACACAAGCAGCGTAAATGAGCTTAAAAAAGTAAATTGCGAATTTCACTTAACGGATACCGTAAATCACTTAAAAGAGCGTGCCATTATTCGGTATCTTTTTTATGATGATAACAAGCATTTACTAAGCGATAGTGCTACCAACATAAAATTGATAGATGCTTTGAATCAAAAAAAGATGGCAGTAAACATACAATCACCCAGCAAAGCAGGAACTTACTATTTGCTAATTTGTGTTTCTTACAATTTCTATCCACCTTATTTAAATAGTCCCAGAATTAAGTGGGTGGTTAAAAATTAGTGTTACTACCAGCACATTTCACAATTTTCTTACATTCGCACTTATGGAAATTATACACTTTTTAATAGACTTCATTTTACATTTAGACAAACACTTAACTGATATTGTCAATAATTACGGCACACTCAGCTATGCCATTTTGTTCCTAATTATTTTTGTAGAAACAGGCTTAATAGTGATGCCTCTATTACCTGGCGATTCACTGCTCTTTGCTGCTGGAGCATTAGCTGCAGCTACTGGTGCGCTTAATGTTTGGATAGTTATTCCGCTTTTAATTTGTGCCGCTCTACTGGGTGACAATGTCAATTATTTTGTAGGAAAATTCTTTGGCGATTATATTAAATCGAAAGAGCGCATCCTTTTCTTTAAAAGAGAATACATTGAACAAACACATGAGTTTTATGAAAAATATGGAGGCAAAACTGTTATCATGGCTCGCTTCGTACCTATTGTTCGCACTATTGCTCCTTTTGTAGCGGGAGCGGGCAGTATGACCTATTCTAAGTATATCCTTAATTGTATAATTGGTGCTATTGTATGGGTAGTGGGTATTACTTTATTGGGTTATATTTTTGGGAATATTCCTTTGGTAAAAAATAATTTTGAAATAGTAGTTTTTGGAATTATAGGCTTATCGGTATTGCCAATTATAATTGGAGCCTTTAAAGCAAGATTCCCATCTTCTAAATAAATACATGCGCACTTTTGGTTTAATAGGATTTCCGCTCTCACACTCCTTTTCAGTGCGTTATTTTGAGGAAAAATTTTCGAAAGAAAATATTCGAGATGCACAATATTTAAACTTTCCAATAGAAAGTATTGAGGATTTTCCTGCCCTTGTTGATGGGCAAAATTTATCTGGACTTAATGTAACAATACCCTACAAACAGCAAGTAATTGAATATTTAGATGAACTAGATTCTATTGCAGAAGAAATAGGTGCTGTGAACCTTATAAAGTTTGAAAATGGAAAACGCAAAGGCTACAATACTGATGTGCATGGGTTTAGAGAATCACTCAAAAATTTGATTGGAAAGCACAAACCAAAAGCGCTTATAATTGGCACGGGTGGATCCTCTAAGGCAGTAAGTTATGCACTAAAAGAATTGGGAATTGAGTTCAATTTTGTATCGCGCAGAAAGACTTCAGAAGTATTTACTTTCTCTGATTTGAATCAAGAAATTATTTCAGAACACCTACTCATTGTTAATACCACTCCACTAGGAATGTTTCCTAATGAGAGTGACTGTGCGCCTATCCCCTATCCGTTTATTTCACCTGCACATTTTCTTTTCGATTTAGTGTACAACCCTGCTGAAACTTTGTTTCTGAAAAATGGAAAAGCTCAAGGGGCCTCTGTAAAAAACGGCTACGAAATGCTAGTGTTACAAGCAGAAGAGAATTGGAGGATTTGGAATAGTTAAATTCTTTTTCAAACTACTCTCACCTTATCTGGGGTAGGATATTCTAACAATTTAGAAAAATCAACTTTCCAAAAATCTAAATCCAGTAATTGGTTTTTATCGTCTTTAGTCAAGGTAATTACTACATCCGTTCCATCTATATCAGTATATTCTACCTTGACCAAATCCCCTGCATAGGCATTCACATCACCACCCAAACTGATACTCCCCATTTTCCCGCCTTCATATTCATCTACCAACTCACTGATTGTGAAATCTTCTAGTTTCATTTGTATTTGCTGCAAGAGAAAGGCTAATAGTTCAAGTTCGTTTTGTCGGATGGGGCGAGGCATTTTTCGTTAATTGTTGAATAGTTAAATGTAGTGACCAAAGCAAATCTAAAATCAAAAATCAAACTTCTTAAATTCTCCCTTTCTTTTCTTCCATTATTGCCTATTTTCGCGGACTATGGAAAATATAAGGAACTTCTGCATAATCGCCCACATTGACCACGGCAAGAGAACGTTGGCTGACCGACTGATTTAAACAACCAAGACTGTTTCGGAGCGAGAGATGATGGATACTGTCTTGGATAATATGGATTTAGAACGCGAACGTGGTATCACTATTAAGAGCCACGCCATACAAATGGACTTTGCCAGAGGTGGTGTGAAATATGTAATGAACTTGATAGATACTCCTGGGCACGTAGATTTTTCGTATGAGGTGTCTCGTTCTTTAGCGGCTTGTGAAGGCGTATTGCTTTTAGTAGATGCTTCACAAGGAATACAAGCACAAACTATCTCGAATCTGTATTTGGCGGTAGATCAGGGTTTGACTATCATTCCAGTGATTAACAAAATAGATATGCCTGGAGCCAATCCAGAGTTTGTAGAAGACCAAATGATAAACTTAGTAGGTTGCAAACGTGAGGAGATAATTCGTGCCAGCGGTAGAACAGGTGAAGGAGTAGATTTACTTTTAGATGCTATTATTGATCGCATTCCAGCCCCTAAAGGAAATCCTGATGCGCCTTTACGTGCATTGATATTTGACTCGGTTTTCAATTCCTTTAGAGGTGTGATTGCTTACTATCGTGTATTAGATGGTTCTATCAAGAAAGGAGAAAAGATAAAATTCTTTCACACCGCCAATGCTTACAATGCTGATGAGGTGGGTATTTTGCGCATGGATATGGAGCCCCGAAATGAAGTAAAGACAGGTGATGTAGGCTATGTGATAACTGGTGTAAAAAACGCTAAAGAGATTAAAGTAGGCGATACCATTACTGGATTTAACAATCCATGCCCTGAAGCTATTCATGGTTTTGAAGATGTAAAACCAATGGTATTTGCAGGTATTTACCCCATAGATAACGATGACTATGAAGACTTAAGAGACTCCTTAGAAAAATTGCAATTAAATGATGCCTCTCTGGTGTATGAAGTAGAAAGCTCTGTAGCATTAGGCTTTGGCTTTCGTTGTGGTTTCTTAGGTCTATTGCATCTTGAGATTGTACAAGAGCGATTGGAGCGCGAGTTTGATATGACTATAATCACTACTGTACCTCAGGTGAGTTATTGGGCATATCTAACCAATGAAGAAAAAATTCTTATTCGTAACCCTGCCGATATGCCGGATGTATCGCGTGTAGATAGAATAGAAGAGCCATATATTAAAGCGCAAGTGATTACTAAGCCCGAATATATTGGTGCTATCATGAGCTTGTGTATGGACAAACGTGGCATTTTACAAAATCAACATTACCTTACTGAAGATCGTGTAGAGCTTTCGTTTGAGATGCCTATGGCGGAAATTGTCTTTGACTTTTATGATAAATTAAAATCCATTTCTCGTGGATATGCATCGTTTGATTATTCTCCTATTGATTACCGACCTGGTGATTTGGTAAAAATGGATATTCTCTTGAATGCAGAGGTAGTAGATGCATTTAGTTGTATGATTCACCGTTCTAAGGCAGAGGATTTCGGAAGAAGAATGTGCGAAAAGTTGAAAGAAATTATACCGAGACAAATGTTTATGATTCCAATACAAGCTGCTATTGGAGCCAAAATCATAGCTCGTGAAAGTATCTCTGCTATGCGTAAGGATGTGACTGCTAAATGTTACGGTGGTGACGTGTCACGTAAAAGAAAATTACTAGACAAACAGAAAAAAGGAAAAAAGAGAATGCGTCAATTTGGTAAAGTAGAAGTACCACAAGAAGCATTCATTGCCGTTTTAAAATTAGATGATTAAGATAATTAGAAGCTGGTAAAGTTTCACCCTTTTCAAAATAGTTACTGTTCACATATCAAAAAGAGATACATGATTTTATTAGACGGAAAAAAACTGGCAGATGAACTAAAAGCAGAAATAGCTGCTGAGGTGAAAACAATTACTGAAACAGGAAAACGTGCACCACACTTAGCTGCAATATTGGTGGGAAATGATGGTGGTAGTGAAACCTATGTAGGGCATAAGGTGAAGTCTTGTGAGCAAGTAGGTTTTCAATCTACATTGTTGCGTTTTTCTGATTCTGTGACGGAAGAGGAACTCTTAAATGAAGTGAGAAAGCTGAATGAGAATAGTGAAATTGACGGATTTATCGTTCAGTTGCCAGTGCCGAAACATATAGATGCCGATAAAATAATTATGGCAATAGACCCAAAAAAGGATGTAGATGGTTTTCATCCTGTGAATGTTGGGAAGACCTCTCTTGGTCTGCCATCCTATATTTCAGCTACACCACTTGGTATTACAAAAATTTTGGAACGATATCATATTGAAACTTCTGGCAAACATTGTGTGGTGATAGGTAGAAGTAACATAGTCGGAAGACCTATGAGTATTTTGATGAGCAATAATTCTAAAGTAGGCAATGCAACCGTCACTCTTTGTCATTCCAAAACAAAAAATCTAAAGGAAATCTGCTTGCAGGCAGATGTCATTATTGCTGCACTCGGCAAACCAGAATTTCTCACAGCTGATATGGTAAAAGAGGGAGCAGTAATCATTGATGTAGGCACCACGCGTGTTACAGATGCCACAGCTAAAAATGGCTGGAGATTAAAGGGGGATGTGAAATTTGATGAAGTATCTTTGAAAGCCTCAGCCATCACTCCTGTGCCAGGTGGAGTAGGTCCTATGACAGTTGTTTCGCTTTTATTAAATACTCTAAAAGCATACAAACATGAAGTTGCGTAATCAGTTGACGGACTTTAAAAGTCAGATTTCAGAAGTCAGATTTCAGATTTCGAACTCCAAACTTGGTCTTTCGTCATTAGTCTTAGGTCTGTTATTTTTCACCTCTTCTTGCAACAATTCCTCTAAATCTTCCCTAAAAATAGATGCACAACAACAGTTTGCAGATAGTGCTGTTTCTTCTATTCAATCCTATATAGGTAAAGATGGTCAACCAATTTTTGTAAAGAGCAATGCTTCTTACGATATTGTTTCGGTGATTGACAATGAGAATAAGTTTGATTTATTACTCAAAGTGGTAAAGAGTGAAGTATTGCAACAAGGTGCTGCCAACACAGCATCATACACGGTTTCAGCTAATAGTTTGGATTCTAAAAATAAAGTGAAAGTAGATTGGCAAAAATCGATCACAGCTAATGATATTGACTACTCTAGCAAGGTTTTAATAGCACAAACTGATGCTATAGGTGATTCGTCAGAGAATACGTATTCACTCTTTAGTCTTCTTTCGGGTGAAAAATTAATGTCGTACACTTATGGCGAGCTGAGAGTGCTAATTCCGAATACATCTCACAAAAGATTTTTTGGATATCTGTCTCAAATGGGAACGCAAGAAGCTGGAAAACCTACCGATTTTGCAGAAGTAAATTATGTTTCAACCAAAGAGAATCTGAGCAAAATTTCCATTCATCTCAAAGGCAATAAAAAAATACCTGCATACACTCCTGAAATGCAAATGATGATGGTGAAAGAATCAGGTAATTCACTTACCAATGATGGCAAAAGTGTTATTCTGACTAAGTTGGACGAGCATTATACAACTAAAGATATTACTGGTTTTGCCTTACAAATTAACTACTATACTGAAGGAGATACTACTCCATTATCTATTATTTTGCCTGTAGAAAATGATGTTGTAGATTGGAAAAATGCCATCTACAATCGCGATATCTTTGAATTGAAATCTGAATGATAAGCACACCCAATATAGCCACTTCACTTCCTTTGATGGAGCACTTCTACACCATACAAGGAGAAGGCTACTATCAAGGGAAAGCTGCTTATTTCATTCGATTAGGTGGCTGTGATGTAGGTTGCCCATGGTGCGATGTAAAAGAAAGTTGGGATGCTGCTGCTCATCCTAAAATAGCTATCAGTGAAATGGTACAATATGTAGTGGAGTCGGGTGCGAAAATATGTGTCATCACTGGCGGAGAGCCACTCATGTATGATTTGACAGAGCTGACAACTGCTCTTCAGAGGAACAATATTCGAACTCATGTAGAAACATCTGGCGCCTATCCTATTCTCGGGAACTTTGACTGGATAACGATTTCACCTAAACGATACAAACTTCCATTAGAAGAAAATTTACCAAAGGCTCATGAACTAAAAATTGTCATCAATCATAGAAATGATTTTAAATGGGCTGAACAATTTGAAGCAAAAGTGAATGCTCAATGCAAGCTCTATCTTGCACCAGAATGGGAGCAAGAAGAAGAACTCGTACCCATGTTGATAGAGTATGTCAAGGAAAATCAACAATGGGAAATATCCTTACAGATTCATAAGTATCTGAATGTGCCGTAAGGTTTGCTTTTTTTTAAACGGATATATTTCAATCAACCCATACAGTTTAGTGTAACTGTGAATGTGCTTCCAATGCCTTCTTCGCTTTCTACAGCTATGCTTCCCCCTTGTGCTTCTATAAATTCTTTACTAATTGCTAAGCCTAGACCAGTACCTTCTTTGTTAGTCCCTGGCACTCTAAAGTAGCGTTCAAAAATTTTGCTCTTGTATTGTTCTGCGATGCCTTGTCCTGTATCTTTTACAGCAATCACTACCTTGTCACCTATCTGCGAAATGCTTAATAAAATGATGGAATTTTCATTCGAATACCGAATAGCATTCGATATAAGATTTGTCAAAACCCAAGCTGTCTTTTCTGTATCGGCTTGTACTTTATTTAAGTTTTCAGAGTAATTAATTTCAAATTTTATATGCTTTTGGTCTGCTTGGTTTTTAGTAGCATTGATGGCATACGATAATATTTCTCTAGGGTCGGATGGTAATATAGACAATTGAATATTCCCACTTTCTGCTTGTGTCATATTGAGCAATTCAGCGGTTATTTTCAGTAGTCTGCCAGCATCATCTTTGATACTGTCCAATAGATTTTTTTGTTCTTCATTGAGTGTGCCTATTTGTTCGTTTTCTAATAATTGTACACTCATTTTGATAGAGGAGATTGGCGTTTTAAATTCATGTGAAACAGTAGCAATGAAATTTGTTTTGGCAGAATCTAATTCTTTAAAGGGAGTTACATTGTGCATGGCTATCACTTCTCCTATTATTTTATCATCACTGGTTACTATTCGGTAATTCTTAGTAAAAAAACTTTCTTGATTATTGGCAAATATTTTCAAATCGTTGCTCACCTCTTTGTTGAGCAGATTCCGTAACAAATCGTTTCGTAATGCTATATCTGGCGCATATTTTCCTAATACTTCTTTCTTTTTGAGCATTAGTAAATTTTCTGCCACTTCATTTATAAATAGGATATTTCTCTTTTCATCTAGGCCTATTATGGCATCTTGCATATTGTTGATGATGGCTTCAATTCTACTTTTTTCAAACATCAATTTTGATAAACTGCTGTTTTGAAACTCCTCCAATTTGGCAGCCATGGAATTAAATGCCGTAGCCACATCTCCGAACTCATCTTGTGAAAAAAAATTCAAACGTTCCTTGTAGTTTTTGTTAGCTATCTGACGAATACTATCTGTGAGCGTAGTGATAGGATTGGCAATCATACCTGGGAAATTGACAACAAATGTGAAGCTCAACAAGAAGCAAATAGTGCCTAGTATAGTAATGTAAGCAAATACCTGACGGGTAGTTTCGGTAGCAGCTATACTCTTGTTTTTAATGGCATCCATATTCAGTGTTTGTACTCTGAGAATATTTCTGATAAGTGAAGATTCAGTGGCACTATCTCTTTTATCGCTTTTGTATAATTCAAAAATATTACGAATGTCTTGTGTAGCTTCCTTTTCGCCCACTTCTGTAATGTTATGCTCTTGCCTGAGCAGGTTCTCTTCAAACTTTTTGTGTGCTTCTTCATTGTTGCCTTCGTCCATTGCTTGTATCATGTTTTTGGTGTACTGCAATGTTTCGTAATTGTTTTTGACAGCAGAAGAAGATATGTCTGCAAGCTTATTTATATAGTAGCTTCCTGTAAAAGCTAACGTCATAATGATGACTAAAAGGAAGAGTAATCCAAAGCGTATTTTCGTTTTTATTTTCATTGCTTTTTACTTAGGATAAAACAATTAAATCAATATCTGAACTAGATAATCTACTCAGTAATTCATTAAAAAGATTGGTAGCTAAAATTATTTTGAGCAACGTTAGATGAGGCTTGCCAATGCACAGTGTTGTGATTTCTTTTTCTACTGCCTGTTCTAGCATCGCTAATGGTACATTTTTTCCTTGTGTTTGAATCACTTCACCTCCCAGTTCTGTGGCAAGTTTGAAATTATTAATCAAGTGTCGCTGCTTATCTAACGCAATATTATCGGGACTTTCAGTGGGTGTCTGAACATAGAGTACCATCCATTTTGCATTGTAGTAACTGGCAAGTCGGGCTGTTTTACGAATTACATTTTTGGCTGTCTTCTCGTTGCTACTGATGCATGCCATAAATTTTTCATGACGTAGAGCAATATTTTTGGGCACTTCCTTATCTACCTTTCTTTCTACTTGTGATGCCACTTCTTTCAGTGCCAATTCACGCAACTGTAGTATATGTTCTGGCTTGAAAAAATTATTGAGTGCTGCTTGAATTTTTTCTTGCTGATAAATTTTCCCCTCTTTCAATCGCACAATCAATTCATCGGCAGTTAAGTCAATATTTACCACTTCATCGGCTAGTGCTAAGACTTTGTCGGGAATTCGTTCAGTGACCTCAATGCCAGTGATAGTCTTTACTTCATCATTCAAACTTTCAATATGCTGAATGTTTACTGCACTTATCACATTGATGCCAGCCTCTAAAATTTCCAATACATCTTGCCAGCGTTTCTCATGCTTACTTCCTTCTATGTTTGTGTGAGCTAGTTCATCTACTATTACCACTTCAGGTCTCAGATTGATAACTGCTTGAAGATCCAGTTCCTCCAATTCTTTTCCTTTATAGAAAAGTTTTCTGCGAGGGATTATGGGTAGTCCTTCTAAAAGCTCATGGGTTTCTTTTCTAAAATGTGTTTCTATGTAACCTACTTTGATATCAATTCCATTTTTCAGCAGTGAATGCGCTTCTTGCAACATTCTGTAAGTCTTGCCCACACCAGCACTCATGCCAATGTAAATCTTGAATTTTCCTCGCCTTGATTGTTTAATCAGTTGGAGAAATTCCTCTGCCGATTTTCTGGTTTCTTCCACTTTTTATTTGAATTGATGTGCAAATGAATAAGCGAAACTGAGACCAAGACTAGGACTGAGTTTAGTAAAACCGCCATTTCTCTTTTCAAAAATTTCATCTTGTCTGCTTTGAAATAAGCGACCTTCTACACGAATCATAGCATTAGCAAATGGAATTACATCAGCATTCAGCGAATAGCCGAAGGTGGCAAAACCATTGGGAGAACCTGTAGCTATTATCACACCGTTTCTGTCACTATAATACTCGAAACGCGCAGCTAAAGCCAGTTTCGAAATAGGCTGATAACGGGCAATCAACACTGGCGAATACCATAAATTATATTCGGTGCTACCTTTTACTTGTTGCTCTGCACCTATATCAAAGCCTAATGTAATTCCAAAATTATCAGTAGCACTGAAAATGGCATAAAGATTATGGAAATAGCGCATTTGCCTTGCTACATCAGCCTTGTCTGTTCCTATAAACGAAGATGAATTGATGAGGATTTTATCACTTGGTTTTCCCGTTATTTGCCATCCAAAACTTGGCAATGAATTGCCATTCACTTTTTGAATACGTTGCCAACCATTCAAGATTAAAGCACTTGCAAAAAGTTTTCCATTGTCAGAGGTATAACTCAACTTAATTCCACTTTCATAGTAAGGTGAATTGTCTGCTAAAATACTTCGTGTCATATTCCAGCAATCTTTACCTATAGCACTTTCGAAACCGATGTGTGATGCGAAAATACCAGCATCTAACCACAATTGTTTCTTCTTAGAAATATTGATTCCAGCATTAGCTTCAAAAATATTTTTGAGCACTCCGGGTTCTGAAGAAAGATTGGTATTGCTATACGTTCCAGCCATGAAAGCCACATTGGCTCTTAATCTTGCAGCAGTATAGTTTAATTTTATCAATGCTAAATTTACATTGAATTCGTTGTGACGATTGTGGCTATATACAAATGATGGACGATTTCCATTTTCAGGATTATTAAAATCATACAAATAATAAGCCTCTAAATAAGCACTCAATTCCAAATTGCCTTTCCAAGGTTTTTCGGTTGCCTCTTTAGTGCTATCAACGCTCGATAATGTTGGGGTTGAACTGCTTCTCAAAGAATCAAGAATCTCTCTTTTTAATTCCTCTATCAGTAGTTTTCTCTCTGCTGGTGAAAGTGAATTTTGGCTATAGCTATTGATAGCAATCATGATCACAAACATGGTGAGTGCTATTTTTTTAAAAGTAATGAATTTGTAAATGAGCGATTTCATTTTATTGTTTTAAGTTGTTTAGTTGAATATTAAGCTTTAGTACGTTTATTTTTTCTGTTCCGAACAATCCAAATAACGGTTTTTCGGTGTTAGAAGCAATGAGTTGATGAATATTTTCTTCTGAGAGATGTCTTAATTTGGCGATTCGTTTTACTTGAACTTTTGCAGCTGGTACTGAAATATTTGGGTCTAAGCCCGCACCACTTGCTGTTACTAGATCACTTGGTATTTCAGATTTGCTAATATCAGGATTGTGCACAAGAAAAGTATCTATTCGAGCCTTTACCTCTGCTAAATAATCAGGATTAGAAGGTCCTTTGTTACTACCACCAGCACCTGCAGCATTATATGCTACTGCCGAAGGCCGTGATGAAAAATAAGCATCGTTCGAAAAGTTCTGCGCAATGTTGCTATAAAATGTTTTTCCATTATAGACAATGACTTCGCCTTTTCCATGATTAGGAGCCAACTGAGCAATGCCATACACTGCTAGTGTATAAATCCCAGAAAAAAAGAAGGCACAGAAAAGCGTTAGTTTAATAGCTGGAAGAATATTGGTTTTCATTTTCTATGGTTGATATATGTGAGATGAATGAATTGTGAAATCTTAAAATTTACATTACGAATGAAACGAGTAAGTCTATCAATTTGATGCCGATAAAAGGTACGATTACACCTCCTAATCCGTAGATGAATAAATTTCTACGAAGTAAGGCGGATGCACCAATTGGCTTGTATGCTACGCCTCGTAACGCTAATGGAATGAGCATAGGAATGATAATGGCATTAAAAATTACGGCAGAAAGAATGGCACTTTCTGGTGAGTGTAATCTCATAATATTGAGTCCTTGCAATGCTGGAATGGATGCAATGAATAATGCAGGCACTATCGCAAAATATTTTGCTACATCATTGGCAATGGAAAACGTAGTGAGGGTTCCACGAGTCATCAACAGTTGTTTCCCGATTTCTACAATTTCAATGAGCTTGGTAGGGTCGTTGTCTAAGTCTACCATGTTGCCAGCTTCTTTAGCAGCTTGTGTGCCACTATTCATTGCTACACCTACATCTGCTTGAGCTAATGCTGGTGCATCATTGGTACCATCACCCATCATGGCTACTAATCTGCCTTCAGCTTGCTCCTTACGGATGTAGTTCATTTTATCCTCTGGCTTTGCTTCGGCTATAAAATCATCTACTCCTGCTTTTTCAGCTATAAATTTTGCAGTCAAAGGATTGTCGCCCGTCACCATTACGGTCTTTATTCCCATTTTGCGTAAGCGCTCAAATCGCTCTTGAATACCGGGCTTGATGATATCTTGCAGTTCTATCACCCCAAGTATTTTTTCATTTTCAGAAACTACCAAAGGTGTACCTCCATTACTGGAAATTGTTTTTACTCTTTCAGCTGTTTCATTCGGAAAAGTATTGCCTGCATTTTCTGAAATTTTTTTGATGGCATCGGTGGCGCCTTTGCGAATGCGAGCACCACTCGTTAGATTCACACCACTGCATCTTGTTTCTGCTGTAAATTTTATAAGAGTAGCTCCTTCTATCGAAAGATTTTTAGTTACTTCTTTTCCTGCCAACTCAATGATAGATTTGCCTTCGGGAGTTTCATCTGCTAAAGATGAATAGACACAAGCTTGCAAAAATACTTGTTCCGAAATACCATTGGCTGGATAAAAATTGGTAGCCTTTCTATTGCCAATAGTGATGGTTCCTGTCTTATCTAAAAGTAACACATCAATATCACCAGCAGTCTCTACAGCTTTGCCGCTTTTTGTAATCACATTAGAGCGTAACGCTCTGTCCATTCCTGCTATACCAATCGCAGAAAGCAAACCACCAATAGTAGTAGGAATTAGACAAACAAAGAGAGAGATAAAAGCTGCAATGGTAATAGGCGTATGAGCATAATCTGCAAATGGTTTTAGAGTAGTACAAACGATTATGAATACTAATGTAAAGCCTGCAAGCAGAATTGTCAATGCTATTTCGTTTGGCGTTTTTTGTCGAGATGCACCTTCTACCAATGCAATCATCTTGTCCAAAAAGCTTTCACCAGGTTGTGTGGTCACAACCACTTTTATTTTATCTGATAGAACCTTGGTGCCACCTGTGACAGAAGATTTATCTCCACCTGATTCTCTGATTACGGGAGCACTTTCACCTGTGATGGCTGATTCATCTATGGTAGCTATTCCCTCTATTATTTCGCCATCGGTTGCAATCACATCGCCCGCTTCGCAAATAAATATATCTCCTTTCTTAAGCTGTGCAGAAGAAATAGTTTGACCATTTTCTAATCTTGCAGGAGTTTCTTCTCTCGTTTTTCTGAGTGAATCTGCTTGTGCTTTTCCTCTTGCTTCCGCAATGGCTTCTGCAAAATTTGCAAATAATAAGGTAAGCAGCAGAATCAGGAATACAAAAAAATTGTAGGTAAAACTGCCTTGTGATTTTTCACCGATAAGAATCCATAAGCATACGATGAACACTACCAGCGTTCCTATTTCCACCGTAAACATTACTGGGTTTCGGAACATCGTTTTAGGATTGAGTTTCACGAAAGATTGACGAAGAGCTTCGTTCACCAATTCTTTCTGAAATAAGGATGTGTTATTTGATTTCATTTGTTTTTCTGTTAGATGTGAAATGTGTTGTTTAGCGAATGCTGAAAAATTCTGCAATCGGTCCTAATGTAAGAGCTGGAAAAAATGAAAGCGCTGCTACGATAAAAATGACAGCAAAAATCATCAGCCCAAAGGTGGCAGTATCTGTTTTGAGTGTACCATTGCTCTCTGGAATATATTTTTTACTCGCCAAAATTCCAGCAATAGCAACTGGTCCAATGATTGGTAGATATCGAGCGAGCAGCATCACCACTCCACATACTATGTTCCAAAAAGGAGTGTTGTCACCAAGTCCTTCGAATCCGCTACCGTTATTAGCAGAAGAAGATGTAAACTCATACAACATCTCGCTGAAACCATGATAGCCGGGATTAGCTAACCAACCTGCGTATTCAGTTGGATTATGAGCATACAAATGACTAGATATAGCTGTACTTGCTAAAATTAGAAATGGATGCAAGAGCGCTATCATCATGGCTACTTTCATTTCTTTAGCTTCTACTTTTTTGCCTAAAAACTCGGGGGTACGACCCACCATTAAGCCACTGATAAATACAGCTAGAATGATAAAAATATAGAAGTTCAAAAAGCCTACTCCTACTCCGCCAAAAAATGCATTAACCATCATACCAAGCATGGTAAACATACCAGTGAGCGGAGTCATGCTATCGTGCATAGCATTCACCGAACCATTGCTGGTCACGGTTGTATTGATAGCCCAGTAAGCAGAAGCAGCGGATCCAAAGCGAACTTCTTTTCCCTCCATACTGCCCATAGGCTGTGCAATACCCAGATGACCGATGGCAGGATTGCCATTCATTTCACTCATCACAGATGGAATCAAGAAGCAGAAGAAACCAATAGTCATTACACCAAAAATTGTCCATGCTAATTTTTTGCGTTTCAAAACATAACCCATTGCAAAAACCAGAGCCATCGGAATCAAAAGAATAGAAACAGTTTCTACAATATTTGTAAGGTAGTTGGGATTCTCTAATGGATGCGCAGAATTAGGGCCATAGAATCCACCGCCATTGGTTCCGAGTTGTTTAATAGCAACAAAAGCCGCTACTGGTCCACGGCTTACTTGCACCGTATCCCCTTGTAGGGTAGTGATGGTGTCCTTTCCTTCAAAGGTCATAGGAGTACCATTGAACGCCAATACAATCGCTACAATAAAAGAAATAGGCAATAAAACTCTTGTACAACTTCTCACAAAAAAGAAGTAAAAATTACCAAGTGTGTTTGTTGTTTTTTCTTTCATAGCTAAGAACACAACCGCACAAATAGCGATACCACATCCCGCACTTATAAATTGCCACAACATCAGAACAAGTTGCCCTAAATAGGATAATCCTGTTTCGCCAGAGTAATGTTGCAGATTGGTATTGGTCACGAAACTCACGGAAGTGTTAAACGCCAAATCGCCCGTCATAGAAGGGTTTGAGTCAGGGTTGAGCGGAAGCCAACTCATATTGGTAAGTACAAACATAGAGATGAGAAACCATAGTACATTGATAGTAAGGAGTGCCATTAAGTGTGCCTTCCATGTCATTTCTTTTGTGCTATCTATCCCACTTATTTTGAAAAAAAGTTTGTCGATAGGATTAAAGATTACATCTAACCAAGTTTTTTCATTGCTGAAAATCTTACCTATATATCTGCCAAGTGGTATGGCAAAAAGTAGAAGGATTGAATACATCAAAATGATGCCGAGTATTTCTGTGTTCATGTTAAAATTTTTCTGGTTTAATTAATACATACACCATGTAGGAGAATACTATTAAAGCGGTAATAAATAGTGCGAGCATGTTTAGATTTTTAAATGGTTTCGAAAAAATGAATAGCCTTAAAAAACACTGCAAAACAGATAACTCCTGCTGTGGTGAGAATGATGGTAATCATAGTAGATTTGTTTGGCATGGGGTAAGCCAAAGTAGTGCCACTGAATTTTACAATTCAAAGATTGTGACTGAAAGCTAATTACAGTAATAGTTTCAGCTATCTGATAAAAATGAAAGGTGAAATGTTATAAAGAAAAAACTCTCTCAAAATGAGAGAGTGAATGAATCAAAATGAGAGGCTTTTACAATTTATACTCTTCGATTTTTCTATACAGGGTGGCAGCACCTATTCCTAAAAGTTTGGCTGCTTCTGTTTTGTTTCCATTGGTATAATTGAGTACTTTTTGGATATGCAGTTTCTCTACACTTGTCAAATCAAATGCCGAGAGGATTTTACCATTGGCAGATGTAGGTTTATGGGCTATTTCAAAAGGTAGTGTGTCTATTGTTAAGTCATCTGATGTGCTCAGAATTACAGATCGTTCTATGATGTTTTTGAGTTCTCTAATATTTCCCGGAAAGTTATGCTGCTTCAATGCTTCGAGGAAATCTGTGGAAAGTTGTTTGTTTTTCTTGTTGGTCTTTGTACAAAATAATTGCATAAAATGTTTTGCCAAAAGCTCAATATCCATGACCCTTTCGCGAAGTGCTGGCAGTTTAATTTGAAATACGGATAAACGATAAAATAAATCCTCTCTGAAATTTCCCAATAGTATTTCTTGATGCAAATTTCGATGTGTAGCAGCTATAATTCTTACACTCACTTTGGTAGTCTTTGTCTCACCCACTCTTAAGAATTCGCCTGTTTCCAATACACGCAAAAGTTTTGCTTGCAATTCCAAACTCATCTCACCAATTTCATCTAAAAATATTGTTCCGTTATTCGCTTCTTCAAACAACCCTCTTTGGTCTTTTGCAGCACCCGTAAAGGCTCCCGCCTTATGTCCAAACATTTCATTTTCCAATAAATCTTTACTGAATGCTGAACAATTGATAGCTACAAAATTTTTACCATTGCGTTTACTTGCTTGATGAATCGCTTGTGCAAAAACCTCTTTCCCTGTTCCTGTTTCTCCTGTTAAAAGCACTGTGGTATCTGTCTCAGATACTTTCTTGGCTAAATCTACAGCAAGTTGTATAGCCTTCGATTTTCCAATGATAGAATCAAAAGAATGTTTGTCACCTAACTGCTTTTCGAGCTTTTGAATTCTTTTCGATAATTCTGATTTTTCTATGGCACGATAGAGCAGAGGTATAATCTTGTTGTTATCATCTCCTTTGGTGATATAATCAAATGCACCGTTTTTTATGGCCTGCACTCCGTCAGGAATATTTCCATAAGCAGTCAATAAAATGATTTCTAGTGTAGGATATAATTCTTTTATTTTTTTCGAAAAATCAACTCCATTTCCATCGGGTAACTTTACATCACATAACACTACATCTATATCTGATTGTTCTAGTTTTTTCAAAGCTGATTTACAATCACCAGCTTGCGATACATCAAAACCTTCCAAGCTGATAATTCTTGTAAGTAAGCTTCTCAGCTTTTCTTCGTCATCTATTATTAAAATCTTCTTCAATGTATTTTGATGAATTGAAATGCAAATCTAGTATTAAAAATGCTAGATGATAAGAATGACTTACAGATATTTACCCAGGTCAATTCTTTTTCGAAAATTGTATAAAAGTTCATTTTAGATGGAACTAGCTTTTAGTTTTCTGGTCAAGAAAGTTTCTAAAAAAAGATAGTTGGCATAGTCTGGAGGTAGTTTAGTATTGAGTTTGAGTAAGTGCAGTGTTTTTATGAGGTCTTCCATTCTTTTTCTTTTTTTCTCTAAAGATGTTTTATCGAGAAGCAATAAAATCAACTCTTCTACATTCTTTCCTAATTTTTTATCCATGAAATAGCTGGTGAAATCGGCATGATCAAACACACTTTTTGCTTTTGAATATTCTTCTGTCACTAGCAGCCATTTTATTTTGAGCCAGTTGGCCATGCCTAGATAGTAATGACTATATTCTCCATCTTTTACAGAGCGAATGTATTGCTCAATTTTGTCTGATAGAAAATTGTTGGAAAAGCCCGAAGAGGATGGATATACCCAAACATCTGCATTGGCTATTTCTATGTAAGCATTTAAAAGATTATTTGTTTGATTGGTATCTACCACATAGCTTAAAAAATCTTTGGACGCCTTTAATGCATCATGTGGTCGCTCTCCCAGTGTAAAGACAAGTGCTGATGATGTAAAAAAAACAGGTGTGCGCATTCGCTTCAGAGGAGAGTTTTCTTCCATCACAGAATCATAGACTGATTTAATCAAATTGGCTGCATCTCTGAAATGAAATGCATTAAAGTGATTCATTACATTCAAATTTTCGAAAATGTAATTTTGATTGGCTGTGTACCCTGCAATGAAGCGATAGTCAGGCATGAGGGGATGCAGCGTATGAATTTTGGTGATTACTTTGATAAAGCGATTGGTGATTTTAAAGTCGGGTTTAAAATCTAATCCTCCACCTCCCAATTTGCAATTGGCTGAAATAAGATTGTAAATGAGCTTGAAGCGAGGATACTTTTTGTGCTTGATAGCGAGTCGTTGTAGCTTTACAAAAAAAGGAGTAGCCTCTTTTATACCCAAAGTCATGTTGATGTCGTAAATCAACCGGGCTAATTTCTTTGCTTCTATAATGTCGAAAGAAAGTTCGTTTGCTAAATCTAATCTTGCATACAACGGTTTGTTCTCATCTGTCTTTCGCTGCATCTGATTATTGTGAATAGCTAGATCTAATACTTCTGGCAATAATTCAAAAATATTTTCATCCCATAATTTCTTTTCGAAATTGATTAACAATGTAGATGCTTCTTTGTATCTGCCAGCGATAGTGAGATTTTTTATCTCATGTAATTGAATTTCTTGTGGTGTAAAAACAGGGTGTGTTTCTACCACAGCTGAATGAAAATAGTCGTATAGTTTTTTACGAAGTTTGAAGAATCTATTTTCATACTGAACGTAATCTTTGTGGCTGTTTTTAATTTTATATAAATACAGAACAGCCTCATTGGTTTTAAATTTTTCTTGTTTCTGTTGCTCTAAAAAATCTAGAAAAGCTAACATCAATGGCGCTTTGCTAAAGGTTTTTCTGAAAATTGCTTTTGCCTCTACCGAGAGGTCTTTTACATTTCTTACGATTGCGGAATTGATATCTATTGAACTACTTGCCATCTTTTAGGGTTTCAATTTTGGGTTACTTCACTTTTACTGAACTCATAATCATTTTACTAAAACTGTTTAATAGCAATAGTTTCAGAAAAATAACTTTAGACACACGAACCAAACATTACTTAAACAATACATGTATCTTATTCCTCCTATTCGGTTCCACCTAGCTTTGTTTCGTTAATTAATCATTAAAAAAATAAAACACGAATTGCATTCTTAAAATCGTATTCAATCTTTTTCAGTGGTTGGAAAACACTCTGCTCGAAGGTTCGAAACTTCGGCAGGGTTTTCCCAAACCATTTATTAAAAATAACTATAATATATTTTAAATTTAATAACCAAACCAACCAACATGAAATCTAAAGCACTTTTTTTGCTACTTCTGATTACAGCAGCTACAAATTACCTAAAGGCACAAACTGGAAACATTACTGTGGTTTCAGAAGACAGTCTTAAATTTACATTGTTTGTAAATAGTGTTCGTCAAAACAATCCCCCAGATTTTTGGGCTACCGCAAAAAATATTAGTGGCAGCAATATTCCCATTACCATCTCATTTCAGAAATCGGGTTTACCCACTGTTTCTACAATACTGGAAAGATCTACCAATGATGGGCTCTATTCTGTGTTGAAAAACGAAAAAGGTAGAATAGTGGTAGTGCCTAGAACAAAACCATTTACACCGCCAGTGGTAGTTGCTGCTGTGGTTCCTACTACTAGCACTACTACTGTAGTTACCACTACTACCACCACTACCACTAATGGAGTGCCCAACAATACAAACAACACTACATCTCAGAACACCGCACCTACCAATAGCCTAGATGTAAAAGCCAATAGTGACGGAAAAATAACTGATATAAAAAGTAGTAAGGCTGGAGAGTTTCATGATGATGGAAATACACAAGGCTACAAATCTGCCAACGGAAAATTTTCGGTAAGCAGCAATGTGCGTGTAGTACCTGTGGTCCCAGGTTTACCAGGTCCACTACCTACTGCTGATGAGGTACAACAATTTCAACAAGCTACTACTCCCCCACCAGCGCAAACAGCTCCAGCACAAGGTTTACCCCCTGGCACGTTTACTTTTTATTCTAATGATGGCTACAACTTCACGTTGTATATGCAAGGAATAAAAATAAATAACACACCTCAATCGAATGTGGTAGTTCCAAATGTAACGGAAGGTTTTTTGCAAGTACGAGTTGAATTTGAAGACCCTGCTATTCCTACTATCAAAAAATCTTTTATGCGTATGGGTAGAGACTGCGGCTATGCTATAGAAAGAGATAGCAAAGGTTTTTTTGTACTAAGATTAAGAAGCAATGTAGGCGATTTATCAAATGGTCAAAAGCCAACAAGCACTAGCTCAAGCAATACCACTACCTACAATCCAAATTCGGCTCCCGTATACAATGCACCGCCTCCACCGCCTGCAGTAGTACCTTTAAAAGCAACCATAGTAGATGGAAAGATAAAACTGAATGATGGGAGGTCATTTACCTTGTTCGCTACCTATAGCTATACGGAGCAGCCACACATTAAAGTAAATATTTTAGATGGTGCCAAAGTTACGATTACTTGGGATGATGGATTAGACACCTACAATAGTGAAACACCTATAAATTATATCATCCAAAAACCTGCAAAATATGAGCAGATGTTTAAGATAACCATAGATGAAGGTGGACCAGATAAAACATGGTTTATAAAAGGGCAAACCAGACCTTGGTGGGAGTTACAAGTTAACCCGTAATCAATAATCATTTTAAGAAAAATTTTCTCAGAAAAATTTTAAAACCAACCAACATGAAAAATTCAATCAAATTACTACTACTGATAACTTTGTGTTTTAGCAGTATGTTTTCAAAAGCTCAAAATTTTCTATACCCCATTTCGGAAATAGAATTCCAGCAACAGTATCAAGGCATGGCATCTAGAGGAAGTGATGAGGGAAAATACAGAGGATTTAAAATGAACTCCAATGGTAAATACTTTAGTAGCCAACAAGTGAAACAATTGGCGCTGCTTTTTTCAGGAGACTATTGGCGTTACCAGTTTGCTGTAGCAGCCTATCCACAAACTGCCGATCAACAAAATTTCTACGATGTGTATGATGCTTTTACTACTTACTCTGCCATTTTCAGATTAAATGATTTTCTGAAATCACTACCAGACCAAGTTTATGGAAATGCACAACCTACTCAACCTATACCAACCAGACCTACAGTGCCACTTCCAGACTGCAATGGCTACAATGGGAAATCAAATTGTTCACTTCCGCTTACTGATAATGATTTTGATTATTACTCAAGAAATATTTTCTATCTAAATACGGATGATGCAAAAATGAGAGCGGCTTCTGATTTGATAAGCAGAAGTTGTATTAGCATGGGGCAACTAATGCGAATTGTACTTTCATTTTCTTTAGAGACTAACCGCTTGAAGTTTATGAAAAACCATTTTGCGCTGATTTATGATATGGAAAATTACAATTATGCTACTGCTGTTTTTTCAAATGCGATGTACAAAAACGATTGGATAAACTATGCTCGTTCTGTTTTAGCACCACCACGTCCTATGCCAGTTCCAGTGCCAATGCCTACTCCTCTACCTCCGCCAGTTCCCGTATGTGGTGTAAGACAAGATGAAATGCCTGAACTACTCAATACCATCAAGAAACAGAATTTTAGCGAAACCATGGTAGCGTTAGCTCATCAGATTATTGTGGCAAAAAAATGCTTTACTACTAATCAAATTATTCAAATTATAGGTGTATTCCCATTTGCTGAAAACAAAATGGACATTGCTAAATTCTCTTGGGATTATTGCACTGATAAAAACAATTATTACACGCTTGTAGATGCCTTTAACTTTAGTGGAGACAAAGAGGAACTGATGAAATTTATCAACCTAAAAAAATAATTTAATCATTTATATAACCTAAAAATAAACCAACCATGACAACAAAAAAAATAATGATTGCTATCCTTTGTATAGCGCAACTCACAGCCTTTGCTGGAAAAGAGAAGACCAAAAAACCAAAGCAAATTTGGTACAAACCTGTCACGAAAGAATTAAAAGATGTCACAATCGGTACCAAAGATGTTTTCTCAGAAAAAGACATCACTAAATTTCGCTTTGATATCAAGAACAATTCTAAATCGTTTATCATTTTCAAACCTACTGAGTGTACTTTAAAATCTGGCAATACAGAAGTGGCATTGAACGACAAGAAGAAATTAGTCATTAAACCTTTTGAAAGCGACTACAAAATCTTAGATGCCACCAGCACACCAGAGAAGAGTGTGTATGATATGAACATTCAATTTTTAGTAAACGGATTTTATAAAGTAAAAACTGGAGATGCAGAGCAATTGCCAGATTTCACTTTACCTCCTTCTCAAAAAATTGTAGAAATAGGCGACTATAGAATTGAATTATTAAACTATACTTTTTTTGCGCCACCGAATTTGATATACGGTACACGTTGCAAATTTAAAATTACTTATATAGGTGAAGGAATGGCAGTAGTAGAGCCGAAAAAGATTACAGGAATAGTTCCAGCGGGAACCATTATTGTAAACTCTAATCTTGAAAAAACCTTCTTATTAGGAAGGGGCGAATCTGAGAATATTAATGTTGTAATTCTAAGTAATGATTTAGCAAAAATTGTTTGGAACGATGCATTCAAATCAGCTACTGTAGATAAACTAGAAGATGCTGTATTGAATTTTGATATGCAATAAATAAAAATTCAGTTTCGTAAAAAAAGGCTGCTCAATTGAGTAGCCTTTTTTTATAGATGGTATTTGATACATAACACATCCTATTGTTTAACACCAGACACATAATAATTATATCCTCCACCCTGTCCGCCCAATCTAGTGATAGAAAAATCAACTTTTGTACTATCATGGAAATACCCATCGTGTTTATAGTGAGGGCCATATCTAACAACAAAATTATCTAAAGAGTCTACACAAGGAGTAATTGAGTTATTAGCCATGAAAATTATGGTGTAACGTTGTCCTATTTCATTTATAGGTTCTTGTAGAGCACATAAATCGCTGTCTCCATCTTCTACAGCATAATTAGATACAGTACCTGATGTATTAAAAGTATCGTAGGTATAAGTAAAACCTACCCAGTTTTCTTTTATTACTCTAAATTGATAATTGCCAAAGTAAAGAGTCTTAATGGGAGTTATTGGTGTTAAAGGTACAGCCTTTTCATCTTTCCGACAGGCTACAAGAAGCAATAGGAAAAATGATATGGTAATGAGTGATTTCATGTGATTCAATTTGACAGTAAGTTTTCGTATCAAAGATAAAGCATACCAACTTAAAAAATTCAAACCTATTCTTTTCTTACAAAAAAATGACAAATCAAACTCTACTGTTTTAATAAAATACTAACCTTCCTACTTTATTAGTTCCCAAATCTACATCAGTCAATTTATAAATATAAACACCTGCTCCTATTTGTTGTTTGCTAAGTGTAATCGTTTCATTTGCTTCAATACTATTTTGTGCCATCAGCCGCCCATCTACTCCAAAAATTTCCAATTGTAGTGGACTGTTTTGTTGTGATGAAAAATTTACAAAATCACTGCTAGGATTAGGATACACAGATATACTCAAGCCTTCTTTTACAGCTTCTACCGCCAGAGCTTGATAACACACCTGACGGTACAAGAAATCACGAATCACCCAAATAGTTGTATCCATATAATAAGAGCTAGGAGGAGTAGAAGGTCCACTCGGCAAAACAAAAGGCACATGCCCTGCCCCTTGAAAAATATGGAAAGAACTGCTCGTGTTAATGTGCTGTAAACGATGTACTATATCACACCCACCAAATAGTCGTGACTCCACAGTCTGAGCAGCATGAGCACTATCAAACTGACAAGCTACCAAACTATCATTGGTACCATGCACTCCGCAAAGTGGTGGTGCTGATGGCATAATCCAAACGGTATCAGCTATTGCTCCACATAAATTTATTACGCCACTCACTTTAGAAGAGTAGCCAGGATTACCGCTATCACCCTCCGGACCACCAAGCGATAGCAAAGCTGGCAATGCAAAGCCAGGTGCAGGAAAGGAGAGCGTATCGAGTCTTCCGTATGCATAGTTTAGTGCTATAAACGCTCCAGCAGAAACACCACCTATAAAAATCTTGTTCGTATCTACCCGATATGTTTTTGCAGTTTGTGCATCTTTATAAAAGTAACGAACAGAAGCTTTCATATCTTGCACTCCACGTATCAGAGCCTTAAACTGGTTGGTATCACTGTCATTTCCATTTTCAAAACCCAAACGGTAATCAATGGCACAAGTCACATAACCTCTTTGCGTAAACTCATTGCATAAGCGTACAATATCAGGGCTTGTTTTAAAACCAGAAGTAAAACTTCCACCAAAAGCTAATACTATAAGCGGTCTTTGAGGTGTTAAGGTATCGTTTAAGGGTTCATAAACATTCATGTACAAATCCTGATAAGTAGCGTTGAAGGTTAAACCTGTACCATACTGAATATTCAAGTTACTTTTTACCTGAAATAGTTTATCGTAATATCTACCACCCGTCAAACATTGTGAAATCAATAGATTGGGGAGGAGTGCGAAGAGTAAAACACATTTAATTATCGTACATAAACTTCTTTTCATAAAAGTTATTTTAGGAATGAAAAATGAAATATCAACTAAGTTAAAAAAGTTTAATTAAAAGTAAGTTGTGCAGTTTTTAATCCAATAACAAAACCATTGCCCAAATGTGGAATGGTTTTATATCTGTTTTCTAAGAAACACGTTAATATTGTTATGGTCATTAAAAATAATCCATGAAAAAATCTTTGGTTCTATTACTGCTATCTTTTTCCCTTGCACAAATTTTTGCACAAGGAATTACTTACGACCATGCTAAACGCAAAGCCAAAGACCTTTTTGATGAAGGAAACAATGCATACGCTTTTGCAAAAGTAGCAACAGCAGAGACAGCTTTGAATGAAGCCATTAAAGAAGAGCCTCGCTTTGTAGATGCCTATTGGGTATTGGGTTTGGTAGAATTGGAGTATACAGAAAAGTATAAGGAAGCTGCACTGGCTTTTGAAAAGGTGAAGCAACTCAAATCAGATTTTTCTCCAAAATTAGATTACAACATTGGCATGGCGTACTTCTACGCAGGTGATTATGCTAAAGCTAAAGCCGCACTAACTGAAGCTAAAACAAAGGGCACCACTTCGCAGGTAGATCAAAATAGTATTGATAATTTGATAAAGAGTTGTGACTATGCAGTGGAGGCTGTGAAGAGCCCTCGCAAGTTTCAGCCCATGAGTTTGGGTGATGGAGTCAATACTCCAGATGATGAATACATGCCTACTGTAACTGCCGATGAGCGTTACATTTATTTCACACGATTGGAACACATGGGACGAGCTGCCGATGAAAATATTTGGATGAGTGAACAACTCAACAGCAAATGGGGACCCGCGGCTTTGGTAGATAGACCTATCTCAACTGATGAGTACATAGAAGGCGCTACTTGTATTTCTCAAAGCGGTAAATATTTATTTTTTACATCGAGCCGCAGACCCGATAGTGAAGGGGATTGTGATATCTATTTTACCAAAAGGTTGGGTGATACTTGGGATAGACCCAACCACATGAACATACGAATCAATAAGCCTGGAAAGGACACTCAGCCTTGCATTTCGGCTGATGGTCGTTCGCTTTTCTTTGTGAGCAACAGACCTGGTGGTAAGGGTAGTTTAGATATTTGGGTGAGTTACTTACAAAATGATTATTCATGGAGCGAACCCCAAAATTTAGGTAGCGAAATCAATACCCAGTTTAATGAAGAGCGGCCGTTCATACATCCTGATGGTAAGACTTTATACTTCTCATCAGACGGTCATCCTGGTTTTGGTAAGCTAGATTTTTTTGTATCAAGAAAAGATGCAAATGGTCACTGGAGTAAGCCTGAAAACTTAGGCTACCCCATTAATAGCAATGGTGATGAGTTAGGAATAGCCATAGCTGCGGATGGCAAGACTGCATACTTTGCATCAGAAAGAGTAGGTGGTGCAGGTGGTTTAGATTTATACAAATTTGAAATGGATGCAGTCAATAAGCCTGAATACGTTACTTACTTTAAAGGCAAAGTTTTTGATGCAAATACCAAAGCACCACTCAAAGCAAATGTTCAGATTTTTGATGTAGAAATTTCTAAATTATATACTACTTCATCATCAGACCAGCTCACAGGAGAATGCTTGCTCACATTACCTTCTGGCAAAAACTATGCATGTCAGATTTCCAAAGAAGGATATTTGTTTTATTCGGCTAATTTTTCTTTAAAAGATAGACAAGATGGGCAACCGTATGTGATGGAGATAGGTTTGAAAAAGGTTAAGATTGGAGAAGCTGTTATTTTAAATAATGTGTTTTTCGAATCCAACAAATTTGAATTAAAAGAAGAGTCAAAAACTGAATTGACAACACTTCAAGATATGCTCACTAAAAATCCAAATCTAAAAATTGAAATAGGCGGACATACTGATAATTCAGGATTACTAAAAGACAACCAAATGCTTTCTGAAAACAGAGCTAAAGCGGTGTTTGATTATCTTATTTCAAAAGGAGTATCGGCTGAAAGGCTTAGCTACAAAGGATATGCTGCTGCTAAACCTATTGCAGATAACAACACCAACGAAGGAAAAGCTAAGAATAGAAGAACAGAATTTATAGTAACAGGGATGTAACAATTCTGTGCTATTAATTTTAGAAGTGTATTTCCATTTTTCTAAATTTCATGATACGATTTTTTAAAGTACATTAGTACAATAAATTATCTATCATGAAAAAAATAGCTACGCTAATTAGTCTTTGTCTAACTACTTTCTTTTCTGATGCTCAGAATACCCCTCCTACTGTATCTATTCAATCTGCAATCGTAGATGAGGTATCGCAACAGGTAACTATCAATTATACTCTTTTAGATATTGAAAATAATACTTGTGATGTTTGGGTAAAAATTTCAAAAGATGGTGGTGATTATTTTGAAGCAGTACCAAGCGGAGAATTATCCAATGATTTTGGCACCGGAATTAATCCTGGAAATAGCAAATCAATTGTGTGGGATTACTCTTCGCATACAGGCAATATATACGATACCAAAATTAGAGTGCTTGCCTCTGACAATAAGCCTGTAAATATTGCCGACATGGTAAATGCTGTAGATAGCAATCGTTTAAAAAGTAATTTAAAATTCATTGAAGGCATCCGTCATTTTAGTGCAGGCACTGTTCATCTAAATGAGGTAAGAGATTCTATTGAACAGCGTTTTAACAGAGCTAGACTAACCACCGAAAGACAAAATTTTGTTTATGGTGTTGAATCTGGACAAAATATTTTAGGTAGAAAAGCTGGATTAAAAGAAGAGAACACCACCTACCTGATAGATGCACATTATGATGGAGTGGCTACTGCACCCGCAGCTGATGACAATGGTTCTGGAGTAGCAGGAATACTGGAGGCAGTTCGTATTTTATCAAAATATAATTTTGAACACTCACTTCGTTTTATTGGATTTGATTTCGAAGAACTTGGTTTAGTAGGTAGTCAACGCTATGTTCAAAACGGTATCAAACCTTATGATAGCATTCAAGGAGTTTTAAATTTCGAAATGATAGGTTATTACTCTGATTCCTTTCATTCACAAACCACACCAGCAGGCTTTGATTTACTTTTTCCGCAAGCATACCAAAAATTGCAAGCAGATAGCTTTAAAGGAAACAGTCTTATTGTTTGTGGAAACACAACTTCTAGTTCTTTGATTTCTCAATTCACAACCGCAGCTTCGCAGTATGTACCAGCATTAAAAATAACTTCCTTGGAAGTGCCACAAAATGGAAGTATAGCACCAGACTTAAGAAGAAGCGATCATGCTTCTTTTTGGGACAATGGAAAAAGCGCACTCATGCTCACTGATGGTGCGAATACTCGAAATAAAAATTACCACACTCCAGGCGATAGTATAGGCACTCTCAATTTTACTTTTATGACCAATGTTGTAAAAGCTACCATAGCCACTGCCGCAAAACTAGCCATACCCATCAGTTCGGGTTATGATGAAAGAGATTTAGCCCCTACTTCTATTGAGGAGCATCATCACACTTTTCCTGCTCAGATAGAATTGTACCCTAATCCGAGCAAGGGTATTGTTTTCCTGAAAACGAATTCTGAAACTGCTTTTAAATCGAAAGTGAATGTCTATGATTTGAAGGGCAGTGTAGTTTGGAGCAAAGTTGTAGAATTGCAAAAAGGAGAAAGTACACTTGAGTTAAAAATGCAAGAGCTTGCTTCAGCGAATTATTTAATGGTACTTACTAGTGGGGAAAGTTCGATTTCGAAAAGTATTGTTATTAAGAGAAATTAATTAAATTTTTCCCAAAACAAAAAAGGCTAACAATGTTGTTAGCCTTTTTTGTTGTATCTGAAAATGGTATTAATCTTCTTCGTTGTAGTTATCTTCTTGGACATGAGATGAATTAGGATCATCTTGGTACTCTTCTATATTGAAATCTTGCCTTCTCATAAAATCATCCTTGTGTAGCTTCACCAAATTCAATCGGTCCAATCTGAAAGAGCGATAATCATTACGAAGTCTACACCAGCCTACCAAATTTCGCTTGCGGTCTTTGTAAACTATAGCCATAGGCTCTATTTCACGAACAGTAATTCCCTTTTCACGCGAATCGTACTCTATAGTAGTAACTAAAGAATTATCAATAGCATTATTAATAGTACTCAGCAAATTAGGGGAATAATGCATTTGCTTTTGATCGGCCGATTTTCTTTTGTAGGTAGAGGTTTCGTACATAAGGTATTTTATTATTAGACGAATTTATAATTTGTCCTTTCTTTATCAAAACTTTTTAGCTTTTTATTTTGACAAAGTTTCCTCCAATTGTGCTATCTTCCTAAGTGCGTCTTCTTTTTTCCGTTGCTCAGTTTCCAAAATTGATGCTGGAGCACTTGCTACAAATCGTTCGTTTCCAAGCTTCTTCTCTACCGATGTTAAGAAGCCTTTAGTGTACTCTAATTCCTTTACTAATTTTGCTCTTTCTTCGGCAGCATCTTCTACTACCCCTGTTTCAACAAAACATTTATATCCTTTCGCTACAAATGTTTTCAACCCAACCTGCTCCTGCTCTACTCGCTCCCATTTAGCTAGTTTAGAAAGTTTAATAATTAAGCCTGAAAACCGTTCTAAGGAAACGGCATCCTTACCTGTAAAAAAAGCATCGACCGTTTCATGATTTTTCTTTTGTGCTTTGGCTCTTATCTCTCGAATATTGGTAATCACTTCAAATGCTAATTCCGATTCTGCCAAAATTGATTTATCAGATTCTAATGCCTTGGGATAAGATGCTACACAAATACTTTCCCCCTCTTTTCTCTCTTCTAAAAGCTGGAAAATTTCCTCTGTTACGAAAGGCATAATCGGATGCAACAACCGCATCAATTTTTCAAAAATTACAGTTGTGGCCTGATAGGTATCTGCGTCTATTACAGATGCTTTATCTGCTACGTATTCTGGCTTTATCATTTCTAAATACCAAGAGCAGAAATCATCCCAAATCAGTTTATAAATAGCCATTAAAGCATCACTGATTTTGTATTTTGTATAATACTCATCGATGATTGCAAGTTGTTCATTTAAGCGCGCATTAAACCAATCAACAGCTACTTTATTCTGTGCATTTCCACCTTCCTTTACCTCCCAACTTTTCACGAGCCTAAATGCATTCCAAATCTTATTCGTAAAATTTCTACCTTGCTCACAAAGCCCCTCATCAAACATCAAATCGTTGCCTGCAGGAGAAGCATATAATACACCAGCGCGCACACCATCAGCTCCATACTTTTCTATCAAATCTAATGGGTCTGGGGAATTCCCTAAAGACTTACTCATTTTTCTTCCTAATTTATCCCTTACAATTCCGGTGAGGTATACATTGGTAAAAGGTTTTTCACCACGGTATTCATAACCCGCAATTATCATACGGGCTACCCAGAAAAATAAAATCTCAGGAGCTGTTACTAAATCATTGGTCGGATAATAATAGTTGATGTCTTTTCCATCAGGATTTTTAAAACCATCAAAAACAGAAATAGGCCAAAGCCATGAAGAAAACCAGGTGTCTAGAACATCTTCGTCTTGTTTAATAGTTGTCAGTTGTTGGTTGTCAGTTGTCAGTTGCTCCAATGCGGCTTCTTTTGTTTTTGCTACCGCTACTAATTGCCCTTTTTCATCGTACCATGCAGGAATACGCTGCCCCCACCAGAGTTGACGAGAAATACACCAGTCGTGTACATTCTCCATCCAGTGTTTGTAGGTATTGTTGAACTTTTCTGGTATCAACTTTATCTCGCCATTCAATACATTTTCTAAAGCTGGTTTAGAAATAGTATCCATTTTCAAAAACCATTGCATAGAAAGTTTCGGCTCTATAACAGCACCCGTTCTTTCTGAAGTTCCCACTTTATTTTTTATCTCTTCTACTTTTACCAACTGACCCAATGCTTCTAAATCAATAGCAATCTTCTTGCGAACTGCAAAGCGATCTTCTCCTACATAAAAGCCTGCTACTGCACTTAACTTTCCATCAGGAGTTAATGTATCTATTACCTCTAAATTGTGTTTTAAACCTAGATTGTAGTCATTAATATCGTGTGCTGGTGTCACTTTTAGCGCACCAGTTCCAAATTCAATATCAATATAATCATCAAAAATTATAGGAACAGAACGATTCACAATCGGGATAATCACACGTTTGCCTTTAAGATGTTTATAGCGTTCATCTTCGGGGTGCACACATACCGCAGTATCTCCTAATATAGTCTCAGGGCGAGTAGTAGCAATGGTTATAAACTCATCGCTGTCTTCAATTTTGTATTTGACAAAATACAGTTTTGAATTGACTTCTTTGTGAATTACCTCTTCATCGCTAATGGCAGTAAGCCCTTGCGGGTCCCAATTCACCATGCGCACACCACGATAGATTTGCCCTTTTTTATACAAATCAATAAACACATCAATTACCGCTTCGCTTAAATCATCTTCCATCGTAAAACGAGTACGCTTCCAATCGCACGAAGCACCTAGTTTCTCTAATTGCTTTAAAATAATACCTCCATACTTTTCCTTCCACTCCCAAGCATGTTTTAAAAAATCTTCCCTTGTCAAGTCCTTTTTCTCAATTCCTTTTTCTTTCAACATAGCTACCACCTTAGCTTCTGTAGCTATGGAAGCATGATCGGTACCAGGAACCCAGCAAGCATTCTTGCCCTCCATTCGAGCTTTGCGTACTAAAATATCTTGAATCGTATTGTTTAGCATGTGCCCCATGTGCAGCACCCCCGTTACATTTGGAGGAGGAATTACAATAGTGAATGGCTCGCGCTCATCGGGCTCTGAATGAAACAAATCGTGTTTCATCCAATAGCTATACCATTTATCTTCTGTTTGCTTGGGGTCGTATGTTTTAGGAAGTTCCATGTTCGTTTAAATGTGGTAAAATTGAGTAAGAGCGAATTAGCAAATTAATTTGCAAAGTCAAAAATTCAAAAGAGTGAAAATAGAAAGGAGTAGAAAAAAAGAGCTAATTACTGTAAACAGGCTCCTTCTCTAACTTTAGAAAAGAAATGTTTTCAAAATCTAAGAGAGTAATTCCCATCACCATTAACTCAAATGAGAAAATATGCATGACAAAGAAATTGAAAAATGAAAATAGAATAGCTAACAAGAAAAGTTTATGGTCGTGTTTTTTAGTAAAAAAACCAATAATAAAACTCAACTGCAACAGCACTGCTGCTATTAAAAGTAGGTGAGATGCCGAAGAATTTAAAATCAAAAAGCGATAAACCGAAGCAACCATTCCGTCTGAATATTGGAAAAGATATTGAGCATGTTGTGATTTAAGAATATTTGAAAATTGATCGTTTACAAAAACAGAGCCTCTCGCAATTTTCCAAATAGCAGCAGAAGAAAATATGAACAAAAAATAATAACGAGCTGCCTCCCAAACCCTTTCGTAACGGGCTCCTGGTTTAAACCAAAAAGCAACACTTAAAAACAAAACACCTACTAATCCATGAAAGTGATGTCCGGAAAAAGTATTGAATGTAACAATGTAAATGCAGAACAAAATCGTAAATAAAACTGTCCAAATTGTTCTGTAAGAGTTACTAAATACACATAACAATGTAAGTGTGGCAATAGCCATATCACCTATGGCTGGCAGGAATACAGAATGAGTAAACAATTGATGAAGTCCCAAATATTGAAAGACCCAATAAAAATTATCAATAGAAGGATTTACAAGAGCTGGTCTTCCTATCTCAGAAAAAAGAACATTGGCGAAAAAATGAAAAAACAAAATCACAATGACAGCTATATAAAAATAGCGCACCCTCATTTCGTAGTTTGTAAGACTTGTTTCAGTTTTCATTTAAATTAAATAAGGTATCAGTACTTAGTATAGTTAACCGAGCATTTTTATCGTAACTAACTTGATATTTCAAAACTGAAATAGAGGAATTATTTATAAGCCGCATATCGGCTACATAACCCAATAACCATGAAGGATAGCGCGATGCTTTTACAGAATCGTTGGTAAGGGCACTTCTAAGTTTCATTAACTTTTCTTCACTAACTTTTCCCCTAAAACGACTATCAATTACTACATTTAACGAATCGTAAAATTGCGCTTTTTTCAACGCATCGTATTTTGAAATAGTTCCCAGTATCATTCCTTTCTGTGGGTCTAAAAACTTTTCAAAATACACTGTCTCGGTATCTATTTTTAAGGTGTATACTGTGTAATTTTCCTTTGCTGTAAATACTTTGGAATACATCCCCCAATGTACAAACGGAAAACTCTCTACACCCTTGTAAGTAAAATAAACTTGAAAAAAAATAAAGAGAGAAAACAAACCAAATAGCAATTTGTCGTTCTTCCATACTTTATATAAAAATGTATTTTTCACTAGCTATTCTTGCTTTTATAAACGTGTATCAAACATACATTAAATTACAACCTCTTATCTCAGCATTATCCATTCTGCCTAAAATTTCGAAACTACCATCTACATGCATTTTACCCAAATCATTAGTAGCAATGAATGAACAAGAATAGTAATTTGCAAAATCAATAACATTTACAGCCCCAGTTTTGTTATGAAAATCCAAATTTAAAGGATCGTAAACGTCTCTTAAAACGACCCTCATCCATGGTGGAGCTTGATAAATTCCATTTGCTTTTGAATAAGCCTGCGACAGCATTTCCGTCATCCCATATTCTGAATGAATATTAGATACACAAAACGCCTTTTTTAAAATTGCATGAACTTCTTCTCGAGTAATTTCGGCTCTTCTTCCCTTCATACCTCCCGTTTCCATAATTACTGCATCGCTTAAATCAATTTGAAATTGTGCTGCGAAATCCAATAAGGCATATGTAACTCCAAGCAACAAAATTTTTGCTTTCTTCTCTTTAAGCGTTATCAACTTTTGGTACAATCCTTCAAAATCATCAGCTATAAAACAACTCTCTGTGTACTTGCTTTTGCCAATAAAATCATGCGCCATCATTAGAAGAGAGGAAGTGCCCCTCTCCATATAAGAAGGCAATAAAGCCACCACGGCATAGTTACCTACATCGCCATAAAAAAGATTAAAAGAGTTTTGAAAACTCGTTTCATATAATTTCAAATCTGCTACATAATGTTTAGAAGGAACACTCCCGCTGGTAGTACTACTTTCGAATACTTTTTCAGGGGCTATTCCCTTTGCAATAACGGCATGTGTTTTAAAAAACTGAACAGGTAAAAAAGGAATATCCTTCAACAGCGAAACATTAGTGGAATTTCGTTTCAGAGCATCGCAAAAGGCTCTGTATATGGCAACACTTTCATACTGAAATTTGAAAATCTGAAGTGCAGTAGCATCAAAACTATTTTCATTTACTGTAAAAATATTAGTTGTTAAATCCCTCACGCTTTAAATTTTCAGTAGACAAAAGTGCAATAATAGAAGCGAATTTTAGTTATTTAGCACTATGATAAAAAAAGGAATTTTAGCTGCTTGTGGTATAGTGCTTCTAGGACTCATGTATTGTGTGAAACCCGAAAGCTATCCCATAGAACCCAAAATTGAATTCAGTCGCTTTTCTAGAGATACTATTTCCCCATCTGATTCCTTTTCTGTTTTTATCAATTTCACCGATGGCGATGGGGACATTGGCCCTGACCCTGATGCTCCTGCTCAAGTTGATACTTTTTGTGTCACCCCAGATTCTGTGATTCTTAAAAACCAACGCTTTAATTTCTTTTATAGAGATAGCCGAGATAAATGCATTCAATATGCAGCCACACCTTATTTATCACCTACTGGAAAATACAAAGGCATAAAAGGTGATATTGAAGTAAAACTAAATGCAAGTTGCAAAAGAGTTTGCAGCTCCTCTCCTTGTCAGGATACTGTTTCATACGAGATAATTCTAAAGGACAGAGCAGGTCATGTTAGTAACACTATTACTACTTCTAAACTTATTTTGAAAGGGTGTAATTAATTCCACACATTCACAATACCTCAGTATGATTACTAATTATTGCCATATCAAAAATTCTAAAAATTAAAATTTCAACCTACCTTTACATCAAACAAACAAATTATGGTAGGAATTATAATGGGAAGTGAAAGCGACCTAAAGGTGATGAATGAAGCGGCAGACATATTAAGAGAATTAGGAGTGGCATTTGAACTTACTGTAGTAAGCGCACATCGAACTCCAGAGCGAATGATGAACTATGCAAAAACTGCAGTAGAGAGAGGCTTGAAAGTAATTATAGCGGGTGCAGGAGGTGCAGCACATTTGCCTGGAATGGTAGCTTCAGTGACTACCCTCCCAGTGATAGGTGTACCTATTAAGTCCTCTAACTCCATTGATGGTTGGGACTCTGTCCTTTCAATTTTGCAAATGCCAAACGGTGTACCTGTGGCTACTGTGGCGCTAAATGGCGCTAAAAATGCAGGAATATTGGCCGCTCAAATAATTGGAACTTCAGATAAGAGTTTATCTCAAAAACTATTATTGTATAAAAGTGAGTTAGCAGCAAAAGTTAATAATTCAGTAAGGGAGTTAAAGATTGGGGGGTATCAAAACACTTTTGATGATTAAAACATACTTTCACAATAATATTTCACTCGCTCCGTTACTGGGCAAAAAATAAATTATCATGAAAACAAAAAAGTATCTTCTATTATTACTTACAGCTATCTCTTTTTCATTTGCTGCTCATGCTCAGGAAGCATACGAAGAGGTAGTTTATTTGAAAAATGGCAACGTTTACAGAGGCTTAATCATTGAGCAAATTCCCAATGAAAGTTTAAAAATTCAAAGTCGTGATGGGAATATTTTTTCAGTTCCTATGGTTGACTTATTAAAGATTACAAAAGAAAAAAAGTTCAATCCAGCTCCCCCTAAGCCAACTCCTACAACACCTATCTTCAACAATGCAGCCCCATCAAAGGGTTATGGCGAAATGAGCAAAAGAAGTTGCGATACCACTACTTGCAAAAAATCTTTCTATCAAAAAAAGAAGGGATACTTTTTTGAAGCACAAATTTTAGTAGAAGCATTACAGGGTGGTGCTCGCATTGTAAATGGTTACAAATTTGGAAGATTAGGCTACTTAGGTGTAGGTGTAGGTGTAGATATTGTTCCTGATTTTCCATTTGGAAATTTTGGCGATAGAGGTGGCAGAGGAGGTATGTTTGGGAATAATAGAAATACATTAGACGCAGGTATATACTTACCACTTTATCTTCGTTACTCAGGTGACATTTTAAAGAAAAAAATAACTCCATTTTATGCTATTGAAGCAGGCTATGCAGCACACTTGGGCGGAAACAATACTCTGTTTAATGGAGGTGGTGGATTTAATAGCGAGCGTTCATTTGGCGGTCCTATGGGGGGTGTAGCTCTGGGGGTAAAATTCAATACCAAACGTAGAGTGAATTTCAGCCTATCTATGAATGCTGACTTTAAAACAAACTTCAAGCAAACCCCTGAATATTTTTATGACCAATATGGCAACTATAACTATACAGGGCGTAGCACTCAGTTCCAAAGCAGAGGATTTGGGGGATTGCGTTTCGCTATAGGGTTCTAATCAAAAAAGATTCATAACATCGGCTACACCAATAGTCCGATTTACGGTAAAACCTTCAGCAAATTTTACACCGAGCGGCACACCAAAATGTGTCGCTCTTGCTTTTACAAAATCTAGAAACTCTGGAGAAGAAATAAAAGTATTTTCTTCTTTTGAATCTGGATTGAAAAATTGTGTTTTATAAGCCAATACAGATTGCAATTTTTGTTCCATTTGCGCCGAAATATCTACTGCAAAATCTGGTTTTGCTTCCAATGCCTGTATATAATGGTATAAAACTTTAGGACGAAATGGTTTTTGCAACTCACCATTTAATGTGGTTTCTATTTTTGAAAGTCCTGCTAAGAAAACAGCATCATAAGTCAGCTTAGCAGCTCTACCATGATCGGGATGTCTATCATAATTTGCATTTGTAAAAACAACATCAGGTTGATATTTACGAATCATTTTTATCAACTCTATCTGATGCGTTTTATCATTTTGAAAAAACCCATCTGCAAAACCCAGGTTCTCCCTTACTTTTACACCAAGAATAGCTGCCGCAGCCTTCGCTTCTTGCAAGCGTGTTTCTGCAGTTCCTCGGGTTCCCAACTCTCCCTGAGTCAAGTCTAAAATACCACAGCTATAGCCTAATTGTGCATGCTTAAGTAAAGTGCCCGAACAGCCTAATTCTACATCGTCAGGATGTACACCTATAGCCAATATATCTAATTTTTGCATTTTAAAGTTTTTAATTTACACTCCAAACTGTTTCAAGTGATGGTCTAAATGCTTAGTCAGCAAATCAGCCCATTGCTTTTTATTTAAATTTCCAAACATAGGATGAGGTTGAAGTTTGCTCGCATCTCGCTCTCTAAAAACATCTATCATCTTTTTAAGAAATTCAACTTCCGTGTAAAAATCCCTGGCCTTAGTACCTTCTCTTCCTTGATCTAATTCAGGAGCCGTAGCTTCCCCTGTTGGCCAACTTGGAAGTAGATACACTGCTACATTAAAAACAATATTATGGGTAATAAAATTGGAGGTATCTTTAGCAGGTTTCATGCCTAAGGAAATCTTAAACGCATCATTCATATGAGCAAGCATTTCATTCACCCTCATAGTACCCCACTTAGCAGGAGTAGACTCTGTAAGTTTATCTATTCGGCTTGCAAGTATACTTTGCTCAGACGGCATTAAAATATTTTTCATTCATTGAAAATAGAGAAACATTTATCAATTCAAAAAATCAGATACATCTACTAAAATTATAGGATTGAAATAGCAGTTAATATCTGTTAACCGCAAATACCCTATTTTTATATAGAATATATTTGGCTTTACATGAGAACAAAGTACATCAATACTATTACAATAGCTATTTCCATTGCCTTATTGGGCTTAGTTTTAATTCAGGTAAATTGGGTAAGACAAAGTTATGGGCTTAGAGAAGAACGCTTTGATCAAGGAGCCTATCAGGCTTTAAACAATACAGCTCAATCGTTGGAGTTAAACGAAGCTGATAACTATTTCCACAATGCTGGATTGGCTGACTTTGGCAAGACCGTAAATAAAATGTACGATACGGTTCAGAGCATGAAAAGCTCTACCGATAATTTTAGATTAATAGATTCTATAGGACAACATGCTATTAAATTTGGGTTTAGCGATACATCTGGAGCCTTTGTTTCTCGTTTTATTGGCACTGTCACATACCTTCAGGAACAAGCCACCAAACTTCACGAACAAAATATAGATAATTTAGCTGTACCCGACCAAGATGAGAGAGAAAAAAAATTGATTGAACAAAAATTTAAAAAGTACAATCACCTTTTTGAGGAATTGGCTGTAAAATTTATGTTGGATGACAAGTGCCTGACTCAACGTATAGATTCAAGTCATGTGACAGATTTACTCTCCAAAGAATTTAAAAAAGCTGGTATCACTATTGATTATGAGTATGCTATTTTTGATAATTTTAGTCAAGGACCTATATTAGGAACACTCAAGAATGTCACTCGTGATGAATCTGCAAAATATTACTCCATCCCGCTTTTCGCAAATGATTTTTATAAAAACTCTGGCTTATTAATAGTGAAATTCCCCAATAAGAAGGGATTCTTGTTACAATCTATGTGGTTGATGCTCGCCACCACACTAGCATTTGTTTTTATAATCGTAGCATCTTTTGGGGCGTCTTTTTCTATCATTTATCGTCAAAAAAAATTAGACCTGCTCAAGACTGATTTTATTAATAACATGACGCATGAGTTTAAAACTCCCGTTGCCACTATATCGTTAGCCACTCAAATGCTTAAAAATGATAAAATACTTCACAATCCTGAAAAGATTATAAACTACTCCTCCATTATTGAAGAAGAAAATAAACGACTCAGTGGACACATAGAAAATGTATTACAGGTAGCTCGTTTTGATAAAGGAGAATTCCAACTAAACATGACTTCGTTAAATGTTAATGAATTAGTCACAGAAATTACTGACTCACTGGCATTTAGAATTCAGAATGAAGATGGTGAGTTAAACCTGAAACTGAATGCCCACAACACTTCTATAAACGGTGACAAATCGCATTTAACCAATGTGATTTTCAATGTTTTAGAAAATGCTATCAAATACCGACAAGAAAAACATTTAAAGATAGATGTAACCACCAAAGACTATTCGAAGGGAATAATAATATCAATAGAAGACAATGGAATTGGAATTTCTAAAGAAAATTTGCGCATGATTTTTGAGAAATTTTACCGAGTTCCTACAGGAAATATTCACAATGTAAAAGGCTTTGGGCTTGGATTAAGTTATGTAAAAATAATTATAGAAGCTCACCACGGTGAAATTAAAGTAGACAGTGAATTAGGAAAAGGAAGTAAGTTTGATATTTATCTACCTACTAAAGCATAATCTAAACTAATAGTGTAAAGAAATGTTAAAGAATCTGCACTTCGTTAAACTGTTAAAATTTTAATCGTCTTATAATAACACAACCACCAAATTCAACCACTATAAAAAACTCAAAAAATGGCAACTAAGAAAAAAATTTTACTAGTAGAAGACGATACCAATCTAGGTAATTTATTACAAGACTCTTTAGAAATAAAGAATTATGAGGTAACACTTAAACGAAATGGAGAGGAAGGTTTAACGGAGTTTAAGTTAAAGAAATACGACATGTGCATTCTTGATGTAATGATGCCAAAAAAAGACGGATTTACTTTAGCAAAAGACATTCGCAGAACCAATACACAAATCCCTATTATTTTCCTTACTGCTAAAGTATTGAAAGAAGATACCATAGAAGGATTAAAAATAGGTGCAGATGATTATCTCACAAAACCATTCAGTATGGAGGAACTCATTTTAAGAATGGAGAATATTTTTAAACGGGTACCTAAAGCTGAAGTAAGCGAGCAAAACGAATTTACTATTGGTAAATATAATTTCAACAATGGAACTCGTGTGCTATCTATAGGAGGAAACGAAATTAAATTGACCACCAAAGAATCGGAGCTTTTAAAAATGCTTGCGCTTCACATAGATAAAGTTTTAGAAAGAGACATAGCCCTGAATTCCGTTTGGGGTACTGATAGTTATTTTGCGGGTAGAAGTATGGATGTCTACATAGCTAAACTTCGCAAGTATTTGAAAGATGATGAAAATGTAGAAATTCTAAATGTGCATGGCACAGGATTCAAATTGCTACTGAAAAAATAAAAGGAGTTTTTTAAAGTAAAAAGCAAAAAGGATATTGAACAAATTTCAATATCCTTTTGTTTTTTAGGTACTTAATAAAAGTAAAACCCAATAAAAAATTTACAATTTCTATTAATCAAATTTGATTAATTTCGGAAGACTAAACTTCAAAGTATGAATCTAAAATTCCTAAAATATATTTCTGCATTTGTAAGTGTGGCAGCTATTTTGATTTCTATTTTGGCTGGGGGAATTTGGTCTTACTTTGCTGTGCTTTACGCATTCATTTTCATTCCCTCTTTAGAGCTAGCTATGGCAGGTTCAGAACAAAATTTCGATAAGGCTGAAGAAGAAATTTTAAAAAAAGATTTCAAATACGATTTATTGGTTTGGATGATTGTCCCTATACAATATGCTATGATGGCTATCTTTCTAGTAAAAGTAGGAGAGCCTGGTTTAGTTTGGTGGGAAAGAATGGGTTTAATATCTGCCTTTGGAATTTCATGTGGTGTATTTGGGATTAACGTAGCACATGAATTGGGACACAGAAGCACCAAGTTTGAGCAGTTCTTATCAAAGATGCTTTTGCTTACTTCTTTGTATTTGCATTTCTTTATTGAGCACAATCGCGGTCACCACAAAAACGTATCTACTGATGATGACCCCGCTTCTTCTCGAATGAATGAAAGCCTTTATGCATTTTGGTTTCGCTCTGTAAAAGATGGATGGCTCTCTGCTTGGGAAATTGAAAATACCCGATTAGCAAAACTAAACATGCCTTGGTATTCGTTTAAAAATGAAATGCTTATTTATCAGTTTATTCAAATTGGATTACTAGTGGCAATAGCTTTAGTTTTTGGGTGGCAAGTAATGCTGTTTTTTATTGCGTCTTCTACAATCGGATTTTTGCTATTAGAAACCGTTAATTACATAGAACATTATGGCCTTCGCAGAAAAAAAATAGATGGAGAATATTATGAAAAAGTAATGCCTATTCATTCTTGGAACTCTAACCACCCAATAGGAAGATTAATGCTTTTTGAACTTACCCGTCATTCCGATCACCATTACATGGCATCTCGTAAATACCAGATTTTACGCCACTTTGATCAAAGTCCTCAAATGCCTACTGGCTATCCTGGCATGATGGTTTTATCGCTCTTTCCACCACTTTGGTTTAAAGTAATGAATAAGGAGGTAGCCAAATACAAAGCCACAGAGTATGGCGCTGCCTTAGCATGATTTGAATATTTATTTTAGCATAAAAATTTTCCAATGAGTTATTTCTCGCCTGCATTTTTTAAATTCTTTGAACAACTTGTAAAGAATAACAACAAAGAATGGTTTGATAAAAATCGTTCTACTTATGAAACGGAAGTTAAGGCTCCTTTCAAAAGTTTCGTAACGCTCATCATTGAAAAATTAGCAAAAGATCAACCAGAATTTCAACGAGAAGCCTCAAAATGTATTTTTAGAATCAATAAAGATATTCGATTCTCTAAAGATAAAAGTCCTTACAAACTAAATGTGGCAGGGGTTTTCAACAGAGGAGGCACTAAAGATGATCGCCCAGGTTTTTACCTTCACATTGGAGCAGATGGTATTTTTATTGGCGGAGGAATGTACCAAATGAACAAAGAACAATTGGCAAAAATTCGACAAGAAATCTATTACAACGAAAAGACATTTGAAAAACTAGTAACCGATAAAAGCTTTAAATCTATTTACACCACTATTCAGGGAGATAAAAACAAAGTGTTGCCAGAGGAATACAAAGAGTTCGCTAAAACACAACCGCTTATTGCCAATAAGCAATTTTACTACATGGCAAATCTTAGCAGAGAACAAGTACTAGGGAAGGATTTTGATAAAATAGTATTAGCACACTTTAAAGCAGCTTATAAGTTTAACGACTTTTTAATGCAAGCTATTTCTGAATAACATAAACATCGGTAGGATGTGTAGGATCTTGAGTAGTGTAATATTCCATAACTACCTTACTACGGCTAGCTCTCACTAACATAGCCCCCCAGTGGTTTTCATCACATTTTACATCAAACTTACTGCTGTCTAAAGGATGCTCATCACATCCATACAAGCGATTGTTGCCGCTACTGCCGCAAGTTATGTAAGGCATTTTGGGTGTTTGCTTATCCATAATCCGGGCATAAAAATGCTCGTGACCACAAAGCACAGCATCGGTTCCCCAACTGGCAAAAGGCCATTGCATTTTCTCTGCACTGCCATGGGAGCCTGGCGAAAAAGGAGGATGATGAAACACAACAAACTTAAAAGGTTCTTTAGCCTTTGCTAAGCCCTCTTTCAACCAAACTGATTCAGTAGCATCGCAACATGCAATATCGGCACTGCGACCCGTGTTTAGAGAAAAAAATCGTACAGGTCCCCAACTAAAATCATAATTCTTTTCATCACCAGGAAGTGTGAAATAATCCAGATAGGGCTGTAACATTGGGGTAGAGTAATTATCGTGATTGCCTGGGCATGGGAAAAAGCGATTTACTTTATCTTGAAACGCTTTTCCATTGCACTTCATCTTTTCTGGTGCATCGGGATTGTAGATATAATCCCCATAATACTTTCCTATATTTTTTTGAATAGTTTTCTTACTGCCAAGTGGGTAATTGTTATCGCCTGTAGTGATTATAAAATCAAACTTCCAACTCTTTACCATTTCGGCTACTGCTTTTTCTGATTTGCTATTCTGACCAAAATCTCCAATCACCACAAAGGTTACGGAATCTCCCGAAACATTTACCGATAAAGGATTTGCAGCGTTCTGAGCAGTAGCAGAAAAATAGAAGTAAGTAGTACAGAAAAATAAAATCAATAAGCTAGTTAACTTTTTCATTCCTTGGAAAGTTTAAATGAATTGCAAACTTAATTTTTAAGTTTTAAATACCCGCTAAATGACTATAAAAAGCAAACTAAACTTATCTTTTAGGAGGTGCAGGGCGCATCATTTGTAGAGCTTCTTGAATCACCTCATCAAATTTCTTTTGCTGTTCTGCATTGCAAATTTCCCTCACCTTTTGAAAGTGATAAAACGTAAGCAAGTCAGCCTGTTTTTGATACATCGCAATCGAGTCGGTAAGGCTATTTACCAATAATGAATCTTTCGTAACACTTAATTGATGAAAAAAATTGCTTCTACTTTCTGCTATCTTTTTTTCATACTCCAGCATAGATTGATGATGTTCATCACGGAGTTGTTTGTATTGCTCTTGCTGGGTTTCAGTCAATTTTAACTCCCGAGTTAGAAAATTAAAAGGCCCTCTTTCGTGCGCAGGCGGGCGGTGAAACCAAATAATACCAATAGTTACACTATTAATAAGCAATAAAACCACAATACAGATTTGAAGGAAGCGTGTATTATTCATGATTAAAGTATCGGTAGATTTTTAGTGTATGAAAAGTACTCATTTGAAAGCGCGTTGGAATTAATATCCGTTTTAGATTTCGCAAAATGAGAAAGCGTAAATATATTGATGGAAAGAACTACCAGCACACAAGCCGCCATACTCCATACCAAAGATGGCTTTAACGAAACCTCTTTAGAAATTTGAAGTCTGCTTTCAATTCTGGTAAATAAAAAAGGATTCGACTCTGCTCTTTTAATGTTTTCCAAACTAGATAAGGTTTCTTCTATCTTATGTTCCTTCGCATTCATATTCATTAGATGTTTTAATTAAAAAATACTTGCGCTTACTTTTCATTTTCGTTGTAATAATGCTCTAAAATCTTTTGAAGGTTTTGCTTCGCTCTAAAAAGGAGCGATTCTACCGCAGCAGTTGAAAGCTGCATAATTTCTGCTATCTCGGCATAACTTAAATCTTCCAGCTTTTGCAGAGTATAAGCAGTGCGCTGGTTTAAAGGTAGTTTTTCTATTGCCTTAAATAAAACTGTAGCTCGCTCTTTATTCTCCAGCAGCACTCCCGGGTGACAAAAATCTGGTTTATCTATCCTCAAATTAGTCCCCTCTTTTCCGAAAATACTTTGAATAAAAGCAAAGCGCTTTTTGCGCTTTTTACTTCTTAGGTTATCTAAACATTTGGAAACGCTAATACGATACAGCCAAGTAGATAATTTAGAATCTCCTTTAAATTTTTGAATCGATTGAAAAACCGTAATAAATACCTCCTGAGCTATATCCTCGGCATCTTCTTCGTTCTGCAAAATTCCTAAAGCGGTGTTATAGACCAGCGTTCCATATACATCTACCATCTCCCGAAATGCTTTATTGGAGCCAATTTGAAGTTGTTGTATGAGTTCCGTTTCTGTCATTATTTGCTTCAAATTAGGATAGAAGTATATTATTTTTCAGAGAAGCGATTTCAATAGTGCAAAATTCATTTTTTCGATTAGATTTGCGTTCCAAATTTTTGGCGGGATAGCTCAGCTGGTTAGAGCGCAGCACTCATAATGCTGAGGTCGGGGATTCGAGCTCCCCTCCCGCTACAAAAAAAATCCCGAATTAGCTTCGGGATTTTTTGTTTTTACTAAGCCTTAGGCGCTATTCTAATTACCAACCCTTCTATTTCTTCTCTAATCTTAATTTGGCAACCCAATCTGCTATTGGGCTTCACAAAAAAAGCTTGATCCAGCATATCCAGTTCAGCATCCGATTGCTCTGGTAGCTGATGGTCGCTCTCTAAATAGCACTGACAAGAGGCACAAAGCGCCATTCCACCGCAGGTTCCTTCTACACCCAAATCATTCATGCGACAAATCTCCATCACATTCAGATTCATATCTGTAGGGGCTTCCAAGAGATGCTCTGCTCCCTCCCTATCAAAAACTTTTATGGTTATGGTATCTTTCATTTTTCTTTTCAAGTAATAAATCAAAACCCTTCCACTCCTGCTACTGTGGTGTATTTAAAATGCTTTTTCTTATCGGGATATACCAATGCAAAAGCAGACTGCACCATCAGCGTAGCCTCATGAAAACCGCACAAAATCAATTTCAACTTGCCTGGATACTCATTAATATCGCCTATGGCAAAAATGCCTGGCACATTGGTGCTGTAATCAAAAGTGTTGACCGCAATAGATTTCTGTTGAATATCTAAACCCCACTCGGCTATAGGTCCCAGCATAGGCGATAGACCATAGAGCGGCAACCAATACTCCGTTTCCACCTGCATTTTCTCCCCGCTATTCTTCGTGATTTCGATAGCACGCAAAAGCGTATCGCCCTGCACTCCCGTTACCTCTGCTTCGGTTATCAATTTTATCTTGCCCGACTCTTTCAAATCTATCACTTTCTGCACCGAATCTAAATGCCCTCTGAAAGAATCTCTGCGATGCACCATAGTAACACTAGCCGCCACATCTGCCAAAAAAATAGTCCAGTCTAAAGCCGAATCGCCACCACCAGAAATCACAATATTTTTTCCCCGATATTTCTCTGGGTCACGCACCGTGTAGTCAATTCCTTTTTCTTCAAACTCCAATATGTTGCTGATAGGCGGACGCTTCGGCTCAAAGCAGCCCAAACCTGCTGCTATGGCTACTACAGGAGCTTTTACTACCGTTCCTTTATTGGTGGTCACCGTAAACTTTCCGTCTTCTCCTTTTACGAGTTGCTCTACTCTTTCACCCAATGTAAACTCAGGTTTAAAAGGACTGATTTGCTCCATCAGATTTTGAATCAAATCGCTCGCCAATACAGACGGAAATCCAGGAATATCATAAATCGGTTTCTTAGGATACACCTCTTCCAATTGCCCACCTGGCTGCGGAAGCACATCTATAATGTGGCATTTCAATTTCAGCAAACCAGCCTCAAATACCGTAAATAATCCTACAGGCCCCGCACCTATTATCAATATATCTGTCTCTACCATTTCTTATACATTTTAAAAGCGGTGCAAATAACGCTACTATTCTTTGAAAATAGAAATGATTTTTGTCGTGTTAAGGGAGATATTTAAAGATGGTAGAGGTGCTTGGATTCCACTTCCATTATTGAAACTGTGATTCCAAAAAGCCTATTTTTATTCCTATAAATCTGAAAATTTCCTTTTCCCTTTTACAAAGAAATTCCAAATGATACTTTTAGGATACAAGCCCTCACTGCTTTTGAGTACAATGGCTTTACGCTTTTGGAGTGTAGTATTTAGTTGACTTAAAAAATCTAAATGTGCTTTTAAAATAGCCTTATAATCTTTGAAATTTTTGTTCTTTACCACACTGTAAGCTCCCGCCAATCCATCCAAACAAAATCTTAAAAACACTTTATAAAACACTTCCGAAGCAGGAAGATTTTTAGTCAACATAATTAAGTTGTTTCTAAAATTCAGAAATGTTTTTCTGGGATTTCCCTGTGGCAAACTTCCTCCCCCTACATGATATACTGTTGATTTAGGTTGGTAATATATTTTGTAGCCTAAATTTTGTATGCGCCAGCAAAGGTCTATCTCTTCTTGATGCGCAAAAAAATCTTCATCCAATCCGCCTGCCTGCCAATAAACAGCAGAGCGCACAAACTTACAGGCTCCAGATGCCCAAAAAATAGGAACTATATCATTGTATTGGCCTAAATCTTTTTCCATTACATCAAACAATCTACCTCTGCAAAAAGGATATCCCAAATAATCTACATAACCACCCGCAGCACCCGCATATTCAAATTCATCTTTTTGATGAAAAGCCAAAAGTTTAGGCTGAGCAGCTGCTATCTTTTCATCGCTTTCCAGCAACTCTACAACAGGAGCTATCCAATTTTCAGTTACTGCCACATCTTGATTGAGCAACACAAAATACTTGGCATTCACTTGTTTCAAGGCATCGTTGTACCCACCAGCAAATCCTTTATTAGAGATGTTTTGAACAATGCGAACGGTAGGGAAATTCTCTTTTACAAAAGCTACGCTATCATCGGTAGAGCAGTTATCGGCATACACTATTTCATAATCGGGATGCGTAGAAAACTGCACTACCGTAGGCAAAAAATCTTGCAGATATTTTTTTCCATTCCAACCTAAAATTACTACCGAAACTAATTTTTGATAATTGCTCATGAAGTATTTGTACGTGCAATAGTAAATATTTTTTGACTATAGAATATTCAAATTCGCCTTTCGTTGAATTAGCCAATTCGCTCATTCGCTCATTATTTCATTCTCTAATTTTGTAATTCTCACATTGAAAACATATTTTTTTCCTAATATTAACCGAACTATGAACAAAGAACTTTCCACCATTCGAATAGCTGTAGTAATTCCCGCATTCAATGAAGAAGCGAGTATAGCTGCTGTGGTGGAGTCTGTTCACACCGTACGTGCTGAAAGTGGCATTTTTATTCGCCCTGTGGTGGTAAACGATTGCTCCAGAGATGCTACTCAAAAAATTATAGAAAAACTAGACTGTGTAGCGCTCAACCTTCCTGTAAATTTAGGCATAGGCGGTGCCGTGCAAACTGGAATTAAATACGCTTACGACAATGGCTACGATTACTTTATTCAAATAGATGGTGATGGACAACACCCTCCGCACCACATTCCCGAGTTACTAAAAAGCTTGCTGGCAAACAATTGGGATGTAGTAATAGGCTCGCGCTATTTAAAAAAAGAAGGTTTTCAATCTACTATTTTTAGAAGAATGGGGATTTATCATTTTCAATTATTGAACAAACTACTCACAGGAAAAACAGTAACCGATTCTACCTCTGGCATGCGTATGATGAATAGAAAAGCCATGAAGGTTTTGTATGCGTACTATCCCGATGAATACCCTGAACCAGAAGCCATCATTATCTTTGCAAAAAACAATTTAGTTTTTGGAGAAGTGCCCGTAACCATGGAGGAACGTATGGGCGGGGTATCTTCCATTCAATCATTCGATGCGCTATACTATATGTTTAAAGTTTCGCTAGCCGTTATTTTCACTTACATCAAAAAATAAAAAATGGAACGGGTTCAATACATTTCCATAGTGGTAAGTTTGGTTTTTTTAGCCAATGTGGCTCGGCTTATCTTAAAAGGAAAACTAAGAGAAGAGTATGCTGTGATATGGATTATCTGTACGCTTTTACTAATCCTGTTTTCTTTTTGGCGCAATGGCTTAGCTGTGTTTGCAAGGCTCTTCGGTATATACGAGCCGCTCAATTTAGTTTTTGCAGGAGCCATTTTTGCTATACTTATTTACCTGCTGCACTTATCTATTTCCGTTTCTAAATTACAACAACAAAATAAAACACTTACACAAGAAATAGCACTGCTAAAAGAAAAACAAGAACGAAAAGAAAACCAATAAGAACAGTATATGAAGGAATTAATAGAACCATATAAAAATCAAATAGCAGCTACTATTATTCTTTTAGCAGCTTTATTTGTGGCTTGGAATTTTCCTGCCGAAAACCAATACTACCGAGGAGCAGATGAAGGCAACTATTATCGTCAAGGAAAAATTTTAGCGGATAATGGCTTAGCAGGTTTCAGCAAAATGGCCAAGGTTTATATAGGCACTCCCGAACTACAAGATGCCCCTCACCCACTTCGTTTAACAGCTATGATAGCTACCGCCCTTTCCCTTTCTGTAAGCGATTCCTTTCATGCTATTTCTGTGTTTTGCTTACTAAATTTCATGCTACTACTGGGGGTTACGTTTGTTTTTATTCAACGCTTTTGGGGAACAAGTGTAGCGTTGCTCACCATTCTTTTAATGGCTACTTCTCCCTTAGAAATGGCCATGGCTCGTAGAGCCCTTATGGATATGCCTTCGCTCACTGCTATGGCTTTTAGCTGCTATGCCTTTTGGCTTTTAATAGATACGGGAAAGAAGAAATACCTGATTGCATTAATCGTATTGATGTGGTATTCCATCTTATTAAAAGAGGCAAATATCATGTTGCTGCCTTTCTTTGGTTTGTCTTTTTTATTCCTAAAATGGAAAAAAGAAACCAACTTATCTTTCATTGAAATTGTAATAGCAACCTTAGCTCCTGCTCTGCTAACCGTGCTTTCTTATGTAGTAGCATTTGGCTATGATGATGCGACTTTAGTGGTAAAAGCATTGAACAATGCGGCTTCCCATTCGGGCTATACCGCTTTATGGGGGCAAGGTCCTTGGTATCGGGTGCTTTTAGATTATATTATGGTTTCGCCTTTTGCTATTGTGCTCGCTATTGCGTTTTTAGGTTACCGATTGTTTTCAGGCAACATAGATAAAAACACACTATTTGTTTTTTCATTGAGCCTTTACTTGCTTTTGTTTTTCATTTTATTACCAAAAAATTTACGCTATTGGATATTGCTCGACCTTCCCATTCGCTTTATGGCAGCGAGTTTCCTGCTTTTAGTATTTAATTTTTTTCAACAAAAGAAATTACTTTGGGTATCGGCAGTTTCATTACTACTATTGGTAGCATTAGATGTAAAATCTTTCCAAAATTACTTTTTAGAAAATGCTATTTACGATCCTATCTCTTATAATTTATTAACAGCTAATAAAATTATTCCACCTATTAATTACAATCAAACTACCACTACTTCTCAAGCGCAATCTACCGCTATTGTAAATGCTAAAAATGCAGTACAAAGCAATCCTACAGCCGAAAATTATGTGGCATTGGGGTTAGCATATTACAACGAAGGCCAGTTCCTTGAATGTGTGATGGCTAATCGTGAAGTGGTGCGATTACAACCTAGAAACGCAACTGCCTATTGCAACACCTGCGCGGCCTTTAATAGTATTAAAGATTGGAACCATGCCATAGAAGCTTGTACAGAAGCTCTCAAAATTGATAGTTCTTTTCAATTGGCAAAAAACAATTTAAACTGGGCAAAAAGCCAAGCTGCTTTAGAGAAAAAATGAAGGTATGAACAAAAAAATTTTACTCGCTCTTATTCCAGAAAACTCGCAAGAGCTAATCACTTGTTTGCCAGCCATTCAAAATCTATCACACCCAAACTTTGAAATAGAAGCAAAGCTGGTAGCGAATTTGAGCTCACTTTCTGCCGCTCAAAAAACCATAATAGAAAATAGTTCTGTTGCAATTATTGCAGTCCAAGATAATTTCGATTTAGGCAAAATTCACAAAATCATTTTTGAATACAGCAGAAAAATGCAGTACGATTTTGTAGTTCTTGCTAACCTAATGCAGTATGAATATCTAAAATCCAATCTTCATGAATTACTAGATCCATTGCACCCAGATTTAGCGTATTTAACTGGTGGAGAAACGGTGCATTCACAATTTGGAATCGTTAATTTTATTCAACAAAAAGTTTTTCAAAAGCAACTGAATCTCTTTCCAAAAATTTGCATTTACAACACACACTTCCTTTCCAAAATTCCTTATTTGTATAATTCAGATTCAGCCTCTTTCATTAATGAGATTGCAATTCAAATTGTGCTTTCTGATTTAGAATTTAAAGAAGTCAAAAGCAATTTAAAAACAAAGATTGCTACTGCTGTAAAGTTGCAAACACTTCAAGTTTTCTTCAGGGCTTACTTGCATTCATTGGGTATTTTCTATCAGAATAAGTTCGATATTATTAAAGACAATTTACAATACAGTTTAAAGCTCAACTATGCCAGCTCACATACCTTTGCCATAGATGCTGTACCTGCAAATTCGCGAGTGATAGATATAGGTGCAGGACCTTTTGGAGTGGGGCATGAGTTAAAAAAGAAAGACTGCCATGTTGTTACTGTCGACCAATTTGATATTCCTGATAAATACAAATTAGACCAACACATCATCACCAATTTAGATAAAGAATTTTCTATCTCTATTCAAGAGTACGATTGCATTTTGTTTTTAGATATTATTGAACACCTTGTAAATCCAGAAGAGTTTATGTTCAATTTATCTAAACAGTTCAGTTATCAAAAACAAAAAATCGTTTTCACAACTGGAAATATTTCATTTTTCCCAGTAAGAATGGTATTGCTATTAGGCTATTTCAATTATGGCAAGAGTGGTATTCTTGACAAAACGCATACACGCTTATTTACTTTTTCTTCTTTTGAGAAACTCATATCTGATGCGGGTTTGATAATAAAAGAAGTAAAAGGAATACCGGCACCTTATCCAAAAGCATTGGGTAACAATTTCCTTTCCAAAACTTTACTAGCATTGAATCTGCTTTTCATTAAACTATCCAAGGGACTTTTCTCTTATCAAATCTACATAGAGGCAGAAACCAATCCTTCGGTATATTACATAGTGAATGAAGCTTTGAAAGAAAAATAATTTTCTTCATTTTTTATTTAAGTTTACTTGATAACAACATAATATGGAAAGATTCACAGGGCTTTTAGGTATTGTCTTTATTTTAGGTTTAGCATTCTTACTTTCTAACAATCGGAAAGCTATTAACTATCGTTTGGTCATTAGCGGACTGGCACTGCAATTGGTTTTGGCTGTTTTAATTTTAAAAGTACCATTGGTAACTCGCTTCTTTCAAATGCTCGGTCATGGTATGGAAAAAATAGAAGGCTTTGCCCGTGAAGGAGCCATGTTTGTACTTGGTCATGTATTGCCGAACCCAGCAGAAGCGGCTAAAGTTTTTGGACCTTCTAATGCTTTTATTTTCGCTTTCAATATTCCAGCTACCATTATTTTAGTATGTGTATTAGTAGCCATTTTATACCATGTAGGAATTATGCAACGAGTAGTGGCTTTCATAGCAAAAGGAGTACACTTTATCATGCGAGCAAGTGGGGCAGAAACCTTGAGCAATGTAGCGAGCGCATTTGTGGGGCAGGTAGAAGCTCAGGTAATGATAGGACCTTACTTAGAAGGTATGACTAAAAGTGAATTACTCTCCTCTATGTCGGGGAGTATGGCGTGTATAGCTGGGGGTATTTTAATTGTATATGTAAATATGGGAGTACCCGCAGAATACTTGATAGCAGCCAGTTTGATGGCAGCTCCTGCCGCTTTGGTTATCTCCAAAATTATTTACCCAGAAACCGAAGAATCTCAAACGAAAGGAAAAATAACTATAGAAGTAAAAAGCCAATATTCGAATATCATAGATGCTATTTCGCATGGCGCATCTGATGGAATGAAAATCTCTATCAATGTAATAGCCATGCTGATTGGATTTATTGCCCTCATTGCTTTTGTAAATTATCTATTGATGAAAGCTAATTATTTATTGGGCAGTCCGCTTCCAGAATTTAGTTTGAATACAATTTTTGGTTGGTTGTTTTATCCATTGGCGTGGTGCATGGGAGTGCCTGCTGCAGATGCCAAAGCTGTGGCTGCCATGATGGGACAAAAACTAACCATCAATGAATTTGTGGCCTACTTAAATCTTACTGCTATGAAAGCAAGTCTTACACCCAAAGGATTGGTAATAGCGAGTTTTGCATTGTGTGGCTTTGCTAATTTTTCTTCGGTAGGAATTCAAATAGGCGGGATAGGTGAACTAGCCCCAAGCAGAAGAGCAGACCTTGCTAAGCTAGGTTTAAAAGCTCTACTCTGTGGTACTCTAGCATCTTATTTGAGTGCTACCATTGCAGGAATTTTATTCTAAAAATAAATTCGCATTCACTACTTCAGCATTCTAAAATGCAACTCTTCCCACTATTTTATTTACCCAATATTGAATACATGGCCTTGCTGTGTAAAGAAGAGAAAGCCTTTATAGAGGCTGAAGAGAATTTTGTAAAATCTTCCTTTAGAAATCGCTGTGAAATAGCTGGAGCCAATGGCAAAATGACCTTAAGTATTCCTGTAAAAGGTGGCAGAGACCACCATCAAAAATACAGGGATGTACAAATTCCTAATCTATCTCCCTGGCAAGCGCAACATTGGCAATCTATCCTATCTGCCTATGGCAGCGCTCCTTTCTTTGAACATTATCAGCATCACTTCCAACCCTTTTATGAAAAAGAAGCAACCTCTCTTTTTGACTTTAATGTCGCTTTGCTTTCTATTCTTTTAAAATTATTGAAGGTAAAAACCGAAGTAATTTTTACAACCACTTATGAAAAAATTCCAACGGATTTAATTGATTTTAGAAATCACTTTTCTCAGAACAATATTATTGCTCCTACCCTTCCCAAATACATCCAAGTTTTTGAATCCAAAACAGGATTCATTTCTAATATGAGTGTCTTAGATGCACTCTTTAACTTAGGTCCAGAAGCAAAAAACTTTTTGCAGTCTTAATGAGTCCCACTACAAAACTCGCAACTTGCGATTTCCTTTAATTTAGTAGCGGGTGTATACTGCTGTGCAGTTATCATTGGTAGGTCCACCCACCACCGTGTAGCTCATGGTAAGTGTATTGTAATTAGAAGAAAGCGTCCCATTGCCATTAATTGTTAGCCCGTAAATAGCCTGATTTACAAACGAAATATCGGAAGATGCTACTGCCCCTTTAAGCAGTTCGCCTGTGTTGTAGAAATTAGAAATAAAAATATCACTTCCGCCAGAGGGAGAAATAGAAGCATCGTAAGTACTGTTTCCAGCTTGAGTACAAGATGCCGCTACATGATAAGTACCTGCATAAGTAGCCGCATTTACCACTATGGTTATACCAGATGATTCTGTGGTAGCAGTATCGGCATTACTGGCTTTTAATGTAACCGTATAAGTGCCCGACTTTAAATAACGGTGGTCGGGGGAAAACGCGGTAGAACTATCTCCATCACCAAACTTCCACAGATACGAAGTAGCACCCGAGGAACAATTTGTAAAGTTAATTAGCCCCGCTATAATTGAAATAGGATTATCGACTGTAAAGCAAGCTACAGGCGAAATGCAAGCATTACAACTTCCTCCACAATCTACTCCCGTTTCCGTTCCATTTTTTATTCCATCGGTGCAGGTGGGGGTGACAGTAACTGTTTCTTTTTTACAGCTGCTTATCAGCATTACTGAAAATAACAATACCATAGCAGTACTCCCTAAAATTGTTTTGTAAGCTTTCATATACATGTAGTTGATTCTTTAAAAATAAAAAATTCAGGGAATAGCTACACTTTATATCCTTACACAAGCTAAATGAGGACCAGTGCTGATTTTCTTATTATAAAACCACAACTTATTAATGCAACACCTATAGTGAGCATTATTCCATGCAGTAGATTTATATCCCTTACCATCAAAATTTGCACTACAATCCAACCACACAATAGCAATCCTTGCAAAACAATTAATAGAGGATATCGGCTTACTTTTTTTATACATAAAATCCCTACTAAAACGTTCAAAATTCCGTTCACAAAAAACAATACTAAACCAGGTATTAAGAAAGATTGAAAAGGAGAATATTGGAGATAAGATACATTCATTCCCATTTTATTTCCTGAGGGATCTATTATAAATAAATAACCAGCTACTAAAGCATTCACTCCTGTTAGAAAC
>JBGAVP010000038.1:0-31000 GCA_044228065.1 Chitinophagales bacterium | reverse complement strand
TGTGGTTAATCAAACATTAGTTTTTCAAATCAAGTTTTGTGGTAAAAGTCCCGCCCTTCGGGTAGCTGCATTCCAAGATCAAAAGCAAGTTTTTTAAGGTATTTTTTTTAGGCTGCAAATTTGCTTAGTTCCACGTAAGGTGTTCCTCGCTTTACTGTTGCAAATATCCTCGATACTATTTTGTTTCTAACAATGTTTAATGCTACCATTTTGGGCTTACCTTCCTCCACTCGTTTTTGATAATATAACCTTAGCTCTGAATCATGTTGAATGGCACTTATAGCAGACATAGATAACAAGCTCTTCATCTTAACATCACTGATGGGGTGGGTTTTCCTTCGCCCATGTATACTGGTTCCAGATTCATATGGGTAAGGAACTAAGCCACAATACGCTGAAAACATTCTCCAAGTGCCAAAACGACTATAATTATGGGTATGCAAGAGCATCTGTATGGCTAATATCTTTCCTACTCCTTTTACACTTTTACTGAGTTTGTAATTCTGTTGCATTTCTGGCTCCGTTTTAATCAAATCTTCCATACTTTTCTCTACTTTCTTTACCTGCTCTTCCATATGTTTTAAGGACTGTTTAATCACTTTTAAAGCCAAATCTCCGCTGGTCTTATCCATGGTCACCACCATGCCTTTATTTAGATTTTTGAGTGCCGTGCTTTGCTTCACTAATTGCTCTCTTAAACTCATCAACCGTTGCAGTTCAATGAGCTTAACTGGCATTGGCACCGAAGAGTTTAGTTCTTCTTTTCTTAACCAAGCAAATCGAGCTATTTCATAAGAATCTGTCTTGTCTGTCTTCCCTCGCTTAAATCCCATAGAGCGCTTAATTTCAAGTGGATTGATGCAACAATAGAAAGCACCCTCATTGTGTAAAAAATGACTTAATAAAATACAATACCAACCCGTGTGTTCAAAGCAATAAATTACTTCCTGCTGTTCCCCTATTTCAGCTTTAATCCACTTTTGTATTAATGTAAATCCTTTGGCTGAATTCGAGAACTGCCGATGCTGCTTTTTAAGGTATAAATAAACATCTAATGTCTGCTTAGACACATCTATACCTACTGACTCTGTAAACCGTTTTACTTCTGCTGTTTTTTCCATAAATTTGTTTTAACTGTGAATTAAAAAACTTGCTTGGCGATTGCCTTTATCAGGCCTGGTAGCCTATCATTCCAATTAGCTCTGGCAAGTGCATTTAAAGGAAACGGGACTAATGCAGCTTAAAGGGCCTCACCCCTACAAAACGTTTTAGTTCACCCGTTTCCTTTTTTGTTAATTTAATTCTCTATTATTAAAAAAGCAAACTAAAGGCAAAACGTTAGCGGTAATTTTGACGACACTATACAACCAAAACGAACAGACAAAAAACAAAGAGCGGGTATGCTGAAAACCGAACAGAGTAGGCAATCAAAAAAATAAAAACAAAATGGAACAACAACACAATCATCCAACTCCCGAAAACATAATGAAAATTGGTACGGGTTTTTGGGCTTCAAAATTCTATTATCAGCAGTAAAATTTCAAATTTTCACAACACTTGCCGAAAAGAAAACAATGTCAGCAATTGAGCTGAAATCACTTTTAGGTTTTAAATGCACCGACCGCAATGTTTTGATTATTTAGATGCGCTTACAACTTTTGGTTTTCTTATTCGTGAAGTTTACTTTAAAACTGCAAAATATTCAAACAGTGTCGATACTGATTTTTTTCAGACAAGAAAAAACCTACTTATATTGGAAGAAGATACTGGAATTATTGAACAATCGTCTTTACAATTTTTAGGGGCAATCCTGGAAGAAGGCTTAATGACAGGTCTTCCACAAAACGAAGCAAAAAGTGGAGGAAATCTTTTTGAAGCTTTATACTCTGATGCAGACAGGTTAAAGGAATTTATTCATGCGATGAGCGGAATTCAAAATGGGAAATTTTATGGCATTTTCTCAAGTCTTTGATTTCTCTAAATACAAACATTGGTTGATGTGGGAGGTTCTGCGGGATTACTTTCGTTGATGGTTGCCAAACATCAGGCACACATGAATTGTACTACATGGGGATTTACCACCAGTTGAACCTATTGCAAATGCAACAATACAACAGTTCCAATTGGGCGACAGAGTAAAAACAGCAAAAGGTGATTTCTTTAATGATGCAATCCCAGCTGCCGATGTTGTTGTAATGGGAAATATATTGCACGATTGGGATGAAGAAACTAAAATAATGTTGATGCAAAAAAGCTTTTGATGCTTTGCCAAGTGGCGGTGCTTTTTGTAGCTATTGAAGGTGTAATAGATAATGAAAGAAATAAAAATGTTTTCGGTTTGATGATGAGTTTAAATATGCTGATTGAAACAGGCAAAGGTTTTGATTACACATTTGATGACTTTAATAAATGGGCAAGTAAAGTTGGTTTCAAATCAACCTCTCTTATTCCATTGGCTGGACCATCAAGTGCAGCAATAGCATATAAATAGAACTACCGCTAACAGCGGCGGTTTAAGAAATTGGCGGCGTACTTAAATGAACATTTGTTCTTATCAAGTGCAATGCTGGAAGACAGTTTTGTGCTCGAAATCGCCAACTTCTTAAACCCGCAAAACGTTAGCGGTCACCTTACGACAGACCTCCTATCGAAACTAACTTCTCAACTCTTTGACCAACAAATGTACTTTTGTACAAGGGCAATGTAAATGAATTGCCTTTGGTGGATTGGTTAAGTGAATTGCTTCTAAATTTTCAGCTCTTTCAATAGCAACATCAAGACTTACTTTCATTAGTTGATATGTGTATCTAATAAAATTCTCCTTTGATTTCATTGTTGTATAATAATCAAATCTCTGGTGTTGAAATTTTGCTTCGTGCGGAAAACTTTGTTTTAAAATTTCAGTTAATCGTTCATAATACTTTTTTCTGTTCAGATATTCAGGATTTTGAATATCAACATCTTCAAAATGTAATAAAATCCATAATTCAAAATCATCATTACTCCAAGCGGTATTAATTCCTTTAGAATTTGCGGTAACTATCGAATCATTAAAAGCTGTATCCTTTCCGTCATTTAATTCTTTATCACGGTCATACACACACCAAGCTTGAGCACCATCATCAAGTTTTAAAACTTCTTTAATAACTCCGTTGACTTCAACAACTTCAAGTAAACCACCTTTTCTGAAATATTCAGTTGCTAAGTCAACTTGGGCGTGATGTTGCTTCTTGTTGCCAAACGCAGACACGTGGACATCTTTCCGCTTGAATGTTTCAAAATAAGCTGGCTCTACAGCTCCATCTTCGCAAAAAATGATAAAGACTTTTTTGGAATCTTCCTCACGTCTATCATCTATTTTAACTTCCCAAGGTTCCATCGTTATTTGCGTTATTATCGTTTAAAAATTCTGAAAGCATCGGTACTCCACCATAGAATCCAGCTAAGTATTGTTTCGCAAAATCAGCATCATTTCTAATTCCTTTTAAATCGGCTAAAGAATAGAATCTTGTTCCTTCGTTTTGTTCTTTTTCTGCAAAGTAAAACTGGTCTCTTCGCATCAAAGAAGGATTCATTAGATTCGTATCGTGGCTTGTGAACAATAATTGTACATTAGATTTATTCACTTCAGGGTCATTAAACAAACTAATCAACCTAATTAGGAGCGAAGGATGAAAATTGCTATCTACTTCATCTAAAATTATCAATCCACTAACTTTGATGTTGAATGCGTGAAGAAGTAATCCTGCTATATCAAAGAGTTTTTTAGTTCCGTCAGATTCATTCTCTTGCATATTTAATATAACATTGACACTTTCGTCATAGCAAGCCGATTTAGTTAAAAATAATTTCTCCAATGGATATCTGTTGCTTGATGAAGTGTCATCATCTTTTTTGAAGTAAATATCATTATAATTCAACCCAAAGGACCGTAAGAATTCTAAAAATCTTGGTTTTAATTCTGAATTGTCAATCTGTCTAATAGAATGAAAACGATAAAAGTCTCCACGTGCGCTAAACTTAGACGTGATATAACCACTTATAGCTTGACGCACTTTTGCACAAATATCCTTATTGTAAGAAGCTGCGTGCGTTAGAAATAATGTATGTTCGTATTCTAATGGTGCAATATTTTCATTGCCGGGCAAACTTGCTTTGTCAACTTCTAAATTTTTCCTTGAAAAATATTTTCCTTGGTTTGTGTTTTTAGGACCAAACAACCATTCACTTGTAATTATTTCTCTACTGACATTAGGATTATTAATTGCCTCTGGATTTTTTTTTACGGTAAATCCGTATCTATATTTTTTCTCCTCAACAATTAATACAATCTGAAAGAAAGACTCTGTATCTTCCGAATTATTTTGATATAAAAATGGTTGTGACAATTTAGAAAGTCTTGATTCGGGACTTGGCAAATCAGAAATAGCATCACAAAAAAACTCAAGAGCTTTAATGATGTTACTTTTTCCACTTGCGTTTGCACCGTAAACACCAATGGTCTTTAGTAATTTCATTCCATTATCTGAAACGATATTATTCAAATCCACCGATTCATTTTCTATGGAACTCTTTAAGTTCGTTGCGACAAAACTAACTGTCTGCAAGTCGGAAATTGACCTAAAGTTTTTGACACTAAATTCTACTATCATTGTATGACATTTGATATTTTACCGCAAATTTACGCATAATTATATTCAATACGAGATATTTTTTCGTAAATTTGAATAAAATTAGCAAATAACAGAAAAGGCGAACCGCTAACAGCAGTTTGGCAAAATGGCTGGTTCAGTGCTAAATTCAAGCTCAGTTCTTCGATTGAACTTTTGTGCAAAACTGAACATTTGTGCTTCGATTTCCGCCACTTCGCCAAGCTGCAAACCGTTAGAAAATCCAAAAAAACAAACACCAAAATTCAAGGCTTGCTGCCTACCCGGCCCTTTATCTCCGCTATCGCAAGTCTAGCATAATGTGACTTGTGATAGTAAAAAGGTAAAGTTTGCAGCATAATTACTATAAGACAAAAATAAAATGAAAAAGCAAACAAGTTTTTCTTCACAAGGGCAAAGAGCAGATATAGGTCCTTTACAGATACAGCGAATATTGCCCAATAGATATGCGGATGCTGTTGGTCCATTTGTGTTTTTGGATTATGTGGCACCTGCCATTAAAGAAACCATCACTAAAAACGGTATGGGTGCGCATCCTCACAGAGGTATTGCAACAATAACCTATATTCTGCAGGGCGAAGTGGAGCATTTTGATAGTGCAGGCAACACCGGTAAAATATATTCAGGTGGTATGCAATGGATGAAAGCAGGCAACGGAATTATACACGATGAAAACTTTAATTACGACAGCCAGACCGATAGTAAGTACATTCAAGGCTTTCAGACCGCTCTTCGACATGTTCCGCAGGGCATGTCGAAGATAAGATAATAGGACATTTGCAATGTCCTAATGAAAATTATAGCTTTGAGAATGGGATTTGAATACAGTATCAAAAATCAGCACGGTCAATATTTTGTTACTTTTACGGTACATCAATGGGTAGATGTATTTACTCGAAATGAGTATAAAGATATACTTATAGAAAGCCTCCAATTTTGCCAACAACAAAAAGGATTAGAAATATACGCTTGGGTAATTATGACCAATCACATTCATTTGATTATAGGAAGTAAAGATTCAAAGTTGAGCGATATCATACGAGATTTCAAGAAATATACCGCTAGTCAAGTTATAAAAGCAATAGAAGGAAATGAAAGAGAAAGCCGAAAAGATTGGCTCTTATGGTTGCTTAAAAAAGAAGGGAAAGTATGGTTTTGGGAAGAGGGTTATCATGGGGAAGAAATCTATTCAAAAGATTTTTTTGATACAAAATTGAAGTACATTCATCTAAATCCTGTAAGAGCAGGTATAGTAGAAAAAGAGGAGGAATATTTGTACAGTAGTTGCGGAGATTATTATAGTACAAGAAAAGGACTTCTAGAGATAACTTATGTTTAGTGAATTAAAAATTCACTTTTATCTAAACTTCGGGATGCCCTGCGGAACATCCCGAAGAGCTTTATCAAATATGTCTAATGAATTAGAAGTTCATGCTTATCTAAACTTCGGGATTGGAACATCTCGAAGAGCGGTTGAACGAAAAAATGCTCCCTCTCATTTCTTCATTACCCAACTCCTCATACCGCTGCTCTCTACAACGGTATCATACACCACCTCAAAACCAATCTTTTGATAGATAAGTACATTTTTAGGATCTTCTGTTTTTAGCCAGAACTCATTCATACCTTGCGCAGTCATATCAGCAATGCTTTGCTCTATCAGTTTTCGGCTGTAGCCTTTACCCCTATAGTTTGCGGTTACGCCTAAACACCAGATATAACCCATTTTTCTTCCTGCATTTTTTGCAATCCATCCTTCTGGCTCACGATCATGTTTCATTAATCGCACAGTAGCTTTTGCTCCAATCTGAAAAGGAATGGCTGCCATTCCAGACTTTAGCTCGCGAATAATACCCAAAGGAAAATGTGTACCAGGTAGCCATATCAAAGCTCCTTGATTATCGCGCGTAACAATTACACCACCATACAAAGACGCTGCCTTAGAGCAGTTTTTATAAAGGTGATGCAGTGCTTTGCTTCTTACCGCCTCTGTTTTGCCATCAAAAGCATGCAAGATAAGCGGGTAGTGTAAAAAAGCATCGGCAAGTATAATTCCTGCTTGTTGGTAGGGTTGCATGAATATGATTTTTATAAACGATTGCAAAATAAGCAGATTATTGTTTGTTGTTAAAGATACTCTGCTATCGAAAGCGAGCTGAGGTGCTAGTTGAAAGTTTTGTGCTTCGAAATCCCTACCTTCGTAAGGCTGCGAAATAGTAGCGACCCATGTAACGGACAGTCAAATAACTTAGAACAATAGTATGAAAAATATACTCCTTATAAACGGACACCCCAATAGTGATAGTTTCAATTTTGGACTTTTTGAAGCTTATAAAAAAGGGGCACTCAGTGCGGGTGCGGTGGTTAAAGAAATTGTGATTAAAGATTTAAAGTTCAATCCAAACTTACAATTTGGATATCAAAAAAGAACGGAGTTAGAACCTGACTTATTGGACGCCTGGGAAAAAATCAAATGGGCTGACCATTTAGTTTGGGTGCATCCTGTTTGGTGGGGTGGGCTCCCTGCCATTACGAAAGGTTTTATTGACAGACTTTTTCTACCGGGTTTCGCATTTCAGTATCGGGAAAATTCTGTTTGGTGGGACAAACTATTATCGGGTAAAACCGCACATATTATTACTACACTTGATCAGCCATCCTGGTATTACTGGATGGCATTTGGTCGACCAAGTGTTAATCAACTCAAGAAATCTACTTTAGAATTTTGTGGAGTTAAGCCCGTTAAAGTGACTTACGTTGGCCCAATAAGAAACTCGGAACTCTCTTTTAGGAAAAAGTGGTTAGACAAGATTGAAAAAATAGGCGAAACCCTTAAATGAAAATTTTAGACCAAGAAAAACGAACCGCTAATATAAGTTTTGCGATAGCGGGGGGCCGTGCTTAGCAGACACGTTGGTGGTAAAATCGCCACCTTTGTCAAGCCCAAAAAATAGAAGGCATATTTTTACAAAAGACAATAAAACAGACGAATGGGACATTTTCCAGTAACAAATTCTAATCTTTCAGCAAAACATATTGGACTGTTATTACAGGAAAAATATTCTTTGAGCAAAGAAACCAAATGCCAACTAATTAAAGCAGGGATTAATGACACCTATTTGGTAAGCGACAACTTATACAAATTTATTTTTAGAGTGTATAGTTTAAACTGGCGTACAAAAGCCGAAATTGACGAAGAAATAAAGTTGCTAAATCAACTAAAACAAAATGACATTTCAATCTCCTATCCCCTATCAGATATAGAAAGCAACTACATACAAACACTAAGTGCACCAGAGGGAGAAAGATTTGCTGTGCTTTTCACATTTGCATCTGGTGAAAAACAACACATGATTTCAGCAGAAACACATTTTCAAATTGGACAACTTATGGCTCGAATTCATAAGATAACCCATAATCAGAAGCTAAATCGAATAGACTACTCACCCGAAGTAATTCTTATTGATTCATTAGAGAAAGTATCATCCTTTTTGCCCTGCGACACAGAAGAAATGACCTTTATGAAATCCGCTCAATCATATTTATTAAATGAATTTAAAAATGCCGACACTTCTCAAATTCGTCAAGGAGTTGTTCATTTAGACATCTGGTTTGATAATCTAAACATTACAAAAGACAATAAAGTAACCATCTTCGACTTTGACTTCTGTGGAAACGGCTGGCTTTGCTTAGACGTTGCTTATTATATTTTACAACTTCATAACATTGAGAAATATGAAGCAAAAGATTACCAACCTAAGGTCGAGAGTTTCATTAAAGGGTACGAATCTTTAACAACGTTAAGCACAGAGGAAAAACGACTTCTTCCAATGTTAGGCGTTAGTTTATACTTTTTCTATTTAGGGGTTCAATGTCAGCGTTACGACAATTGGTCGAACACCTTTTTGAGTGAAAACTATTTAAAAAGATATATCAACGGACTGGTTAAAAGATACTATGACATTTATAAACTGGGAGACAATAAAAACTTTGCCTAACAAGGAGTTTGTGTCACGCTTGGACTAACTATAAATAGAAACCTGATAGTTGAAATTTAATTTGATAAATCAATATTTATGAAAAGAAAACTATTAAACTGGTCAATTAAATTATCGCTATTGACGGTTCTATTACTAGGGCTTTTGGTTTTAGTAGTATTGACTCCTTCTCTTTTGTATGCTAACAAAACTCAATTGGGTGCTTATACTATTTATCACAATAAACCATTAGACAAAGATTTAAAACTGCGACTTGATAACGCTCATGAAATTTTAAAGACAAATGAATTCTATGACCCCAATATTAAATTTAAAATCTGCATGAATGATGGTTCCTATTATCCATCCTTTTTGCAAGTTTTCCTGGGGCGGGCTTTTGCATTAGGTTATACATCAAACATAGTAACGCTGTGCGGTGATGATGTAGACATCCAAAAGAATTATGTACAGGTAAATGACTGTAAATGGAATTTAACTCAGTTACTTGTTCATGAAGAAACGCATTGTTTGGTATATAATAAACTTGGCTTTTGGAAGACAAATCCTGTAGCGCATTATCCGCTTTGGAAATGGGAAGGTTACCCAGAATATGTATCAAGGCAAGCTGATGACCAAAGAGACCTTGTGAAAAACATAGAGAAACTAAACGATGTAATTAAAGAGGGTAAAGATGAATGGGGAATTAGTTTTGCAGACAGCACACTTACATCAAAAGATTATTTTCGTTATAGGTTTCTTGTTCAATATTGCCTTGAAATAAAAAAACAGACCTACGAAAATTTATTGGAAGACACTACCAGCGAACAAGCAACTACAACTCAAATGATGAATTGGTTTGCTACACAGAAATAAAAATTTAGACAAAGAAAAACTAAACGCTAACAAGGGTGTTTTCGATAGCTGTGGTTCCGAGCTTAGCAGAGAGTTTTGTGGTGAAAATCTCACTACTTTATGCTGCAAAACTTTAATGACAATGCAAATAGAAACTGATAGCTAAAAAATGAACAAGAAAGATTCTAACAATTAAAACAGAAAAATGAACGAGAAAATAAGAGCTGTAACACCATCCGACACGGAGGGACTAAAAGTAGTAGTGGATTCAAGTGAATTGTTTCCATCTGAATATTTAGATGAAATGATTTCAGATTACTTCAACAATCCAGACACACAAGACATTTGGTTTACATACATCGACAACAATAAACAAGTTGCAATTGGATATTGTATTCCAGAAAAACTGACAGAGGGCACTTATAATTTGTTAGCAATCGGTGTATTGAAAGAGTCGCAAGGAAAAGGAATTGCCAGTGAAATGATGAAACATATTGAGCAATTGCTCAAACAAAAAGAAGGTAGAATTTTAATAGTTGAAACATCCAGTGATGATGCTCAAATTGCAGCTAGAAACTTCTATAAAAAAATTGGATACACACAAGAAGCAGTGATCAGAGATTTTTGGAAAGAAGGAGAAGACAAAATTGTTTTTTGGAAAAAGCTTTAATATAGACCCGTTGACTTGATTACTACTACAATGGATAAACTATTACGAGAAGTAAAAAACTGTAAAGAGTGCGAACATCATCTTAAAGATGGTGTTAATCCTGTTATTGCTGCAAGCTCAAAAAGTAAACTTATTATCATTGGTCAGGCACCAGGTAGAATAGTTCATCATACAAGTATCCCCTGGAATGACAAAAGTGGTGACAACCTACGAAACTGGTTAGGCATTGACAAACCAACATTTTACAATACCGACCAAATTGCTTTAATGCCAATGGGATTTTGTTATCCTGGGACAGGTAAAACCGGGGACTTACCACCGCGAACGGAATGTGCACCCTTGTGGCACGACAAATTATTAGCCTTAATGTCTAATGCAAAACTTATTTTACTTATTGGACAGTATGCTCAAAACTATTATTTACAAAACAGAGCAAAAAGCACCCTGACAGAAACTGTTCACCATTTCAAGGACTATTTACCCCAATACTTTCCATTACCCCATCCTTCTCCTAGAAACAATATTTGGCAAGCTAAAAATGAATGGTTTGGAAAGGAAGTTTTACCAGAGCTAAAAAAACAAGTTCAAAATCATTTAAGCTGACAACATTTGTACATTGAAATTCCCACCTTTGCCTAGCACAAAAACGTTAGTAGTAATTTTGCCCCCAACATTATGACAGACAGTAAAGAAAATTGGATAAAAACTGGTTATGAAACCTTTGCTGTTTTAGGCCAAAGTAGACAAAAAGATATGAACTATGGACAAGATTGAAATTTCAAAAATTACTTCACCTGAAATTGAAGAATTACAAAGCATAAGCAGACAAACATTCCATGAAACATTTGCGGACGGAAACACCGAAGAAAATATGGAAATGTATTTAAAGGAAGGTTTTAGTATTGACAAATTAACTACTGAATTAGCAAATCCATTTTCTCAATTTTACTTTGCTAAGCTTGATAAAAAACCCATCGGGTATTTGAAATTAAACTTTGACAAAGCACAAACAGAACTTAACGACAGTAAAGCACTTGAAATTGAACGCATTTATGTCTTAAAAGAATTTCACGGTAAAATTGTTGGTCAAAAGTTATACAATAGAGCATTAGAAATTGCTAAACAAACAAGTGCAGATTACTTATGGTTAGGTGTATGGGAGCAAAATCCAAGAGCGATTAATTTTTACAAGAAAAACGGATTTGTAGAATTTGACAAACATATTTTCAAATTAGGAAATGAAGAACAGACAGACATAATGATGAAGTTAAAACTTGTTTGAAAAGAAAAATTACAGCGAACATGAACTGTGCCTAAAATCTAACAAATGCCTGTTATCAAAATTATAACAAAGCGTGACTTATGATAGTAAATAGGCAAAGTTTGCAACTTTGCAATTTTAAGTAACTGTATCACTTCACCTCCACGCCTTTCATACTCCAGTTGTAAATAGGCATAGCCAGTAAGGTGGTGCTTACAGCAATCAATACCAAAATGGAAAAGGTATTTCCATCAATGATTTTATATTCCAATCCAATACTCGCTACAATCAATTCCATTAAGCCCCGAGCATTCATCAATCCTGCTGTAGCCGATGATTCTCTATTGCTGTATCCACTCCATTTCATGGTTACAAATACCGGAATGTATTTACACGCAAAGGCAAATAATACAATCACTACAGTAGGTACAATTAAACCCGGACTAAAAATTTGTAAGAAATTGGTTTTAAGTCCTGAGAAAGCAAAAAACAAGGGCAATAGCATCACTATCACAATGTCTTGCATTTTGGTTTTGATGGTATCCATCATGATTTTTTCGCGCGGTATAGCCAAGCCTAATATAAACCCACCGAACACACTGTACAAACCAATTTTATCGGTAATAATAGCCGACATTAAAATGGCGATAATGATAATGGAGAAATGCGTTTGATTCATCTCTCCATCTGCTTTTATTTTCTGGGCTATCTTATTTAATACTGGTCGCAGAAAAATAAACACGAACAATATAAAAAGCCCCGCACCAATCAAGGTGACGAAACCACTTCCAAAGGAATTGCTTAAGGCTAACGAAGTAATAAAGGCCAGTAAAATCCAGGTGACTACATCTTGTGCACTGGCCGATAATAAAGCCAAAGAACCTAATTTGGTTTGTATTAATTTTTTCTCATCTAGTATGCGTGCCAGCATAGGAAAAGCCATAATCGATAAAGCTGTTCCCATAAAAACGGCAAACACCAAAAAGGAGATAGAAGGCAAGGCTAATTTCTCATAAAATAGATAGGCTGCTAAAATACCCATCGCGAAAGGAATAACCGTAGCAAATACCGATAATAAACTGGCTTGTTTACGGATACTATTATTCACTTTACTAAAATCGATATCCATCCCCACCAAAAACATATAGAACGAAAGACCAATATTCCCTACAAAATAAATCATCGGTTTAGTATCGGCAAAAAGGTAATTCGTTACATCGGGCAGAATTGAACTAAACAAAGTTGGACCCAATAAAACGCCTGCAATCATCTCTCCCACTACTCTGGGTTGTTTAATATACACCATGAAGGAGCCTACTAATCGGGCTAAAATAATGATGACCAGCATGGCTGAAGCGCTGTGAATAAAGAGTTCTAAGTTTGACATATCTCAAAAATTACTAAAAGCAAATAAAGTAAATAACATCGTAGTTCTATCTCTTCTAATGCATTTATTTAGATTGGTTCTAAAATCATTCCTTCTTCGGTTGGTGTTTTCACCCAATCGAAAAGATTTTGACTGATGCAATAAAACTACGACCAAAAGTGCCCTAAACAACAAAGCCCAAAATCTTTCGACTTTGGGCTCTGCTATTTAAGTAGGTTACTATTAGTTAGCTACTTTCTCTTTTTTCTTAATTCCTAAAGTCTCTTTGCTTAATAAAAAGCGAACCCCAACATTAAATCCAAAAGCATCTAATGGAGCAGTTACTCTTTGTTGCTGATGATTTTTACTTTCATCTACATAGCCCGCTTGTCCAGATTTGGTAACATCTCTTTTCTTTCCAAAATCTTGAGCATTGCTGCTATTATCCAATACATCTACAAACTCCACTACTTTACTGTAATTCGTTAAAGGCGTATTTGGTGTTAAACTACCTAACAAACCTGGCAAGTTACCCGTCCCTGCTATACGGTCAGCACTAGTTTGTTTATCCAATGCGATGTCATAAGCATCTATGGTATATTTAGTAAGTACCGCTTCCTTGGCTCTTACTGTTAGTGCTGCACCATTTATTTCCGCAAAAACATTCATGAATTTTAAAGGCTCATATGAGATACCCAATGCACCCTGAAAACCTACTGAAACGGTAGAGGCTGTTTCTACTCTCAAATTGGATACTAGATTTCTATATCCTAACAAGGCTGGTGGCTCAGGTGAAGTCACATTTATATCATGTACTGTTTTACCATAAACTGGCAATGCAATTCCTAAACGAACATAAGGTGTAAATTTACTCTTATTAGCTCCGTAAATTACAACTGAAGGCATCAAACTTAAACCATTCGACTTAGTTTTAGTAACAATACTTGTATTTCTTCCAAGTGTGTATAAATTATCAAGTAGTTGATTTGAAGATATTTCTTTCCCCCACAGATAATTAAAGCCTATTTCTACCGCTACCCATTTATTGATTTTATAACCCAATCCTGCAGTAAAATTGCCACCTTGACCATAAGAACCTTTTACTTTTTTGTAAGAGGCAATAGAATCGACATAATTTTGCTTACCAGAGCCATCTGTTTCAAATCTCCCTTTTGTTCTAGTAACATCTGCCATATCTACTATACCCGCATAAGCAGGATCCAAAACTTTACCTATTTCCGATACATTATCTGATAAATAAGGTTGAAACCCTTTTATTGTTCCCGTTATAATAAGCCCTGGCCAACCGTAACCTCCGCCAGCTGCAATATAAAATTGTGCGAAAGATGCAGAAGAAAAAGACACCGCTACAATGCCTGTGAGTAATAACTTTTTCATAGTATTTTTTTAAGTGAATAAATTACTAGAAATGAATGTATAAAGATTTAAAATAAAGTAGAAATTAAATTTCTCTATTCAAATCAAACTTCTCTAGGTAATCTGCCACTCTTCTAATGAAAGAACCACCCAATGCACCATCTACTACTCGGTGATCGTAAGAGTGACTCAAAAACATCATGTGACGAATACCTATCGTATCACCTTCAGGTGTTTCTATTACTACTGGTTTTTTCTTGATTGCACCCACCGCTAAAATAGCTACCTGCGGTTGTAAAATAATGGGAGTTCCCATTAAATTTCCAAAAGTACCTACGTTAGAAAGGGTGAATGTGCCGCCTTCAATATCTTCTGGTTTTAGTTTTCCTTTTCGAGCCTTATCTGCTAACTCGTTTACTTTTTTAGCCAACCCTACAATGTTTAAGGTATCAGCATTCTTAATGACAGGTACTATTAAATTTCCAGAAGGTAAAGCTGTTGCCATTCCTACATTCAGGTCTTTCTTTACAATAATATTGGTACCATCTACCGATACATTTATCATAGGGAAATCGCGCAAAGCCTTTACCACCGCTTCTATAAAAATAGGTGTAAAGGTTAAGTTCTCTCCATATAAATCCTGAAATTTCTTTTTGGTTTTATTTCGCCACAACACAATATTGGTAACATCTGCTTCTACAAAAGAGGTAACATGGGCAGAGGTGTGTTTTGATTTCACCATATTATCAGATATCAACTTCCGCATTCTATCCATTTCAACAATTTCTACATTGCCAGAATAAGATTTAGTTGCTTCTACTTTAGTTTCCGTTTTAGGACTTTCCGCAACTACCGAAGGGGCTGTTTGAACAGGAGTAACAACCGATTGTGAAGAGCGATTGGCTACATAATTCAAGATATCCTTTTTGGTTACTCTATCATTGGCACCTGTTCCAGCAAGACGCTCCAATTCTACCATGCTTATCCCCTCTTGTCGAGCTATGTTCAGCACCAAAGGAGAATAAAAACGATCAGTATTAGAAACAGTAGTTGATTGAATTTGAGCTGGAGCTACTGATGTAGATTTTGTAACTTCAACAGTTGCCACTTTCGATTCTACCACTGGAGCAGACACGGCATTGGAAGCACCACCCGTTTCCAGAATAGCTACTGCTTTTCCTACGGCTACTACTTCGCCCTCGGCAAATAAAATTTTAGTGAGCGTTCCTGCCACTGGTGAAGGCACCTCCGAGTCTACTTTATCGGTAGCAATTTCCAGCACTGCTTCATCTATTTTTATGGCATCTCCTTCCTTCTTATTCCATTTTAAGATGGTTGCCTCTGTAATACTTTCGCCCATCTTGGGCATTATTAATTCGTATGCTGCCATGTTTTAGTATCTATTGATGCGGGTAAAAATAATGCTTTTACATTGTTGTGCAATTCTAATATCAACAACTTGTTTAGAGTCTAAAAAAACGAATTCCATTTTTTTACAAAACCGATTTAAAAATTACTTGGCAATTAAAATTCTTGTATGTTTAAATTTGTATAGTGCAATAAAAAATATGGCAAAGGAATCTATCAGCATTTTTGATGTTTTTAAAATAGGTATTGGACCTTCTAGTTCACATACCCTAGGTCCTTGGCGTGCGGCAGAAAGTTTTATTAATTCGATAAGTGACCTTTCTGAAATTCAAAAAATAGAAATAAAACTCTACGGCTCACTGGCTAAAACAGGAAAAGGACACGGCACCGATATAGCGGTGATGATGGGACTTTCGGGAGCAGACCCTGTTACTTTTGATACTGCTTTGGTTACCGATTTTATAGCCGATATCAAAAACACACAACTTCTTAAAATTAAAGGCACTCACAGCATCCATTTTGAATACGAAACCGATTTATTGTTTCTGAAAAAAGAAAGTCTTCCTCAGCATCCGAATGCACTTCGTTTCACCGCCAATTTTAAAGATGGAAGTATGCTAGAGTCTACCTATTACAGCGTGGGTGGAGGTTTTGTAACCAAGGAAGGCGACAACCCTTCCGAAAGGGATGAAAATAAATCTTTAAAATATGAGGTGCACGATGGGGATGAACTCTTGCAAAATTGTATGCTTGCTGGTTTATCTATTTCTGAGCTAATTATAGAAAATGAAACTGCATGGCATGCCAAAAGTGAAACCGAAAAAGGCATACTAAACATCTGGCAATGCATGCTCGATTGTATGTACAAAGGCTGTCATGCTACGGGTATTTTACCAGGAGGTTTACAGGTATCGCGCAGAGCAGCTGCTATGAATCAAAAACAACTAAAAAACCATTCCTATACAGATACTAAGAGTTGGATGAAAGCCATTCAGGCCTCGGGCAATTCCTTTACCGAAACACTCAACTGGGTGAGCTGTTTTGCTTTGGCAGTCAATGAAGAAAACGCTTCTTTTGGCAGAGTAGTTACCGCTCCTACCAATGGTGCAGCAGGTGTTATTCCTTCTGTTCTTATGTACTATTTGATTTTTTGTAAAGGAGACGAAAAAAGCATCGTGCAATTTTTAGCCACGGCAGCTCAAATAGGAATCTTGTTTAAAAGAGGCGCTACCATTAGCGCTGCTATGGGTGGCTGTCAAGCAGAAATAGGTGTTTCTTCTGCTATGGCTGCAGCTGCTCTAACGGAATGCTTAGGGGGCAATCCACATCAGGTTTTACAAGCAGCTGAAATAGCTATGGAGCATCATTTGGGTATGACCTGCGACCCAATTGGAGGGTTGGTACAAATCCCATGCATTGAACGCAATACCATGGGAGCCATTAAAGCCATTACCGCAGCAGAATTAGCTCTGCAATCAGACCCCGATTTTGCCAAAGTTTCTTTAGATGCAGTGATTAAAACCATGTGGGAAACCGCACAGGATATGAATTCTAAGTACAAAGAAACAGCAGATGGTGGTTTAGCTGTAAATATTCCATTAAGTTTGCCCGAGTGTTAAGTATTAAACAATTGTAAGAATGAAAGATAAATGGGTACTCATAACAGGAGCTACTTCGGGAATAGGTAGAGCCTGTGCCGAGGAATTTGCCAAACAAGGAGCGAATCTAATCCTTACCGGCAGAAGAGCCGAGCGCTTAGAAGCTGCACAAAATATTTTGAAAGAAAAATACAACGTAAAGGTACTTACCTACAATTTTGATGTGCGCATTTTTGGCGAAGCTGTGAAAATGGCCAACGATTTGAATGAATCGGAAATAGTTCCGAATGTTCTCATTAACAATGCTGGACTTGCCTCTGGCAAAAGTAAAATTCAAGAAGGCCTGCTAAGCGATTGGGACAAAATGATAGATACCAATATTAAAGGATTGCTCTACATTACTCGTGCTATTCTACCCATGATGATACAAGAAAACAGGGGACACATCATCAACATAGGCAGTACTGCTGGGCATCTGGTTTACCCAGAAGGCAATGTGTACAATGCTTCTAAATTTGCAGTAAAGGCATTGAACGAGGGCATTAATTTAGATTTGGTGGGAACCAATATTCGTTGTTGCTCCATAGATCCAGGAGCTTGTGAAACAGAGTTTTCGGAAGTACGTTTTCATGGCGATAAAGAGAAAGCCAAAAAAGTATACGAAGGATACGAACCTTTGCATGCGGAAGACATAGCCAATGCGGTGGCGTACGTTTGTAATACTCCAGAGCATGTAAATATTACCAATTTGGTGGTATACCCTACTGCACAGCGCTCTGCTTATGTTTGGGATAAAATTTGAAGAAGTTAGAACACAGAAGTCAGAAGTTAGATTTCAGAAATTAGAAAATTAGATAAGAGCGGGTAAGTAATTCATAATTCATAATTAAAAAAATGGCTGTCCATAGAAGCATGATAAAAAGCGCAACAGCAGAAACGGAAACTCCTTTGATGAAACAATACAACACCATCAAAGCAAAGTACCCCGATGCTATTTTGCTTTTTAGGGTGGGCGATTTTTATGAAACCTTTTCAACCGATGCCCGCAAAGCATCTGCGGTGTTGGGCATTACGCTTACAAAACGTTCTAATGGAAAAGCATCAGAAGTGGAGTTGGCGGGCTTCCCTTATCATGCGCTCGATACCTATTTACCAAAGCTCGTTCGAGCAGGTTACCGTGTGGCAATATGCGACCAATTAGAAGACCCTAAATTAACGAAGACCATTGTAAAAAGAGGAGTGACAGAAATGGTTACTCCCGGTGTAGTTACAGGCGATAATATTTTGCAAACCAAAGCCAACAACTTTTTGGCTTCTGTTTATTTTCAAAAAGATATTTACGGAATTGCGTTTTTAGATATTTCTACAGGCGAGTTTTTTGTAGCAGAAGGGAATGTAGCTTACATTGATAAATTAATGCAAAGCCTCTCTCCTTCTGAAGTTGTTTATCCACGCTCAAAGCAGAAAGAATTTATAGAGGAATTTGGCTCCAACTATTTTGTCAATAAATTAGAAGATTGGGTCTATACAATTGATTACGCCAACCAAACTTTATTAAATCTTTTTGGCACTACATCGCTAAAAGGGTTTGGATTAGAAAACGAAGAAGTATCTGTAATAGCTGCTGCTGCTGCCATCCAATACTTAAAAGATACCGAGCATCACAACCTAGCACACATTACGAAACTCACCAAACTCACTGAGGCAAGTTATGTTTTGCTCGATCGCTTTACCATCCGAAATTTGGAATTGATTTACAGTCCGCACAGTAATGCTAAAACGTTGCTAGATGTTTTAGATAGAACCGTTTCCCCTATGGGAGCTCGCTTGCTGAAACGATGGATAGTAATGCCTTTGGTGGAATTAAAAGCCATACAAGAAAGACTCAATACCGTTTCCTTTTTTGTGAAAAATGAAACTATAGCTGAAGAATTAAAGAAGCACATTCGCGTAATGGGCGATTTAGAAAGATTGATTTCTAAAGTATCACTCGAAAAAGTAAACCCGCGCGAAATAGTTCAACTTAAAAGAGGATTGCTGGCCTTAGAACCGCTGAAAGATGCATTAACACAGTCAGCGAATCAAGAACTGAAATCTGTGGGAGATAAAATTACACTACTCCCAGCACTTTCACAGCGCATTGCAAAAGAAATTTCGGAAGATGCGGGCCCCTTAGTTTCTAAGGGCAACTTTATTAATGAAGGCGTTTCGGAAGAATTAGATGAGCTGCGATTAATTAAAAATTCTGGCAAAGCCTACATTGCTTCTATCCAACAAAAAGAAATAGAACGCACGGGAATCAATACCCTTAAAGTTGGCTTCAATGGAGTTTTTGGTTATTTCCTAGAAGTTACCAATTCTCACAAACACAAGGTTCCAGCCGATTGGATTCGGAAACAAACCTTGACGGGTGCAGAGCGCTACATTACCGAAGAACTAAAAGTGTACGAACAAAAAGTATTAGGCGCAGAAGAAAAAATTCAAATACTGGAAGAAAGAATCTTTGTAGAATTAGTTCGCTATATTAAAGATTTCACCATCACCGTTCAGCAAAATGCCAATACCGTAGCGCGTTTAGACACCTTACTTTCGTTTGCAGAAGTAGCGCTCAAAAATAATTATTGCGCCCCTACCGTTAATGATTCCTATGCTTTAGATATAAAAAATGGAAGACACCCTGTTATAGAACAACAACTCGGTGCCGATGATAAATTTGTGCCGAACGATACGTTCTTAGATGATGCTACGCAACAAATTTTAATGATTACAGGTCCCAATATGTCAGGTAAATCGGCATTGCTGCGTCAAACTGCACTCATTACTTTAATGGCTCAAATTGGCTCATTCGTTCCTGCCGAGAGTGCATCTATTGGGTATGTAGATAAAATTTTTACTCGAGTAGGAGCTTCAGATAATCTTTCTGCTGGCGAATCTACTTTTATGGTAGAAATGAATGAAACCGCCAGTATTATGAATAATTTAAGTGCGCGCTCTTTAATTTTATTAGATGAAATAGGGAGAGGAACTTCCACCTATGATGGTATTTCCATTGCTTGGTCATTGGCAGAGTTTCTACACAATTACCCTGTTGCACATCCGCGTACATTGTTTGCCACCCACTATCACGAGTTAAATGAATTAGCCGATAAATATGAGCGTATTAAAAACTACCACGTATCTACTAAAGAGACAGGGAACAAGGTGATTTTCTTACGCAAATTAGTAGCAGGTGGCAGTGAGCACAGCTTTGGTATTCATGTGGCTAAGATGGCGGGTATGCCTCGTTTGATAGTAGATAGAGCCAATGAAATTTTGATAGAATTAGAAAGTAAACGAGTTCAAAACGACCCGAAGGAAACCATGAAAAACTTAAGTGCAAAAAATATGCAGCTAAGTTTTTTTGATATGACCGACCCTAAGTTAAAACGAATAGCGGAAGAAATAGAAAAGCTCGAAGTCAATGCTCTCACTCCTATTGAGGCTTTGATGAAGCTAAATGAATTGAAGCGATTGCTTTCTAACGATTAACCTGCAAGTTTATCTATCTTACACAAATCATAAGCAGCATTGATTCTTCCTTCAGTTAAGAATTGTTTTAACCGCTCTAATCTTGAGAAGTATTCTTGACTGTATTCTTGATAAGCTTCTTTAAAATAAGTGTTTTCCAAATCAGATATTTTACCATCAAAAGCACCTGCAACTGTAAGTAAATCAAGCATCATAAAGCGCTCTCCAGTACTCAAGTTTTGAAGTGATTCTATGAATAAACTCCAGTCGTCAAACTTTTCAGGGCTTTCTATTTTAAGAAGTTCTTTAAACCGCAGCAGCAGAATAATCATATTAGGATGGTAGTTTTTGGTAAGCACTACTGCATTTGCAATAGCTCGAATACAGCATTTTTTCCCTTCCTCAGAAATACTAGCAAGCAATCCTTCTTTTAGTAAACTGTTGCCTATTTTATCTGCTAAAATAAATCCAAAAACTCTAAGCCGTGCTTCCTTTACTACATACCATATTAAAACAGCATTCCAAAAGCATTCTACCAAAACAGCTTCATAACCTACATAAATTCCGAGCAGATGTGTGCCCACAAATTTTATTAACAAAAATTTCAGCAAAAGATTAGACACTACAATTCTGGCTTTATAAAACAAGGCTACTATTAATAGATTTCTTTTAGAAATTTTAGCCATTGCATCTATCTCTAAAACTTTAAACTCTGGGTCAGGAATTTCTAATGCAGTTCGAGATAAAATATTTAGGATACTAAATGGGCCATCTTGTACAAACTCATGCTTTACAAAATGAAGATTACTCAAATCTGCCAAATGGTGCACAACTCTAAGTGCAATAATGAAGAGCAAATAAAATTCAATGATAGTGACAATCACAGTAACCAATCCATAAGTAAGATAGTGCTTTACCATTGATTGATTCGCTAAAAAGTTGGTCGGTATAAATACAAATACCTACCAGTACAGCCCCTATCAAAGCAGACTGCACAATTCCATAAAGTAAAATTCGATTGCTCCCTTTTACTAAAGTTTCATCATTTGGCAACTGCCTATTTGAATCCAATAACTTCTTTCTCAGTTGTTGCAAATAGCCCACTCCAAACTTCTCTAATCTGCCTACTTGATGCTTTTTATTTTTCATTCATAATTATTTATAGCTTTAGTTTCATCTTTCTTTTAAAAAAAATGCATTTGCTTTTGCAAAATACAAGTATGATTATATATTTGCAATCCGCTTTAAAAAAGAAGGGAAATGCGGGAGTAGCTCAGTTGGTAGAGCGCCACCTTGCCAAGGTGGAGGTCGCGGGTTCGAGCCTCGTCTCCCGCTCTATAATTATAGGGTGATTCAAGTCGCCCTTTTTTATTCAGGTTGCCGTGGTGGTGGAACTGGTAGACACGCAGGACTTAAAATCCTGTGAAACTTAAATTTCGTGCGGGTTCGATTCCCGCCCGCTTGGAGTATTTTAATAATGAAACTAACCCTTAAAGGCTTGTTGCAAGGTGTAATAATTAATTCTCAGATTAAACAATCAATATTATAAGATTAAAACAGCGATTTTAGCATTTCAAAATCTTCAAAAAAGTTCGATAAATTGTCTTGATTGGGTACAGACACAGTAAGGGTTTCAACAAAAAGTTGAAGCCCTTTTTTTTTGAAACACGACCAAACAATTTGCAAAATTTACTCCATTTCAATTACCCCCCCCTACATCTTCGAAAAGTAATAGTTGCAATATTCAGCTAACTGCATAGCTAAATATTTTTTTAATTTCGAATTACTTGATTAAAATCTAGTTTTAGACGAACACAAAAAGATTGATTTGATCAATACATTTTAATGAATATCAATAAGCACTTCCTCTTACTATTTTTTTGTTTCACATTCTATAGTTCTTGCTATTCTCAAACATTTAGTTTCGCCAGTTGGGCTGTGGGAAACACTAGCTATTCCACCACTGCTGGAGGAAATACAATGACTGCAACTTATACTGAATTTGCAAATAGCAGGGCTCAAACACTTGCTAATACGACCTGTTTTGGAAATAACACTACTACTCCCAATATTCCTTTTTATTATAACGAGGTAACCATGAATGTAGCTGATTACTCTTCTGGTTCATGTTACTGTTCCTCCAACAATACACAAAGTGGACTAGTATTATCGGCTAATTATCCAGACAATAATGCGGCAAGATTTGAGCAAGTTGTGCTCACTTTTGCAAATCCTGTTTGTGCACCAGTCACTTTTAAAATATGGGATATAAACCAAGCGATCTATAGCGGTGATGGATCACACTACTTTACTGATATAGTTGATATTTCTGCAACAGATGCATCGAATGTTGCAATCTCTGGAGGTAGTATTGCTGTTTCCTCATGTGGAAGTAATACGGTAACTACATCTGGAAATACAAAAACCATAACAGGAGCGCAGGGTTGTGATTGCGGCTCACATAATATTACTATTTCAGGTTCTACTGTAAAATCAATCACTATTAAATATTGGAATGGAGGTTCTACTTACAGCACGAATCCTTGGTCTCAATTTATTATCATTACTAGCATTGTAGCGAACCCTGCTCCTACTGCTTCTATTACATTCCTCACAATTAATCCTGGAGGCTGTAGTGCATCTGCCACCTATACACTATCACCTAATGGTTCTGCGCCCAATGTGACGATTGCCACTCCCTCTCCATTAACTTGTTCAACAAAATCTGTTACACTCACGGCATCGTCCATCACACCTGGGGTTACCTATGCCTGGAGTGGAGGAGGATCTGGTGCAACAAAATCGGTAAGTGCAATTGGAACATACAGCGTGACTGCCACCGAACCTGGAGGATGTTCAGCTTCTACTTCAATAATAGTAACACAAGACACCACTTCCCCTAATGTCAATTTATCTACTCCAGTTCCTTTAAATTGCTCCATTACGAGCCAAACACTCACTGCATCTTCTTCTACAGCTGGAGTTAATTATGCATGGAGTGGCGGAGGAGGAGGTACTACTAAAATAGTGAGTGTAGCTGGACCTTATTCTGTAACAGCTACTAATAGTTTAAATAATTGTACGTCATCTGCATCTACTACTGTAGTACAATCAGCAAATCCTCCCAACATAAACATTAGTAATCCCACACCCCTTACATGTATTCTCGATAGTGAAATACTCACCGCATCTTCCTCAACAGCGGGTGTAACTTTCGCATGGTCTGGTGGTACAACTGGAGCTACAAAATTGGTTACATCGGCTGGAACATATACTGTAACTGCTACCGAGCCCGGAGGGTGTACGGCTTCCTCTTCCAGCATTGTCACACAAGATACTACCATTCCAAATGTAAGCATTAATGCCCCTCCTGCATTAACTTGCTTAGTCAGTACTATTTTACTTCAAACCTCATCATCAACTTCGGGTGCAACGTTTAGTTGGAATGGTGGTGGAACGGGAAGCAATAAAACAGTTTCATCAAATGGTACCTATACCGTTACAGCTACAAATCCAGCCAATGGCTGTACTGCTGCTGCATCTACAATAGTGGTTCAAAATATTTCAAAACCGAATGTAACTATTGCACCTCCATCTATGTTGAATTGCACGATAACGAGTACTACTCTTACGGGAGCCTCTACTACTATAAGTGCCACATTTGCATGGAGTGGTGGTGGAACAGGAAATACCAAAACCGTTTCATCGGCTGGAACTTATTCTCTTACCGTCACCGACCCATCTAACGGATGCGTTGATTCAACATCAACAACCGTAATTAAAACAACTTCTCCCCCGAATCTAAATATCGGAAATGCATTAGCTCTTACATGTACCCGTTTAACTCAAACAGCAACAGCATCATCTGATACTGCTGGTGTTACTTTCGCTTGGAGTAATGGAACTAATACAGCGAGCACTACTTTATCTACAGCTGGTCCATACACCGTTACAGCTACCAATCCAGCCAATGGTTGTACCGTATCAGACACCATAGTGGTAACACAAAACATCCAAATTCCGAATGTAAATGCAGGCTTAGATACCTTACTAAACTGCGTTCAAAATAATATTGCTTTGGAAGCCACATCTACTACTATAGGTGCCACATTTGCTTGGAGCAATGGAACAAATACAGCTAGTACAAATATTTCAAGTGCAAATACTTACACTGTAACTGCTACGGACCCCAATAATGGATGCACTGCTTCAGATGCAGTAATCGTTTCACAAAACACAACTGCTCCAAATATCGATGCAGGGCTTGATCAAAAATTATCTTGTATCAATGCCACAGCCACCCTTTTAGGTAGTTCCTCCACTCCTACAGTAATTTATTCCTGGAGTGGACCTGGAACCATCATTAATGGAAATACGATCAGTGCAACTGTGAATCAAACAGGCACTTATACACTGCTTGCCACGGATGCTATGAATGGTTGCACAGCAAGTGATATAGCCAATGTAACAAAGAATGTAAATGCACCAACCGCAGATGCAGGTCTCGACCAAATTCTAAACTGTACAAAACTATCAGCAACATTAACTGCTAGTTCTTCGTCTCTAGGAGTTTCATTTTTATGGAGTGAAGGCTCTACTAGCCCTTTCATTACAGTAAACACTCCAAATACTTATTCAGTAACTGTAACGGATACAATTAGCGGATGTCAAGGAGTTGATGTAGTGATAGTCACACAAAATACAAACACCCCAAATGTAGATGCAGGTATTGACACTACTTTAAACTGTCTAATCACATCTATCTTATTAAATGCAACTTCCAATACAGCAAATGCAAATTTCCTTTGGAGTAATAATACTTCAACTGCTAGCACTACTGTAACAACTCCAAATACCTACAGTGTAACCGTTACAGACCCGAGCAATGGGTGTACGGCATCTGATGAAGTAGTGGTACTTTCAAAGGGAGTTCCAATTTTGAATCTCACTTCTAATGACAATCCTTGTCCAGATGCGGCAAAGGGGTTTGTTAGCGCATTTGTTTCTGGTGGCAATGCTCCCTATAATTACTCATGGTCGAATGGTGCTGCTACTAGTATCATAACATCCTTACATGGCGGCAACTATGTGGTTACGGTAACCGATGCAAATGGTTGCTCCATTTCACAATCTGTTCAAATAGCAGAGGGGAATAATTTAACCATTACCAACTTAACTACTTTGGAAGTTTCATTGGGCGAAACCATCCAATTATATCCAATAGTAACTGGTGGAACGTCCCCCTTATCATACACTTGGACTCCTGCAAATTATTTGAGTTGCTCAAATTGTAGTAGCCCATTGGTAAATACATTAAACAATATTTCTTATACCTTATTGGTGGAAGACACAAATGGTTGCAAAGCAGAGAGCAAAGTAACGATTCAAGTGATTCCAGACTATGAACTTTATATACCAAATGCTTTTACTCCAAATGGAGATGGCTCTAACGATTTCTTCGAAATATTTGGAAATAAAAAAACATGGGTTGAAATGAATATTAAAATATTTAACCGCTGGGGTGAATTAGTGTTTGAATCGAGCGATCATAATTTCAAATGGAATGGCACTTATAAAGGAGTAAAACTAACACCTGGTGTTTTGGTATACGAAATGACATTGACTTATATCAACGGTTATAACATACCATTGCAGACTGGTAGCATTACAATAATCAGATAGTTAACTATTGTTACAATCTAATTTAGATTTCAATACAACTTCTTCAATAAAACTGTTTGCTTTGAAAGAGTAGCAATCCTTTTAAAAAACTTAGCCACAGTCTCTATATTAGCTCCGCTGAAATAAGTTTTATCAATGCTAAAATTGATACGTTGATAGAAGTTATGATTTGTTCTGTGAAACTCTCTAGTATAAGATATAGCTCCATTTTCTATACTCATATCTACATTGTTTGGCATTAAGTATACATCGTAATTATCAGGGAAACTAAACTCACTCACGAGTGTATAGTGCTGTCTGTAGCCAAAATTGATATTTGCTTTTCGAGTTTCTGTAATTGAAAGTAAAGTGTCTGGAATGGTAAATTTAGTAGGCTGTACAGCAAACAAATTATCACTTTTCTCTAAGGGGATTTGAATATCAAATTCCTGTGCTAATGGCAAAGAATCTACATACTCATTGGCTACAATAAAATGTTTAAGCTGCATCTTTTTATCGCTTCTAACGAACCAATCATTTCTTAATCCCTTGAGACTATCTCTATCTAACTTTTCTACTCGCTCTGCCTTCGAATAACCTGTGCTATTCACATATCCATTTGTCAGAAAAGAAGTATCTCCCCTCAAATGCCCCAAAAGAATGACATCATTTCTATAAACTCCTACAGTGTCCTTAATAGGAATCCAACGAATAGGATCCATGGAAATTAACAGCCCATTGGTATTTAAAATAGAAGATGATAGTAATGGATAGTCGGCAAAACGAGCCGTAGCATCTAACACAATATTTCTTCCTTCAAAAGCAACACAAGCAACAGTTCTATTAAAATCTTGAATAGAAAAATTATTAGTATCCACGACTCCATGATTTCTAGTACATACTATCATTGGATGTGCTTCAAAATTCGATTGCATCAGAAGTTTCACCAGTATCAAATTAATCTCTGTTGAATTGGCTTTTTTATCATCCCATGCTTTTGCCAAAGAACGAGGTGCATCCAGAGTATCTATAAGATTCCAACTCATGTGCCTACGAACCAAATCGTAAATACGAGCTATTTTTGTTTCGGCATCTACAATTGTATTTAATCGCTGTAAATAATCTTTTCGTATCTCTAATTCTGCTCTTAATCTCCCAGTGAAATTTAGATTAGACAGTAAAAAATCTTCCACCTTTTCCACCCTCTTTTGAGGCAACTTCGAAAACTCTTTTTTGTCTATTTTAACCGAAAGAATACTCATATCCAATCGAGCAAAACGGTCAGGAGATATATCGGCAAAGGGTTCTTCTTTATAGGCTGGCAGTTGACTGAATTGATAAAAATACTCTTGGATTTTTACTGTATTTAAAACATTATTCAAAGGAATATTTTTGGTCTTCTCTGTGGTAGTCTGTATCTCGCTTTCAAAATTACTTACCAATTGAATCTGTACCTTCATTATACTTGGAATCTCTACTTTCAAAGAACTCAATTCGGTAGGGTAAACTGCCTGAAATCTCCATTGTGGAATTTTACCATCATAAGGCAAATTGATAGTATAAGAAATATCTAAACAGGCAAAGCGTTTAATTTTAAGGTTTTCTATCTCCAATGGATTTTTAAACTTGAATGTAACATCTTTAAGTAAAATATTTTTTTCAGCATCTAACTCTAATATACTCGCTTTAAAAACTGCATAATCATTGAAGTTGTTAGATGCATAGTAAATAATATCAGCAATGCTTTTATCTATTTTTTTTTCATAAAAAAATTTGATACGCAGTTTGCGCTCCCATTTCAAACTTCCATCGTTATTTACCGAAATATTTCCTACATCCGAAAGCACTGCTAAGGAAGCCATTGGGTCTACCATACAGCGTTCCTGAAGCAAGTCCAGTTTATCGCGCTGCTCTTGGTCTTGTGCAACAATTAGTAAAGAAAATATAAGAAGAAGGAATGTAAAAATGATTCGCATAGGTAAAACTCCTATTTCAAAAGAGATGCCAAAGAAAATAAATGGTGCAAGAAGAAAACTATTTTTTTTCCACAACAAGAATTTGAAGAGATTTTATTCTCAACTCTAGTAAATCGTTACTATCAATTTATAGAGTTTTTCTTTAAGTACTCGAAATTTCACGGTAGTCTCATCTTCTGAATTGGTAAGCATTTTATCTTTATAAAATATGAGTTCCTTATTCTGATTTTCAAATGAATCTACACTCCACATATCTAAACAGTTATGAAATTTCTCGAAAACTGATTGGTATTGCTTTTTAAGCTGGGCATCATTTTTAGTAGCACTATAAAAAACACCTTCATATAAAATTTTATCATGCGACTTTAAAACCGATTCGCTTTTTGAAGTAGTCAAATAAATTTTCGGTTGAAATTTGGGAATGTTCACCGAAGTATCGTTCTTCACTCCTACCTTTTCGCTTACAATATCTAAGCTAGCACACATCAGCAATTCATTCAAGTTTTCACACCAAAGCGAGTCCGACTTTGATACCAAATGCTGACTAAAAGAAATTTTACAACAAAAAACAATAGCCCATAAAATTGTGTTCCTAACCATAATCATCCGTTCAAAAGAGATAAATTTCTACTTTTATAATTCACTAAATTGCATAAAAATTTAGTGAGAGCTAAGTCAATTTAAAATCTTTTTACAAAATGGCGCCCAACCAACTCCAATGGTACAATACTAAACTCAGAGAGCTTTTGACAACAGAAGAACTTAAAGCTGTCATGCAAAAATCTGACCTAAAAGGCACATTAGAAATTGCGCATACTTGGCTTTGGATTGCTTTTGCTTTTGCAATCGTAGGCTTTTTCCCAAATCCATTTACCATTCTAATTTCACTTTTTATCTTGGGTGGAAAACAACTAGGCTGTGCTATTATCATGCACGATTGTTCGCACGATTCTGTTTTTACTTCTCGCAAAATGAATCAATTTGTTGGTAATTGGTTTGGAGCATATCCGCTTCTACAAAATATAGAACAATACAGACCTTACCACCGCGAACACCATATCTACACTGGATTGGCAGATGATCCAGATTTAAGTCTAACAAAAGGCTATCCCACCACAGCACTCAGTATGTTGCGTAAATTTTTAAGGGACATATCGGGTGCTACTGGCATCAAAGGACAGATAGGTGTTATAGCTATGCATCTGGGTATTCTTAAATATAGTTTAGCAGGAGTTGTAATTAAGATGACAGAAAAAAGAGATTGGAAAACTGCTATTATCTCTTCTATTAAAAACCTTGCAGGCCCTTTGGCTTTTCAGTTAATGCTGTTCGCTTTCTTTTATTTGATTGGAAACCCATGGTTGTATTTACTGTGGGTGGCTGCATTATTGACCACTTACAATTTTTCGCTAAGAGTACGTGCCATGGCAGAACACAGCATGGTAGAGGAAAGAGAGAATCCGCAGAAAAACACCCGCACCACCTATGCTAACTTTTTTGAAAAAATTCTTTTTGCACCACATCATGTAAACTATCATGCAGAACACCATTTATGCATGGGAGCACCACCTTACAATTTGCCTATGATGCATGAAATTCTTTTGAAGAAAGGATTTTATGAACAAGGTACGCTAGAAAAAAACTATTGGAATACTGTGAAAAGAGCAATGAAAGGAAACCCTGCTTAGAACTATTTACTTCCTTCTTTTGCATAAGAATGAAAGAAGCTGTTCCACTGAATAGTAAGTACGCCTAGTATACCTTCCTTAATAATATTCTTACTCATTTTGGAAACACCTTCAACTCTTTCTGTAAATATGATGGGAATTTCAGAGAGTTTAAATCCTAATTTACTGGCAGCAAATTTCATTTCAATTTGAAATGCATATCCTATAAATCGAATTTTATTCAAATCGATTTTATCCAACACTCTTCTGTGATAACAAACAAAGCCTGCTGTAGGGTCCTTAATGCCTAACCAAGTAATGAGATTTACATAAATAGATGCGCCTCGCGAAATAAAAATTCTATCCTTTGGCCAGTTTACAAAGCCCCCACCTGCTACATATCGTGAGCCTATGGCTAAATCTGCTCCTTTGTTTGCGCATTCATCGTACAAGCGCAAAAGGTCATCTGGATTGTGCGAGAAATCACAATCCATTTCAAAAATGTATTCATACTCTTTATCCAATGCAAATCTAAATCCTGCAATGTAGGCAGTTCCCAAACCCTGCTTGCCACTTCTCTCTATTAGAAAAAGTTGGTCCTTAAATTCTTGTTGTAATGCTTTTATGATAGTAGCAGTGCCATCTGGAGAGCCATCATCTATAATCAATAAATCAAATTTCTTAGAAAGCGAAAACACCTTCCGCACCATTTTTTCAATGTTGCCTTTCTCGTTATAAGTGGGAATAATAATGATGCTATCGCTCATAGGGAAAGTGCAAATATATTGGAATAGTTCAGAGTAGAAAGCGAATAAATGTTAGAAGCAAAAGGACCGTTACACCCCAGTATAATTCTGCGGACTAATATTTAGTAACTCTTGCTTAATAGCATCTGAAACATCTAGCGTGGCTACGAAACTTTGTATCGCCTCTTTATTGATAACAGTTCCGCGGGTTAGTTCTTTTAGTTTTTCATACGGTTTCGGATAACCTTCTCTCCTTAGTATTGTTTGAACAGCCTCCGCTACTACTGCCCAATTATTTTCTAAA
>JBGAVP010000037.1:0-25000 GCA_044228065.1 Chitinophagales bacterium | reverse complement strand
TCAACCTTGAAATACCACCCTTTATTTCTTTAGATTCTAACTCTGGAAAAAGAGGACACTGCTTGGTGGGTAGTTTGACTGGGGTGGTCGCCTCCCAAAGAGTAACGGAGGCTTCCAAAGGTACCCTCAGCACGCTTAGTAACCGTGCGTAGAGTGCAATGGCACAAGGGTGCTTGACTGCGAGACTGACAAGTCAAGCAGGGACGAAAGTCGGGCATAGTGATCCGGTGGTTCCGCATGGAAGGGCCATCGCTCAAAGGATAAAAGGTACGCTGGGGATAACAGGCTGATCTCCCCCAAGAGCTCATATCGACGGGGAGGTTTGGCACCTCGATGTCGGCTCGTCACATCCTGGGGCTGGAGAAGGTCCCAAGGGTTGAGCTGTTCGCTCATTAAAGTGGCACGCGAGCTGGGTTCAGAACGTCGCAAGACAGTTCGGTCTCTATCTGTTGCGGGCGTTAGAAATTTGAGAGGATCTGACTCTAGTACGAGAGGACCGTGTCGGACAGACCACTGGTGTATCTGTTGTGGCGCCAGCTGCATTGCAGAGTAGCTACGTCTGGAAGGGATAAGCACTGAAAGCATCTAAGTGCGAAGCCCACCTCAAGATGAGATTTCTTTTAAGGGTCGTTGAAGATTACAACGTTGATAGGTCATAGGTGTAAAGATGGTAACATCAAAGCCGAGTGATACTAATAGCCCGTAGACTTTTTATTTTTTTAAGTTTTAAATTTTATTAACTCCAATTTTGTCAAAAATATTGTCATGAGTTCGGCATGATGTATACAATAATGGTGACTATAGCGAGGGGGTTCACCTCTTCCCATTCCGAACAGAGAAGTTAAGCCCCTCCACGCTGATGGTACTAGGATAAAACCTGGGAGAGTAGGTAGTCGCCTCCTTATTAAACCGCCCCTGATTTTCAGAGGGCGGTTTTTTTTTAATAGTCAAATCGTTTTCTTAATATAGTATTTGTGAGAAGTATTTGTTTTGCATTTTCAATAGTTGTGATTTTTTGTTTTTCCAGCTGTGGCCCCGAAAAGTCAACAGATGTTGTAGCAAATAAATATTATTCTGAATACTTGAAAATTTATTCTGAGTACGGTCAAATCCCTTTGGATTCTACAGAAAATTCAATAAAATCTTTTTTACTAAATTTTCCGAATGATGCTAAGGCTTGGAATTTTTATGGTACGATAAGCTTGAGAAAAGGGAACGTCAAAAAGGCAAAGGATGCATTTGCTAAATCATTGTTTTATGATTCTAAGTTTGCTAATAGTTTCTCTCAGCTAGGATATTTATATTTACTGGAAAGCGAACTTGATTCTGCTAAGTATTATTTAGAGAAAGCTATTTACCTTGGGGATTCAAGTAATTCTAATTTTTTAAACTTTGCATTTCTTTGTAATGATAATGATGACACTCTTTGTGCAAGTTTGAATGCTGATAAACTTTATTATAAAAAAGATAGTATTTCTAATATTGAATTGGCTAGTTTAGTATTAATCTATTCTAAGGGATTTCATAGGCAAAAAGTTTCTGATTTAATTCAATTATTGAAACGCAGAAAGTTTAATAGAATAGATGAGCTAAACTCTGTTTTGTCGGGAAAAATGAGAAGGGATTCGTTTCTAGTTAAAAACATTTATGAAAATTGATAAGCGAAGTTTGGTATTAAATATTATCGTTGAGATAATTTGGTGGTGTATTGGAATTGTTATAGCAGCATTTATTATGTTTCCCTTATATAATAAAATGCATTATAATTTTTTATTAATTAATGGTGTCATAATTTTGTTGGCTGTACTTTATTTTAGATACATCTTATTTTTTCGACAAATTCTTTGGCTGCGTTCGTTATGGTTTAGGTTTTTGCTATTTGCAATCAACATTAATTTATTTGTTTACTTACTAAGGAAAGAGCAGTTTTTTATGACTGTTTATGATACTTTTTTAATAAGTGATTTAGGAGTCCCATTCAAACCTTTTTCTCTTTCGGAGATGGAAAAAGTCTATAATTATTTTTTTAAGGAGGTTAATATTGCTTTGTCAGCTTGTTTAGTCTTGATAATTGTTTTTAATATTAGGCTAATTCTTTCTTATTGGAAAATGGCGAAAACAAGATTGGAGGATAATACATAGGTTTCGAATGATTTATCTTTTTAACCAATAATACAAGGTTTTCATATACTCATTGTTCAAGCCAATCATTCCATATTCATTTTGCCACCAGTGGTTTTCGTCATACATATAGCAATGGGCACCACGCATAATGACTTGTATTCCTTCTTTATCAAATAGTTTGTGATAAACAATTCCAGCTCTGCGGGTATGAAACAAAGTAGTAACTACCATTGTTTTTTTAATATGATTCTCTTTGCAATATTTCAGCACTGCCACAGCCTCTTCTGCGGTGCTAGTCCCCTGATGAAGAGTAATCACAACAGAGTCTGCCACATGCTGACGGAGAATACTTTTTTTCGTTAAATCACTTTCGTAAACACTATCGTTTAGCACCAGAAAATCAGATTGTAAATTTCCTCCCGGGCAAATAATTTTTGGAGCATATCCTTTCATGAAAAGATCGTAGGCTTCATAGCCTCTTTCAAAAGCGTTGCCAGACAAGACTACCATGGCATCTACTTTTTGAGGTTTATCTTGTTGGATTAAGCGATTAGAAAAAGATAATAAAATAGGAGTGCGGAAAGTAATGCCGACTGCAATAAGCATGATACATAAAAGAAGGAAGGTAAGTACTTTTCGCATTTTATCTAGAAGGTAGATGTTAGATTATAGAGAACAGAACTTGGAAAACAGAGAATAGAAAAAAGCAAACAATAACCCGCAACTCGTTAACTCTTAACCCGCCAACTGAGCCTTACAGTTTTGAATTCAACCAACCAACTACATCTGCTAACACTCTTTCGCGATCGGCAGCAGGTTCATTGTGAAGTTCATGATAGAATCCAGGGTAGGATTTGAAGGTCAAGAGGTTTTTTGGAGCGTTGGCCGCAAACTCTTCAGAGCCTTTGTGTGCAATCAATTTATCATCAGTGCCGTGAATGAGGAGTAAAGGAATTTGTAATTCCTTTGCATTGGACAATGCCCAATGTGCCGCATTGAAGGTGTCAAAAAAAGTACCAGCACGGGCTGTGTTGTGCACCAATGGGTCATTTTCATATTTTTTCACCTCAGCTTTATCACGAGAAACAGAGTTCGTATCTAAGTTCGCTTTTTCTGGAAACTTAGGATAAATATTGTTCATTACTTTTGCTAGAAACAATTTGAACGCAGGTGGTTCAAACCCTAATTTTAACCATGGAGCAGAAGCTACAGCCCCTTTGATAGCGGGCTTTCTACGGAGTAAATAGTTTAACATTACATTGCCACCCATGCTATGACCATAGAGAAATTTTGGAAGATTTTGGAAGCGTTTATCGGCTTCGTCTAATAGTATTTTTACAGAATCTAAAGTGGCTTCTAATGAAGGAGAATAGCCACGAGGTCCTTCCGTTTTACCATGACCAAATTGGTCGTAGGCTAATACAGCAAACCCTTCTTTGCCTAATCGCTCGGCCACATGCGCATAGCGTCCACTGTGTTCTGCAAAGCCGTGTACAAGGCACACAACTGCTTTGGGGGTTTCTGGATTCCAGCCCTGTGCATAAAACTTTGTTCCTTCTTGCGTCCAGTTCCATTCAAAATGATTCATGCTAATTAATTTGAGAATTTGATAATGAGGCAATATGCCAATGATTGTTTAAGTTTAAATAAATTTACCAAGCATTTTTTAAAAACCAACTATTATGAAAAAAATGATAAAAATAGTTTTGTTGATTTTGGCAGTGCCAGTATTATATGTGTTGGGGACAGTATTATTAGCTGCGGTCACTAAATTTAAGCCTAAAAAAGTGGAAGATGTGACGATGCTGAAGTCAGAAAGCAGAGAACAGAAAACAGAAATTCCAACTGATTCAACCTTGAGTTTTTTGACATGGAATATCGGCTATGGTGGCCTGGGAGCAGAAACAGATTTTTTTTATGATGGAGGAAAGATGGTGACATCACCTGAAGCCTGGGTGAAAAGGTACACGCAAGGAATTTTTGATTTTGCAAAAGAAAATGCTGCTACTGATTTTCTTTTTTTTCAAGAAGTGGATAGGAAAGGTAAGCGCAGTTGGAATATAGATGAAGTAAAAGGGATTGCAAGCGGATTGCCCAATCATAACTATGCTTTCACGGTTAATTATGATGTGAAATATTTGCCCTTTCCATGGACAAATCCCATGGGCAGAATATATGGTGGGCTATTAAATTGTACTAACTATATGCCCGTAGAATCTAAGAGGATTGCGCTTCCTGGTATTACTGATTTTCCACGAAAACTAGTTTACCTTGAAAGATGCTTACTCATCCAGCGGTTTAAAGTGGCGAATGGAAAGGAGTTAGTTGCTATCAATACGCACTTTGAAGCGTATGATGATGGTGGCATAAAAAAACAACAAATGGAGCTTACAAAAAAGATCATGGAAGCGGAATATGCGAAAGGAAATTATGTAGTGCTGGGTGGTGATTGGAATATTGCTCCACCAGATTTTGATGTAAAAAAATGGGAAAAAGAAAAGAATGATGATGTGTTGTATGAGTTGAAAAATGACCCCAATTATATTTCGGGCTGGAAGTATGCCTCTGATAACAATACACCTACCAATCGTAAGAATAGTCATGCCTTTGACCCTGCTACTACTTATACTACTGTCATAGATTATTTCTTCGTTTCACCCAATGTAGAGGTGATAGAAGTGAAGGGAGTAGATGCTGGTTTTAAAAACTCTGACCATAATCCAGTGAAGATGAAGATAAGATTGAAGTAAGATAAAAGATAACAGAAGTCAGATGCTAAACAAATGGCCAATTCAAATACAAACTAACAACTGGCAGCAGATAACAAAAAATGAAAAATTACTCTAAGACTATTCAAATTCGTTGGGCAGATATTGATGCCAATAACCATTTGAGACATTCCTCTTACTATGATTTCGCGGTGCTTGTGCGGATGGCTTTTTTAAATGAATATGGTGTGACGACTGCCCTTTTGCAGGAGCTGAAAATGGGACCTATCCTTTTTAGGGAAGAAGCGACTTTCAGAAGAGAGATAAGATTGGAAGATGAGATAACGGTGCAGGTTGAACTATTAAAAGCTACAGAAGATTTCTCTAGATGGTCGCTACGCCATCAGTTTGTAAAAAGTGATGGAACCCATTGTGCTCACTTGATTATAGATGGAGCATGGATGGACTTAGAGAAACGAAAATTGTGCCAGCCAGCCGACATCATAAAAAAAGCTTTTGAAGATTTTCCCAGAGCAGAAGGCTTTCATTTTTATACTCCAGAAAAGAAAACAACATGACACCAAAATTGCAACAGAGTTGGAATAAGCTAGAAGAACAACAAAAATCGTTATTAGAAAAGCTGAAAACGGAATCAGATTTGGTACTCAATAAAAGAACTGAAACTGATAAATGGTCAGCTATACAAGTGCTATTGCACGAAATAGCCATAGAGGAAAATACAAGAAATTATTTTTCTAAAAAAATACCAGAGGCATCTACTGCTCAAAAGGCAGGATTTAAAAACACCTATTTCTATTTCCTTCTAAAAGTGGCTCTGGCATTGCCAAAGAAGTATAAGGCACCTATTCATACTATTCCATCTTCAGAGGAGTTGTCGTTGGAGGAAGTGGAGCAGAAATGGATCAAGGTACGTACGGAATTATTGGGGTTGATAGAAAATTTGTCGGATGAAATTTTACAAAAACAACTCTTCAAACATCCTGCCGGTAAGCTGAGCATTTATCAGGCAATTGATTTTATGTATCTGCATCATGCACATCATGAGAAACAGATTTTTGAGGCGGTGAGAGAGGCAAAATGATTTTTTTACCGCAGAGACGCGGATGCGAAAAGTTTTATTTCTAGCAAATGATTCGAGGAAAAATAGAACTCTTTAAATCACAAACTCTACCTCTTTCAATCCAAATTTGAATTCTTTTCCATTTGCTTCTATAATGAGTTTTCCCTCTTTGGTGACTCCCATTATTTCACCTTTAAAAAGGTCGTTGCCTTTTTTGAAATAGGAGGTATGATTATATCGAAATAAAGACGTAGTATAGGCTTTATCTAAAAAATTAAAATGCAAGGAGCGCAATTGTAGGTAGTATTTCTCCAAGTAATTACACAAACTATTGACCAATTCTGGAATCGAAAATTCTATATTAGCTATTTGGGCAAAGGAAGATGCATTGGGCAAATCGTTCGAAAATTTGGTTTGGTTAATGTTTAAGCCAATACCTATGACAGAGGATTGCAAATTACTTCCACTCACCGTGTTTTCGATTAAAACACCTCCTATTTTTTTATCCAAATAAAATATATCATTCGGCCATTTGATTTTTATTTCATCATTCAGTATAGATTCACAAAAATCCTTAATACCAAGAGAAACTGCCATATTCAGGAAAAACTGCTTATCGGCAGAGAGAAAAGTAGGATAAAAAATCACAGACAAGGAGATGTTTTTACCAGCCTCAGCCTGCCATTGGTTGCCCGGTTGCCCGCGACCGTGCGTTTGTTTATGAGCCACTATTACGGTGCCTTCAGAGGGCTTGTTTTGTGACAACAATTCCTTGGAATAGTTGTTGGTAGAGTCTATTTCGAGTAGTTCTATCAGTTGGCGACCTGTAAAGAGTGTTTGCAAGTGGTTTGACATTGTTATATTTGAGACTTGGTATGAAATTTAGTTGTTTTCAAAATTGATAAAAACAATTGAATGAATCCCATATTGCAACATTATTTTACTCATTAACACATCATTATTTTGGCAAAGAAGAATTCAAAAAATACAGAGGAACTGAAAGCAGTAGTAGTAGATGCTATTTTAGATAAGAAAGGAAACAATGTGCTAAGCCTTGATTTGCGCGATATAAAAGATGCTGTTGCAGATTTTTTTGTAATAGCTCATGGAGACTCTAGTACACAAGTAAATGCTATTTTTCATAGCATAGTAGAAAAAACAAAAGAGCATGGACATAAACCATATCACTCAGAAGGGCAAGGTGCTGGGGAGTGGATTATTGTTGACTTTGTAGATGTAGTAGCGCATATTTTTTACAGAGAGAAAAGAGATTTTTATCAGTTAGAGGATTTGTGGAGTGATGCTGTTATTACAGAACACACCGAAGGTCCTGCAATAAAAATAAAAGCTGTTCGTCCTAAGAAGACAGTTGCTAAAAAAGCAGCTAGCAAGAAGGCGCCTCCTAAAAAAGCGGCACCAAAAAAGACTGCTGCTCCTAAAAAGAAGAAGTAGGAATTCTGTCTCTGCTGAGATTAAATGAGTCAACAAAACATCGAAAAGAAGCGAAGAAAAATGGAAGAGAATAAATCAAAAAGTAACGAAGAGAATAAAAAAGAAATGTCAAAACCTACAGCACCCAAAGAATCACGTGAAAGTCGTAAACCTAAGAAGCGTCCTGAGGACGAGGGTTATACTTTTAATTTTACATGGATAGGCCTTATAATAGGAGCCATTATTTTGTTTGGGGTAATGCCTGCTATGTTTCCAAAAGGGGAACAAATCTCTATGACTCAATTAAAGCAAATGCTTGCTGATGGGGATGTGGCAAAGGTTTCTATTGCTGGAGGGAAAGATGCCGAGGTGTTTCTTTCTGATTCAGCTTTGAAAAAACCTATTTACGAAAAAGTGGTGAAGACTAAGTTTAATTTCAATAATGAAGGTCCACATTATTTTTTCACAGTCGCATCTAATGAAGCCTTCAATAATTTTATCAATGAATTTTACAAGGAGCATGCTACTCTTCCACAAGTACGAGTAGAATACGAGCAAGGGAAAGACTACAGTGGTATTATTAGCTGGCTAGTTCTAATAGGAATTACGATTGCTTTTTGGATGTTTATGATGCGCAGAGTAGGCGGTGGTGGCGGAATGGGAGGCCCAGGCGGAAATATTTTTAATATAGGAAGGTCTAAGGCGGTACTGTTTGATAAAGACGAAAAAATAAATATCACTTTCGCAGATGTAGCAGGTTTAGATGAAGCCAAAAGTGAAGTGATGGAGATTGTTGGATTTTTAAAGAATCCTAAAAAGTACACCGTGTTGGGAGGTAAAATTCCAAAAGGAGCTTTATTGATAGGTCCTCCGGGAACAGGAAAAACCTTGATAGCAAAGGCTATGGCAGGTGAAGCACAAGTTCCATTCTTTTCTATTTCTGGTTCTGATTTTGTGGAAATGTTTGTAGGAGTTGGAGCCTCTCGTGTGCGTGATTTGTTTAGACAAGCAAGAGAAAAAGCACCTTGTATTATTTTTATAGATGAGATAGATGCAATAGGTAGAGCACGTGGCAAATCGTTAGTACAAGGAAATGATGAGCGCGAAAGTACACTCAATCAACTTTTGGTGGAGATGGATGGATTTAGTGGAGAGAAGGGTGTGATTATGATTGCAGCTACAAATCGTCCTGATGTATTAGACCAAGCCCTTTTGAGACCAGGTAGATTTGATAGACAAATTTCTATAGATAGACCAGATTTGAAGGGTCGCGAGCAAATTTTTAATGTGCATTTGAAAGCCATAAAATATGGACCGGATGTAGATGCGTTGAAATTGGCAGCACAAACCCCTGGTTTTGTAGGAGCAGATATTGCTAATATTTGTAACGAAGCTGCTTTAATTGCTGCTCGCCAAGATAAGACTGCTGTTGATTTTCAAGATTTTAATGATGCTATTGATCGCGTTATTGGGGGGTTAGAAAAGAAGAATAAAATTATTCAACCTGATGAGAAAAAAATTGTAGCCTATCACGAGGCAGGGCACGCATTGTGTGGTTGGTTTTTAGAATATGCGCATCCTTTAGTAAAAGTATCTATAGTGCCAAGAGGTGTGGCAGCATTGGGTTATGCACAGTATTTGCCGAACGAAAAATATTTGGAAACTACTGAAGAAATGAAAGACCGTATGTGTATGACTATGGGTGGAAGAGCTGCAGAAAAAGTAGTTTTCGATAAGATTTCTACAGGCGCTATGAGCGATTTAGATACGGTTACGAAGATGGCTTATGCTGCTATTGCTTACTATGGAATGAATGAAAAAGTAGGAAATATTTCTTTCTATGATATGGTAAACAACAGTCAATTTAGTAAACCATATTCTGATGAAACAGCTCAATTAATAGATGTGGAAGCCCGCAATATGATTGAGGTAGAGTATGAGCGTGCACAAAAATTATTGATAGAGAAAAAACATCTTTTAGATATTCTTGCCAATGAATTATTAAGCAAAGAAGTTATTTTTAAAGATGACCTAGAAAGACTTTTGGGTAAACGACCTTTTGAAAAAGAAGAAACAACTACTTCTAAATCGGAAGCTATTGCAGAAGAAGTAGTGTCTACAAATCTGAATACTGAAACAGAAGGCGTTGAAAAGCAATAGCCCTATTTCTTTTAGGATAGTTTGTTAATGTTCACTTTTGGTTTTAGTAAGATTCAAAGACTTAAAACCAAGAACTAGCTTATGTTTACAGAAGACAATCACTCCAGCGGATTTTTTAGTAGTCTAAAAAATATTTTTGTGGCAGATAAGCAAGATGTTTCTACTATGCCGGAGGCTGTAGTCTCTGAGGAGATAATGATAGAGGAATTTGTCCCAGAAAAAGTATCTACAGAAGAAATATTGGATAGGCCTATGCGCACAAGAACTGTGGACTATAGCCATTTGTCAGAAAGTGCTACCGATATAGAGAACATGGTAGCTTCTAATCCTATTCAACAAGAAAACTCATCAACTACTGTAACGAATGAAGTAGTGGTAACGGCCCCTGCAGCAGATTTAGATATTTTGTTTGCTACTAATTTTATAGAGAAAGGCGGGAAATTTATCTACTGTGAAACTATCAAAGATGTAGTAGAAGAACTGAAGCATCTTTCTCAAGAAAATAATTGGAAGCATGTTTTTTGTTGGGAGAATGAAATTAAAGATGCATTTTGTAACAATGAATTTCAAAAAGGTGCTATAGGATATACCATTGAAAATTCAGATGCTGCTATGTGTTTGTGTGAAACACTTATAGCAGAAAATGGAAACATCATTCTTTCACCTAAACAAGCTTCCAGAAGAAGGTTGCCCGTTTTCCCTAAGACTCAATTGTTTTTGATAGACACTACTCATTTGGCGAGCGATATTAGTAAGGCACTCGATAAATTTAATATTGCCAATAAAGGAGATATTCCTTCTATTCTAGATTTGCATGATAATATAAAGGGACACTATTATCACGATGGCAATTTGGTTTTAAAAGCAGAAGGACCTTCCGATATTTATGTGTTTCTTATAGATGAATTTATTCCAAAGAGCACTCGTCCGTAAAATACATTCTGCAATATCTTCTGCAAAAGATTAAGATATTTGTAGAGAATGAAAAAAGCTTTCCCATTTTTTCTGTTAATCGTTTTTGTCTCCACTATTTGGATAGGGATGAATCGTCATTCCAAATGGAATTATTGGGGTATACTGAATTGGGATGCAGAAGGCTACTATTTGTATTTGCCAGCAGTAATTATTAATCATGGGTTTGAAAATTTAAATACACAGACCTATGATGATTATCGCAAAGAGAAAGTGTTTCATGCTTACCCAGGCACTAATAAGGTTTTTACAAAATATACTTGCGGTACCGCTATCTTACAGCTGCCTTTCTTTTTAATAGCGCACTTGAGTGCTAAGATTTTTCATTTTTCAGCAGATGGTTTTTCTAAGCCATACAATATCTTCATTATTATTTCTGCTGCTTTTTATTTATGTGCAGGCATGTTTATGATGCGAAAATATCTGATTCAGTTTTTTTCTGAATGGGTGGTTATTGCTTGCTGTGCTTGTGTTTGGTTGGGGACAAGTTTGTTGCATTATACTTCTTTAAACCCAGGTTATTCTCATGTCTACTCCTTTTTTCTGATAGCTTGTTTGCTGTACTATACGCCTGTTTTTTTTAGAAATATTGATTTATTAAAAAGCACTTTGGTAATGGGTTTTTTGTTGGGGGCAATTATTCTTATTCGCCCTACCAATGTTGTGATTGCGTTGTATGTACTTTTGTATGAAGTGTATTCTTTTTCGGCATTGAAAGAGCGGATTTTACTTTTACTAAAAAAATTAAAAGTACTATGGCTTATTCCTTTACTTATAATAGTTTGTTGGATTCCGCAGTTCATTTATTGGAAATATATTTCTGGAAACTGGTTGTTGTATTCTTATCAGGAAGAGGGTTTTATTTATTGGAAGAATCCGAAAATGATAAGCGTATTGTTTCACCCGCAGAATGGCTTTTTTTTGTATGCGCCATTAATGTTGTTGAGTATATTGGGGTTGGGTCTAATGTGGAGAAAAAAAGTATTTAGTGCACCTGCCATTTTTGTAGTTTTTATAGTGACTGATTATTTGTGTGGAAGTTGGTGGTATTGGAATTTTGGTGCTGCGTATGGGTTTAGACCGTACTTAGATTTTCTGTCTATGTTGGCTATTCCCATGGCTTATTTTTTTAGTAGAGTAGAAATCTCTGGTAGAATAACGAAAGCAGTTGTATGTAGCATTGTGGTGTTTTTATTGTTTTTAAGTGTTCGATTTAATACGATTTACACCTACCCTTGGCAAGGGCCAGATTGGGGCTGGAAAGATGTTTTACAAAAGCACAAACAAGCTTTGTTTATTGATAAATTATGAAACGGTTTCTAGTACCAATTTTTTTGTTGACGGTTTTTGTTGCTACCATTTGGATAGCCGCTAATAAGCACGCGGGTTCACAATTTACCAATGTGGTTATTTGGGATACTGAGGGCTACTATATTTATTTGCCAGCTTTTTTCATTCATCATTCTTTTGAAAATATTCCCCTCAAAACAAAAAATTTGGAGGATGGTACTTATTACCTTCAGCCATATCATGGCACCCAAAAAATTTTTACAAAATACACTTGTGGTGTAGCGTTGCTTTTAATTCCTTTTTGGCTACTTGCGCATTTGCTTGCAACTCTTCTACCACAACAATTTCCGCCAGATGGCTTTTCTGAAATTTATAGTATTTCGGTAGTAGTAGCTGTTGCTTTTTATCTTACGCTGGGTATATTTTTTACCCTACTAAATCTCCGAAAATATTTTTCTGAAACAGTTAGTGTTTTGACTTGTTTGTGTTTGTGGTTGGGTACAAATTTATTGCAGTATTCAGCTTTTATGCCTGGTTGCGAACATATCTATGGCTTTTGTTTGATAAGTATTTTCATTTTTCTTACTCCCAAATTTCATTTGAATTGTTCGTCTCGAAACTTTTTTTTGATGGGTCTTCTTTATGGAATGATAGTGCTTTTAAGACCTACTAATTTTGTAATCATTTTGTATCTGTTGTTTTATGGAACAGCTAATTTTCAAGATTTTAAAAACAGAATTATTACTATTTTAAAAACAATTCCAAATTGGATAGTAATGTCAGTGGGAATGTTTATCACGTTTATTCCGCAGCTTGTATACTGGCATTATATTTCTGGTAAATGGATTTTGTATTCATACGGAGAGGAGGGTTTCATTTATTGGAAAGTACCTAAAATGCTATATGTGCTTTTTCATCCACAGAATGGGTTGTTTGTTTACGCACCGTTATTGCTTTTGGCTTTAATAGGTTTAGTAATTACATGGAACAATAAAATTTATCCGACTAAAGTGACTGCACTTATTTTAATTCTTACTTTATATTTTGCTGGAAGCTGGAGCTGCTGGTGGTTTGGGGGTGCATACGGGCATCGTCCCTTTATGGATTTTTTTGGACTTTTAGCTATCCCTATGGCTTTTGTTATTTCAAAAATTTTCGATTTTAAATCAAGTATTCGAAATGTATTTTTGATAGCCATATTATTTTTGGTTATTACCAGTGTGCGTATGAATATGATTTACGCTTGGCCTTGGGAAGGCGCAAATTGGGGCTGGAAAAATGTATTAGAAAAATACGAACAAGCGTTGTATCTTGAAAAACTGATTCAATAATTTTGGAACGCACTAAAACATATTTTGCATCTGATTTGCATTTGGGAACACCCAATGAAGAAAAGAGTCGTGTTAGAGAATTGCTTTTTGTAAAGTGGTTAGACTCTATAAAGGATGATGCCAAGGCAATTTATTTAGTAGGAGATATTTTTGATTTTTGGCATGAGTATGAAACTGTTGTTCCTAAAGGTTTTGTAAGGCTGCTTGGAAAGTTGGCAGAATTGAGTGATGCTGGAATAGAGTTGCATATTTTCACTGGTAATCATGATTTGTGGATGAAAGATTATTTCACAAAAGAGCTTGGTGCGAAAGTATATCAGCATCCTATTCAGATAACCATAAATGATAAGAGGTTTTTTATAGGACATGGCGATGGATTGGGTCCTAAGGATTATGGTTATAAATTCATCAAGAAAATTTTTACCAATGCCATTTGCAAATTTTTATTCAAATGGCTGCATCCTGATATTGGCACTCGAATTGCACAATATTTATCGCATCAAAGCCGTTTTGGGAGCGGTGTTGCGGAGATGGAGATTTTTCATGGAGAAGAAAATGAGTGGCTTTTGATATATTGTAAAGAGGTATTATTGGAGGAACATTTCGACTATTTTATTTTCGGTCACAGACATTTGCCTATAGATTTTAAATTAATAGAAACCAGCAGATATATTAATACAGGCGATTGGCTTCATTTTAATACCTATGCGGTTTTTGATGGTAAGCAGTTGGAATTGAAAAGTTATAAATGAAAACAACCAAGCAAATTTTTGATAATAGGAATCGGTTCATACTGTGTATTTGTATGGTTGCATTTGTATCGCTTTGTGCAACAGTCTATACAGTAATTTCCTCCTACGATACCAAATCAAAAAGTCTTTCTACCGATAATTTTTCAAACTTTTATACGGTGGCAGATAACAAGATTCAGAAGTTTGACAGAGAAGGAAAATATTTAGTAAACTACTCAGAGGTAAAGTATGGAAAGATAGGTATGCTGGACGTTACGAACCCAATGAAGCTTACCGTTTATTACCCAGATTTTATGGTAGCTGTAACGCTTGATAGATTTTTATCACCTTTAACCATGTATAATTTTTTTGACCTAGGTTATCAAAATATATCTGCCGCAGGTTCTTCATCCGATGGTAGATTGTGGTTTTATGACAACTTAAATTTCACTTTAAAAAAAATAGACGAGACAGGGAAAGTTTACCGCGAGGGGCAACCACTAAATGTTTTGATAGAAGAAGTAATTAACCCAAATTTTATTTTGGAGCGCAACAACAATGTGTATGTAAATGACCCCAAAATTGGCATACTGGTGTTTGATATATTTGGTTCGTACAACAAAACAATTCCTCTAAAAGGATTGCGAAAATTTCAAGTATATCAAGATCAGATAGTTTATTTTGAGGAGGGGAAATTGAAATCTTATAATACATTTTCTTTTGAGTCTAAAATGATAACCCTACCCGATACTAGTGATGTAATGCAGGCTGTGATTGAGAAAGAGCGAATTGTGTTGCTAAAAAAAGAGCAAGTGGTATTTTATAAGTTTTAGGTTAGTCTTGTTTCAATTCATTTTCAATGCGACATTTTCTCTTATTTTCGCACCCAAGAAATTTTGCAAATGTTTAGTCAGTTAGAAAATATTAGAGGAAGATTTTTAGAAATGGGAAAAGCTATTTCTGATCCTGCTGCCATGGCAGATATGAAGAAGTACGCCCAATTAAATAAAGAGTATAAAGAGCTAGATACTATAGTTAAAACCTATGATGCCTACCTATTGATTTTGGCCAATATTGATAACAACAAGAAAATTCTAGATACTGAAAAGGACGAGGATTTCAGAGAAATGGCGAAGGCTGATTTGTTGCAATTAGAGCAGGATAAAGAGAAAATGGAGGCCGATTTAAAAACACTTTTAGTTCCTAAAGAACCCGAAGATGAAAAAGATGTACTGCTTGAAATCCGCGCTGGTACTGGAGGAGACGAGGCTTCTATTTTTGTAGGCGACCTTTGTAGAATGTATACTCGCTATTGCGAGACCAAAGGCTGGACGGTAAGTTTGGTCAATTCGAGCGATGGGACTGCGGGTGGGTTTAAAGAAATAGTGATGGAAGTGAAGGGGGAGAATGTGTATGGCAAATTAAAGTTTGAGTCTGGTGTACACAGAGTGCAACGTATTCCAGAAACGGAAACAAAAGGACGTGTGCATACTTCTGCTGCTTCGGTGGCTGTGCTTCCAGAAGCAGATGAAGTAGATGTGCAAATAAATCCTGATGACATTCGTATGGATGTGTTTCGTGCATCGGGAGCGGGTGGGCAACACGTAAACAGAACGGAATCTGCGGTGCGTTTAGTGCATATTCCTACCAATACTATTGTTGAATGTCAAGCAGAGCGCTCGCAGCATAAGAATCGTGATACCGCTATGAAAATGCTAAAGACTCGTATTTACGAAGCAGCTGTTCGAAAACATGAAGATGCCATTGCTGCTCGTAGAAAAACATTAGTAAGTACAGGTGACCGTTCTGCAAAAATTCGTACGTATAATTACCCGCAAGGAAGAATTACCGACCATAGAATTAATCTTTCGGTGTATAATATGGATGCCTTTATGAATGGCGAAGTGGGCGATATGATTGAGTCTTTGGCAGTAGCAGAGCAGACTGAAAAGTTAAAAGAAGGAAGTGTGAGTATTTAAAGAGAACTATATTTTTTTATCAGATTAGTAATCTCACAATTGCCTCATATTGTAATATTTACTTATTTAGTAGTTGAAAAAACAACTACATGAATTTTTTACTACCTCTAACAGCTACACTTTTATTGCCCATTATTCCGGCTTTTATTCTGTATAAATTTTTGCCGTCAAAATCACAGGTATCAGGACCTTTCAAAGGCTTAAACTTAAAATTGACAGGAGCTTTTGGTGGATACTTTTTATTGGTGTTGACCTCTTTGGGTTTGTTTTATACTACTTTCAAAAGTGAGCAAGCCACCATTATTGACAGTTTGCAATTGCAACTAAAAGAACAAGCAGCTAACAGCAATCACACCAAGTTGATAGATTCTTTGGTTACGATTATAAATGATCAAAATGAAAAATTATCCAGCACTGAAGACTGGACAATGCATGGTCAAGTGGAATCAACAAGCCCCAAAGAGACTAATTTGTTTTTTAGCAAACAGGGTGCTCAGTTTGAGCCTACTGGCGAATTTGAAATGAAATTTAGTTGTGCTAAAAATGGAGGCAAAGCAAGTTTGCCAAAATCTATTTGTGTTTTTAATAAGACGGATGGCTATAAAGTGATTAACCTTAGCAGAGAATTAAGCAATAATCCTGATTTAGATGCTTATAAAATTGCTTTCTCTGAGCAGGACAGGAAAATAAATTTTGGCAATCCCATTGATATTCAATCGAAGGAAAAGAGTCGAGTTGATATAGAAACAAAATTGCTGGCTAAAATTCAACGAAAAGAAATAGACCCAAAAGTATATTCGCCTAAAGCCAATGTTATAAAGGTATCTGCTGCTAGCATGAAAAAAGTAAATTTTTAGTTTAAAGAAGGTAGTAGTTTTTCTATTTCTACCTTTTCGAAATTTCCTACTTTAGTTAAATCCATCACGAGCATTCCACTTTCATCCACATAGAAAGGGCGTGTGAATTTTCCTCCAAACACGAAATCTTTTGCGGTATAGGAAGACCGACTGTAAATGGTTTGCGAATACGATTCGTCAAAACCTTTTATCAAAATAAACACTTCAATTTCAGCATCTATCATATCCTGAAGACGCATTCCATAAAAAGGGCTTTCTTCGTTAATAGCATGAACAATTGTCCAGCTAGTAGGAAACATAGCTATTTTACTCACATCATATTTGAGTGGTGTAAATTGGCGGACAGGTTGTTCTGTACTTTTGTCAACCCAGCTAAAATTGGAAGTTACCTCTAGCTCCATCAGATTTGATTTTTTTTGGTTGGCTACCATAAATTGAAATGAAATGCCATCTCTGAATGGCGCTATCAGTGCATTTTTGCTGTATTTTAAATTGCCAGTTGCTTTAGAGAAACGACCATACAACGTACCTGTAGCCAAAGCAAAACTCATTAAACCTACAAAGGCCTCGAGTGATGCCACCCAACTAGAAGCTAAGCCTACTGGGTGCATACCACCGTATCCAACTGTTGTAAAGGTTTGATTTGAAAAGAAAAAGCAATGTAAGAAATCATTCATGCCATCAGCAGGTACAATACCGTAAATAAACTCTACACCAATGAGTAAATAGATGGTTGCAAAAATTACATTGACCCCTCCGTAAAATAAAAACACCGCTATCCAATAGTGTTTCCAAGAAGTATTAATGAGCCAATGGAATAACTCAAGATTAAGCGTGTCACCAGTAATGCGTTTAATATTGTAGCTGCCATCAGCATTAATGGTACGTTGTCTGCCCTGCTGCGCACCTCTGTCCAGACCTATATCTTCGCCCTTTGCTACGTTTGCATTTCTGATTTTACCTAGAGTGTTTCTTATTAAACTCATTTCTTTTTTTTGGTAAAAATATTATTAAAAATGGAGGAGTGAATAGAGATAATTTTTTGTTGATGGAAAAGGGAAATAATAATTGTAAGTAATGGAAAGCTTATATTTGTTTTAGACTTATGAATCCCACATACACTATTCTAGAATTAGCAAAGGCATCAAATGGAAAACTCAAAGCAGGTTTTCGGGAAACAGCCGAAATACAACAATTGCTAACGGATAGCCGCAAGCTGCAACAACCTTTGCAAACTTTGTTTTTTGCCATAGCTGGTGGGAGGTTAGATGGGCACCACTACATAGCCGATTTAATAGAAAGGGGCGTTCGAAATTTTGTAGTGACTCAGGAAGATGTTGTAGAGAAATTCCCCACAGTAAATTTTATAGTGGTTAAAAATGCAGTGATTGCACTGCAAAAAATAGCTGGATTTCACAGAGCAAAATTCAATTATCCTGTAATAGGAATAACAGGCAGTAATGGAAAAACAATTGTAAAAGAGTGGTTGTATCAGTTGCTGCATGAAGATTTCAATATTGTTCGAAATCCCAAAAGTTATAACTCCCAAATAGGTGTCCCGCTTTCACTCTGGCAAATGACTGCCGAAAATAATTTGGGAATTTTTGAGGCAGGAATTTCTGAGTCGGGTGAAATGGAAAATTTGAAAAGTATCATGCAGCCTACCTTAGGAATTTTTACAAATATAGGCGAGGCGCACAATGAAGGCTTTTTAAATGCGAAACACAAGACAAAAGAAAAGCTAAAACTCTTTACTACCTGTGAACTTTTAATTTATTGTAAAGACCATCCGGAGGTAAATCAAAGCATAGCTGAAATCAACGCTATGAAAGGGGAAGAAGACAAAGATCGAAAAATAAAATCATTCACCTGGTCGCAGTATACCGATAGTGATTTGGCCATAAGCAGTGTGTTTCAACAAAACGGACACTCTTTCATTGCAGCTAATTACAAAGGCTTCGATTTAGATTTTGAAATACCATTTACAGATAAAGCTTCTGTAGAAAATGCCATTCACTGCGCTTGTGTGATGCTGGTTTTAGGAAAGGAGTTTTCTGACATTAAAACGCGCATGAAACAACTCACGCGCATAGCTATGCGATTGGAAATGAAAGATGCGATTAATAATTGTTCGCTTATAAACGATAGCTATAACTCCGATATAGAGTCGCTTCGCATAGCCATTGATTTTTTATAGCAACAAAACCAGCACCCCAAAAATACATTTATTCTTTCTGATATTTTACAAAGTGGCAAAGGGGAAATAGAACTTTATAGTGAGGTAGCAAAACTGATAGAAGAAAATAAAATTCAGCGTCTAGTAGGAATAGGTTCGGCATTAAAAAGACAATTAAAAAATTTTGAGAAAAACGAACAACTACAATTGGAGGTCTTTGAAACTACCGATGAGTTTTTAAAAAGTAGTAGCACAGATAGTTTTCAAAACGAAGTGATATTGCTGAAAGGAGCACGCAAATTTGAGTTTGAAAAAATAGCTAGAGCGTTAGAAAAGAAAGCACATCAAACAGTTTTAGAAATTAATTTGAATGCTTTAGTGAATAACTTGAAAGCATACCAAGCATTATTAAAACCTGAAACTAAAATAATGGCTATGGTAAAAGCTTTCAGTTATGGGAGCGGTAGCTACGAAATAGCCAATGTGTTGCAATTTAACAGAGTAAACTATTTGGCAGTAGCCTATGCCGATGAGGGAGTGGAGCTTCGCAAAGGGGGCATTACACTTCCTATTATGGTGATGAATCCTGAGGAGCGAAGTTTTGATGCCATGATACATCATCAGCTAGAGCCAGATATTTATAGCCTTTCGCTTTTAGATAATTTCATAAATACTCTAAAGTTGAAGAGAGGTGAAGGCGATGCTCGTTACAAGATTCATGTGGAATTAGAAACCGGAATGAATCGTTTAGGTTTTGAAGAAAGTGATTTAAAAGTATTGGTTGAAAAAGTAAAAGCCAGTGATATTATTGAAATTGCTTCCGTTTTTTCGCATTTGGCAGCAAGTGAGGATGAGGCCTACAACGACTTTACAAAAAAGCAAATTGATAAGTTTGAGAAAATGAGCGATGTGATTTGTAGGAGTTTTGACTATAAAATATTGCGGCACATTTTAAATTCCAATGGAATATCACACCACACCAATGCGCAGTTTGATATGGTTCGCTTGGGAATAGGATTATATGGCTTGGATAGTTTGCCAGAAATGCAAGCGAAACTTTTACCAGTATCTACTTTAAAAACTACGGTTTCTCAGATTAAACATATTAAAGCGGGAGAAACGGTGGGTTATGGCAGAGTAGGTAAAGCTGATACGGACAGAATCATTGCTACCATTGGAATAGGATATGCGGATGGATTAAGTAGAAAGCTGAGCAATGGAAAGGGAAAAATGTTGATAGGGAATAAAGAAGCCCCTATAATTGGCAATGTGTGTATGGATATGTGTATGCTTGACATTACAGATATTGAACAAGTACAAGAAGGAGATGAAGTGATTGTATTTGGTACAAAACCTCGAGTAGAAGAAGTAGCAAAGACAGCAGAAACCATCCCGTATGAAATTCTCACAGGAATATCAGCAAGGGTGAAACGGGTGTATTTTCAAGAATAAAGACTCTTTTGCTGAAAGGAAAAATTTGTAAATCACTTATTATCAAATACTTGTAATTAATAAGGCACATATATAGAAATGATTTTCATTTTTAAGCTGAAACTGTTTATTTTGCACCTCCTTTTTAAAAAAATAACAAACAAAAAATATGGCTCTAATAGGTTCAATCAGACAGCATTCAGGATTATTGGTGGGGGTTATTGCAGTGAGTATAGTTGGCTTTCTAGTAATGGATGCTACCAACTCTCAGTTCAGTGTATTGAAAGGCGGCAGAAGCAATGCTGTAGGTAAAGTAAATGGAGAAAAAATTCTCTATACCGACTACATGAAAAATGTAGATGAAAATGTAAAGAACCTTGAAACCCGCATGGGTAAAAGCGGACAAGTAGATGAAGAGCAGAAAAATGCTATTCGTCAGCAAACCTGGGAGGACCTAGTGAATACTGCGGTAATGAATAAAACCTACGAAAAATTAGGGGTAAATGTAACTGATGACGAAATGGTGGAATTGACTACTGGTCAAAATGTTCATCCTTATGTGCGTCAAAATTTTACCAATCCACAAACAGGACAATTTGATCCTGCACAAGTAAAATACTTTATTCAAAACTTAGATCAAGATGATAAAGGTACAGAACCAGGTACCAGAAGAAGATCTTGGTCTAATTTTGAGAAAGAAATTAAGAAAATGCAAATCTCTCAAAAGTACATAACCCTTGTAAGTAAAGGGTTGTACGCTCCTACATGGTTGGCTGAAAAAACATATGAAGAATCTAACAAAACGGCTGATTTTAGATATGTACAGTTTCCATTTACAGATGTAAATGATGCTGATTTGAAAATTACGGATGATGAATTAAAAGGCTATTTGAAAAATCATGCAACACTATTTAATCAGGATGAGGAAAGTCGCAAGATTCAATATGTATCATTTGACATTGCAGCTTCTCGCCAAGATTCTTTGAATACAGAAAAATATTTGGCTGAAAAAGTTGAGGAATTTAAAGCAGGTGCTAAAACTGAAACTGACTCTTCTTTTGTGAAACTCTATTCTGAAAATCAGTTTGATAATTTGTACTACACCAAAGAACAATTGGCAGGAAATCCTTTAGCTGATTCACTTTTTAGTTTACCAGTGAAGACTGTTGTAGGACCTTATGTAGATGGTGCTTTTTATAAAGTAGCCAAAATTACGGGTCGCAAAATGTTGTCAGATTCAGTTCGTGTTCGCGATATCATTTTTTCTTTTGAAAATGTAAAAACAAATGAAGAAGCAAACGCCAAGAGAAAGTTGTTTGACAGTATTTTTACTCAAATAGATTCATTCAAAAAGGATTTTGCTGAAATGGCAGCTTTGTATTCAGATGATCAAGCGTCTAAAGTAAAAGGCGGAGATATTGGTTGGATAAAACAAGGTCAAGTAGAAAAGGGATTTAACGATGCTATTTTCTTTTTTATGAACAAAGGACAAGTTTCTAAAACTGCAACTCAAAGTGCTTTGCATATTATTCAGGTAATAGATGACAGCCCTTCTAAAACGGGTGTTCAAGTAGCTTATTTGACTAAATCTATAGTACCTAGCCCTGAGACTGAAAGGGCTATTTATTCTCAAGCGAGTAAATTTGCTGCCGATAATCAAACAGAAGCTAAATTTAAGGAAGCTGCCAAAAAAGCAAATGGAAAGTCTGTTGATGTAAAAAAATCTGACTTTAATGTAATGGGTTTAACCAATGCAAGAGAACTGGTTCGTTGGGCATATAATGCTAAAAAGGGAGATGTATCTAGTATCGTAACTGTAGATAAGAAACACGCTATTGCTTACTTAGAGTCTATTCGTGTAAAAGGTTTACCTGATTTAGATGCGGTAAAAGAAGATGTGAAACTAGCGTATACTAAAGAGAAAAAATTAGAGTTGCTTTCAAAAAAAGTTACCGATGCTAAGGCTGCAACTATTGATGATTTAGCTGCAAAATTTGGGAAAGCGGTACTTCAAGCTGATAAAGCTAGTATCTTGAATCCTGGCTTGGCTACAGGTTATGAACCAGCAGTAGTAGCAGCTGGAGTGTATGCTGCTCAAGGAAAACTATCTGCACCTGTTTTAGGAAACGGAGGTGTATATGTAGTTCAAAAAATAGGGGGTGTAGATCCTCCGAAAGCAACGGATTTGACTATGTATAAAGGGCAATTACAACAACAGTTGAGTCGTAAATCAAATAGAGCTGTAGAAGCTTTAAAGAAATTGGCAAATATTGATGATAGTCGTTCTGAGTTCTTTTAATTGAATTTTAAGTTTTTATTTTTTAAAGCGCTCCGATATTACGGGGCGCTTTTATTTTAACTTCTAAATGAAATTTGAAAACAGTATCTTAGACAAATAGTAAGGAAAGAATGACAACAGAAAAAATATTGATTAATAAAGTGGCTCAGAAAGCAGTCGTAACTTTAGACCTGGAGAATTATTTTCCAAAAGAAGAAGAGGTGATGCTTATTGATATGAAAGATTTTCTTTTCAAGGGGTTGATTTTGAGAGAAGCTGATTTCAGAGAACAAGTGAAAAATACAGTTTGGAGTAATTTTCAAAATAAGTATGTGGGAATATATTGTTCTACAGACGCCATTATTCCATTTTGGGCATATATGATTGTAACAGCGGAGCTTACTCCTTTTGCAAAATGTATTGCTAGTGGTGCATTGGATAAATTACCTGAGTTGTTTTTACAATACAACTTGGGACTTATTGATTTGGAAAATTTTGAAAATCAGCGAGTGATTATAAAAGGCTGTGGAGACAAAAAAATTGATTCCAGTGCTTATGTATTCATAGCTCAAAAATTGGCTCTAAAAGCTCGTTCTATTATGTACGGTGAGCCATGCTCAACAGTACCCGTATACAAAAAGGAAGTTCAATAAATTTTTTGGCTTAAATTTTGACTCTATTCAACTATGAATAAAAAATATATAATACCGGCCATTGTTCTATTATCATTAACCATAGGTTTTTGTTCTGCAAAAATTTATGAGATAATAGCCCCTAAGCCAGTAAATATTTTCGAAAAAACGAAGACAGAATCTCCAGGTTTAAAGTGGATAAAAAACTCAGATAGCATTATTCAAGTTCATCCTTTTAGAGTAGAAGGAGAGTTGTTTTTTGCTGGAGAAAGAGTGCCACTAGAAGATGCCGAGGTTAGAGAAAGATTAGATAGAGAATTACAGATAAACGTTTTTAGACAGTCAAATACAGTGCTAAATATGAAATTAGCCAATCGGTATTTTAATGAGATAGAAAAGGTATTACAAGAAGAAGGTGTGCCCTCTGATTTCAAATATTTACCTTTAATAGAAAGCGATTTTAGAGATGTTGTTTCTCCTTCAGGGGCTGCGGGGTTTTGGCAATTTATAAGCAGTACTGGAAAGCGATATGGATTAGAAATTAATGATCAGGTGGATGAAAGATATAATATAGAAAAAGCAACACGTGCTGCCTGTGTTTATTTAAAAGATGCTAAAACAAAATTGGGTAGCTGGACTTTAGCAGCAGCAGCATATAACTATGGAACCGATGGTGTTCAAAGTCGCCTTGAAACACAGCATGGTAATAGTTATTATGATTTAGCTATTACGTCTGAAACTGCACGTTATGTCTTTAGAATGCTAGCTATGAAAGTGATTTTTACAGACCCTAGAAAAGCGGGTTATAATATTTCAGAAGAAGATTTATATCAACCACATCAATATAGTATTGTTTCGGTAGATAGTTCGGTGTTAGATTTGGTGGCTTTTGCGGAGGCAAATGGCGTTAAGTACAAGCATCTTAAAATGCTGAATAGCTGGATGCGTGCGGCTTCACTGCCTAATAAAGCTCAAAAAACATATCAAATAAAAATTTTGAAATAATCTTATTCGTAAAAAAGCAGCATGTTTTTTGGATAAAAAGGCGAATCTGCTATATTTGCACTCCCTCTAAAGGGTTGAGTAGCTCAGTTGGTAGAGCAATAGACTGAAAATCTATGTGTCGGGGGTTCAATTCCCTCCTCAACCACCACCCAAAATTGTCCCTTGTTATAAATTATAGCAAGGGATTTTTATTTTAAGCTGTTTTAAAAAAGGAAATTAGATTGTCTATTATGTATTCTATGCTAGAATCGGTTAAAGTATTGTACATAGGCAACCTTAATAGTCGCTCACTTTCTTTGGTGGTATGCGTGTCATTAGGCAGATGAAGGCCTAACTTTTTTCCTTGTACAGAAGAGTGAAGTGGAGTATAATGAAAGGAACATGATATTTCTTTTGAATTCAAAAATTTCATTAATGTATCTCGCTCTTTTTTATGGGCACATTTTAAAAAGAAGATATGCGCGTTATGGTTGTAAAGCAAAAGTTTTGGTGTAAGAAGATGTTTTATTTTTTCTTCTTGAAAAATAGAATCATACAACTTTCGCCATCTCTCTTTTCGAGTATCAGTAATGGTTTCGGTATTTAGTAGCAAGGGGTATAAGATTGCAGCATTAAATTCTGAGATGGCAAATTTAGAGCCACGACCTATCCATTCGTAGTATTCCACTTTCCCCTCTGAAAAATCATTTCGGTTCGTTCCGTTTTCAAAACAAACCGCTACTGATTTTTCAAATTTTTCTTTATACAAAAGAACACCACCTTCACCACAACTAATATTTTTTAAGCTATCAAAACTTATACAAGAAAAATCTCC
>JBGAVP010000005.1:0-157750 GCA_044228065.1 Chitinophagales bacterium | reverse complement strand
TAAAATGCAATGGACAAAACAATGGCGAAATAGATGTTACAGTAGGAAATGGAACATTTACTTATAATTATGCTTGGAATCCTACAGGACAAAATACAGAAGATGCCTTTAATTTAAGTGCTGGAAGTTATACGTTAACGGCCACCGATCAAAATGGATGTGTAGATTCAGCTAGTTTTGTAGTTACAGAACCTACAGCATTAACATTAAACGCCAATACTCAAACGGATGTAACTTGTAATGCAGGAAATAATGGAACAGCTACTGTTTCACCTACAGGTGGAAGTGGTAATTACAGTTACTTATGGAATGATGCCAATAACCAAACGAGCGCTACAGCTACTGGTCTTGTTGCGGGTTCGTATGTTGTGACGGTTTCTGATGATAGTAGCTGTACTACGGTTACTAATTTCACAATTACTGAGCCAGTTGCTATCACCTTTGGGGCTTCTACTACTTTCGATGTAAAGTGTAATGGAGGCAACAATGGTAGTGCTACTGTAGTGCCACAAAATGGAGTAGGGGGCTATCAATATATATGGAATGATCCTGCTTCGCAAAGTTCCAATCCAGCAGTCAATTTAATAGCTGGAAGCTATGATGTGACGGTATCTGATATTAACGGATGTACCGCTACCACCAATGTAGTAATTACCGAACCAACTCTTTTACAAGTGCAAGTTTCGGGAACTCCTATCACTTGTTTCGGTGCTAATGATGGAACAGCTTCTGCTGTTGCTTCTGGAGGAGTAGTTGCTACTACCTACAGTTATAACTGGAGTAATAATGGAAGCACGGCCACTATTCAAGGCTTGATGGCCAATACTTATACTGTAACCGTTCAAGATGACAACTTATGTACCGCTTCTGGTTCTTATGATGTGGTAGAGCCTACTGCTATTGACTTAACGGTATCTGCTACCAGAACGAGCTGTCCTACTTCTTCTGATGGAAAAGTAGATGTGCTTTTTGCTGGAGGAACTGGAACGCTTACAGTAGACCTTACTCAAAATGGTACAACGCTGCAAAGTAATAACAACGGGAACTTCACGGGAGTGCCAGCAGGCGATTACACCATAGTAGTAAGTGATGGAAATGCTTGCAGTAGCAACAAAAATGTGACGGTACCCGCTGCTCCATTTAATTTCTTTAATACTGCCGTAGATAGCACCAGTTGTTACGGAACACAATACAAAGATGGACACATTTTTGTAGAGGGTACCACCATTGACAATGCGCCTTATCAATACAGTGTAGATGGTGGAGCATTTACTTATGACAATGATTTCTATCAACTAGGAGCGGGTCAGCATACCGTTACTACAAAAGATAATTATGGATGCGACACTACCTTTACGGTAATAGTGCCAGAGCCATTGCCCGCTTCTGTAGATATTTTACCAGATGATTCTACCTTACAAGTAGGCACTAGTTTGCAATTGTATGGTACTTTGAAACCATATCCAACAAGTAGTATTACAAGCTACCAATGGTCTCCGGCTGAGGGATTAAGTTGTATAGATTGTCCTAATCCTGTGGCTACACCGTATCATCATATCAATGAATATCACCTTACAATTACTTATAACAAAGGATGTACTGCCGAGAGTTTTGTGACGGTGTATGTAGAAAATAATTTGCCTTTGTATGTACCTAATGCATTCTCTCCAAATGGAGATGGGAATAATGATTTCTATTTAATTTTTGGAGATGGAATTAAGGATTTGAGTTTAAAGATTTTTAATCGCTGGGGAGAGTTGGTTTTTGTAAGTACCAATCAACAAACTGCTTGGGATGGAAGATACAAGGGCGAAATGCAACCTCCAGGCGTTTATGTATACATGGTAGAGGTAACTTATTTAGATGATAAGGTAGTGAAAAAGCAAGGTAGTTTGACGTTAATCAGATAAGGAAGATAACAGAATGTTAATCATAAAAGGACAATTCAAAATTGTCCTTTTATTTTTTTGCTTTTCTTGGAATTAGTCTTTTTTTGTAAATCTTGAATCTAAATGGTCGTTTAAATAAGTGCTCGAATGAACATTCAGATTAAAAGAAAGTTTAGTAATAACAATCACAAGTTATTTGAGAAAATAACTTCCAATATTCAATCAAATTAAATAGTCTAAATAAATACTATGAAGAATAGATGTACTCTTTTAATTGCCTTGTGTGTTATGGTAATAAATAGTTTTGCTCAAACCAGTTATACGTTAGGTGAAAAGTGTGGTATGAATCAGGTACAGGCGGAACTGGAAGCACTTCGCCCGCAATCTATTCAGGAGTTAAAGGATTTTCAGCAAATCATACAACAGTATTCTTCTAAACAAACACCTGGTAGAGCTACTACGCTAACTATTCCAGTAGTAGTGCACGTTATTTGCCTTTCTACAGAAGCGGTAGGAACAGGTAGAAACCTTACAGATGCCAGAGTACAGGCACAAATCGCTATTTTGAATCGCGATTTTATGGCATTGAATTCTAACTGGACTTCGGGAACACCTAGTGTATTTCAAAGTGTAAGAGGGATTCCGGAAGTACAATTCTGTTTGGCTAATAAAGACCCTAGTGGAAACGCTACTACAGGTATTGTTCGCCACAACTACAGTGACCCTACTTCTACTAATACGATTGAAAATACCATCAAGCCTGCTACTTCTTGGAATGCTACCAAATATTTTAATATTTGGACGATAGCCATACCTGGTACTAGTTCTTTAGGAGGTACTTTGGGTTATGCTTACTTACCTACTTCTGGTATGGTAGGAAGCAATATTGATGGAGTAGTGATAGATTACAGATGGTTTGGCTCTCCTACCATCGCAGCAGTTTCTGGTGATTGTAGAGCACTCACACACGAGACAGGACATTATTTAGGATTGAATCATATTTGGGGAAATACGACTAGTTCGCATGTTTGTACCGATGATGACGGAATAGCCGATACCCCACTACAATCAGGACCTACTGCAAACAACACAAGCTTTAACTGCTCTAGCGGTTCGGTTCCTACAAGCTGTTCGGGAGTTCAAAATATGTTTTGTGATTATATGGATTATCTAAATGATGATGCCTGCTATTCTACTTTCTCACAAGGGCAGGTAAATGTAATGCGCAATGTAGTTCAAGGAACCCCTGTAACGGTGAATGGGACTGCATATGTAGGAAGATCTTCTTTATTGACAAGTCAGGTAACTGTGTGTGCTCCTAGCTTAACAATAGATGCCGGTATTACCGCCCACATCACACCTGCCAATTTAAGCACTCAATGTGGTACTGCTGCTATTACGCCACAAGTTACGTCAAAGAATTTTGGATTGAATACGCTTACATCGGTAACCATTCGCTACCAAGTTAACGGAGGGGCTGCCACCAGTTTTAGTTGGACAGGAAGCCTAGCTACCAATGCCACTACCAATGTAACGTTAGCACCGTTTACACCACCTGCTGGTACTTTTACATTTAAATCATTTACCTCCCTACCGAATGGAAGTACCGATCAAAATACATTGAATGATTCACTAAAAACTACACATTCTGCTACAGGATTCTCTTCTTTACCATTTTCAGAAGATTTCAGTGCCACCAATTTTAACCCAACAGTTAACGGCATTACGGTAACTCAGTCACCTACCGATGCTTGGACCTGGACTCGCTCCACTTCATCCGCTTACGGAACAGGAACAGGCTGTGCTATTATGGATAACTATGCTTCTACTGGAACTACTACAACTAACCCAAGTGGAACGCTAGATAATTTAGTAACACCTACTTTTAGTTTTGCTGGAGTCAGTAATGCTACCCTTACTTTTGATGTAGCCTATGCTCCATATATAGGAACCAATTCTTTTTATGACTCTTTAGCTGTTTTGGTTTCTACGGATTGTGGAACCACCTATACACAAAGAATATTTTACAGCGGAGGTGCTAGTTTGGCTACTGCCACAGGAATTAATACTGCCTTTACACCTACTGGTACACAATGGGTAAATAAATCCATCAGTCTGGCTTCGCTGAATGGACAAAGCAATGTGACTTTTGCCTTTAGAAGCATTTCGGATTGGGGTAACAATTTGTATATTGATAACATCAATATTGCTTCCACTACTTGTGCACTTACCGCTACTACCTCTGGTACTTCCACTAGTTGTGGATTGGCGAATGGAACCGCTACAGTGACTCCATCGGGTGGAGGAACCTATACTTATCTATGGAGCAATGGAGGAAGCACTGCTACTATCTCTAACCTGGCAGCTGCTACCTACACCGTAACGGTAACCTCTGGAGGTTGTTCTACTACCGCATCTAGAGTGGTGAATGCAAGCACAGGAATTACCGCCACCACCTCAGGCACTGCTACTACTTGTGGTCTAGCCAATGGAACAGCTACGGTGACTCCCTCAGGTGGCACAACGTATACCTACTTATGGAGCAATGGCGGAAGCACTGCTACTATCTCCAACTTAGCAGCTGCTACCTACACTGTAACGGTAACATCTGCGGGTTGTACTACCACAGCATCAACAGTAGTGAATGCAAGTACAGGAATTACACCAAGAACAATTGGAAATGCAACTACTTGTGGGCTTTCTAATGGAACCGCCACGGTTATACTAACAGGAGGAAGTACTTATACTTATTTATGGAGTAATGGTGGAAGTACCGCTACTATCTCCAACTTAGCAGCAGCTACTTACACCGTTACCGTAACCTCGGCAGGTTGCACTACGACTTCATCTTTTATAGTGAATACAAGTACTGCAATTACGGCTACTACTTCTGGGAGTGCTACCACCTGTGGACTTTCTAACGGAACAGCTACGGTGACTCCATCAGGAGGAAGCACTTATACGTACCTATGGAACAATGGCGGAGTTACCGCTACTACTTCGAGCTTAGCAGCTGCTACTTACACAGTAACGGTTACTTCGGGTGGTTGTTCTACAACTGCATCCAGAGTGGTAAATACAAGCGCAGGAATTACAGCAACAGCTTCTGGCACTGCCACTACCTGTGGACTCGCCAATGGAACCGCTACGGTGACGCCATCAGGCGGAAGCACTTACACTTATTTATGGAGTAATGGCGGAAGTACTGCTACCATCTCTAACCTGGCAGCTGCTACCTATACTGTAACAGTAACCTCTGGAGGTTGTTCTACCACTGTATCTGGAGTGGTGAATGCCAGTTCAGGAATTACCGCTACTACCTCTGGCAATGCCACTACTTGTGCGCTTTCTAATGGTACAGCTACGGTGACGCCATCAGGCGGAAGCACTTATACTTACTTATGGAGCAATGGCGGAAACACTGCTACTATTTCCAACCTAGCAGCCACTACCTATACCGTAACGGTTATTTCAGGTGGTTGTTCTACTACTGTATCTAGAGTGGTGTATGCAAGCACAGGAATTACCGCTACTACCTCAGGTAATGCCACTACTTGTGGGCTTTCTAATGGTACAGCTAAGGTGACCCCATCAGGCGCAAGCACTTATACTTACTTATGGAGCAATGGAGGAAGCACTGCTACCATTTCGAATTTATCAGCCGCTACCTATACTGTAACGGTAACTACTACTGGTTGTACTACCACCGCATCCAGAGTGGTAAATGCAAGCACAGGAATTACGGCAACAGCTTCCGGAACTGCAGCGACCAGTTGTTCTACCGCCAATGGAACCGCCACGGTTACGCCATCAGGCGGAAGCACTTACACCTACTTATGGAGCAATGGCGGAAGCACGGCTACCATTTCTAATCTTTCAGCGGGAACCTATAAAGTAACGGTTACCTCCAGCGGATGTACTACTACGGCAAGTTACACCGTTTCTGCTCCGAATAGTGTCACCGCATCTACTTCAGGGAATGCTACTACCTGTGGACTTTCAAACGGCTCTGCCACGGTTTCTCCATCAGGGGGAAGCACTTATACTTACTCATGGAGCAATGGCGGAAGCACCGCTACTATTTCCAACCTGGCAGCTGGTTCTTATACCGTAACAGTTTCTTCCAATGGATGCAGCACCACGGCCACTTATACTGTAGCAGGCAGCACTGGTCTTACCGCTACTACCAGCAGTACTCCAGTAACTACACAACCTAATAACGGAACTGCCACTGTTACAGCAAGCGGAGGTACACAGCCGTATACGTATGCATGGAGCAATGGAAACTCTTCCGATATTATAGCCAATGTAGCTGCTGGGCAGTACACGGTTACGGTAACAGATGTAAGCAGTTGCCCGGCAGTAGTGAAAACGGTAACGGTAGGAAGTGCACTCAGTATTGCATCGGTGGCGAATACCACCCGATTTAATATTTATCCTAATCCTACGGAGAAGGAATTAAATATTGAAATGGAATGTACCCAATGTGACGATGTTACCATTGAGTTACTGGGCATGAATGGACAACTCGTATATCGTCAGTTTTTAGAAATAAATAAATCTAAAAAAGCCACGCTGAATCTGGAAGATTTGGCGGTGGGTCTGTATTGTGTGCGCATTCAAACCTCCGAAGGGCAATATACCTATAGGGTTATCAAGCAATAGTTGTAAAAGACAGATGCGCAAAGATGTTTAAACTCAAAGGCTGTGTTTAAAAAACGCAATCTTGGTTTATGGGTGGTTGCTGGAAACGCTAAATTTTAGAGTTAAAGTAGACTATATAATAAACCAGATTACGATGAGAAATAGCAAAATTACGGGGGCACTAGTTATAGTAGTAGTAGTGCTCTTGCTCCACGGCTGCAAAGGTTTTAACGCTAACAAGTCGGATACAGAGGATGTGGCAATTAATCCTGCCTTTAACCAAAATCCACCCTTAGTCCGCGACCTAGCTATTCAAAAGATAAAGGGGAATGACCAGGAGGTATTACTTCTAGTTCGGTTTGCTCCTTCGCAATTTAAAGGGCAATTTTTAGCTTTGGAAAACGAGGGTAAAAAGTTGCTGCTGCGTGATGATGGTAAAAAGGGCGATGAAAAAGCAGATGATGGACTCTTTACCACACAACTCCCTTTTGACCAAGCAGAATTGAAAGAACTAATTTCGGATCAAACCCAAATGGTTCGAAATAGCAACGGTATCTTAAACGTATTTGAAGGGCGAAACCTTATTAAAGTAAAGCTGCCCAAAGACCTGTTTACCTTCAAAGATTTTATAGAAGGCAAACCATACCCTATTAGTCCCTTTGCCCCTGTTTGCCGAACGCTACCATTCGATAGCTTGAAGGTGCAGAAAAATTGTTTAATGATAACTGACCTTCAGGTGGTACAAGACACTGCGCGTACTTATAATGTAACCGCACCAGTGGGTCAGCGCGGAAATCCCTACGGAGTATGGACATTTTGGGAGCTGATGAGACAGCTTGCCTCCAGTGACCCCACTCATATAGCTACCGACCGCGAAACCTCCCAGTTTATTAGAAATTGGCTACATCATTGGGTTACCACACAACAAGTGAATGGTGAAACAGTAGCCGACCGACCGCGCATTAACCTGATGGTGAATCAATGGTCTTTGCCGAATGGAGATTTGGACCCTGCCAAAACACCTTTTCGCTTAATAGCTATTGTGAACCGTATCGACTTGCGCAGTAATATGAGCTATGGCACTACAGGCATAGATGGGGGCGAAGGACGATTTGTGTTTTGTGGAACCCTGGCTGGGGCACCGCTTGAATTCACCACCATCTTTGAGTTTGGGGTAAATAAAACTACTTGTGCCGATGTAAAAAATTATGCACAGCAATGGTGGCAATTGAAAGATTCTGCATTAGGAACAGCAGGATACAATCGTGCGCTACAAGCAATAACCGATCAATTTAGCAAATGCGGCACCAACCCAGGAAAACCCCATCAGAGTTCGCTGAACCAGCTCCGTACCAACGAAATTATGACCCAGTTTCCTTGGGAACTTCGTGAATTTAATTTGGTATCCGTTAAAAAGGGTGCTCTACTGAAGGAAGTAACCGTAAAGCGAACACCTGCTGTAAAATACAATGCCAAAGTGAGTAATGCGGATGTAAAACGACTCGTCACTTGGGTAAACGCCAACTCCAGTCAGTATCTTCTGCAAAAAGACAATGGTATAGACATACCCGAAACTTTCCCAACTACTACCATTCCTTTTTTGGGCGGACATGCCGAGGTGCCTTTTAAAAGTAGTTTTTGGGATGGAAATGCTTTTCCGGGTTTCGATTCTATCCATGACCCTTTGGTGCGTCATTATTTTTCACTGAATACCTGTACGGGATGCCATGCTGGTGAAACGGGCACTTCGTTTACACACATCAACCCTTCGCCTTTTGGGGTGGAGGCCTTTTTATCTGATTTTCTGACAGGAAATAATATGCCCAAACAGGATGCTGCGAATCGCCCTTCACCTACCCCTAACTCGTTTACCTATGGCGATTTGCAGCGAAGAACTCTGGACTTGGATGAAATAACCAATTGCCCTTGTGATGGTTTCAGAGGCTTGTTAGATAAAATCCGCTTTCAGCCACTGCAAATGGAGCATTAGTAAAATTAGCTTCGTAATTTCAGCTTTAGAGCCACGCTGTTCCTTTAGACTTGCCGTTGAAAAACTTTGATAGATTATTCAATTGAGAAAGGAAGTGAGGTAAACTAACTGTTGTTCTGAGTTCAATTCTCATATGTCGATTCAGACCTCACCTCCCTTCATCAAGAACTCAAATAGAAATTCGGGCTCACGACCCATTATTAAGGAGTTGAGTTTTACTTGATGATTTCTCGACATGTTCTGAAAGGCATGTCGAACTAAAAGAAAATGCTTCATAAATTATAAAGTTTATTTTTATCGAATCTTCGAGATGCACTACGAAACATCACGAAGCGTGCAATTCGTTTTCAGTGCTCAATAGTTATATTTGGACAAAAATCATGAAAGCAAAACTACTCTCTATTCTCCCTCTTTTTGTTGTGTTTTGTGCTTCTGCTCAATCACCCGTAATTACATCCGCCACTTTTAGTAACTTAGATGGTATAGCAAGGAACTACAAGGTATTGAACAATATACCCCCAGATGCATACTTAACTGGTATAAATCAGTCTTGGGATTTTTCTTCCGCTACCACTAATTTTGCTGTAAATGGAGTGTATGCCACTTCCGGTGTTGACACCTTTATTGGGCCGTATTATACTAAGACAGTAGGAGGCACAAGTAGTTTTTCAGAGTCTTTTTTTTATGCGTTAAATGGAAACAGCTTTGAGTTTATAGGCGAAAGACGGGTAGACTTTCAATCGTTGGTAGTGAAGTATTTGAAATTTACCGACCCAAGGGAAATGTTTAGATTTCCGTTAACCTACGGTAGTAGTATTTATAACGATACGTATAGTGAAGTCGACTATTCTAATCTCTCGTTTAACAGTGGCTTGTTTTCAACAGTTGTAGATGGCTATGGGACAATGAAGAATCCCGATGGACGAGTGGTAGCTGATTGTCTTCGACTTAAATCAACAGATGTAGGGCAAGATAGCACTTTTGATGGCAGCAGTTTTCGTGTCACAAACTATAAGCGAACAAGTTACATTTGGCTTTCGCCTTCCTATACAGGGTTATCGTTATTTCAAGTGGGTATGGATACTTTTGTGTCTCAGTCTAATCCAACGAATGTGCAAACCAGTAACTGGGCAGTATATACCGATTTACCTTCTTCCCCAACGGCAGTAACCGAACTTTCGTTATCGGGCTTTTCACTTTACCCTAATCCTGCAACAAATACAATCGATGTAAATTTTACCAATTTTCAACAGTACCTAACAATGCAGGTTGTTGACCTCACGGGAAAAGTGCAAATGACTGTAAAATCAAATTCAACAGAACACGAAACTATCGATATTACTGCTTTAAATGCTGGATATTATTGGCTTCAAATTAAGTCGAATGCAGGAATAGAAACCCGAAGATTTGTTAAGCAATAATCCCCGCTCTAGCAAGTTTAGCGGAGCGTAACTTGTGAGAATAAGTAATTCATCACTCATCATTACACATTATCATTAAACCTTATTACATTTAAAAGGTCAAGTGAAAGTAGTTTCTTAAAACGCTTCTATGAATCAAAATAATTTACTCCCTGCTGCCGCAGAAATTCATCCCGCCTTTCTTAAAAACATACCAGCATCCAGAGGTGCCAGAACCACTACGGGTACTGCTCCTTACACAGGAGTATGGACCAAGAGCGAAGTCTTGCATCTGCTAAGAAGAACGATGTTTGGTGCTGCAAAAGCCGATGTAGATTATTTTTTAACCAAGACCATGTCGCAGGCGGTAGATGAGTTATTGACAGCCTCTGCTTCGGTGCCTGCTCCTCCACTTAAAATATATACCGATACTGATGACGATGCCGAGTGTACCTATGGGCAATCGTGGGTGGCTACCGCAAATTACGTAAATGTGAACGGTAAGCGTGACCTTGTTCTGGCACAATCATTTTTCTACGGAACTCAATAGTTATGCCGATGCCCGCTATGGCTACAAGTATCTGGAACTAATCCGCAGTAATGCTTTAGGGAATTTCAAAACATTGACCACCGAAATTTCCAAAGACCCTGCCATGCTAAAGTATTTGAATGGAAGTGTGAATACCAAGAATGCACCCGATGAAAATTACGGTCGTGAATTGCAGGAACTTTTCACCGTAGGGAAGGGGGTGAATTCGCTTTACACCGAAGATGATGTGAAAGCAGCAGCTCGGGTTATGACAGGCTATAGAATCAACAATGCGGCTCCAGTTTCTTCTTATTTTGATACCACCAAACACGATACCAATCCAAAAGTTTTTTCGTCTTTTTACGGCAATACCATTATCAATAACACGGGTAACGGAGGGGCTGATGAATTGAACGATTTGATGAACATGCTCTTTTCGAACAACGAAGTGGCGCTTTTTATTTGTAGAAAACTATACCGCTATTTTGTTTATTACGATATAGATGCTTCGGTAGAAACCAATGTGATAGAGCCTTTGGCGGTGGTGTTTAGAGATAGCAATTACGATATTAAAGCAGTGCTTTCGGTACTCTTTAAGAGCGAGCACTTTTTTGATATGCTGAACAGAGGTTGTTTAATAAAACCACCGCTCGATTTCTTAATAGGAGTTTGCAGAGAGTTTAATGTAGTGTTTCCAGATGCTACGGTGCTCACCACCCAATACGGTATGTGGAAACAAGTACAAAGTTATGCTTTGCTTTTGCAACAAGACCCTTTAAATCCACCCAATGTAGCGGGCTGGGCTGCCTATTATCAAACCCCTAAGTTTCATGAGTTATGGATTAATACAAGCACCCTTCCTTCTCGGAATTACTCCACCGATTTGCTATTGGGTAAAGGAGGGGTGATAAAAGTAGCAGGGGTTACGTTAGCTATAGATACCATTGCGTATGTATCTCTTTTTGCCAATCCTGAAGACCCTGATTTACTTATAAACGATGTAGCTGCGCATCTTTTAGCATTGGATATTTCTCAGACTACCCATGATTATTTAAAAGCTATTTTACTGAAACAACAAACTACTGCCTCTTATTGGACTACATCTTGGAACAACTACCAAGGCGCACCGACCAATACTGCGTATAAGAATGAAGTATTGGGGATTTTATCGAGTTTCTTTCAAACTATTTTAAGTTTTTCGGAGTACCAATTAAGTTAATATTCACTTTAAGTATAATTTTTATATTTATAGAAAATAAATAAGATGAGCAATAACTTAAACATAGCAGCAGCGGAGGTAAATGTACCGTATGCCAATCACCACCCTGCTCGTGGTGCTCGCACTACTACTGGTATTAATCCCTACACAGGCACATGGGGAAAACAAGAAGTAGTACATCTGCTGAAGCGTACTCTCTTTGGTGCCAAGCGCGATGATATTACTTACTTTATGGGCAAGTCCATGTCGCAAAGTGTAGATGAGCTATTGACTCCTGCTGCTAATCCATTGCCACCAGTTAATGCTTACACTGCTCAATACAACGATCCCAATGTTCCTTATGGGCAAACATGGGTAAATGCTGCAGCAGATCCTTTGGCAGTATTTGGCAGGGCGGTCTCTTTAAAATCTTGGTGGTCAGGGCTGATGATTAATCAAGGAAGAAGTATTACCGAGAAGATGACGCTTTTTTGGCACAATCATTTTTCTACCCAAATTACCATTTACGCAGAACCACGTTTTGGATACAAGCACTTAAAAACATTGCGCGATAATTCTTTGGGAAATATTAAAACCTTAACCAAAGCCATTACCCTAGACCCCGCTATGTTGGTGTATTTGAATGGAACCTATAATACCAACACTGCCCCCGATGAAAATTATGGAAGAGAATTACAAGAGCTCTTTACCGTAGGAAAAGGGGCTGGGGCACAGTTTACAGAAGACGATGTAAAGGCTGCGGCTCGTGTGCTTACAGGTTTTCGTGCTGACCAAACAAACAATACGTATTACTTTGATCCACCAGCACACGATACGAATGATAAGTTGTTTTCGAGTTTTTATAGTAACAAATTAATTACTGGAAAATCGGGAGCCAATGGAGCGAACGAGCTAGATGAATTGCTGGCTATGATTTTTGATACCAATGAAGTAGCACTTTATATTTGTAGAAGGTTGTATCGTTTCTTTGTTTACTACGATATAGACGCGAGTGTAGAAACTAATGTGATAGCCCCTTTAGCGAATGTACTGAGAAGTAATAATTACGATATTACGCCTGTGCTTTCTACTCTTTTTAAAAGCGAACATTTTTTTGATGTATTAAATAGGTCTTGTTTCATAAAACCTCCTGTCGATTTTTTAGTAAGTATTCTGCGCGAATTTGATGTAAAGATTCCAGCCGCAAATGTTGATTTAGATGCGCAGTATTATTTTTGGTCTTTGGTAGAGTATTATGGAATAGCCATGCAGCAAGATTTATTGGACCCACCCAATGTATCGGGTTGGCCTGCTTATTACCAAGAGCCTTCCTACCATGAGTTGTGGATTAATACATCTACCCTTCCATTGCGAAATCAAATTACCGACTATTTACTCTATTCAGGGCCTACCAAAAACAGCAGCACTTTATTTATAGATATAATAGATTATGTATCTAAACTTTCGAATCCTTCTGACCCTGTATCGTTACTAGATGAGGCTTTGGGGCAGATATATACCATAGATATATCACAAGCATCTAAAGATTATTTAAGAATTTATGGTCTGCTGGGAGGGCAAGCACAAAATTATTATTGGACGAATGCATGGAACGATTATGTAGCGAACCCTACAGACGCTGCCAAAAAAGCTATTGTAAAAAATAAATTGTTTGTGACCTTTAAATACCTATTAGATTTTGCAGAATATCAATTAAGTTGACAATAGTAAGTTCACAGTTCATGGTTGAGAATTTACAGTTGTGGTTGTTTTCTAAATAATAAATATCCAAATTATGAAAAGAAGAGATTTTATCAAAAGAGTTCCCATTGCCGCATTGCCAGTAGTTTTAAATGGCATTTCTATGCAATCGTATGCTGCCTCTCCACTTTTGGCGGCATTAGCGAATAGTGCTGATACCGATCATGTTTTGGTAATTATCCAAATAGTAGGAGGGAACGATGGATTGAACACGGTAATTCCCTTAGATCAATATTCGAATCTTTCGGCAGCCCGCTCTAATGTAATGATAGCGCAGAACAAAGTGTTGGCACTCAAAGGAACTACGGCTACTGGTTTGCATCCATCGCTTACGGGTTTACAACAAATGTACAATGATGATAAACTTCGCATTGTACAATCGGTGAGTTATCCGAACCCTAATTTTTCTCACTTTCGCGCCACCGATATCTGGATGTCTGGTTCAGATTCAAACCAAGTGCTGAACACTGGTTGGACAGGTAGATACTTGAATTATGAGTATCCTAATTTCCCTACAGGTTACCCTAATACTACGGTGCCAGATCCTTTGGCAATACAAATGAGTTCTGTGTTGCAATTGATTTCTCAGGGACCATCTACCAATATGGCTATGTCTATAGCCGACCCTAGCAATATTTATAATTTAGTAAATGGATTAACAGACCCTGCACCTGCCACACCAGCTGGTAAGGAATTAACTTACATACGTGAAGTAGCCCGTCAAACCAATCAGTATGGAGCAGTAATAAAAGCAGCATGGGGAACTACTCCTAAGCAAACAGGAACGAGTTTGCGCCAGCAGTTGATGTCGGTAGCACAGTTGATTAAAGGCGGATTAAAAACGCGTGTTTACATGGTGACTACTTCTGCAGATGGCTCGTTTGATACACACTCAGCGCAAGTAGCAGCAGGAGCTACAGAGTCGGGAAATCATGCAGATTTATTGGCGAATCTTTCTAGTTCTATCAAAGATTTCCAAGATGCTTTAGAAGCAGGTGGGGTGGCAGATAGAGTTATAGGAATGACTTTCTCGGAGTTCGGTAGAAGAATAAAATCGAATGCAAGTTTGGGAACAGATCACGGTGCTGCGGCTCCTATGTTTGTTTTTGGAACCAAAGTGATACCGGGTATTTTAGGCACCAATCCACAGATTCCAGCCACTGTTTCAGTAAATGACAATCTACCGATGCAGTACGATTTTCGCTCTATATATGCATCGCTTTTACAAGATTGGTTATGTGTGCCTAAGGCTGATATTGATAGCACTATTTTGTTGCAAAATTTCCAAGCATTGCCGTTAGTAGATGCGTCTGGTTGTAACAGCACCGCCATTCATGAGATTAACAGTAAAGCAGGCTTGAATCTCATTTCTTGTTATCCTAATCCTTTTGTAAGTTCTACCAATATTACATTTACTACAGGTGGGGGGCATACACTCATTCAAATCTTTGATGGCGAAGGACATCTTATCCGAAAACTAATAGACGAAACCATGCAGGCAGGAGACTACAAGGTTTCCTTCGAAAATGAAAATTATGCTTCGGGAGTTTACTACGCTCGCTTCCAAAATGGAGTGGTACAGCAAGTTTGTACTATGGTGATAGCGAAATAGAATTGGTTGGTGAATGGATTCTTTGATTTACAGCTTAGCCTCTTTGGTTTAGCATTTTGTGCTTTCCTATTTTTGGACACCCACTGTTGTTATTCTGATACACTTTTATTGTGTTAATATTTTATGTAATGCATTTAATGCTGCATGGTACATCTCTATAAATATATTAAGTTTTATTAAGTATTGGCAAGGTAGTTGTAGTATATATTCATATATTTTCTATGAAAACATACAATTTCCAACTTGCATTACTATTAATTTCTAGTATTTTTTATCAAGTCAGTTTTGGTCAATCTAAATACGCCAATTTATTTTACAATAGCGGAGCAGTAGTTATGGTTCAGGGTACAGCCTTACTTCATGTACAAGGAGATGTGATTAATAAAAATGGAAGCGATTTTATAAATAATGGAGTGTTACAGGTAGAGGGCGATTTTACCAACGAGAGCAACACAGCTAAGTATAGAACAGACAATGCGGGCTCAGGTTCTAGCACCCGGGAACAAACCGTTCGTTTTATAGGAGGACCCGAAGTTTGTGGAACTGCCTCTAGTGCCACACATGAGCAAAAAATAATAGGAACTATTAATGATGCAACGAATGCCTATTTTCAGAACATAGTTATAGACAAAGCAAATACAGTTACACCATCTTATGTAACAATAAGCACCGGAGATGTTTTATGCAAGGGGTCATTGGTATGGGGTACCGGCACTACTGCATCTGCTGCGGGTGGTTATAATCCATCTTGGATTACAGCAGGTCAAAGATTGGGGAATGTAACGGGTCGAACCAATGCTACCAGAGCAAGTGGAGGGCATGGTGTATTAAAATTATTTGATGCAGGAAACAATAATGAGTTTTATTTATCGAATGGCGATTATAGAGCATTGGCAGGGTATCTAACACCCGTTTCAAGTACAGCAAATGTTACAGCAAATAATAAATGGATAGAAGGCAAAGGTGCAGTGGCAGATGCCAAAGGATTTGCCCGTCAAGTCAACACCACCAGTCAGGTTTACACCTTTCCTATAGCTACCAGCACCAACACTTATAATCCGGTAGATATGTATTTTAGTAGCATCGCATCTGGGTCTGATAAAGTAACTAGTAAATTTACCGATGAAGTAACTGTAAAAGCTGGGTTTACTAAAACATTAGATTGCAATAAATCAGATTTCACCAGTAGCTCACCCAGCATTAGCAGTTGTACTGCTGGAACGTATACCATAGGCTATGGTGGTGCGACTCAAACTATTGATAACTCAGGGTACAATGTTTACCGAAAAGGAAATTGTAACAGTAATGGGTCATGGTACATAGCTTCTGCTTGGATTACTAACCACGGGTACTGGAGTTTTAGTGGCGGTTCCAATACTTATGAAATTAATACTTATCCCAATTCCTATACGGCATTGACAGGTGGCAATGGAGCAATGCGGGTGCTAAAAACAGATCAAGTAGCCTTTAATGCAGAACCTACAGGAAATTGGACGAGTGAAATATCTGCACCCACAGGAGGGTTGGTTTCTAACGATGATTTAGTAACCTATACGACTGGAAATTCAGGGAAAAAGTTTGGAGGAACCTGTGGCGGTGTAGCGAGTATTCCGGTGCCTGGTACTGCTAATACGTACGCATCTACCATTGGAATACCTGGTGGAAGATATACTGGTTATTCCCATTTTGCCATTGCGGGTGCTCCTAATACAACCGCTGGCAATGCTCTTCCAGTGGAACTTACATATCTAAGAGCAGACCCAATAGAAAATACTTACATTAAAGTATCTTGGGAAACAGCTACCGAAATAAACAACAAAGGTTTTGAAATTAAAAGAAGCACCGATGGAGTGCAATTTGAAACCATTGGTTGGGAAGCGGGCAATGGAAATAGCAGCACTCGAATTAATTATGCGTATGACGATAGAAATGTAATACCTAATCAAACCTACTACTACAAGCTGAACCAAATAGACTATGATGGGAAAAGTGAGGAAACCTATATAGTAGCAGCTAAGATTACAGATGGTTCTAGTTTTGTGATAGGTGATTTTGTGCCCAATCCTACACAGGCAGATGCGAGACTTACTATTACCACTACCGAATCGCAACCCATAGAAGTAAAGCTCTTTAATATTTTGGGAGCTGAAGTAATCCATAAAAATTATCAATTAATAGCGGGTAGCAATCAACTCAGTTTTGAATCGAGCGGGTTGGCAGATGCTACATATACCGCCATTATAAAAGCTGGAAATAATATCTATTCTAAAAAACTAGTGGTCAGCCGTTTCTAAGTTCACTAAAACGGTTATTAGCCAGAATACTCATTAGTAATAACGTATTACTTTAAACTAAATGAAAAAATCAATACTTTTTGCCACAATATTATTCAGTACTTTTTCCTATTCACAAAATGTAGGAATAGGTACTGCTAGCCCCACCAATAAACTTGATGTAAGTGGTTCTATTCGTTTGCGAGAGACAAGTTATGCAGTAGCTGGTAGCAACCCTACTATAACAATTGCTACGGACGTATCGCAAGCCCAACTTACTGCTGGAGCTAGTCCATCAGGCACAGCCACTATTACAACAACTACCCCCCAAGATGGGCAGTTGTTGGCTATATATAATAACTCAGGCATACACGCTACTTTAAATGGTCAAACAATACCTACTGGAAGAGCTGCTTCTTTTGTGTACAGTGCTACTGGCTGGCGTTCAATTTCAGACCCCAATTTAGACTGGAAGTTAACAGGCAACTCAGGTACTACTCCCTCGGTTGCAGCTATAGGTTCGGCAGTCACCGCTGGAAGTAACTTTATAGGCACTACAGATGCTAAAGATTTAGTGATAGCTACTAATAATGGAACCAACACATTGGAAAGAATGAGAATAACCAGCGCAGGAAATGTAGGGATAGGAACTACAGTTGCTGGACAACGACTAACAGTAGTAGATGCAGGCAACGGCAACCAATATAATGGTACTTTTAGTGTATATGCTAATAATCTTACCCAAGGTGTAGGTATCGGTTATGCAGGTATACAAGCCTTAGGTTCTAACGCCAACCAAGATCTTTCTTTCAACGCTCGTGGTACAGGAAATATCACAATGCAAGTTTCGGGCACTACGGGTAATGTAGGAATTGGAACCTCTACTGTTCCTTCAGAATCAAGATTGGTTTTAGGTGCTTTAGATGCAACTAATGAAGGAGGAGAATTGCAATTAAATGCACCTGGGGGATCTTATACTACAGCCCATTTTATAGATAATTATCAAAATAGTTTAAGAATATTGACTGGTACAAATACTGGTTCCACTGCTTTAAGAATGAGTATTGATAATACTGGTCAAGTGACAATAAACAATTTAGCAGGCACAGGAAATAGAAAAGTTTTTGCAGATGCTAATGGAATGCTTAATGCTTCATCTACAAATGTAATTGCCATATATAATTTTACTACTGGAACATCCTCCCCTAATACACAAAAAACAGTTATTACAAATCCTGGTAGTACAATGAATGTATCTATAGGAGATATAGTAATATTAGATGTAGATGTTACACTACGCCTTACTGGAGGTAGTAATACTGATGATTTTTATATTAAACCAACAAAAACAGGAACATGTGGTTTGACTTGTACTGATGGTACTAGTACTCCACGCTATATGCTTTACAGACCAGATGAAGGAGGTGGAGATCATGACAATTACAAACCTATTCATTATATGGAAATTTGTAAAGTTACTAGTGCGGGAACACTAGGATTTGGTTTAGATGTGTCTAATACTGGCGATGACACTTGGGAGCATTCTCAAGCTGTATTAGTAGCTCGCAAGGAGTGATATAAGAATAGTGTGATTACATAATTTATTATGATTTCATAACTTGTTCTTATCTAGCTCAAGGAAAGATATCTGTAATAGCTTAGCACCTTTTGAATGTTCCGAAGGGTAAGTCTAAAGCTACAAAGGGGGGTAAAAATTTGTAAATCTATGCTACAAGTTGTTGCATAAAAAATATTAAATACAAAAAAGCAAAATGAAAAAGACAATACTTTTTATAGCAATACTTCAGAGTACCATAATATTTGCTCAGAATGTAGGGATAGGTACGGCTTCGCCTGTTACTAAATTAGATATAGTTGGAGATATTGCATTACGAGAAGGTACGGCTATTGCCTCAGCGGCTACTTTAGCTGTGACTTTGAGTGCAACAGCACCGGAGAATAGTTTTTATAGAGTTACAGGTACAACCAATTCAACGTTGAATAATATTGCAAATGCAGTAGATGGACAGATCATTACACTCGTAAATGCAACCACTGCACAAACCATTACTGTATCAAATAATAATACAAATGCAACAGGCGATATTATTACTGGAACTGGAGCAAGTATTGTTATCCCCACAGGAGCATCTTTTACTTTGCAATATTCTGCTACCTCTAATCGCTGGTATGTTACTTCCCAAAATAGAACCTTGGACAAAGATTTTTGGAAAACAACAGGAAATTCTGGAACGACTCCCTCATCAGCCGCAATTGGTTCTGCTGTAACCGCTGGAAGTAATTTTTTGGGAACTACCGATGCTAAAGATTTAGTAATAGCTACTAGTAATGGAACTAACACCTTGGAAAGAATGCGAGTGACAAGCACAGGAAATGTAGGAATTGGGACTTTGGCTCCCAGCGATAAGTTTCAAGTTTTAGCCTCAGGAGGTAAGGATGTTTTAATGGGAGGTGGGGCAAACACTGGCTCTGAACTGAAGTTGACTAATTCAGGTACAACACATTTTTCTATTTATAATAAAAGTGATAACAAACTTACGTTTGCTAACACATCTTCGACTTTTGTGACCAATACTGTAGGGACTACCTATATGACTATAGATAATTCAGGAAACGTGGCTGTTCCAGTGGGTTATTTAGCGGTAGGTAACCCTACTGCGCCAACGGTTGTGAATACTACTTCATGGAATGCTGTTTATTGGGAAGAGTTTGATAACTACTCCTATTGGACGCAATCTACCTGTAGAGGCTCGAATAGTTTTTATATTCCATTTTTTTCGGGTGGGTATATTTACTATGAGCACGAGAATAATAATGATGATGATTACGCTTACTCTCCATTTATTTTTATTCCAGCTAATTCATCAGCCTCAAATATAAGAGCTAGTTGGAGTACCTATGTGTGTATGGAGACAGGCTTTGACGGACTGAGGGCAGAAATCTCTATAAATGGAAATACTTGGAAGCGAATTACTAATTTTACCTCTGGGGGATATAATTCAAATACACAGAGTAATTGTGGTGCGGGTCCATCAACTAATGCCTGGAGCAATAGTTCAGGTGCTACATACAATCCTGTCGTTGATTTAGATTTAGAAGGAGTTCGTCCAGGGGATTGGATACAAATTCGCTTAATGGCAAGTACTGACAATAGCACAGAGAGCTGTTTTACCGACATTGAGGTATATTGGTTTAAGGTGGAGGTAGTTAACCAAACCAACTCTGCTGCTTTTGAGGCGGGTGGTGTTTACGCTGCAGGGCATATTTTTGCTCATTCTAACTCACATGTAGGTGATGTAGCAGAATATTTTCCAGTAAAAGGCAACCCGAGTCCAGGTGATTTGATAGCTATGAATAGCACTGAGAAAGATGTTTTCCAAATCTCGTCAGATGCTTACAATCCTTATGTAATTGGTGTATATTCGACCGATCCATCTGTGTTAGTAAATAGTCCAGAAGCTGGCATTCCCATAGGGTTAAGTGGTAGAGTACCTGTAAAAGTAGTTAGCAAAAACGGGAAGATTAAAATAGGTGATTACTTAACCGCATCCGATATAGCAGGAAAGGGCATGAAAGCAGATAAATCCTGCTATACTTTTGGTAGAGCGCTTGAAAATTTTGACGGTGAAAGCGGAACTATTATGTGTTTAATAGAATCAGGATGGTATAATCCCTCAAAGGCAATTGCTACTTCTGGTGGGCATTTTTATGCTAAGCAGCATGCCAATGGTTTAGTGGTAAACGATGCCAACATGAAAAAGGATTCCCGTGTTTTCATTTCTTTTCTTGATGAAATAGCGGGAACCTATTGGATAGCTAAAAAAGATAACGGTCAATTTGTATTGAATTTTTCAATGCCGCAAAAAAAAGAGGTATCTTTTGATTATTTTATAGATAATGCGCAGAGCGGAAATAAGATTGAGAACACAGCAGCAGTTGCAAGTTTAGAAACAGATGCTTTAAATGCAAGTTTGGGTAAAGGAACTGAAAAAAGTATGGAAAAAGCTCCCCAAAAAACAATCCAAAGATACCAAGGAGCAATGAATTCCAAAGAGCATGAAAAAGGGAAAGCATTGGCACCAATGAATGAATCAGATTGGAAGTTGCCTATTATACCACCTGATATTAATATAGGTTGGATTTGGACACCCAAAACTGGTTATATTCAAAGCAGTCACAAATAATACTTTCTATTTTCAAATGTTGAATCTATTAAATCTGCTTAGTAGAGGAGTTAAATAATGCCTGCATTCCACTAAAAGCTTGGTGATAGAATATACAAATACAATTCGACAGAATCTTCAATAGTGCAATAACTATTGCTTTTCGATTTGTTTTGTCAAAATGTAAGAGATCAGTAAGAACTATACTCACTCGCTACTAAAAAATTCATGGCTGAGAGCTTTGAATTTAGTTCAAAATTCGTTTCTACGAAAGAGAAGAGAATTAAGCAGTTCATTAAGAGAGCAAACCGCATCTTTTCTTTTTTTTAAATACTTTTCTAACATTTTTGAAAATAATTGTTCAAAACTCGAAATTTAGAATGAGTCCAAACAGCTTGAAACCTTTGTTATTACTTATTTAGCATTGATAATTACCCCTTTAAAATTAGTTGCAAAAAAATATTGTGTTTTTTTGTTTATTTAAGAGTTGGTCTGCTATATTTGCCACGCAATTTTGACAAAAAAATGACAATTCACCTACACACGATGTCAAACTATCTACTAAAAAGAAATAAGAGTTCGCTTAACTTGCCTGTCCTAATCGCCCTGTTTATAAGCCTTTTTACCTTTTCTGCTGCGCATGCCGAAGTAGATTTGGCTAAGGTGAAGGAGGGGAAGGCACTATTCAAATCTAATTGTGCTAGCTGCCACAATCCACTTCAAAACCAAACAGGACCTGCATTGAAAGGGGTTTTGGGAAGATGGCAAGCCGCTGGAGACTTTAAAGGTAAAACAGGTGAGCAATGGTTGCATGCCTGGATTCACAATTTCAATGATCCAGTAAATGCTAGTTATCCTTATGCTAAGGAGATGTTAGGGTTCTCACCTACAAACATGAATACCTTTCCAGGATTGAAGGATGATGAAATTGATAAGATTTTATTATACGTAGATAATTCTACTGTTGGAGCAGAGCCCACTACGGCTAAAACTCCAACGGATGCAACGGCAGCTCCAGTAGCAGAAGAAAGCAACACTTTCTTATATTTATTTGGATTCTTGTTATTTGTTTTAGTAGCTATTTTAGTAGTAGTTACAAAACGCTTAGATGCTATAGTGGATGAATCAAAGGGAGTTAAAAAAGAAGCATCGCTTCCTTTCTATAAGACCAGAAAATTCAAAGCAGCTGCTATTTTGGTGTTCTTAGTATGGGGTGGTTTCCAATTGGCAGATAGCGCCATGAGACTCGGTCGTCAACAAGGTTACCAACCTACACAACCTATTCGTTACAATCACGCATTGCATGCAGGAAAACATAAAATTGATTGCCAATACTGTCACACTTCAGCGGCTAAAGGAAAGGCTGCAGGTATTCCATCGTTGAATACTTGTATGAACTGTCATAAAAATGTTCAGAAAGGACCTGAATATGGAACAGAAGAAATTCAAAAAATCTACGATGCAGTAGGTTGGGATCCAGCTAAAGGCGAATATGTAAGACCCGCTAAACCTGTTCAATGGATTCGCATTCACAACTTACCTGATCACGTTTACTTTAATCACTCACAGCACGTAGTAGCTGGGAAAGTGGCTTGTCAAACTTGTCACGGACCTATTGAAACCATGAAAGAGGTATACCAATTTGCTCCGCTTTCTATGGGATGGTGTGTAAACTGTCACCGTCAAACAGAGGTACAGTTTGGTAATAACTATTACAGCACTTACGAAAAATTGCATGAGCAATTAAAGAATAAAACCATCGATAAAGTAACTGTAGAAAAGATAGGTGGAACTGAGTGTGCTAAGTGTCACTATTAATAATTAGAAGTAAGAAATCAGAGGTTATAAATTAGAGTTTGAAAGTTAAATAGCAATCAAATAAAAAACATGGAAGAAAAAGTATATTGGAAAGGATTGGAAGAATTGAATCAAGATGTAGCTTTCTTGAATCAATCGAACAAAGAATTTGCCGATGATTTGCCAGCATTGAGTTCTATTGTAGAGCCCATTTCTACTACCTCTAAAACAGGTAGAAGAGATTTCTTGAAAATGCTAGGATTCAGCGTTACGGCTGCTGCTGTAGCTGCAGGTTGTGAAATGCCTATTCGCAAGTCTATTCCTTATGCTTTAAAACCAGAAGAAGTTACTCCAGGTGTTGCGAACTACTATGCTTCTGTTTTTTATCAAGGGGGTGACTATGCTTCTGTTTTAGTTAAAACACGTGAAGGTCGTCCTATAAAAGTAGAAGGAAATAAGTTGTCTTCCGTAACCAGAGGAGGAACAAGTGCTCGTGCTCAAGCATCCGTATTAAGTTTATATGATGGAGCTAGATACACAGGACCTAAAAGAGGAAAAGAAAATATTACTTGGGAAAAATTAGATAATGAAGTAGGAGCTAAGTTAAAAGCCATAAAAGATGCAGGTGGGAAAGTAGTTGTATTTTCTTCATCTGTAGCATCGCCTTCTACACAAGCTGCTATCAATGAATTTGCAACGGCTTATGGTGCAGAACACTTGGTAAATGATGCTGTTTCTTATTCTGGTATGTTAGATGCCAACAAAGAAACCTTTGGAGAAAGAACTATTCCTTCTTATCATTTTGATAAAGCAAATGTGATTGTTTCCTTAGGTTGTGATTTCTTAGGAACATGGCTTTCTCCAGTGGAGTTTGCGGCTGATTGGGCTGTTAAAAGAAAGGTGTCTAAGGAGAATGCAAAAATGTCTCGCCATATTCAAGTGGAATCTAACTTGTCATTAACAGGTTCCAATGCGGATAAGAGAATAGTAGTAAAACCAAGTGAAGAAGCATTAGCAGCAGTAGATTTATTAGCTGCTCTTAGAGGTGGAACTGCTAAAAATGCGAAGTTAAATGCTGTTGCCAAAGAGTTACTTGAAAATAAAGGAGCTTCTTTAGTAGTAAGTGGTTCTAATGATAAAAACGTTCAAGTAGTAGTAAATGCAATCAACGAAGAATTAGGAAGCTACGGCAATACAATTTCTTTTGAAAGCACTTATAATACCAAACAAGGTTCTGATAAAGCAGCAACTGAATTATTGGCACATCTTCAAAGCGGAGAAGTAAAGGCTGTTTTATTTTACGATACCAATCCTTTGCACTCACATCCTCAAGCAGACAAGCTAGCTGAAGCTTTAAAGAAAACTGAGTTAACTGTTTCTTTTAGCGATAGAAGAGATGAAACTTCCGATGCTTGTGCTTATGTAGCTCCCAATAGCCATTGGTTAGAATCTTGGAATGATATTTCTCCTAAAACTGGAGTTTATAACATCTGTCAACCTACCATCAGTAAATTATTTGATACCCGTCAAGCGCAACAAACATTGTTACTTTGGGCAGGTAAAGAAAATGCGAGTTATTACGATTTTATTCGTGAAAATTGGCAAAAAAATGTATACTCAAAACAATCTAAATACAGTGGATTTGACGGATTTTGGGATGTAGCAGTTCATGATGGAGAAGTATTGACTTCTACTGCTGGTTCAGCATCCTTTAGTGCTGGTGGAGTAGATGCAGCAGCTACAGCAGTAGCTAGCGACTATGCTAACTTAGGTGATATTCAAATTAAATTATACGAATCTATAGCTGTCGGAAATGGTTTCTGGGCAGATAACCCTTTCTTACAAGAGTTGCCAGATCCTATCACAAAAACTTGTTGGGATAACGTATTAACAGCACCTGTATCTTGGTGTCAAAAAAATGGCATTAAGAATGATTTGGAGTTAAAGGATTATTCTACAGTAAAAGTAACTGCGAATGGCAAATCAATAGAATTACCTGTGGTAGCTGTTCCCGGTCAAGCAAATGGAGCTTTTGGAATCGCAGTAGGTTACGGAAGAACAGTAACAAATCACGAAGAATTAAAAGTAGGTGCCAATGCTTATCCTTTATTGGCTTTGTTAGGAGATAATTTCTCTTTTACAGGAAAAGCAACCATTGAGAAAACGGGCAAAACTCAAAAATTAGCAATTACTCAAACGCACCATAATATTACTTTAAAAGGATTGGGTGGAATTAAAAAGCGTTTGATTGTAAAGGAAACAACTTTACCTGAGTATGCTAAGAATCCTTCGGCTGGTAATGAAGACCGCGAAAAGATTAAGGAGGAAATGGTTACTCTCTATTATGAGCATGAGAAAACTGGTCACCATTGGACTATGACGGTGGACTTGAATTCATGTATCGGTTGTGGAGCTTGTGTAACGGCTTGTAATATAGAAAACAACGTACCTGTAGTAGGAAAAGACCAAGTGATTCGTTCACGTGAAATGCACTGGTTACGTATCGATCGTTATTTCACATATACAGAAATGATTCAAGATGGTGCAGATACGTTAGATCCTGAAAAATTGGATATTGTATATCAACCATTGATGTGTCAACATTGTGACAATGCTCCTTGTGAGAACGTTTGTCCAGTAGCTGCAACCAACCACTCTTCAGAAGGTTTGAATCAAATGGCTTATAACCGTTGTATTGGTACTAAGTATTGTGCGAATAACTGTCCTTATAAAGTTAGAAGGTTTAACTGGTACGATTATCAAGGAGCGGACGCTTTCGATAAAAAAGTAGGAAGCATGTGGGCAAATGAAGGATTGCTTTCTGGAGTTACTCGTGATTTGCAAGAACCTTTAACGAGAATGGTATTGAATCCAGATGTAACAGTTCGTTCTAGAGGGGTAATAGAAAAATGTTCTTTCTGTGTTCAGAAATTACAAGCAGCGAAGTTGGATGCTAAGAAAGAAAACAGACCATTGAAAGATGGTGATGCTGTTACGGCTTGTCAAACGGCTTGTGCTACGAACGCTATTCAATTTGGAGATAGAAACGATAAAACAAGTGCTGTATTTACTTCTATGAACGATGAAAGAGCATTTGGAGTAATTGAAGAAATCCATACCATGCCGAATGTATATTATCTAACCAAAGTAAGAAACAGAGTTGAAGAAAAGGCATAATTAAGTGTCCATTGTCTAACATCTAAAGATTAAAAATAAAATGCACGCATACGAATCGGAATTTAGAGAGCCCCTCATCAATGGTCTAGATAAAAACTACACCAAGATTACGGATGATATAGTAGGGCCAACTGAAAGAACCTACAAAGGTTGGTGGCTATTGCTTATCATGTTTGGCTCATTGGCTGGATTTTTTGTTTTCTGCTTGGGCTATACTGTTTTTTACGGTATGGGAACTTGGGGATTGAATAAAACGGTGGATTGGGCTTGGGATATTACCAACTTCGTTTGGTGGATTGGTATTGGTCACGCAGGTACTTTGATTTCTGCTATCTTGTTATTGTTCCGTCAACGTTTCCGCACAGGTATTAACCGTGCAGCAGAGGCAATGACGATTTTTGCGGTAATTTGTGCGGGTATTTTCCCAATCTTTCACATGGGTCGTGTATGGCAAGGTTTCTTTATCTTACCTTACCCAAATACAAGAGGGCCTCTATGGGTAAATTTCAACTCTCCTTTATTGTGGGACGTATTTGCTATCTCTACTTATTTCACCGTTTCATTGTTATTCTGGTATTCAGGTTTGATGCCTGATTTTGCAACTATTCGTGACCGTGCTACAGGTAAGTACAGAAAAGCAATTTACAATACACTTTCTTTCGGTTGGATAGGAACCGCTAAACAATGGCAACGTTTTGAATCGTTGTCTTTAGTTTTGGCAGGTCTTTCTACACCTTTGGTACTTTCTGTACACACTATTGTATCTTTTGACTTCGCTACTTCTGTTATTCCAGGATGGCATACTACTATCTTCCCTCCATACTTTGTGGCTGGAGCTATTTTCTCTGGTTTTGCAATGGTGGAAACATTGATGTTAATTGTAAGAAAAGTTTTCAAATTGGAAGATTACATTACCGTGAATCACATTGAATCGATGAATAAAATTATCGTATTGACAGGTTCAATTGTAGGTATAGCGTACATCACAGAAATGTTTATTGCTTGGTATTCTGGTTATTTATATGAGCAATTTGCTTTCTATAACAGAGCTTTGGGTAAATTTTGGTGGGCTTATGCATGGATGATGAGTTGTAACGTACTTTCTCCGCAGTTGTATTGGTTCAAACCTTTCAGAAGAAACCTTTGGGTGACTTTTATCCTTTCTATTTTCGTAAATATAGGAATGTGGTTTGAACGTTTTGTAATCATTGTTACCTCATTGGCAGATGACTTTTTACCTTCAAGTTGGGCATATTTCTCACCTACATGGGTAGATATAGGCATCTATCTTGGTTCTATAGGAATGTTCATGACATTGTTCTTATTGTTCTGTCGTTTCTTCCCTGTAATCGCTATTGCAGAGGTGAAATCAGTATTTAGAACTTCTTCTGAGGTAGCTAAAAAAGAGAGAGCAGAAAAAGCTGGAGAAGCACACGGAGGTTTTGTAGGGCATATGACTGTAGGAATTTTAGACAAGGACGCTAAATAATTTTTGAAAAGGATTTAATCAAAATAAAGATGGCTAATCAAAGTAATAATTTTATCATCGGTTTGTGGGATCACGAAGAGGTGTTTATCCATGCGGCTGAACACATACGCCACGAAGGACAAGAAATCTATGAAACGCTGACTCCTTTTCCAGTACATGGAATGGAAGCTGCATTAGGGTATCGCGATACACGCTTGCATACGGCAGGTTTTATTTTCGGAGCTACAGGAACTACCTTGGCATTGTCTTTTATGAGTTGGGTAATGACTACAAACTATCCGTTAGATTTTGGTGGAAAGCCATATTGGCCACTTCCTTCTTTTATACCTATTACCTTTGAAATGACGGTATTGTTTGCTTCTATAGGGATGGTATTGACTTATTGTGTTCGTAATAAATTATTCCCAGGGTATGTACCTAGAATTTATGACAAAAGAACAACGGATGACCGTTTTGCTTTTGTTTTTGATATAGAAGGAAAATCAGAAGGGGAGATTGAAAAAATAAAAGCACTGTGCAATAGTAATGGTGCAGTAGAAGTTAAGAAAAGAGTTTTTGTAGAAAACGAAGGACTTTAAATAATTGGGAATTTGCAGAAGATGCATATTTCAAGTGACCATAAAAAATAGTTAGATACACATGAAAAAATCTGTTTTATCACTTACAATACTTGCAGCAGTTGTTGTCTTTATAATGGCATCATGCGGAGTAAATCATAAGAAGCCTGGTACTATTTATATGCCAGATATGACTTATTCAAACGCATCTGAAACGTATGCATCTAGTGTTATACCAAATGAAGATGGCGATAGCATTGAAGCTCGTAAGCCAGTAGCTGGCTCTATACCTAGAGGATGGATTCCAGCTGATGATCGTATTCGTACTAATGAAGCTTATTTACTTTCTTACACTGCTAAAAATCATTTTACACATGATGCTTCTAAATGGCAAGAGGAGTATGATAGATCTGCTGGTTCTTTAAAAGATCCTTTAGAATTTACTGCAGAAAACAAGGAAGCTGGAAAAAAATTGTATCAAATTCATTGTGTGAATTGCCATGGTGAAGTAGGAAATGGTCAAGGAAACTTAATTGTATTGCCTGATGGTGCTGATGGTCCTTATACTGCAGTACCACCTGATTATAAAAAGCGTTTACCTGAAATTAAAGATGGAAATATTTTTTATTCTGTAAGTTATGGAAAAGGAATGATGGGTGGCTATGGTTATTCATTAAATGTAACAGAAAGATGGCAAGTAATCCATTATATAAAAGGTTTAGCAGGTATAGATGGTGCCGCATCAGGTGCTGGTGCTACAGCTGAATCTAAAGCAAATGATAAAGCAGGAAAAGATGGCGTTGTAAAAGATGCTACGAAGAAAATGTAATTTTTGTCTCTGAAATTAATCTAAAAGAAACTCGAAACTTAATCCAATGACTGAAAGATTTGAATTTACCGATAGTATCAAAAAACCACTCATCTATGCTATAATAGCTGGTGTTGTAGGTATGGTGTTAGCTTTTTTCTTGTATCCAGAAAATCACCACAGTCGTTTTTGGACGAACTTGTTGGTGAATGCTTATTTCTTTACAGGGATAGGAATTTTTGGAATCTTCTTTATAGCTGCTAACCAACTGGGTTATAGTGGATGGATTACTGTTGTAAAACGAGTGATGCTTTCGCTTTCAGGTTTCGTGAAAGTAGGAGCTGTATTTGTTTTGATAATTGTGGGAGGAGTATTTCTACATTATCATAATTTGTATGATCATTGGGTAACACCAGAAGGTCGCGCTACGCTTGGTAGTACTAAATTGGCTTTTTTAAATCCACCTATGTGGGCATTTAGAGTAGTGTTATATTATGTACTATGGTTAACAGTAGGGCCTATCTTTATTAAAGCGGTAACTAGAAAAGATATTGATATTAAATCTGTTTACAAGAAATCAAAATTATTAGCTGCTTTGTGGATAGTAATATTTGCGGTAAGTGAGTCTTTCATAAGCTGGGATTTAATTATGTCTACTGATCCACATTGGTATTCTACCTTGTTTGGTTGGTATAATTTTGCTAGCTATGGATGTGCTGCTTTTGCCTTTACTATTTTGTTGGTTATTTTCTTAAAATCAAAAGGATATTTAGCTCAGGTAAATGAAAATCACGTTCATGATTTAGGAAAATTCATGTTTGGTTTTTCTATTTTTTGGACTTATTTGTGGTTTTCACAATTCATGTTGCAGTGGTATGCTAATTTACCAGAAGACACCATGTATTGGGTAAAACGCTTTAATGTTCCTACCTTTAAATTTACTACTTTTTTAGCTTTGGCTATAAACTTTGTATTCCCTTTATTGGTTATATTAAAAAGAGGAAACAAACGTAATTTTAAAGTGATTGGTTTTGCAGCAGCTTTGATTATTGTAGGTCATTACATCGACTTTTATAACATGGTTATGTATGAACCAAACAACCCCGCATCGCATGAGCATGCTGAAGGGAAGAAAGAAGCGAGTTTAGTGACTACTACTGCTTTATATGCAGAAAATAAAGAAGCTACTACTGCTACTCCTGCCGATGCACCAGTGGCTACAGAAGCAGTAGATGCAAGCAAAGAAACAGAGGTAGTGAAATCTTCTGAAGAGGCTAAATCTGAAGTAAAGGAAGCAAAAAAAGAAGGTGAAGGTGCAGAAGAAATGGAAGAAGAGGAAGCACCAAAAACATATGCTGGATTTGGATTGGTTGAGTTTCTAATTTTTGGAGGTTTTATTGGAGCATTTTTGTTTATGTTCTTTTTAGAATTAGCTACCGATGATTTGATAAATCCTAACGATCCGTATCTAAAAGAAAGTCTTCGTCATCACGTAGAATATGCATAAATTTTGAGGGATTAGAAATTCGTAAATATCATATAAGTAAACTAAATAGAAATCATGTTAGCTTTTTTAACTTTTGCAGTTGTTGTTTTCTTGTTCACCATTTTGGTGTTAATAGCAAGAGCGAATGAATTATCTGAGGTATTGACTGGCAAGGCAGATAATTATGATCAGAAGAGTAAATGGAATGGATACTTTTTATTAGCATTCCTTGTACTCATGTTCATTTCTATTTTTTATCAGTTCAAGATTTTGGTTCCAATCATGATACCCAAATCGGCTTCTTATCATGGGGAAGCTACGGATAGTTTGTTCTACACTACAATGGCAGTAATTGGGGTAGTATTTACACTTACACAAATTGCACTTTTTTATTTTGCTTACTTATATAATCAATCTAGAAACAAGACGGCTTACTTTTATACACACAACAATACATTAGAGGTGGTATGGACAGTAATTCCTTCTATTGTATTGGCAGGTTTAGTTGCAAAGGGAATGTTGGTGTGGTTTTCTATTTTCAATGTAGAAAATCGCGATAAAAATATGATGGTAGTAGAGGTTACAGGAAAACAATTTAACTGGATGATTCGCTACCCAGGTGCGGATGGTAAATTTGGAAAGAGAATTATAGACAAAGAACACATTACTCCTACTAATGAACTAGGTATTGATTGGAACGATGCTACCAGCCACGATGATTTTATGGCCGATAAATTGGTTTTCATTAAAGATAAACCAGTATTGGTAAAGTTAGGAGCTCAAGATGTGTTGCACTCTTTCTATTTGCCTCACTTTAGAGTTAAAATGGATTGTGTACCGGGCATACCGACTCAGTTCTATTTTAAACCTAAATTTACAACGGTAGAAATGCAACAATATCTAAGTACGTTGCCTTGGTGGAACACTATTAACCCTGAAACACAACAGCCTCGTTGGAAAACATTCAAATACGAATTAGCTTGTACGGAGTTGTGTGGTCGCTCTCATTATGGAATGCAAAAAGAAGTAGTGGTTGTTGCTAACGAAGCTGAATATAAAGAGTGGATGAAGACACAGCAGTCTTACTACGAAACTGCTGTTAAGCCTACACTTACATTAGCTGTTGAAACTACTACTGAAACTAAAGAAAGTTCAGTTGATGTTGCTTCTATTACCTCTAAATTAAATTTAGCAGGAGTAGTAGCAAATGGAATTGAAAATAAGTTAATAGCTTTTATTGAAGACAAGACTAGAGCAGTTGACAAAACAACTTGGTTTTCTTTCGACAGATTGTTATTTGAAACGGGAAAGTCTACGCTGAAACCAGAGTCTCAAGAACAACTCAATAATATTGCTTTAATATTAAAAAATTACCCAGAAGTAGATTTGAAAGTGGGTGGGTATACCGACAATGTGGGTGATCCCAAAAAGAATAAGGCATTATCAGATGAAAGAGCTAAATCTGTAGTAGCAGAGTTGGTTAAATTGGGAGTGGAAGAAAAGCGTTTAAAAGCAGAAGGTTATGGAGAAGAACATCCTGTAGCTGATAATAAAACCGAAGAAGGTAGAGCACAAAATCGAAGAATAGATGTACGTGTTACTAAGAAATCAGCAGTATTAATTTAATCCTATTTTGGGAAATAGTATAAACTAAGTAGTAAAAAAAATGGAAGCTACACATTCAGCAGAAGTACAGGTAGATGTACACAAAATTCATGGACATGATGATCATGCACATGGTCACCATCATGAAGCATCTTGGTTAGAAACGTATGTTTTTTCACAAGATCATAAAACTATTGCAAAACAGTTTTTAATAACTGGTATTTTTTGGGGAATAGTGGGCGGATTGTTATCCGTTTTATTTCGTTTGCAATTAGGATGGCCAAATGAAACATTTCCTTTTTTGGAATCCATGTTAGGTAAATGGGCAGAAGGTGGTAAGATAAGCAGTGAGTTTTACTTAGCATTAGTAACTATGCATGGTACCATCTTAGTTTTCTTTGTATTGACGGGAGGGTTATCTGGAACTTTTGCCAATCTATTAATACCTTATCAATTGGGCATTAGAGATATGGCTTCTGGTTTTATCAATATGCTTTCGTATTGGTTTTTCTTTGCAGCATCTGTTGTCTTATTCATTTCTTTCTTTGTTCAAACAGGACCTGCCTCAGGCGGTTGGACAGCATATCCGCCTCTTAATGGTATGAGAGATGCTTCTATTAGCAGTGGGTCTGTAATTGGTTTTGATTTGTGGGCTTTTGCTATGACTTTATTTGTAGTATCTTCTTTATTGGGTGGTTTGAACTATGTAAGTACAGTATTGAATTTACGTACCAAAGGAATGTCAATGATGAAAATGCCTTTAACAATTTGGGCATTTATGTTTACAGCTGTATTGGGTATTCTTTCTTTCCCAGCATTGTTGGCAGGGGTATCTTTATTAGAATTTGACCGCTTATTAGGAACATCTTTTTATTTGAATAACATTATTATTAATGGTAATTTATTAGACTACAAAGGTGGTTCTCCTATTTTGTTCCAACATTTATTTTGGTTTTTAGGACACCCAGAGGTTTATATTATTGTATTACCTGCCATGGGAATTGTTTCAGAAGTATTGGCTGTAAATTCTCGTAAACCTATATTTGGTTATCGTGCTATGGTGGTTTCCATCATGGCTATTGTAATTATCTCTTTCTTGGTTTGGGCACACCATATGTTCGTTACAGGTTTGAATCCAAACTTGGCAGCGGTATTCGTATTGTTTACTTTATTGATTGCAGTACCTTCTGCTATTAAGGTGTTTAACTGGATAGGTACGATGTGGAAAGGTAGTTTACGTCTGAATCCTCCTATGTTGTTTGCAATTGGATTTGTATCTATGTTTATATCTGGTGGTTTGACGGGTTTAATTTTAGGTAATTCTGCTATGGATATTCAATTGCACGATACTTATTTTGTGGTAGCTCACTTTCACATTGTAATGGGTGTTGCAGCTTTCTTTGGTATGTTTGCAGGTGTTTACCATTGGTTTCCTCGTATGTACGGAAGATTTATGAATGATACCTTGGGTTACATACACTTCTATGTAACTTTAATAGGGGGATATGCAATTTTCTTCCCTATGCACTTTATGACAGGTCTTCCTAGAAGATATTATACGTTCGGAAATTTTGAAACATTCAATAATTTCAACTTCTTGACAGAATTTATTTCAATAGCTGCTATTATAGTGTTCTTGGCACAATTGATTTTCGTGATTAACTTCTTCTACAGTATTTTCAAAGGTAGAAAGGTTACAGTAGAAAGAGAAGAAGGTGGCTATACTTATGGTAATCCATGGCAAGGTACTACTTTGGAGTGGACCGCGCCTATTGAAAGATTGCATGGTAACTGGCCAGGTGAAATTCCTTCCGTTCACAGATGGCCTTATGATTACAGCACAAATGGCAAAAATTACATTTCTCAGGATACCCCTTTAGCTCCAGGCGAAGTAGAGCATAGTTAATAATCAAAGAGGCAAAAAGCGTGGAAAAAGTTACAGTAATTAATTCTAATACAGATAATTTCTTGGTTCAAAAGCTGAGAGACTATGCCGCACTGACTAAGTTCAGATTGAGCTTAACAGTGGTAGTTTCTGCTGTATTAGGTTATTTGTTTGGAATTGGTTTCAGTCTATTTTCCCCTGTCGATTTTCTGCTTTTTTTTGCTGGAGGAATGATGGTAACCTGCGCTTCTAATATTCTAAATGAAATTATAGAAAAAGACACCGATAGGTTAATGAGCAGAACTATGTTGCGTCCATTGCCTACGGGGAATATGACAATAGCAGAAGCGATGATAGCTGCTGGTGTAATGGGAGTAGGAGGGGTGTTGATTTTAGCTTTTAAGTTTAATCTAACAGCAGGTGTTTTAGCAGCTGTTTCTTTGTTAAGCTATGCTTTTATTTATACACCTCTAAAAAAAATATCACCTATTGCAGTTTTTGTAGGAGCTATACCAGGGGCATTACCTCCTATGATTGGGTATGTATGTGCTTGTGCTACAGGTGAGATAAATTATTTTGTGGCGTCTTTTCTTTTTGCTATTCAATTCCTTTGGCAATTCCCTCATTTTTGGTCTATAGCATGGGTTCGGTACGATGACTATTTAAAGGCAGGAATTATGATGTTGCCTTCTGCCAGTGGAAAAACCCGTTTCAGTGCTGTGCATACTGTTATATACTCGGCTGTACTTTTAATTGTATCCATGATTCCTTACTTTTTTAATTATATTAATTTTGTAGGAGGTATGGTCGTATTTGTATTTGGCTCTGGTTTTTTGTGGTTTGCTCTGAACTTTTATAGAAATTGTGATGATGCTTCGGCTAAAAAATTAATGTTTGCGTCTTTCATCTATCTGCCTGGGGTACAGTTGGCATTGGTGATGAGTCGTTTTTGATAAATGGTTAGTTAAAAATAAAGCGTGAGTAATAACTTACAAGCTGGGGAGCAATATACCGAGGAGTTAAAACGTAATACGGAATATACCGGAGTACATCCCCAAAAATTTGCGTTGTGGTTAGCAATGGCTTCTATGACGATGTTCTTTGCAGGTTTAACCAGTGCTATTATTCTTAGAAGAGGAGATTTTAAAAGCTGGGAAGCATTTAAGTTTCCTTTCGAGTTCATCTATAGCACGGTAGCCGTTGTAGCAGTAAGCGTTTTCATGCACTTAGCTTTGTTGAATTACAGAAAAGCAAATTTTTCTTCTTTTAGATCTTGGTTAAGTGGTGGGGCTTTTATGGCAGTCGTTTTTTTACTCTGTCAGATGAATGGTCTTCGAGTGTTAAATGAAATGGGAAAACCGATGATTGGGAGTATGTCTGGAGCCTTCATTCACATGATGGCTTATGTACATGGTTTTCATATTCTGGTAGCTATTTTGATTACATTTAGCTTTTTGTTTTTTGCCTTTAGAGCAAAAACCAGAGATGTGTTTGAATTGAAAAACGTAGTGAATCCAAAAAGGCAATTGCAGTTAGAACTGTTGGTTTCTTTTTGGCATTACATAGATATAGTTTGGATTTATTTGTACGTGTTTTTTTATTTGAATTACAAATAGATGTAAGAAGTAAGATTTTAGACAAAAGACAAAGGAAGATAAAACTTGCCAACAGACAATTGAAAACAGGAAACTAAAATAAAAATAGTAATAACAAAAAATAGAAAAATGTCAGCAGCAGCTACACTAGAACACGCACACGATGCGCAAACAGAAAAAGAACTTTGGAAAGGAGGGCATTCTCCTTTTAAAACTAGCTATGGTAAGGTAATGATGTGGTATTTCCTCATATCCGATACTTTTACCTTTGCTTCGTTTTTGATTGGATATGCTGCTTTGCGTTTTACGCAATCCGTATCATGGCCTAATCCAGCCGAGGTATTCAAATCCATACCTATGCATGGGTTAGATCATTACAATTTACCTTTGGTATTTGTAAGTTTTATGACCTTCCTATTGATTATTAGCTCTTATACTATGGTGCGTGCCGTACAAGAAGGCTACCGTATGAACAGAATGGGTGTGGTGAAATTTTTGATTCCTACCATCATTTGTGGAATTATGTTCTTGGGATGTCAGTATTTGGAATGGACTCACTTGATTCATGAAGGGATGACTACTACTACTGCTTCAGCAGTAACTAAGGTTGTAAACTTTGGTCAGTTGTTTTTCATCATTACAGGATTTCACGGGTTACACGTATTAGGTGGAGTAGTACTCAATACATGGTTAGCAGTTTCTGCATTAAATGGTAGATTCGATAAATTAGGACATTATGAAATGGTAGAAAAAATTGGTTTATACTGGCACTTTGTTGACTTAGTTTGGGTGTATGTATTCCTTTGCTTCTACTTACTTTAATTAAAAAACTTTTTACTAAAATTAATATAATTCTATAAAATGGAACACAATCACGACATACCAGAAGGACACTTACACTGGAACGATGCAGAATATGCAGATAGCCGTAAAGATGTTTGGAAAGTGATTTGGGTGCTTACCTTTATCACCATAGCAGAAGTTTCTTTGGCTATAGCTTACGATCATTTTAATCCTACTGGAGGAAATTTTAAATGGTTGATCAACTTAATAATGGCGGTAGCTTCTATCTTTAAAGTATTCTACATTATGGGAACTTTTATGCACTTAAAGCATGAAACAAAAGGGTTTTTAGCTACTGTATTTATGCCTTTCTCTTTTTTAATTTGGGCTATTATAGCTTTTACTATGGAAGGTAGCTCATGGGCTGCTATGAGACAATTATTGAATGCATTTTAATTGACCCTTACAGAATTTATTCAAAGGTGCACTGGTTGCACCTTTTTTTGTTTTTGGGAACTATTATTTATAGCTGGGAGTCTGTTCACTAAACTTTGGCAAAATATTTTTCGATAAAATTGATGTTATAGGCTATATAACATATTGGGTGAAATTAATGATTGACTATTTTTTAGGAAATGACTGTCTCTTTATATATATATAAATAGCGAATATGGCATTTTAAATTTTAATCATGTGTTAATTCTGAATAGGTTTTTTACTGATAAAAAAGTGCATTTCATTGAATCTATTGGTTGTATTTTATCAGAACGTCCTTTCGTTTTAAGCTAGCATGAATTTTGTTATAAGATTTCATCATACACTTTGCTTCACTGCTAAAATTGCTTTTATGAAAAGAATATACTCAAATTTTATTCGAATACGTTTATTCGGAGATAACTCTTTTAAGATTGGATTGTTAGTTAACTTTTATTCCTTAGCTCAATTGGCTATAATCAAAGTACCGCCAACTACACCTTTGCTACCAATAATAATGGTTCTCTAGCCTTAGATGTTAATAGTAATGCTATAGATATGACTACGGGAACTACCTCTTTTCATGGAGCAAGTATAGATGATGCATCAGGAACACTTACCAACTTTAACTTGGGCTCAGGGGCTACATTTGAGTTTTGGTTTATGGGGGTGCGCTACACTCAGTTTAGCGCAGGTTCCAATGGCATGATACAATTGGGAACAGCAATTTCTACTACTGCTTATAATCTTCCACAATCAACTAACCCAGTTATTTCTCCTTTTTCTGCCGATTTAAAAACGGGTACAGATGGTGCAATAAAGGCAAAGGTGGTAGGTACTGCTCCCAATAGATGTTTGGTAGTGGAATATTCTAATATGATGTTGCATTATGGAAGTACAAATGCTTTGGGAACTGGAACATTTCAGGCAAGATTTTATGAAACATCTGGAGTTATTGAATTTGTGTATGGTGCAATGGCTAGAAATGCTAATACACCAGGAACCAGTACAGTAACAATTGGTTTTTCTTCAAACACAACCGCTAACAATGTTGTTACAGTGAATACTGGTTCTCATACTGCTAGTACATCAGCTACTATTACTACAAATACTTATGCGGTGAATGCAGCTATCGCCAATTTAACATCAGCATCTAATGGTAGCAGAAGATATTACCGCTTTACACCTCCCATTCCCAATGCTCCAACAGTACCTGTTTTTACTAATCTAGCCAGTACTACTTATTCGCTTGGGTGGACAGATAATGCCTCTAATGAAAGAGGTTATGTGCTTTATTACTCAACAGATAATATTACCTACAGTTTTGTAAGCCAGTTTGCAGCGAACACTGTGTTGTCTAATATTACCAGCTTGACTGCCAATACACTTTACTATTGGCGTGTATATGCAGTTTCAGAAGGAGGTTTGTCCAGTGCTTTGAGTACCAGCCAGCGTACCTGTACAGCTGCTCCTGCCTCACTTACGGGTTCTGCTACGGGTGCAACTACTGCTTCCATTAGTTTTGCTACTGTAACTGGTGCTACTTCGTATGAACTTCAATACAGAGTGAATGGAGGAAGCACTTGGACAACGGCTTCCCCTGCACCCACATCTTCTCCTTATGTGCTATCAGGCTTATCTGCGAGTACCACTTATGATATACAGCTACGTGGGCCTAATGCCGTTTGTGGTACATTTTTGACAACTACTGCTGCTTTTACAACACAATGTGCTGCTGTAAGTAGTTTGCCTTGGACAGAAGGTTTTGAAGGCATGTCCACTTTCGGAGCAGGTGTATTACCAAGCTGTTGGGCAACCAGTTTAACGACTGGAACCAATGCTACAAGTGCGAGTTCTGCTATAAGAAACAGTATAGGAGCCTGTGGTGGTTCTAAGTATTTTTGGACAAAATGGAGTTCTGACACATGGATATTTACTCCTTATGTTTCATTGACGGAAGGGGTATCTTATGAATTTTCTTTTGATCAAGTGGCTACAGATGCTGTAGCAGGTTTTACGCTTACCATCGGGGCTGGCTTAAGTCAAACATCAGCGGGAATGACTACCACTTTAGGAACAATAGTAGACCCAATTAATACAAGCTGTTCTAATAGGAAATATACATTTACAGCACCAACTTCAGGAAATTATTGTTTTGGGATAAGAAGCAACTGTCCTGGCTCATCTCCATGGTATTTAGGTTTTGACAACTTTAAGGTAGATCAAATTATTCCTGCTTTTTCCAATATTTCAAATGTATCTTGCGAAAAAATTGCTTTTAATAATCTACGAGACAGCAATAGAAATCCTAGCTTTTCAATTGTTGGTTCTTCGGGTACATCGAATGCAGTACAGGTAGAGTTAAACACCAAATCTGATTTTACGGGCACTGCCTATACGCAAACTTTTACGGGTACTTTTACGGGAAAATACAATCTTACTTCAACTAGCATTAATTTGCCTACTACCAATAATATTATTTATTATGCCCGTGTCAGAGATTCCAAAAATGGTGGAGGAACTTATAGTGGATGGAGTGCCCAAACTTGGGCCTATGTATATTCAACCTCAACTCCAGGTTATCACATTACTACCAAACCACAATTTGACGGAGGAACAAATGTTAGTACCACTTATGGTAACTATCTTTCTTCTACTGGTACAGGTATAGCCAGTGATTATATGAGTTTAGGAGTTGGGTCCTTTTCTCCTACTTCAGCAACAACAGATGCTGTCTACGAAAATGGTACTTATTACCCTAGTATCAGTTACATGACAATAGGATGGCAAAATAACTGCAATGGAAATGCAGCCATTTATGATGGCTATCCTTTTACATTAAATATTCCACAAGGAGCTACAATCAATTCTGCTGATTTTTCTGTAGTTGGAACAACTACTTGTGTATGCGAAGACCAGGCAGTTTCTATGAGATTAATTGCCGATGCTCATTTGGCTGATAATGCTCCTACTCTGTCTTCTTCCAACCTTACGAATACCTCTAGCCCAACAAGAACTACAGCTAATCAAACTTTTTTACACACAGGAACATGGACTAGCGGCACAAGATATACTTTGTCTTCGGTTACTAATATTGTACAGGAAATCGTAAATAGATCTGGGTTTGCTGCAGGAAACACCATGAATTTATTATTAAGATGGAATACTAGTTACTCAGCTGGTACAAATAATAATAGATGTCTATATCAAGCTGATAACGGAACTAGTACTGCACCTAAAATTTCCGGAGAGTTTACTAATTTCTCCAACTCTCGTAAATTCACCAATATTCAACTAGCGTCTTTTGGTTCTTCTTGCGCTAAGTGGGATAAATTATTGACGAATGAGACAGTTTCAGGTTGTGGTAGCTGCTCGGTAAATTACAAAGTGTTTGTTGCAGGTAGTGCCACCTTAATAGCACAAGGCACAGGAAGTGTAGATTTAGGAGGTACAGCTTATGCCACTACTTCGGCTGTAGATATTGAAGTAATTGCAAAAAGAGATAATGGCACTCCACAAATAAACGATTTTACATTAACTACAACATCTAGTGCCACCGCTAGTTTAGCAGCAACCAGCAAAACGCCTACTACTACTTGCGAAGATTTAAGTGGAGGCTGGACTTATTATCTAGACCCTTCGGATGCTACCAAACAGATAATAGGCATACAATGGGGGAATAACAATGCCACCTCGAAATGCAATACTTCACTTACATTAAATGTAAAAACAACAGGTACTACTGCGTATGATGTAGCAGCAAATACTACCACTAAAAAAGCAGCCTTCACTATGGGTAGATATTGGAATGTAACCACTACACCTAGCACATTGAATAGCTCAGTGAGTGTAAGATTCTTTTACAACCCAGCCGATACAGTAGCAATGCGCACTGCTGCAAATGCTTGGGCAGCAGCCAATCCTACACCTATTTCTGGCTATACTACTAAAGCAGGATATTTAGAATGGTTTAAAACTATTGGAATAAATTTTAGACCAGATAGTATGAAGGCAAATGGAACACATGGTGGAAGTTCTTCTTATTATAAACCAACTCCGTTGTATGGCTCTTTGAATGGAGTTAGTTATGTGCAGTATGATGGTGTTGCCTCTTTCTCTGGTGGAACAGCAGGTATACAAGTATATCCTGTTCCAAATGCTAATAGCCCAGTGTCGCTTCCAGTAGAATTAATTTATCTGACGGCTACCCCAGTTGATAATCGTTTTATCCGTTTAGATTGGGCTACCGCTGCGGAAATTAATAACAAGGGATTTGAAGTAGAGCGAAGTGATGATGGAGAGAATTTTACTAAGATAGGCTGGGTAGATGGTAATGGCAATTCATCGCAAACAATAACCTACAAATTAGACGATAAGGATGTGATTCCGAATAAGGTTTATTACTATCGTTTAAAGCAAATAGATAACGATGGACAGTATGAATATACCTATATTGTTTCGGCTAAATTAATAGCTGAAAAGGGATTTGTTTTTGAAGATATGCGACCAAATCCAGCAAACAATAAAGTTGTATTAAATATTTTGACAGCTACTGCCCAAGAAGTAAAAGTAAATGTGTTGGATGTGCTAGGGCAGATAGTTTTAAAACAGAATTGGCAACTTTCAGAAGGCTTAAATGGTACTGAGTTAGACCTTCAAAATTTAGCGGGGGGAACCTATACAGTTACCGTAATTTCAGAAGGAAGTTACACTTCTAAAAAACTAGTGATAGCTAGATAATTTTTCAATCAAATGTTAAACTAGAAGAGCTCCGAATATTCGGAGCTCTTCTAGTTTACAGCCCTAAATCCCCAAAGCGGACTTTGTTAGTATACGTAGAAATTAGAAAGCAGCTGAAGTATAATTGTTGTTCTTCCTTTCCCAGAAGAATACAATCTTAACGTTTTAAATGGATGAAGTTTATTTCAGAAATTTCAACACATCCCGTTCTGTATCTAAAGGGCGCTCTAGCATAGGTACATGTCCACAAGAATCATAGATAATTTCCTGACTCCCTTTGATATCATTATGAAAACGCTCTGCATATTTCACAGAAATGATTTGGTCTTGTTTGCCCCATACAATCAAAGTAGGGCAAGCTATTTGCTGAATTAATTTTTCATCCAAATAGCTATTAGCATTTGCCATATTAATGATGTGCTGAAGGTTCCCTTCCCTATTCCAAAAATCACTTACTCTTTTTACTTTTTCTTCAGTAAGAATAGTTGGATTATAAAAGACTCTGCCAATACCTCTTTTTATCATAAAAGTTGGTATCCCCTTCTTTACAATTTGTTGGACAAGTTGATTTCTAAAAATATTGGCATTGGCTGTTTTCATTACTTCTGGCATATCATACCCAGCACTATTAAAAAGTACTAATTTTTTTATCACAGTTGGATGTTTGATTGCTAGATTCCAAGCCATTAAACCTCCCAATGAATTGCCCATTGCATAGCAAGAATCTATATGTAAAGTGTCCAATAAGAAATTAAAGTACTGATCGTATACTTTGGTATAGTCTGGGTTTATTACAGTTTGTTTGGGAAAATCCGACAAGCCAAAGCCAGGTAAATCTACTCTTATTACACGGTAGTTTTTATTTATAAGAGAATCTAGTATATAAAAATCTCTATTGCTACCACCAAAGCCGTGAATCATTAGAACAGTAGGCCCTGAGCCGCTTTCAGTGTAGTGGATTTCTCTTCCCTCCCAAATAAGGAAATGAGAATTAGGTAAACTGTAGTTTGCTTTTACAGTTGCTTTTGAAACCGATAAATCTTTTCTGAAGTTGATGAATAACAATAAAAAGAGGCAAAGAAGTACAAATGCAAAAAAGATCTTTTTAATCATGTAGATTTTTTGTTTAGTTTTTGGTTACATATTCAATGCTCTATTATCGGTAGCTATCAAGCAAGCCTCTTTAAATGCTTCAGTGTAAGTAGGGTGAGGGTGACTCATGCGTGCCACATCTTCCGCACTGGCGCGGTATTCCATAGCCACCACTCCTTCTATAATTAAATCTGCTGCTCTGGCACCTAAAATGTGCACACCCAGTATTTCATCCGTTTCTTTATCTGCCAATACTTTTACAAAGCCATCTAAATCGCCTGATGCACGAGCACGCCCTAAAGCACGGAAAGGAAACTTCCCAACTTTGTATGCCTTCCCTTGTGTTTTTAACTCTGCTTCTGTAGCACCTACACTTGCTGCTTCTGGCCAAGTGTATGCCACACCCGGAATTAAATTATAGTTGATATGCGGTTTCTGACCTGCAATAAATTCAGCAACCAATACTCCTTCCTCTTCGGCTTTATGCGCAAGCATGGCTCCTCTCACTACATCACCTAAAGCATAAATTCCAGGCACAGCGGTTTCCAAATGATCGTTCACTGGAATTCGTTTGCGCTCATCTAAAGTAATACCAGCATTTTCAAGACCCAATCCCTCTGTATAAGGACTTCTTCCTACTGCTACTAAACAATAGTCACCTTTAACTTCTACTTTTTCACCATTTTTATTTTCGGCTGTTACCGTTACTTCTTTTGCTTTAACTGAAGTACCACTCACTTTGTATGAAAGCATAAATTCCATCCCTTCCTTCTTTAAAACTCGTTGCATTTCTTTGCTCAAGTCTTCATCCATAGAGGGAATAATTTTATCTAAATATTCAACTACAGTAACTTTAGCTCCCAAACGTAAAAATACTGAACCTAGCTCTACTCCTATAATTCCGCCACCTATGATGATGAGATGTTTAGGAACTTCAGGAAGGTTTAATGCTTCTGTAGAAGTGATAATACGTTTTTTATCTACTGGTAAAAATGGCAATGCAGTAGGTTTAGAACCTGTGGCTATAATTGTTTTTTCGGTTTCAATTTCTTGTTTTTCCCCAGCAGCATTGGTTACTGCTATTTTATTTTTGGTAACAAAAGAACCTAAGCCATAATAGACATCTATTTTATTTTTTTTCATCAAAAAGGCAATGCCATCGTTATTGGCTTTTACTACTCCATTTTTGCGCTCCACCATCGTTTTGAAATTGAACGAAAGTCCTTTTACATCTATGCCGTGTTCGGTAAATTTATGAGCTGCAGATGCATAATGTTCTGATGAATCCAGCAATGCTTTGGATGGAATACAACCCACATTGGTGCAGGTACCACCAAGTTTTTCATACTTTTCTATTAAGGCTACTTTCATGCCTAATTGTGCGCATCGAATTGCAGCTATATACCCTCCTGGGCCCGAACCTATTACTGTTACTTGGTAATTTGACATATGTTTTAGATTATTTTATTTTCTGAATTATTTCTGTTTTCTATTCTCTAACTTCTGACTTCTGTTCTCAAATTACTATCGCTCTTTTAGCACCATATCAATACACATAACTGCAGCTAAAATCATTTGGCGGACAGGATTATTGGCAGGAACAGAATCGTTAATTGCTAACACATAATTATCTGCAGTGGTAAATAATTCTTTTCCTACACCTGCCCATTTTTTGGTTACTTGAGCTAATTCAATATTGTCTTTTGAGAATCTAAAATCCCAACCCGTCCAACTGCCTTTAAGTGAGCACAGCACTTGGTCTTGAGGGTCTAATACATCAAATTTTCCACCGATAGAAAATAATTTTTGTTTAAAGGTGCCAATCAAAATATCATTTTCATCGAGCACTTTTACCGTAGAAAGGAAAATAGAAATCCCTCTTTTTATAGTAAGGATTTTTCCTCCATTTGCGGAAATAATTACTTCAAAAGGAGTATGAGTTTTGTAATCTGTAAAGCGAATAAGTCTTGTTAGAAAACCTAAGTTCGGTTCTCTGCATTCCAAGATAATTTCTCTTGTTTCAGGATCATAAATATCGTAATTATTTGCCGCCTTGAAAAGGCCCGTATGCTCTTTTACAAAGAATACATTTTTGTTAAGTAGTGAATTCATTTTGCAAATCTATGGAAATGCTTTTTAACAGCAAGGTTAAGTTTAGAAAGTGTTTTTGAAATGTTCTATAGTACGTTTTGAAAAGAATATGCAGCGGTTTATTTGCTAAATCCCATCCAAACAGACCACGCCAAAGCCAACCATACTAAGCCTTTTATTAAAAAAAACAAAAAGCCTATGAACCCTACTCTTTTTATCCAATTCATTCTATCAGATGACATATTCTCTTTTCGTAATTCAATTATTCATATCTCAATGCTTCCACAGGGTCTAGGTTGGAAGCCTTTATAGCTGGGTACAAACCTGCTACCAATCCCACTATAAAAGTGAAAATTACACCTACTATAATCCATTTCCAAGGCATGATAAACCCAGTACCCATAAAGGTTCCCAGTAAATTTCCAATGGCTACACCCAATATTATTCCTATAATTCCACCCATCATACAAATGGTAATTGACTCGGTCAGAAACTGAATTCGAATCACACGCTTATTGGCACCAATCGCTTTGCTAATACCTATTTCGCGAGTTCGTTCGTTTACACTCACCAGCATAATATTCATCAACCCAATTCCAGCTCCTATTAAGGTAAGTATACCTATCACAATGGTAGCTGTTTCTACTACACTCAAATTGTCAAGCACCTGTGAAGCAAGTTTATCGCTCTTGCTTACTTCAAAATTATTTTCTTCACTCAAATGAAGTTTACGAACATTTCGCATAATTCCATTTGCTTCATCTACTGCTTGTTCTAGCTCTTCGGGATTGCCCACTAGTACATTCATGGTATACGATTTTTGATCATCACCAAAAGTTCTTTTAGCATTAATGATCGGGACAAAAAGCTGATTATCGTTACTTACTTGGCTCGCTCCTTTAGAGGCGAGTAATCCTACTACTCTGTATTTTTTACTGCCTATGCTCACCATTTTGCCAAGCACTGTATCGCCTTTTTCAAACAGTTTAGTTACTACATCTTTGCCCAGCAACATAGCATCAGCACCATTGTCTATTTCTGTTTTTGAAAAATTTCGGCCTTCAATAATGCTATTGCCAGAAACCTTTAAATAGTTTTCATCTATACCGTACAACTTTACATTGGGGTTGGTTTTTTTAGATTCATATTTCACCAAAGTAGCGCCATCAGCCAAATTGGATACTGAAACGATAGCGGGATATTTGTATGCTTTTTTAAATTCATTTACTTGCAGCAAAGTAATAGCTGGGTTTTCATCTGCTCTTCTTCTTCCGCCTCTTCTACGTATTGCACCTTCATTTTTTATGCTAAAGGTATTAGAGCCCATTTCGCTAAAACTCGATTTTAGTTTGGTGGTAATGCCTTCGGTAGCAGTAAGTGTGCCTATTAGAGCCATTAAGCCCAAAGCGATAATTACTAGTGTAAGTACTGTGCGCAGGGTGTTTGAGCGAATAGCTCTTAAGGCAAGGCGTATGTTTTCTGTAAGATTCAATGTCTGATTTTGAATAGCAAGATTAGTGAAAACCATTGAGAGAAGTAATTGTTTAAAAATTTAGCGAATTTTCGCTAAATAAGTTTGTTTTCCTCCAAAATCATTTCATCTTTGCCGTCAGAAATCAATTCTATTTCTAATTAAAAAATCTAAAAATAAAAACATGGCTTTTGACATTGACATGATCCGCAAGCTGTATGCAGAAATGCCAGCAAAGATCGAAACTGCAAGAAAGTTGTTAAACAAACCGTTAACACTTACCGAAAAAATATTGTACTCGCATTTGCACAGCACACAAGGCTTAGAAGAGTTTAAGCGTGGAAATTCTTATGTGGATTTTGCACCAGATAGAGTGGCTATGCAAGATGCTACTGCACAAATGGCGTTGTTGCAATTTATGCAAGCAGGCAGACCTAAAGTGGCTGTGCCTTCTACTGTTCATTGCGATCACTTAATTACCGCTAAAGAAGGTTCTGCTACCGATTTAAATACTGCCAATAGTGGTAATAAAGAGGTGTATGATTTCTTAGCTTCTGTTTCTAATAAATATGGAATTGGATTTTGGAAGCCAGGTGCTGGAATTATTCACCAAATAGTTTTGGAAAATTACGCCTTCCCAGGAGGTATGATGATAGGTACCGACTCACACACCGTAAATGCGGGTGGTTTAGGAATGTTAGCAATAGGTGTAGGTGGTGCCGATGCTTGTGATGTAATGGCAGGCTTAGCTTGGGAGCTTAAAATGCCAAAAGTAATTGGTGTGAAACTAACCGGTAAATTGAGTGGATGGTGCTCTGCGAAGGATGTAATTTTGAAAGTAGCTGGTATATTAACCGTAAAGGGTGGAACTGGTGCTGTAGTGGAATATTTTGGCGAAGGAGTTACCAATATGAGTTGTACTGGTAAAGGAACCATAGCTAATATGGGAGCCGAAATTGGAGCTACTACTTCTACTTTTGGATATGACGAAAGTATGGAACGCTACCTGCGCGCTACTGACCGCGCTGATGTAGCCGATGCAGCGAATGCGATTAAAGAACATTTAACTGGTGATGCAGAAGTATACGCCAATCCTGAAAAATATTTCGACCAAGTAATTGAATTGGATTTGAATACACTAGAGCCCTACATCAATGGACCTTTCACTCCAGATTTGGCTACTCCAGTTTCTAAAATGAAGGAAGCTGCGGCAGCAAATGGATGGCCTACCAATGTGAAAGTTGGTTTGATAGGAAGTTGTACCAACTCTTCTTACGAAGATATTTCTCGCTCTGTTTCTTTAGCACAACAAGTAGCTGATAAGAATTTAAAAGCAAAGGCTGAGTTTAGTATTACACCTGGTTCTGAGCAAATTCGCTACACCATAGAGCGCGATGGTTTTATAGATACTTTTAATAAAATTGGAGCTACCGTTTATGCCAATGCATGCGGACCTTGTATAGGTATGTGGGCTAGAGCAGGAGCCGACAAAAAAGAAAAAAACACCATCGTTCATTCTTTCAACAGAAACTTTGCTGCTCGTCAAGATGGCAATCCAAACACGTATGCGTTTGTAGCTTCTCCGGAATTGACTACAGCTTTAGCTATAGCAGGTGATTTAACTTTTAATCCACTTACTGATACCTTAACCAATGAAAATGGAGAGCAAGTAAAATTAGATCCACCTACTGGTTATGAATTGCCTGTAAGAGGTTTTGCAGTCGAAGATGCCGGCTTCCAAGCTCCAGCTGCAGATGGCTCTGGCATTCAGATAGCTGTGTCTCCTACCTCTGATCGCCTACAATTGTTAGCACCTTTCACAGCATGGGAAGGTACTGATTTGAAAGGGTTGAAATTGCTTATCAAAGCAAAAGGAAAATGTACAACCGATCATATTTCTATGGCAGGTCCTTGGTTGAAATATCGTGGACATTTAGATAATATTTCTAATAACATGCTTATTGGTGCAATCAATTTCTTTAATGAGAAACCAAATGCTGTAAAAAATCAAGTGAGTGGTGAATACAATGAAGTGCCAAAAGTTCAACGTGCATACAAAGCTGCTGGCATAGGTTCTATTGTAGTAGGAGATGAAAACTATGGAGAAGGAAGTAGCCGCGAACATGCAGCTATGGAACCTCGTTTCTTGGGGGTACGTGCGGTGTTGGTGAAATCGTTTGCTCGTATTCACGAAACCAATTTGAAGAAACAAGGGATGCTTGCTCTTACTTTTGTAAATAAAGATGACTACAACAAAATTCAAGAAGATGATGTGATTGATATTTTGGGCTTAACTACTTTTGCAGCAGGCAAAAACTTAACGCTACAATTGACACACAGCAATGGTTCTACAGAATCTTTTGAAGTGGCACATACCTACAATGACCAACAAGTAGAATGGTTTAAAGCTGGTGGAGCTTTAAATATTATTCGTAAAAATGCTGGAGCATAAAAATAAATAGTAGGCTAGACCCTAGTGAAAACGCCCTTCTGCAAAGTGGGGCGTTTTTTTTATTTAATATTGGTATGTAATTTGATTTTACTATTTGAAAGAGCACACTATGAAAAATTTCATTTCAATAACGATGCTGGTCTTTATTTTTTCAGCAAATACTTTTGCGCAAAAGTTTAAAGCACCCGAGGTAGATACTGCCAAGGTTTTGAGTGCCATTGATACTACTATTTATTTAAAGGATGTGAATTATGTGACGTTTAAAAATCCTGACGATCAAATGGAGTTTTACAAGAATCAATCACGTATTCGGGTGGTATTGCCTTATGTAAAAATAGCCAAGGTTTTGTATGCCGATATAATTGCGAAAAAAGAAGCAGAAAAGAAAAAGGATTACCGCCATTATAGAAAAGATGTAGAAAAAGAGATGCGCGAAAAATTTGAAAAAGAATTGAAAAACCTAACGGTGGGTCAAGGAAAAGTATTGGTAAAATTGATAAATAGAGAAACAGGAAATAACTGTTATCAAATTATCAAAGAAGTAAAAGGTGGCTTTTCTGCTTGGACATGGCAGATTGTAGCACGGCACTGGGACTACGATTTAAAAGAAGTGTATGACCCTAAAAAGGAACGTATTCTTGAACTGGCTATTAAATCAATAGGAAGTGAATACGATGTGCGGTAAATGTTTTAAGAACAAATGGCATTCCATATTTCTTGCGTGCTGATTTTTTGCATACAATCAAAATGTCCCTTAGGGCATTTGTCATAGCCTATCTTTGAACAAGGTCTACAATCTAAATTTGGAACTGACAACTGACAACTCTTAACCGACAACTGATTATATGGATACATCCCAAACTCAGGAACGGTATTTCCCCAAAGAGAAATGATTTCTTTTTTAAATGCAGCTGCTATGTGCATGAGACCTGTATCGTTTGTTATCACTTGTTTTGCTTGCTTTACTAGAGAAGCTGATTGATTCAAATTGTATTTACCACAAGCATTCAAAACATTGGCAGAAGTTTCATTGCAAATGGCATTTCCCATTTCCTCATCTTCTTTTCCTCCTAATAAAATAACGGGTTGATTTATATTTTTCAGAAACTCCAATATTTTGTTTTTGGGTAATCTTTTGGTGGCAAATTTAGCCCCAATTACCCATGCTAGATATCCATTTTGAAATTCAGATGGTAAAGTGTTTAAATCTATTTCATCTTTTGCTGTTATAAAATAATCCAAACCTTCTCCATCGTTTTGAACGCCAAGCGGGGCGCATATTTCTAAGTATCTATCTACAATGTGTTTGGCAGGCAATCGGTTAATTTTAAAATTTACCAATAACCATTTTTCAAAATTGAGTTTGTTGAAAGAGTAGCTTTTTGTAAAGAGCATTTTCTTGACAAGAAAGCTGCGGGTGTTGTGATGAAGATCTATTACTAAATCAAAATTTTCGTTTCTTAATTGCTGAATAGTTTCAGCCAAACTCTCGCCAAGTAAATGCAATTTATCTATGTAGGGATTGGAATCTAAAATAGCTCCAAAAGATTTTTTAGTAAGGTAATGAACTTCGGCATTCAATTGTTTTTTTATACAGCGAATGACAGGTGTAGTCAGCACTATATCACCGATAGAACTAAAACGAATGATGAGAATTTTTTTCAATCTACTAAATATTTTAGTGCTTCTTCCACATATACCTTCATTCCTTTTTTGAGTTTTTCTACCACTTCTGTAGGAAGTGTTTTTACAATTTTTCCTGGGCTTCCTAGTACCATAGAATAATCGGGTACTTCCATATCTTCTGTAACCAAAGTATGTGCGCCTATTATGCAACCATTACCAATCTTAGCTTTGTTCAAAATGGTAGAACGAATTCCTATCAAATTATTGTCTCCAATAGTACAGCCATGAATAATAGCACCATGCCCTATAATATTTTCTTTACCCACACGAATGGGTTTATTGGGGTCTGTGTGAAAAATTACCCCATCTTGAATATTGGTTCTATCACCCACTACCACAGTGTCCATATCTGCTCTAATAATTGCACCATACCAAACAGAAACATTATCGCCTAAGGTAATGTCACCCATAAGTGTTGCATTGGGAGCTACAAAAACATCTTTGCCCAATTTTACTTTTGCTTTTAATTCTTCTGCGTATTTGCTCATTGTACTATTGAATAGAGATTCTATGCTAAATAGCAAATTATACACTAAAACAAATAGATTTGTCGAAAATTATTCAAATGCCAGAATTGCGTTGGAATCCATTACTCGATACCTGGACGATGGTGGCAACTAATCGTCAAAACCGCCCCCACCTTAGCAAAGACTATTGTGCGTTTTGTCCAGGAGAAGGGAAAACAGTGCCAGCCGATTACGATGTATTTTTATATCAGAATGATTTTCCCGTTCTCTCGCAGGAACCCTCTAAATTGACATCTGACAACTCTCAACTGGCAACTATATTTAAAAAGAAAGAAGCGTATGGTAAGTGTGAGGTTATATTGTACTCGCCAGACCACAACAAAAAACTTTATGAGTTAAGCGATGTACATTTATTGAAATTGGTAGAATTATGGACGGAAAGATTTAGAGAATTATCGAAGGATAAAAAAATAAAGTACATCTACGAATTTGAAAATAGGGGAGAAGAAGTGGGCGTTACCATGCCACATCCGCATGGACAATTGTATGCATATTCTTGGTTGCCTACAAAGATTCAAGCTGAATTAGGGAACTGTAAAAAGTACTTTAAAGCTAATAATAGAAACCTTTTCAAAGATTTAAATGCTGCTGAAAAGAAATACAAAAAAAGAGTAGTGATGGAAAATAAATCATTCATTACCTACATTCCTTATTTTACAGATTATCCTTTTGGAGTTTTTATTGTGAGCAAAAATTTGAAGCAAAATTTCACAGAGTTCACATTTGCAGAGAAGAAAGATTTAGCAGAAACGCTAAAGAAATTGACTGCTGGTTTTGATAAAATTTACGACCGTCCTTTTCCTTATATCATGGCCATTCATCAGAACCCTGTGAATACCAAAAAGTATGCTGATTGTAAGGATTATTATGCTTTTCACATAGAGTTTTATCCGCCATTGAGAGCAAAGGATAAAATAAAATGGTATGCTGGAAGCGAAATGGGTGCTGGCGCTGCTGCCAATCCATTAGATGTAGATGAATGTGCAGCTTTGCTTAAAAGTAAAATTGTATAAAATGTCAACTAATTATTTTTGTGGAGGAAGAGTAAACCTAATAGGAGAACATCTGGATTATAATGGTGGAAATGTTTTGCCAGCCGCTCTCACCATTGGCATTCATCTTTCTTTTCAGAAAAGAGTAGACAATAAAATTGTTCTAAAATCAACTACTCATCCTCATTCTTATGAATTTGATATTTTGAATTTGCCCAATTTTTTAAAGGAAAATGATTGGGCAAATTATCCGATAGGAGTTATAAAAAGATTGTCTGAAAAATATTCCTCAATAAAATCATTTGGAGGATTTGAACTTTTTTATGATAGTAATTTGCCAGAAGGTTCTGGACTTTCTTCTTCTGCGGCAGTAGAAGTAATTACTGCTTTTGTATTGCTTTCTGAAAATAACATACCTACTGAAACTATTGATATAGCAAAGCTTTGCCAAGAAGTAGAAAATAATTTTATAGGTGTAAAGTGTGGTATTATGGATCAGTTTGCTGTAGCTATGGGTAAAGTCAATCACGCTATTTTGTTAGATTGTAATACGCTGAAATATGAATACATTCCCTTTGAATTAGATGATTATTCGCTCTTGATTTTAAATTCTAAAAAGCCTAGGTCGCTTATAAAATCTGCCTATAATGAAAGAAAGCAAGAGTGTGAAAATGCTCTTTTAGAAATCAGAAATCAGAAGCCAGAAATCAGAAATTTGGTAGATGCTGAAATAGAAGATTTAGTTTTTGTTTCGGATGAAGTAATAAGAAAACGGGCGAAGCATGTAATCTCTGAACAGCTTCGCGTGAGACAATCGGTCAAGGCTTTAGAAATGGGTGATTTGCATACTTTTGGAAGATTGATGAATGCTTCTCACCAATCACTCAAAGAAGATTATGAAGTGAGCGGATTGGAGTTAGATACACTTGCGGAAACTGCACAAAGTGTGAAGGGGTGCTTAGGTGCACGTATGACTGGTGCTGGTTTTGGAGGTTGTACTATCGCTTTGGTTCAGAAAAAAGAAATAGAACTTTTTAAGGCAATTGTTTCTACACAATACAAAACCACAACAAGTATAGATTGTGAAATTTACGTGAGTGAAATAGGAGATGGTGTGCGGAAAATAATTGACTGAATTATTTTTTCTTCAACAACAATTCTCTTTGCTCGGCCACTCTTTCGCTGTTGATGTATTCATCAAAAGTCATTTCTTTATCTATGATTCCGTAAGGAGTAAGTTCAATTACCCGATTAGCAATGGTTTCCACTAATTCGTGGTCACGTGAAGTAAAAAGCATGGTGCCTTTAAAATCGTTCATGCCATTGTTTAGAGCGGTGATAGATTCCAAGTCTAGGTGATTGGTAGGTTCGTCAAACAGCAACACATTTCCTCTCATCAGCATCATTCTAGAAAACATGCAACGCATTTTTTCACCTCCCGAAAGCACATTGCATTGTTTCATGGCTTCTTCTCCAGAGAAAAGCATTTTGCCTAAAAATCCTCTTATGAAAGTTTCATCTTTTTCATCGGGCGAATATTGACGCAGCCAATCAATCAAATTTAAATCGGTAGCCGTAAAGTAGGAGCTGTTGTCGTTTGGAATACTTGCAACAGTAGTAGTAACGCCCCATTGAATAGTTCCTTTGTAATCAGAATCGGTTCCCGCAAGGCAATTTAAAAAAGCAGTAATCGCTAAACTATTGTCACCTAACAAAGCAATCTTATCTCCTCGTCTTACTTGGAAACTTACATTGCTAAATAACAATTCTCCATCTCCATTTTTAGATAAATTCTTTACTTCCAAAATTTCATTTCCTGCATCGCGCAATACATTGTTGAACATAATGGCAGGATACTTTCTGTTAGAAGGTTTAATGTCTTCTAAGTTAATTTTATCCAAGGCTTTTTTACGACTGGTGGCTTGGCGCGATTTAGAAGCATTGGCAGAGAATCTACGAATGAAATCTTGTAATTCACGAATTCTATCTTCCGCTTTTTTATTAGAATCTGCTTTTTGACGCGCTACTAATTGAGAAGTTTGATACCAGAAAGTATAGTTCCCCGAATAGATATTCATTTTGCCATAATCAATGTCTACCACATTGGTACAAACTGCATCTAAGAAGTGACGATCGTGACTTACTACTAAAATGATTCCTTGATAATCTGCTAAAAAATCTTCTAACCACGCAATGGTTTTTACATCCAAGTCATTGGTAGGCTCATCGAGCATTAAAATATCTGGGTTGCCAAATAAAGCTTGTGCTAAGAGTACCCGTACTTTCTGATTTCCATCTAACTCTTTTACCAATTTGTAATGGAGTTCTTCTTTTACCCCTACATGACTCAAAAGTTCTGCAGCGCTACTTTCTGCGTTCCAACCATCCATTTCACCGAAGGTGTTTTCAAGTTCGCCAGCACGCACGCCATCTTCCTCTGAAAAATCTTCTTTAGCATATAAGGCATCTTTTTCTTGCATCACTGCCCAAAGGGTTTTGTGCCCCATTAGAACCGTTTGCATTACGGGTATTTCATCAAACTCGAAGTGATTTTGCTTGAGTACTGCTACCCGCATTCCTTTTGTAAATGCTACTTGACCGGTAGTTGGGTCTACTTCGCCTTGTAATATTTTTAGGAAGGTAGATTTACCCGCCCCATTGGCACCAATAATTCCATAGCAGTTGCCGCTCGTGAATTTTAGATTTACATCTTCAAACAAAATTCGCTTACCATAACGGAGCGATAAATTATTAACCGTAATCATTTCTGTAATTTTTTAGGAGGTGCGAATATAAGGCTTTTGTTCATTGACTTCCTAAGAACTATAAGCATTCTCACGTTTTCTGTAGTATTCAAATTCATTTTTTTTTAATTTATTGAAACTTTACAAAGAGGTGGTCGTAAAAGTAGTGACATAAACAAGTGTCTATGAAGCAACTTAAACTAACCAACACCATTACGAATCGGGAGAGTGAATCGGTAGATAGATACCTATTGGAAATATCGAAAAACCAATTGCTAGATACCGAAATGGAGGGTGTGCTGGCAAAGAGAATACGAGAAGGAGACACCGATGCACTAGATTTATTAGTGAAAAGTAATTTGCGATTTGTAGTTTCTGTGGCTAAGCAATATCAGAATCAAGGATTGCCATTAAGTGATTTGATTAATGAGGGGAATTTAGGATTGATACGAGCTGCCCAAAAATTTGATGAGACACGCGGTTTTAAATTTATATCGTATGCTGTTTGGTGGATTAGGCAGGCTATGAATCAGGCGGTGATTGAGCAGTCAAAAATCATTAGAATTCCAGTTAATAAAGCACAGAGTTATGCTAAAATAAATAGGGCATTTCAAATGCTTGAAAGCGAATACCAGCGTGACCCTGGGGTAGAAGATGTAGCAGAAAAATCAGGGGTAACAGAGGATGAGGTAACGGACTATCTAAATAATATTGTAAGAACAGTTTCTACTGAAATTCGTCAGGGTTTTGAAAGTGCCGATACTATAGGGGATTTATTAACGGATTTGAGTGATTTTTCGCCAGAAGATATAGTGATGAAAAAATCGGTGGATGCACAGTTAGGGGGATTATTGGCAGAATTAAATGAGCGCGATAGAACTGTAATTTCTTGCTATTTTGGATTAGAAGGCAAAGACCCTATGACCTTAGAAGAGATAGGGCAAACGCTCGATTTGACAAGAGAGCGCGTGCGTCAGATTAAAGAAAAGTGCTTGGAAAAATTAAAGAATAACTGTCATGTATCTTTGCTGGAATCGTATCCTAATCGATAAATAATTTTCGTTCACAAATTCTATTTACTTTCGCTCCTGCTATGCAGGAGTTTTCTTTTTTATATAATTTGGATGAAATAAATACTGTTGCGGCTAAAGTATTGGATTTTGCAGCTGATAAGAGAATTCTTCTTTTTAATGGAGAAATGGGTGCTGGGAAAACTACTTTGATAAAAAAGATTTGTGCCGAATTGGGAATAGAAACTACTCTTTCTAGCCCTACTTACTCTATTGTAAATGAATATAAATATTCAGCTGCTTCAAGCACGGTTTTTCACATGGATTTGTATCGGCTTAAGGATATGAGCGAAGCATTATCGATAGGTATAGAAGAATATCTTTTTAGTGGTAATTATTGTTTTATAGAATGGCCAGATTTAATTTTGCCTATGCTCCAAAACGATGCGGTGACGGTGAGTTTGGAAATGATAGATGAAAACATTCGAAAAATAACTATATTTAAAGACTGATTTTCAAAGATGTCTACAGAGAAAAAACAATTTGAAGGAATCGTTTCCAAGCTAGGGTTACAACCGATGGAGTCGCCTGTAATGGTGGCCAATAAGACTTCCAAATTATACATTGGAATGCCCAAGGAGCGTACTTTTCAGGAACATAGAATAGGGTTGACTCCCGAGAGTGTGCGTACATTGGTAGCCAATGGTCATCGTATTGTGATTGAAAGTAATGCTGGTATGGATTCGCATTATTTTGATACCGATTACTCGGAAGCGGGTGCTGAAATTACCGACTCGTTGGAGGAAGTTTATAAAGCAGATGTGATTATAAAAATAGCTCCTCCACAATTAGAAGAAATTGATTTGATGCAGTATAATCAAACCCTTATTTCGCCTATTCATTTACCAGCTATTAAAAGAGAATATCTTACAAAACTTATTGAAAAGAGAATTACTGCTTTGGCTTTTGAATACACTAAAGACCAAGCTGGTTTTTTTCCTTTTGTACGCGGTATGAGTGAAATAGCTGGGAACTCTGCTATTTTAATAGCCGCAGAATATTTAAGTAATGCCAATGAAGGAAAGGGGATTTTGTTGGGGGGAGTTTCGGGAGTGCCACCTGCTAAAGTGGTTATTTTAGGAGCGGGTGCAGTGGGAACTTATGCTGCTCGTGCTGCACTAGGTTTAGGAGCTTTAGTATCGGTTTTTGATAATAATGTTTATAAACTCCAACGGCTGCAAGAGCGCATCAATGCTCGAGTTTTTACCTCTATTATTTCGCCTAGTATTTTAGAAAACGAGTTGCAGACTGCAGATGTGGCAATAGGTGCTATTCATTCTAAACAAGGGAGGACGCCTATTTTTGTGACCGAAGAAATGGTGGCTAAAATGAAAGCAGGTTCTGTAATTATAGATGTAAGTATTGATCAAGGAGGATGTTTCGAAACATCACAAATTACTACTCATTCAGATCCTACTTTTAAGAAATACGATGTTACACATTATTGTGTACCGAATATTCCTTCTCGTGTTTCGCGCACTGCTTCTCATGCTATTTCAAATATCCTTACTACCATTTTATTGCATTGTGGAGAACTGAATGGTATCAAGGGTTTGATTTATGAAGACAGTGGTATTCGAAATGGAATTTATCTTTATAAAGGCAACTTGACGAACGAACATCTTTCTCGTCTCTTTAATATCAAAAACACCAATCTAGAGTTGTTGTTTGCTACGAATTTGTAGGTCTTGTCTGCTAAATATTTTAAGAGTTATCTTCTAGACAGTATTGTCAATCAAAATATTTATCTGTAAAGAAGATTAAACCTGTTTGTCTATTCACCGTTTTACAGTAGATTCGCACGTTATTTTAAGTAAAATAAAAGATGGATAAATACACTTTTCTCTCCAATGCTACGCCCGAATATTTAGAAAATTTATACCGGGATTTTAAAGCGAATCCTGCTTCTGTAGATGTAGAATTTAAAAAATTTTTTGAAGGCTTTGATTTTGCTACACTCAATTATAATGGCAAATCTTCTGCTGTTTCTACCGATGAGTTTAAGGTGTTTCAACTCATTACTGCTTACCGCGAAAAGGGACATTTAATAGCCGATACCAATCCACTTCGTGCTCGTAAAGACCGCAAAGCAAATTTAGGTCTTGAAAATTTCGGACTGTCTGATAAAGACTTGGAGCGCACTTTTACAATTGGCTCTGAGGTAGGTTTGCCTAACGCCAAGTTAAGTGCGATTTTAGAAAAGCTCACTCGCATTTATTGTGGCACCATTGGTTTTGAATACGGTTATGTACGTGTAAAAGAAGAGGTAGAATTCTTTAGGGAGAAATTAGAAAAACTCGATAAGCATATCAATTTTACTGCCACTCAAAAAGAGCGTATTCTTCGCAAATTGAATCAGGCGGTAGGTTTTGAGAAATTTTTAGGAACAAAATATATTGGCGAAAAGCGCTTTTCTCTTGAAGGAGGTGAAACGACTATACCTGCTTTAGATGCTATCATTCATGCTGCGGCTAATTCTGGAGTAGAAGAGGTAGTAGTGGGTATGGCACACAGAGGAAGACTTAATGTATTGGTAAATATTTTGGGTAAAACCTACGAAGAGGTATTTAATGAATTTGAAGGAAACGTAGTAGGCGACCCTACTATGGGAGATGGCGATGTGAAATATCACATGGGTTACGCCTCTCATTATAATACGGATTCTGGCAAGACTATTTATCTAAAATTAGCTCCGAACCCTTCGCATCTAGAGGCTGTAAATCCTGTAGTAGAAGGAATTTCGAGAGCACAAGCTGATTATGTTTTCAATTCAGATTACGATAAAATATTTCCTGTTTTGATTCATGGAGATGCTGCTGTAGCTGGACAAGGAATCGTATATGAAGTATTGCAAATGGCCAAGTTGAAAGGCTATTACACGGGTGGTACACTACATTTTGTTATTAATAATCAAATTGGATTTACTACCAATTTTGACGATGCTCGTTCTTCTGATTATTGCACTTCCATAGCTGCAACCATTGATGCGCCTGTACTTCACGTAAATGGTGATGATATAGAGGCGGTAGTTTTTGTAGCGGAGTTGGCTACAGAATATCGTCAAAAATTCAATAAGGATATTTTCATTGACATGGTGTGCTATCGTAAATGGGGACACAATGAAAGTGACGACCCTAAGTACACGCAACCAGGGATGTACAAGCTTATAGATGCGCACGTAAACCCTCGTGATATTTATTCAGCTAAATTAGAAGCAGAAGGCTCCCTAAGTGCAGAATTGGCACAAAAAATGGAGAAAGAATTTTGGGCAGATTTGCAAGCAAGACTGGATTCTGTTCGTCAAACACCGCTACCCTATAAACCGCATAAAAATGAGGAAGCATGGGCCAAATTGAAGAGAGCGAAATCCATAGATTTTGATAAATCACCTGATACGGCTATTGATAAAAAAACAGTGCATGCGTTAGTGAAAGGGATTTATACTATTCCAGCCGATTTTCAACCTATCAAAAAAATCGCCAAACAACTCAGCGATGCCAAAGCAAAGATTGAAGAAAAAGGAACGATAGACTGGGCAGCAGGAGAGTTGATGGCATATGGTAGTTTGCTCTTGGAAGGAAAGTCTGTACGCTTAAGTGGAGAGGATGTAAAGCGTGGTACATTCACCCACCGCCATGCCGTGTTGACTGATGAAAGAAATGATACGGAGTACAATCGTTTAAGCAAATTGAGTTCTACACAAGGCAAGATGTTTATCTTCAATTCGCATTTGTCTGAATATGGTGTGTTGGGATTTGAATATGGCTATGCCATGGTTTCGCCCGATAATTTAGTGATATGGGAAGCTCAGTTTGGTGATTTTGGCAATGGTGCTCAAATCATCATTGATCAGTTTTTAGCTGCTGGTGAAAGTAAGTGGAACCACTCCAATGGAATGGTATTGCTATTGCCTCATGGCTATGAAGGACAAGGTCCAGAGCACTCCTCTGCTCGTTTGGAAAGATTCTTGCAAATGTGTGCAGAGTTGAATATGGTAGTCGTAAATATTACAGACCCTGCCAATTATTTCCATGCTATCAGAAGACAACTAACATGGAATTTCCGTAAGCCATTAGTAGTAATGTCTCCTAAATCAGGGCTTCGTCATCCTGATGCTGTTTCTGATATAGCGCAGCTTTCGAAAGGTGGCTTCCGTGAGATTATCGATGATGAAACAGTGGATACTAAGAAAGTTCGCAAAGTACTTTTGGTATCAGGAAGATTGTATTTTGATTTGCTCAAAAAACAAAGAGATGAGAATATAAAAGATGTAGCGATTGTACGTTTAGAGCAGATATATCCTTTGCCAAAATTGCAATTAACGGCTCTTCGTAAAAAATATGCCAAAGCATCTTTTGTATGGGTACAAGACGAACCACAAAATATGGGAGCTTGGAATTTCTTATTAGGTAGATTGTATGAAGAAATGCCAATGACATGTATCAGTCGCAAGCGCTCTGCTTCTCCTGCTACTGGCTTCAAAAAACAGCACTTGAAAGAGAATCTAGAAATTTTGACAAAAGCATTTGAATAATAATGGTAAGTATTTAGAAAATACAATTAATTGATTCATAAAAAATAAATCATGACAGACTTAGTAATACCTAACGTAGCAGAATCCATCACAGAAGTAACCTTGTCTAAATTTTTAGTGAAAGATGGAGATTATGTAGAGTTAGATCAACCCATCTGTGAAGTAGAAACGGACAAGGCATCACAAGAACTGCCAGCTCCAAAAGCAGGCATTGTAAAATTGGTAGCGAAAGAAGGTGACGATTTAAAGGTAGGTGCTTTAGTGGCAACTATAGATGAAACTGCTGCTGCGCCTGCTAAAAAGGAGTCTGCACCAAAAGTGGAAGAGAAGAAAGCAGAGGTAAAAACTACCAAAGTTGAGACGGTTGCTCCAGCAGCTGACAGTAAACAACAGACTACTAATTACGCAACCAGCCATCCATCACCATCAGCTCAGAAAATATTAAGTGAGAAAGAAATAGCTGCTAAAGATGTGAAGGGATCAGGAGTAGCAGGTCGTATCACTAAAGAAGATGCACTGAAAGCAATTAAAGATAAAACTACAGGAGGTAAAAAAGCATTCTCTCGTGAGGAACATACAGAGAAGATGAGTCGCCTTCGCAAAACCATTGCAGAGCGTTTGGTTTATTCTAAAAACTCTACTGCTATGCTCACCACTTTCAATGAAGTGGATATGACTGCCATCAATAAAATTCGGGAAAAGTATAGTGAAGGTTTTAAAAAGAAATATGAAATCAATCTAGGAATGATGAGTTTCTTCGCTAAAGCAGTTTGTTTGGCGTTGGAAAAATACCCATCGGTGAATGCTTATATAGAAGATGGAAATATAGTACTACATGACTTCTGCGATATTTCTATTGCTGTTTCTACTCCTAAGGGATTGGTAGTGCCAGTGATTAGAAATGCAGAGTCATTGACATTGGCGGAAATAGAAAAAGCCGTGAAAGCCTTAGCTATCAAAGGTCGTGACGGATTGCTTACTATGGATGATATGACAGGGGGAACCTTTACTATTTCAAATGGTGGCGTATTTGGCTCGCTCATGAGTACTCCTATTATCAATCCACCACAATCGGCTATCTTAGGAATGCACAAAGTGCAAGACCGTCCGATGGTGATAGATGGTAAAATAGAAATTCGTCCGATGATGTATGTAGCTCTTTCTTACGACCACAGAATCATAGATGGAAAGGAATCGGTAGGGTTTTTGGTAACCGTAAAAGACTATCTCGAAAACCCTCAAAAAATGTTGCTGGGAGCAGATCCCATTGATTTGTTATTGGAGATGTAAATTGATTTAATAAGTCAGATTTTCAATAGGAAGGATAACTCAATAGTTACTTCAAAATTTCAATGGAAGTATCTTTTTGGAGAATCTAGCTACCTTTAGTATCTCATAAGTAGTACGCAACAAGTATTTCATGGTAAATGGTACACCCGAAGAAAGTGATTCTGTATGTCCAGAATTGGAATAACCGATTCCTTTAGTAACATTTGTAGTATGATTAAGTTGGCGCATGTAGTTAATCCTTTTAAAGCGAAAGAAGGCTCAGAGTCTTTTGTAGCCCAGCCCATCACGTTTGAAAGTACGAGAAGGGCAAAGGAATTTGCAAAGGAAAAAGTGGAGGTAGAGTTATTGTCTGTTTCTTTTAGCGAAGACCATGAAATAATACCTAGTTATTTTTCTAAGCTTCCAGATTTAGAAAGGTCTGTATTAGATTGTACAGATTTTAAGGTGAAAAGAAAGTTGCCTTTTATCAAAGATATTTTGCAAAGTGCTTTTGATAATTCATCTGCAGATTGGCTTATTTATACGAACTCAGATATAGCATTAATGCCTTCTTTTTACGAAACAGTTGCATCGTTTATAGCCGAAGGAAACGATGCCATTTTAATTAATAGAAGAAGAATTTCTAAGGACTTTAATCAAATTACTCAACTTCCTCAAATGTATGCTAGCATTGGAGGTTCGCATCCTGGTTACGATTGTTTTGTGTTCCACAGGTCGTTGTTTCCAAAAATGATTTTAGATGACATTTGTATTGGTGTTCCTTTCATAGAAGTGAGTCTTTTGCATAATTTAATCGCTTTTGCTACGAACTTAAAACATGCTGATAATTTGCATCTTACTTTTCATATTGGTATGGAAGTAATGCCACCTATAGAGCAAGAATACTATTGGCACAATAGGACAGTCTATGAGAAAAATATAAAACCGTTTTTGCTGCCTCATCTAGCTCTTCATAAATTCCCCTATTCATCGTTACCATTTTATAAGAGAATGTTTAAATGGATGCTGAATCCTTGTTACTCCACAGCACTTATGGCTGATTTGGAAGGGAAGGATTTCGGCAGGAAATGTAAAATGCTATCAGATGAAATTCGATGGAGAATACTTTCTAAATAAGTGGGTTTTATAGAATTGAAATCTCTTCAAATCCAACTGGTAGCTCGTTTTTGGGAATGGAAGTAATTCTTTGTTGTAGTTGTGTTTTAAAATAGGACTCATACCCTTTTTCTCCAAATTTAAAAGTAGTGTTCGTTCCAAAAATTCTAGCGGAAGCTTTTCTAAGTTTTTCGGTAGTAGAAAAGAAATTGTTTTTAGAGAGTACAAACTCATAACCTAAACCAAATTCTATTTTTTTATTTCGCTGAAAACCCAATGCTGTGTTGTATTGATAAGCAGCCAAATTAGAATCTCTCACTTTTGCATAAATATTTTGAATTGAAGTGAATGCAAAGAAAATATCTAATAAACATAGTGAAGCCCTCACTGGAACATCTGTACCCCAATAGCTGCTATCGGCTATAAACAAGCCCGCAAAAGCGGAATTGTTTTCCCAGTCTACGGACGAGATATTAATTAGACCAACAGCTTTATCTAAATGATGAATGAGGAAATAAAAATTTTGATCATTATCAACAGATTGAAACCACTCCTCTTGCATTTTGGAAGTGATTTCATTTTTGAAAAACATGTGTTGTTGTATTTTAGGGTCGTTTCTCCAAAGCCTCACCATCTCTGCATGTTCGGCAGTCATTCTCTCTAAAGATATGCCATAGCGAGTAATAATCACTTCAATATTTCTTTAATGATAAAAAGGGGCTTTTGAGTTTGTATCATAAAAAGCCTGCTGATATATTCTCCAATAATGCCTATCGAAAAAAGTATAAGACCTGTGGACATAAAAATAGAAACAATGAGCGTTGTAAACCCTAGTTCAGCACCATAAGTATATTTCATATAAACGAAATAAATTACAAAGCCTAAGCAAACTAAAAAGGCAAGAAGGCCAAACCAAGTGATAATGCGGAGTGGGAGAGTAGTGTAGCTAACAATTATTTGAAAAGAGTATTTTGTTAATTTGAAAAGAGTGTATCCTGATGTGCCTTCTTTGCGTTCTTCATGACGTATACTTGTGAAGGAAGTGTTACTGCTATGCCATGCTATGATTTCATCTAAAAATACAAATGGCTGGTTGTAGTTTTTTATTTGATTAATAATCTCTTTGGAGATTAACTTAAATGAAGAGCCTTTCACTGGCATACTCGCAAAGTGTCGGAATAGTTTTGCAATTATAGTGCTTCCAGCATTTCGCCATGCAGCGTGTTTTTTGTTTTCATAGATGCCGTAAACCACATCTGCATTGCTTTTCTTTTGCTCCTCTATGAGTTGTTGGATATCTTCAGGAAAATATTGAAGGTCATCGTCTATAGTGACTACATAATCACCCGTTGTTTGTTGAAAGCCGCATAGTAGCGCTTTGTGTTGGCCAAAGTTTTGGCTCAAATTTACAGCTGTAATGTTGTCAGATGAATTGCTTTTAATTCTTTTTATTACATCCCAACTATTGTCCGTGCTGTTGTCATTTACCAGAATTATTTCGAATGAAATTCCATTTGAAATAAATGTTTGTACCAATCTTGCACAAAGTCCCTCCAGTGTTTTGGCACTGTTGTATACGGGTACTACAATTGAATAACTGGCTTGCTGCATATCTATATTTCACGCGGAAAGATGTGGCTATATTTCAATGATAGGAGGGCAAATACAACTCTCTGTTTGTAGAAATACACTCCCCCAAGATAGCCCAACTCCAAAACCGCTTAATAACAAATTTAACTTTTTCTCGGTCATTTCTGTTCTCAATTTTGTTGCTATTGTTAGGGGGATAGATGCAGAGCTGGAATTGCCAAATTCATAGAGTGAATAAGGAGTTTGGTTGCTAGGGAAATTTAATTTTTTTCGAACGCTCTCTAGCATTAATTTGTTGGCTTGATGGAAGATGGTAAAGTCAATATTTTGTTTTGAAATATTTTTTTTTGCGATTAATTCTTCCAAGTTTTTTGCCACTTCTCTCAAAGCAAAATTGAAAATTTTAGCTCCATCCAATTTCATTTGCAAATCATTTCTGCAGATACCTTCTTCTATTTCTTTTTCTATTAAAGACGAAGTAGTTATTTTGTTTTTCATACCTCCAGCTTTTATCATAATATCTTGATAATTGCTTCCATCGGTTTGTAAATTAAAATGCCATTCATTGTCGTTTTTATTTTCAAGAGCTGTGCTAGAACCTGCATCACTAAAGAGTGGCCATGTGCTTTTATCGTTTTTAGAAATTACAGATGTAGAGCAATCTCCTACAAGAAGTAGTGCTTTTCCATTTGGTATATTTTGTAAAAGGGAAGCAGCAACAGATAAACCGTATACATAGCCAGAGCATCCTAAATTGATATCAAATGCGATGCAATTTTTAGAAAGACCTAAGCGGTTTTGTAAAATAGAGGAAGTGTTGGGTATTAAATAATCTGGAGTTTGTGATATAAAAATGAGAAGATTAATTTCTTCTGTTTTCCATTTTAAATCTTGGATTAATTTTTGAGCTGCGGTGAAACACAAATCGGCAGCAGTTACATCGTTTTTTACAACTCTTCGAAATCTTATTCCAATCGTTTCTACAAAAGAATTTCTGTCTTTTTCTGGAATTAAATTAGACCGTAAATTATCTTCTGTATTAGCAGGTACACATACGCTAACTCCAGCAAAACAAACATTAGAAATGCTGAAAATAGCCATCTTATTTTTTTATTAAAAGCTCATAAATGTCTTGTACTGTAGTAGCATTGCGAATATCATCTGCGGTTAAAACTTTTTGATAATCACTATCTACCATGGCTATTACAATAAGCGCTAAAATAGAACTCCATTCATTTATTTTTTTAAACTCAGTTTCTGCTTTTATATCAGTGGCAGGAGTTCTGTTAAAGCAGTTCGAAAAATTGCTGATAAAATCATTCAAATTCATTTTCTAAAGTAGCAGAAAATAAAGCAAAAAGTAAAATAGAATTTAGATCGATTTTTTAATAATCTGTTGAGCTATCCATTCATATGTTTTCTCTACTCCTTTTTTTAAAGGATAATTAGGAGCCCAGTTTATTTCTTTTAGTATAAGAGCATTGTGAGATGTGCGTGTCAGCACGCCTGTGGGGCCTGAAATATTTTTAATTTTCAATTCTTTATTTGCAATTGTGATAATCAATTCAGTTAAATCTTGAATGGATACGACTTCATCAGAGCCAATGTTTACGGGTATTTCTAAGTTTGATTGTACTAGTTTTTCTATACCCTCCAAACATTCATCTATATAAAGAAAACTTCGTTGTTGTTTTCCATCTCCCCAAATTTCTATGGTCTCACCGTCTTTTGATTGCGCTACTTTTCTGCAAATGGCCGCTATGGCTTTTTCTTTTCCGCCATCAAAAATACCCTCTGTTCCAAAAATATTATGCAGCCTTCCTATACGCACATGTAATCCATAGTTACGGGCATGAGCTTGATACAAACGCTCACTCATTAACTTTTCCCAACCATATTCACTGTCAGGCATAGCTGGGTAGGCAAGCGTTTCTTCATAGCTGTGATTGGTATCGGGATAGATGCATGCTGAAGAGGCAAAAAAGTGTATTCCGCTTTTTATTTCCTTAGCGCAGTAGAGAAGATTCAAGTTTATCTGTAAGGAGTTGGTCATGATATCGGCATCGTGCAACCCTGTAAAAATATATCCAGCACCTCCCATATCAGCAGCTAGTTGATAAATTCTATCAAAGGCTTGATTGTATACTTCCTTCATGAATTTTAAATCGCGAAGATCACCTAGTAAAAATTCATCAGCTTCGCTTTTTGAAAATTCAGGAAGTTTGAAATCAGCAGCTCTTACAAAATACCCTTCCCGCTTTAGTTTTTTTACTAAATGATTTCCTATAAATCCCCCAGCCCCTAATACTAATACGCTTTTCATGACTATTTTTTCTGTGTAGTGTCAATAGGTACAACAGGAATTTCTATTGGTTTTTTAATTGTGTCGGTAGCAGATGGCGTAGGTGCAACTGTCGGTGCAGTTTGTTTTTTTATGGTATCGTTAGGTGTTGTTACCGGTATGACTGGAACAATTTGTTTAGTCGAATCTGGAGTTACAAAAGGTGCTATAGGTGCATCTGGTTTTTGTTCTGTTTGTCCTGCTTTTTTACGCATTGCTTCAGCTCTTCTTTCTTGTGCACTTTGTGGAGGAGCTTGTTCTGCTTTTTTCTCAGGTGCTGTTGGGGTTGTCTCTTCTTTCTTTTCAGGGGCTATCTTTTCAGGCTCTGTTTTTGGTGCAGAAGGAGCCACTGTTTTATTCGTAGAATCTTTAGGCACTACCACTGGTTTAGGTTTACTCTTTTCTGCAGGTAATAATGGATTTACTTTTTCTTTCATGGCATCGGTAAAGGTAGATTTGTTAATGGTAGATCCAATCCCATAAGTGTAGAAGCGATTGTTATCTCCTTTAACCACTCTTTTTGTAGCATCTAACGATCCAATAATTCTATTGAAATCATCATACGAAGAAACTAAGCCAAGTATACCAGGGCGGTATTCAAAAAAGAACCATTCATTCGCTCCAGTCTTTAAGTAGATGTTGAAATAATCGGCACCAGGTCTCAATCCTATTTCAATGTAGCCTTCTAATCTTTTGTGAATAGCTCTTTCTCCCACAAATGCCAACCCTATTTTCCCATAAGAACGAATCGTTACATCAGTAGGGTCATATACAAAATTTACATCCGAAAATACGAGATATTGGGTAAGAGCTTTTGGTCTTTTGAAGATTTGATTAGTTTCGAATTCTTTAAGTAATTTATCATCTATCTTGTCATCTGAAAGGTTTTTTAAAGCCATTTTAAATTTATCAGATTCGTACGAAATATCGTTCAAATCGGTATTGTCATTGAACATGATAGTTTGTAACTTTTCCTCTAAGGCTTTGTTCTCGGTGCGCATATCCAAACCAAACGTGAGATTGAATTGGTAAGATTTTTTTGCTAAATCATTTTCAAAAGTTCCAGCAGCTACTGTTTTTATAAGTCCAAAATCTGCACCTAAATTTAGGTTTCCTTCCCCTTTTACTATTCCTTTTTCATCGTTGTACTTTAAAATATTTCCACGCAATGAACCATTATTAATTCGGTCTTCGTTGCCTATAGAATATTCCCCTATGGTTAGATTTTTTACAATAATTCCTGCTGCCTTGAAAATAGAAATATCAGTTGGGTTTTGGCGTGTGCCCATTACATTGGTATATATACCCGGACTCTCTAGCGATTTGTTGTAATTAATGCCAGCATTCACAGGCAGGTGTTCACTCGATTTTGCAGTAGTGTCAAAATGGATAATCATATTATCAGGATTGGCATCATCTGCTATAGTGAAATCAGAAGTATTTACATTTGGATTTTTGAAATTTATTTTTGCAAAACCTTTAAAAAACAAATCGGGATTTCTTCCATACAAAAATGCATCGCCTTTGTAGCTTACATCTGGGTATAAAAAGAATTTAGCTTTCTCTTCAATAGTACCTTTTGCTACCAAACTCCAATCTATAAATTGATTTTTGCGCGTAGTCCCTACTACCTCTTTAGTACATTTTATCTCATTAAATGTAATAAGTTGGTTAGGGTGATCTTTGGTAGAGTATTTGTATTCACCACTTCCTCTTAATTCTGCTTTGCTGATGATATCTACTGTACATTTTTCTATTTTATGTTTTGCCGTCAAAGTGTCTACCAAAATAGTTGCGTTTTTAAGTTGATCCATCTTCGCTTCACCTTGAATAATAACTATTCCGCTATCAGGAATGACGCGAGCATCTGCTACAATTATTTCTGAAACCTGCTCTACTTTTAGTACCGATGTTGCTAAATTGTAAGTAGCACGTTTTCCTAAAAATTGAAGCCCCATCTGGCTTTCACGGGTAGAAGTAAAATATTCTCCTTTGCCACCAGCGGGTGCTTTAAAATCTAAAATCTTTTTATCTATATCCCATTTAAATTCTGTGATATTAGTTTTGTATTGATTGTAAGCAAAGTCAGTAGGGTTGTTGGCTAAATTTGATTTGAAATCTCCAATGTGATTTTTGAAATCAATCTTCGCTTGTACATTGGGAGTTTTAAAAGTTACTTTATCACCAAAAGTTGATTTGATATTTAACTCTGATGTATCTGCCGACATATCATCTGTCTTAAATTTAAAATCTTTAGAAGCAAGATTAGCCTCTGCCCAGTCGAGCAATCCATTTCCTTTTAGTCCTTTGCTAGTGAGCATTAGGTTGCCCTTAAGCGTAGTTTGATTATCATACATAGCAAATGGTTTGTCTTTCATTTGAATGAGCATACTATCAGCTTTGGGCTTCCAATAAACAACATTTCCAGCGCTGGAAACTTCTGGTGTTTTTACCCCTTCTGTAGTTTTGGCAATATGAAAAGTATCTGCTACAGCTTTCAATGAATCGAGGTAAAACATAATTCCTTTAGAACTAAATTCTGAGGTGAGGTGGTTGATTTTTCCATTACCTGAAAGGCCATTAAAATTCAATGCAATATCACCTTGGTATTTTCCGCCATCTTTGTATAATGCAAGTCCGGCCGGAGGTGTAGTGTTGTTAAAACCTAGAGAAAGGTCTGGAAGAATTTTTATACTCTCAGGAATATCTGGAAAAATTCCACCTGAAACTAATTTTCCTTTCCAATTAATTACGGAAGGTGTAAACGTATTTAAACTGTCTAATTTAAATGGATCAACTTCAAAATAAAATTCATCACGTTTATATGCTCTTCCTGCAATATTGGGATCGTCATATCTAGCATACGATTTTTCTCTACTAGTTAATTTAGGGAATTGTAAAAGCCTGGCTCTGCCTGACTTATTGATAGGGGCGTCTACTTCTAACAATCCCTTAATTCCATCAATATTAGTTCGTAAAGTCATTAAAACTGGCTGCCCATTTTCATCTAATCTATCGCCATTTGGAATATTAATACGCATGGAATCTAAGCCCGATAAATCCATAGTGAAAGGAGCGTAGTTGAATTTGTAATTGTTGCCAAAAAAATCCATACGACCAGCGTATACAGTTCCATTAAACTCCATGTTTCGGTCTTTCTGAATTTTTACAAATTTGTCTTTTGGGAAAACAAAAACGTTAGCAGTATCACTGATTGGAATCGTACCTACTCCTTTTAATTCTACATTGTTGTTTTTTAAATCAATATAATCGACCCCGTCTTTTGGAACAGATTTAATACGAAGAATATCATAGTCTATTTTCTTTGCATTGGACATTACGTAATTGATAATCTTGTCACGAATAGTAATGATACCATTGGGTTCGTCATATTTTATGAATCCCATTTCTACCAATTGATAGAACAATGTTTTTGCTTGTTCTTCTTTAAGACTAGGGTCTAATGCTCTTGCTACATCTAATGCATTTAATTCCCTTGTTCCATTTTTTTCATAGAGTCTTTTTATAACTGAAAGTGGCTCATAAGAAGCAGTACCTTGTAGTTTACGTATCCTTTCTTTACTGAAATAATTGTTCGATTCAAAGTTAGAGCCTACCTGCCCCACACCGTTCAAGGTTTTTAATTGTAAGCGAGTAGAATCTAAATTCCAGAAAATAGCATCTACATCAAACTCTTGATTGTGATAAGAATCTAAAAATTTAGAACGTGAAATACTTGTCTCACCTCTTAATAATTTCAAGTCCCTTTTTGCTACTTTATAAATCATTGTTAGCTCAGGATGGTAAATGGTATCCGCTCCATTAAAGAGAAAAACTTCTGCTTTGGTGGAACTTAATTCTTCCCCTTTTTTAATCGTAAAATTTAGGAACCGAGCGGTGAGTATTTTTGTTTTGTTATCGCGCAAAAAGAAGGTAACAGAAGCTTTTTCATCAGGAGTACCGTACCCAATTACTTTACTTCCATATAAGTTAAAACCTCCTGTGAAAGACACATTGGGAGCTATTTCTTTGATAGTAATGTTTTGATCTTTTGAGTCAAAGCGTGGATACAAAGCAGAGGAATCATTGCCAGCCACTAATTTGTCAGTAAAACTTCCATTGAGCGAAGTTTGGAAAAATTCTTTGTGGAAAAATTCTACAGAATCAATTTTGTAACTAAAATTATCCAATGCAATGCTGTAATCTTTTTTAATGTTTGCATAAACAGTATTGGGACTAAGCCCTACTTTAGACCAGTCTACAATACCTCCTTTTCCATACCATTTGTTTTCTAAGGGGTAATATTCTCCTGATGTTTTGTTGATAGAAACGGTATCACCATTGGTAATCCCATAGAATCTAGAAACCGGGAAACGTAATACAGGCTTGCCATTCTCTATACTTAATTTGTAATCTTTACTTTCTACTTTCCATGTTTTAGATGCAGAGCTTGAAAGTGCACCTTTCGAAAAAAGAGCTACAGAGAAGTCCATCATTTTTGTAAAATCTTTGTTGTCTCCTTTTTTTTGGTTTTTAGCTACTTCCTGGCAGATGTTATTCCAGGTTGCAAACTGGTCAGCTGGTCCTTTTGCTTTTGCAAATGCTAATACGGCTGTTAAATAATTATAGAAATACGGGAAAGGTGACATCACCCGATTAGCCATCGTATTGGATGTTTTTATGACCTGTTCTAACATTTGATCATTTAACTCTCCTTGCTTTACAGACTTCTGAAATTCATCTGCAATTATTTCACAGTTTTCGAGTTTGTTAGCCTTCATGAAATTATCCATGGCTTTCACAAAATCATTTTTTTCTAAAGGAAAGGAAGTGGTCATTTGCGCTTGAACACATGCACTAGCCGATAAAATAAGAATTGCAAAAAATATTTTTTTCATAAGATTATTGCTGTTTATTTTTTAAATGAAATGGCTAGCCAGCCTTCTTTTCTTAAAATAATTGGGTTCTTTAATTGTGCCTGTTGTGCTGCGTTGAGAATATCTGCTTCATCGCTTAGTAAAATACCACTCACCATTAAAATACCTTCATTTAGTACCAAATTGCTCCATTGTGTTATGTTTTTAAGAATCACATTTCTATTGATATTAGCCAGTAGAATGTCAAATTGTTCTTCTATGATAAGTGTATCATCACCATGGATAGCATTTATATTTTCTACATCGTTTCTATTTGAATTTTCTTTACAGTTTTCATAAGCCCATTCTTCATTATCTATAGCTATTATTTTACTAGCACCTAATTTAGAGGCGAGTATAGCCAATACGCCTGTACCGCTACCAAAATCTAAGACCGATTTATCTTTAAAATCAATAGATAGCATTTGCTCAACCATTAAAGCCGTGGTGTGATGATGCCCTGTACCAAAAGACATTTTAGGCTCAATAATTAATTCAATTTCCTGACTCATAGGAGCATGAAACGGTGCTCTTATACCTACTTTTTCTGCTATAATTACGGGTTCAAAATTCTTCTCCCATTCTTCATTCCAGTTTTTTTGTTCTAGTTTTTCAACTTTAAATTCAATCTCATCTAAGCCATATTCTTTAAGCAAATCAATGACATTGGTGGTTTCTAAAATAGATTCAGGAATATAGGCTTTCAAGGAATCGTTGTTTTCCTCAAAACTATCGAAACCATTTTCACTCAGCACTGCTATTAACAGATTTTGTTCAGCTTCTTGTGATGTAAAAAATTCATAAACTTGGTAAGTCATAGTAACATGTTTTAAAGAGCAGCAATAATGGAAACAAATTCGGAAGCGTTTAACGATGCTCCACCTACTAAACCTCCATCTACATCGGGCATAGAAAAAATACTTGCTGCGTTATCTGCCTTTACACTTCCTCCATACAAAATGGAAATGCTTTCTGCTGTTTCTTTATCGTATTGAAATTCTATCTTAGAACGTATAAAAGCATGCATATCTTGTGCTTCTTGTGCACTTGCATTTTTTCCTGTACCTATTGCCCATATTGGTTCGTAGGCTATAATGGTATTTTTTATCTGTTCGCTGCTCAAGTGGAAAAGACTATCTTCCAGCTGTCTCAGTACATAGTTTTCTTGTTTGTTATCGATACGTATTTCTAGTGGCTCACCGCAGCAAAATATCGGTTTTAAAGAGAACTCTAACGCTACGTCTATTTTGGTTTTTAGCACTTCATTTGATTCGTGATAATAAATTCTGCGCTCGCTGTGTCCTATAATTACGTATTCTATTCCCACATCTGCTAGCATTTTTACAGAAACTTCCCCTGTAAATGCACCATTAATCCGGTCACAACAATTTTGCGCACCTAATGATAGATTGCTTGCACCTAAATGTTCTTTTAAAGGCATTAGATGCAAAAAAGGTGGACACAAAATGATTTTTGCATTATTGTTTTTGCCTGAATTGTTTTTTATTTCCGTGGCCAATTGTAAGCCCTCCTTTACGGTGAGGTTCATTTTCCAATTTCCAGCTGCTATTCTATTTCTCATTTGTCTTTTCTAAATTTTTCGTCCTGCTCATACACTGCCTTTAGTATGTCAATATCAACTTGTGTTAATTTGATATTTCTACGCTCCATCATTTTTTCGGCTACCTCCAATCCTTTTTCAAAAATGAAAGTTCGTAACCATTTAGCGCCTCCCCATGTAAACGAAGGAATAAATTTTGGAGGGAAATCTCCTCCAAATATATTGGCGGAAACGCCTACCACCGTACCAGTGTTAAACATAGTATTGATACCCGCTTTAGCATGGTCACCCATTACAAGTCCATGAAACTGCATGCCAGTCTCTACATATTTTGCTTCTCTGTAATTCCATACATCCACTTCTCCATAATTATTTTTGAGATTGGAAGTGTTCGTATCTGCGCCTAAATTACACCATTCTGCCACTACAGAATTACCTAAAAACCCATCGTGCCCTTTGTTGCTGTAAGCAAAGAAAACACAGTTATTCACTTCTCCTCCTACTTTGCAATGAGGACCAATAGTAGTGGGACCATAAATTTTAGCAGCCATTTTCAAACCAGCGTGATCACAAAGTGCAAATGGACCGCGCACAATGCTGCCCTCCATGATTTCGGCATCTTTACCTATATAAATAGGACCAGTTTTGGTGTTTAAAATGCTGCACTCAATAGAGGCACCTTCCTCAATAAAAAGCTGCGACAAATCGCCCAATAATTGATTGGTAGTACTAAGGGGCTGAGACTTTTTTCCTTTGGTAAGTATTTGGAAATCTTGAGCTATTGCTTCTCCATTTTGCTTAAAGATATCGTAAGCAAAATTTATTTGCAGCAAAGCTTCTTCGAATAAAACTTTGTGAAATGAATGTACAATGGCTTCTAAATTTTCATAATTCAATTGAGCCTTTGCAGTGCGAAATGCAAGAATTCGTTGGTCTTTTGTTAGCACTTCATCTTCTTTCAGCGAATTAATAGCTTCTATTAGAGAAGTATTTGGGAGTATAGCGCCATTTATAAAAAGCGTATTTGTTTGGTTAAAAGTATAGGGGTATTTTATTGCAAGATAAGGTTCTGTAAGTGAACTAGAATTAGCATTTAATGCTAATTCCCATTTTTCGCGAATGGTAAGAATACCCACTCTGCAATCTGCTATAGGCCTTATAAAAGTGAGCGGTAATAAATCTTGCCGCGTCTTGGTAGTATCAAACAATACGAAACTCAATGGTATGGTTTTTTAGTTAGTCTTTAAAAGTAAAAAAAAAATGGTAACCTACTGTGTTTATCATTTTAAGAATTGATTTTAATCAATTTATATAAGTAAAAACTTTCATAATATTGTGTATGCTAAGAGCTGTGTTGAGTAAAATTATGGACTATTTTGTTCCCAAATTGGAACTGCCTGATGTAGAGTTTAAACGGGTTAGTTACGCAGTTAGTGTCAGTCTCAGTCTTTGTCTTTTTTATGCTGCTGTTCTTTTTATTCACCTTTCTTGTGGTATGGGAACTATTCATTATACGGCAGATGTAATAGGGGTATTTGGTTTTGTTTTTTCATTGTATTTGATTAAAAGAAATGAAATTCAAAAAGCGCTTGTAACCATTATTTGGACGTGTATCACTACCGTTTCTTTGTATGGAATTTTAGTAGATTATTATAAAGAAGTAACGGTACATTATTTGAGATTGTATGTTACTCTTTTTGCGCTGGAAGGTACTCTGTTACTCATGATTTCTTTTTTCTTACGTTCTATAAATTATTTTAAATATGGCTTCATTTTTAGCGTGGTATTGATATTGCACTTTGCAGTAATTGTTCGCCACTATGGAAGTGATAACATTACTACAGAAATGATATCCTACTTTCTTATTTCTTTAACTGCTATTAATCTTTCTGCATTTATAGCGCATGTAATGGTTCGTTTTAATGATGAATTGATTCAGAAGATAGAAGCTGATAATGTGATTATTAAAAATCACAATTTAGAATTAGAAAGTTTAGTTCAAAAGCGAACAAAAGAATTAGAACAAAAGAATGAAAATTTGAGAGAGTTTGCACACGTGGTATCACACGATTTGAAAGAACCGCTTCGGACTATTTCAAGTTTTATTTCGCTAATAAAAAGGAAAATTCAAGGGAAAGATAATGATGCAGAGCTCTTACAATACTTAGATTTTATTAATTCAAGTTCAAATCACTTAAATAAATTAATTAACCAGATTCTTTCTTTTTCACAGGTGACAACTGTTGAGAAGAAATTCACGGAAGTAAATATCAACGAACTGATAGAGCTTGCTGAGTTTCAACTAAGAAAACAAATTGAAGAGAATCAAGCAACTTTTGAAGTAAAAACATTGCCGAAGGCATTTGGAGAAAAATTGCTACTCTTTCAGCTAATACAAAACTTAATCTCTAATGCTATAAAATATAAAGACCCCAACAGGTTACCTCATATTGAAATCACTTCCTATAGTGAAAAGGATAGAGTTGTTTTTGTTGTGAAAGATAATGGTAGAGGTATCCCTACAGATTCATTACAATATGTATTTGAACCATTAACTCGCCTTAATAGCTCCGATGAAACAGGAGGAACTGGTATGGGATTATCTATTTGTAAGAAAATAGTAGAATCGCATGGTGGAACTATTTGGGCCGAAAGTAATTTTGGGAAAGGTTCCTCTTTTTATTTTTCTATGCTAAAAATGGTGGATTAGCAAGCAGTGCAATCAGCAATTGTTTTTTTGAAGATGAAAATGTAAGCATTTTGTATGCCTAAATGAATACTTTTGCATGAAAGCAATGCAAATGAAAATTAATATTCCAGAAGTAAGTCAACCGCGTGTAGTGATTGTAGGATGTGGGTTTGGTGGATTGAAGTTAGCACAAGAATTAGCTGATAAAAATGTACAAGTAGTTTTAATAGATAAAAATAATTATCACACTTTTCAGCCATTGTTGTATCAGGTTTCTACAGCTGGTTTAGAAGCTGATTCGATAGCATATCCTATTCGTAAAATATTTAAGGGGCAACAAAATTTTCACTTTCGAATGGGTAAAGTGGAAAAAATAAATGTGGAAGAGAAACGCTTAGAAACGAATATTGGAATTTGCAATTATGATTATTTAGTGCTGGCTACTGGCACTACTACTAACTTTTTTAACATAGAAGGTTTAGAGGAAAAAAGTATGCCCATGAAAACAGTGGTAGAGGCATTGAATTTACGCTCGTTGATTTTGCAAAATTTTGAAAAGGCATTGTTGGTAACCGACCAAAAAGAAAAAGATGCGCTCATGAATTTTGTGCTGGTAGGAGGGGGGCCTACAGGGGTAGAACTAGCAGGGGCTTTATGTGAATTGAAAAAGCATGTGCTCCCAAATGATTACCCAGAACTCGATTTTAGAAGAATGCGTGTAATATTGGTAGAGTCGGGCGATTGTATTTTACAGAATATGCAGGAGGAAAATGGAAACAAAGCGGTACATTATTTAAAGGAATTAGGTGCGGAAGTTTGGCTGAACACCAGGGTGACTAAATATGATGGTTTGCATGTAGACACTGCTGATGGTAAGCCTTTGGTTACTTCTAATTTGATTTGGGCCGCAGGAGTAAAAGGTGTTTTAATTGATGGAATTAATCCAGAATCTATAACGCCCAGTAAGCGAATTATCACCAATGAATTTAGTCAAGTAAAGGGGTATGAAAATATTTTTGCCATAGGTGATGTAGCCTGTATGGTTACAGAAAAAACGCCAAGAGGTCATGCTCAGGTAGCGCCAGTAGCCATTCAGCAAGGAGAATTACTTGCAGTTAATATTCAAAATTTAATTGAGAAGAAAGAGTTAAAACCGTTTGTTTATAGCGATAAAGGTTCTATGGCTACTGTTGGCAGAAATAAAGCTGTGGTGGAAGTAGGTAAGATAAAATTCGGTGGTTTTATAGGATGGGCAGCCTGGATGTTTGTGCACTTGATGGCGATAGTAGGTTTTAGAAATCGAGTAGTTGTTTTTATAAATTGGATATGGAATTATTTGAATTACGACCGCAATATCCGATTGATTATTCGACCATTTGAATTTCCTAAAAAGGGATAATAGTTACCCTTCTCCCAGGGTAGGAGTCTGGTCGGGCATATTTTGTATAGGCCCAGCTTTCCATTTGTGTTGTACTCTAGGAAACGGAACTTTAAAAATATTTAGCAGTTTAAAAATTCCGAGTTCAGCTTTATTGCCATTGCTAAGTTGTGGTAAGTCGGCATCTAAAGAAAAATTCAATACTCGTAAACGGGGCAAATCACTTCTATCGTGGCGTTTGCCCTCTTTATCTATCCAAATATTTTGAAACCCGCCATACATATTTTCTGCGCTGTAGCCTACCGCTACATTCATCCATTTAGGATACACTTCTGGAAAAAATTTATGGGGATTTATTGACGCCCACAAGGTCATGTTGTTATAATCTTTTAATGCTCTTTCAAAATAACCAGTGCCAAAAAGATTTGCGGCTCTATCGGCTAATTCGCCCTTTGGGTAATCGTTTCCTTCGTAAGAAAACTTTAGCTGAATGCGTTGTTCTTCCCATAAAAGGTATTGCGATGCTGCTATCATAGCGCCTAAAAAATTACTTCCTAAATCGCTGTAAGATGCTCCCCATTTAGCAGAATAGCCATCCATAGCTTCTATAGAGCTTTGGATAGAAGTCCCTAAAATAGCACCAATGATTGCTGCTTTTTTATTGTTTAACCCGCACCAGCGAAGCAGTTCATAACCCCAGATGGTTTGAAAGTATCCTCCAAAAATATGCCCTGCTTTATCTATTTGATTCCACTCTTCTTTATCTTCAAACCAATGGAAAGCAGTACGTACGGTTTTACGATACCAAAACAAATACAAGCACAAAACAGAAATACCATACAATCCTAATATTGTAAAGCCCAATGCCTGTAAGCGCCCGCGATTAGGTACAAGGGAGCGGTCGTACAATCCTAATGTAGTATCGGTTTTAGCAACTACTATTTTTTGTGGCGAAAAATCGCGCCATAAAATATAGATTATTAAAACGAGTAGAAGTATCACTTGGTAAATATAAACTCAAAAAATTAATTGCAGTTATTGTTTGTAAATGCTACTCTAAACTCGTCTAGAATAATCTTTAATGGCAGTTATTGCATTTTTAAAACGTTCATTTTCTGTACCATTTATGATAACATAATTAGCTTTTATCTTTTTTAATTCATCTTCAAATTTTTGAAATAGAAAAGCTCTATCATTAGGATTAGCGCGTTGTTCGTCAGGTATCCAAGGTAGGTCTATATCCATTAGTAAATATAGGTCGAATGGATTTTTTATAATGTTTTCAGTAATCCAATTGGGCACATTCCATTCATAAAATTCTAACCAGATTTTTATGTTAATGAGTTCTGTATCGAAGAAAAGGAAGTCTGATGTAGGTGAATTGTCTGTTGAGGGTTGCCAGTTGTTTGTTATTTGAGAATCACGATTTTTTTTCTGACTTCTGACTTCTGATTTCTGATTTCTTATGTCTAAAATCTTATGTCTTTCTTCTATCATTCTTTCTGCTATTATCAATACATCTTCATAAGAGTATTTTCTGTCTAGGGAAGCAATATGCTCTCTAGCATATTCTTTTAAACAGGAGGCTTTAAAATGAAGTGCCAAATCTTGAGCAAGTGTACTTTTTCCAGTAGACTCAGGTCCTGTGATGGCAATTTGAATTGTCATTTTTTAATATTCATTTTCTTATTCCAATTCCAGAATCCGTATGTAGCCATAAGCGTATAAACGACATACAAAATGATATACTCTGGAGTTTGTTTTTGATAAAACAAATAAATGGCTAAACCATCTGCAACAATCCACAGCAGCCAGTTTTCTAAATATTTTCGGGTAGTCATCCAAGTGGCTAAAAAGCTAAGTAGTGTAATGGTAGCATCTAAATAAGGGAGTGCATTATTGGTGTATTTTGAAAACAGATAACCTAAAGAAAGGGCGAGGCAAAGAGTAACCAAAAGGAGTTTAAGTAATTTTAAATTTGGTAAGCTAGATATATTAATTTCTAATGATTTGTCAGGAGCGTTCCAAGCCATAACTCCATATATTCCCACCAATACGTAATAAAAATTTAGAAAGGCGTCCATATATAAGTTTTGTTCAATATTACTGACAACAAAAAGCCCAGAACCCGCAATACCAAATAGCCAGCCCCATTTTATTTCGCGCGAAATGAGCACTACATAAATGAGGTTAAAAACCAATATGAACTTTTCTAAATCCATTTTTTCTAAATGGCACAATTTATGGTAATAGTCTAGAATATTGAATTTAAAACTTTCATTTTAAAAATCGGCATTATGAAAATAGCTGCTTACACCAATCCGTATGAACTTAAGTTCGAAACCGAAATTATTAATCGGCTTTTTAGAGAGGGACTTAATGAGTTGCACATTAGAAAGCCTGACTATACCAAAGAGGAGTACATTAAATTCATAGAGAAAATTGATGCGGTGCATCATCCCAAATTGATACTACATTCTTATTTTAGTTTGATTCACCGCTTTAATATTTCCTCTCTTTACTTAGATGCTGAATGGAGGAAGAAATACATTTTTAAAATTTTTCTTAGAAAATTTATTTTGAAGGGTAAGAGTGTCAAAAAATATGCAATGGCACATTCGCTTCATTCTATATTAGATAAAAAGGAGCAGGTAGATGAATATTTGCTGGGACCTGTTTTTGCAAAAGCTACTGCTCAAATAAATAATCCTATAATGGATTTGGCTAAGTTAGAGAAGAAATTAGAAATTACCGAAATGCCTGTGAGTGCTATTGGTGGCGTAGGTTTAGATACAATTCATTTTTTTAAAAATGTAGGGTTTAAAGGAGTGGTTTTGCAAAGCGCCATTTGGAAAGCTATTGATCCTATAAAAGCTTTCATAGAAATTCGAGATTTTGAAATTTCGAAGCAGCAAGAACTGAGGATTGTAGGTTAATACAATTTTGTAGTAACATCATCTACTTCTAATTTCATTTTTCTTCCCATTATCAATGCTTGATTATCGGCAATATGTCCTGCGGGAAAACCAAAGCAAACTGGGTAATTATATTCTGCTACATGTTCCATAATTATTTCTTCGGCATTCTTTCCAAACGGGACAGCATTGTCATTCATTTCGGTCATTCCACCTACTACAAGTCCTGCTAAATTTTCCAATTTCCCTGAGCGTTTAAGATTCATCATCATTCTATCTACATGATACAGGTACTCATCTAAATCTTCCAGAAACAAAATTTTCCCAGCAGTATTAAATCCAGATTTGGTTCCAGTAATACTGTAAAGAATAGATAAATTTCCACCCAGTAAAATGCCTTCGGCTTTTCCTTTTCTGTTTAATGAATGGGCTGAAATTTCGAAATTTATTTTCTCTCCAAATAAAGACGTTCGGAGGCTTTCGATAGCCTCCGTGGTATTTTTTTCAAAGGTAGAAGGCATAGCTGCGTGCAGTGTTTGTACACCCAGCTGATGATTGATATGTGTATGCAAATAGGTGATATCGCTAAAACCTACTATCCATTTTGGATGCTTCAAAAAAGCAGTAAAATCTAGTTCGTCTAAAATTCGAACTGTACCATATCCCCCTTTAGCGCATATAATGGCTTTTATTTTGGGAGTATCTAAGGCAAACTGAAAATCATTTTTTCGAAGCTCATCAGAGCCCGCATATTGGTTTTGTTCTTGTCCTATAGTTTTACCTAAAATAACCTCTAATCCCCACTCTGTAAAGGTTTTAATTGCTGTTTGAATTTCATCAACAGAAATTTTTCTGGCAGTAGAAAGGATGATAACCGCATCTCCTTTTTGTAAATTGGGTGGTTGTAAAAGCATTGTACAAAAATAAAACTCTTTATGACTTTGTGGCTTTCATTGAATTATTCAACTTCGCAGTATTATGAATGAACCAAAAAGATATACAGTCACCTCTGCTTTGCCTTATGCGAATGGATCTAAACACATTGGGCATTTAGCAGGAGCATATATTCCTGCAGATATTTATGTGCGACTGAAACGAGCCGAAAGAAAAGATGTGATTTTTGTTTGTGGAAGTGATGAAAATGGTGCTGCTATTGAAATTCAGGCTAAAAAGGAAAATACAACTCCAAAGGAAATAGTAGATAAATATCACCCACTTATAAAAGAATGTTTTGAAAAATTAGGGATTTCTTTTGATGTATACCATCGTACCAGTGAGCCTTTGCATCACGAAACGGCTCAAGAATTTTTTACGGATATTTATAATAAGGGATTGTTTCAGGAAGAAATTTCAGAGCAATATTTTGATGAAAAGGCAAATACTTTTTTGGCAGATAGATACATTATAGGTACCTGCCCCAACTGTGGAAATGACCATGCTTATGGCGATCAATGTGAGAAATGTGGTAAGTCATTGAGCCCTTCTGATTTGATAAATCCTAAATCAACTTTAAGTGATGCTCCACCTGTTTTACGAGCTACCAAACATTGGTATTTGCCGCTCGATAAATACGAGAATTGGTTGAAAGAATATATTCTAGAATCCCATAAGGATGATTGGAAAATAAATACCTACGGACAGTGCAAATCATGGATAGATGGAGGTTTGCACCCTCGTGCGATGACTCGTGATTTGGCTTGGGGAATTGATGTGCCACTTAAAGATGCAACAGGGAAGAAGTTATATGTGTGGTTTGATGCGCCCATTGGTTACATATCTGCTACCAAGCAATTATTTAAAGAAAGAGCATCTGGAGAACAACTGTTTTCTTACACTCGTCTTACATCCCCAGTTTCCCCTACTTCAGCTGATGATTGGAAATTGTATTGGCAAGAGAAGGACACTAAGCTGCTGCATTTTGTGGGAAAAGATAATATTGTTTTTCACTGCATAATTTTCCCTTTGATTTTGCATTTAAAAGGAGATTATATTTTGGCTAATAATGTTCCTGCCAATGAGTTTTTAAATTTAGAAGGCGATAAAATGAGTACCAGTAGAAAGTGGTCTGTAGAAATGCACGATTACTTGGCTGATTTTCCCGATAAGCCCGATGCACTCCGCTATTGCTTGATTTCAAACATGCCCGAGACAAAAGATAGTGAGTTTACATGGAAAGATTTTCAGTTAAAAAACAACAGTGAACTGGTTGGTATTTTAGGTAATTTTATTAATCGTGTACTAGTATTGACGCATAAATATTATGCGGGCGAAGTACCACAAGCAGGACCTTGTTCTGATCTTCAAAATTTTATTACCGAACAGCGAGATAAAATTGCGGCATCTATAGAGTTGTATCGTTTCCGCGAAGCTATGGCAGAGATGATGAATGTAGCTCGTCATGGGAATAAATTATTGACCGATAAAGAGCCCTGGAAAACTTTTAAAACCAATCCAGAAGAAACAAAAGTAGTACTGTATGATAGCCTTCAGATTATAGCAAACTTGGCTATTCTTTGCGAACCGTTTTTGCCTTTTACTGCTGCTAAAATTTTTGAAATGCTGAATATAGATGGCAGCCAATTATCTTGGAAAGATGCGGGTCGACAAGACTTACTTTTAGGAGGACATTTAGTAACAGAACCAAGTCTTTTGTTTGATAAAATAGAAGACGAAATTATAGAAAAACAGTTAGAGAAATTACACACACTTTCTGCTTCACAAAATCAAATATTAACTGACAATAGACAAATGACAAACGACCAACTTGCAGCCGATAACTCACAACTGGCAACTGTTGTGGAAGCTCAAAAGCCTGAAATCACTTTTGATGATTTTGCAAAATTAGATTTACGACTCGGCACTATCTTAACTGCCGAAAAGGTGGAGAAAGCAGATAAACTTTTGAAATTCTCTGTGGACTTAGGATTTGAGATTCGTACAATAGTTTCAGGAATTGCAGCGCATTTTAAACCAGAAGAGTTGATAGGGCAGCAGGTGTCTGTGGTAGCCAATTTGGCTCCTAGAAAAATAAGAGGAATAGAATCAAAAGGAATGATTTTGCTTGCAGAAGATGAAAATGGAAAATTGCACTTTGTTTTTCCTAAGATTAATGTGTCAAATGGAAGTGTAATTCGTTAAAAAAATAGTAGTATTAATTTATTCTTGCTTTAACATTAAATTATATTAATTTCAACTATTCATTCATTAAACAAAATTAAATTATGAAAAAAATGTACGCAATATTCGCGGGCATGCTCCTTACTGCATCAGCAGCTAATGCGCAGTGCTACCCCGTGAAGAAAACTGCAGATGTTACGTATTCTACAGTTTACAATCTTACCATGGATATCTATACCCCAATAGGTTCTCCAGCAACTAAAAGACCTGTTTTGATTATGGCACATGGTGGCTCATTTTCAGGAGGTTCAAAAGCTGAAAATACCTCTACTGAAATAGCTAGACGTTTTGCTTCTAGAGGTTACACAACGGCTTCTATTAATTATCGTTTAGAGTCCAGTACACTTAATTTGACTGACTCGAATGTGGCTGCAGGAGCGGTAATGCGTGCTGTGGGCGATATGAAGGCAGCAGTGCGTTTCTTTAGAAAAGATGCAGCTGGTGCTAATTTATATTTAGCCGATACCAATACCGTATACGTAGGTGGAAACTCCGCGGGTGCTATTACTGCTGTTAACTTAGCTTATTTGAATGATTCATTGGAGGCTCCTGTTTACATTCGCTCTCAAATTGCTACCAACGGTGGAGTAGATGGGAATAGTGGAAATCCTGGATATTCTTCTAAAGTTAGTGGAGTGTTGAATTTCGCTGGTGGTGTAAAAGATACTTTTTGGATAAATGCAGGTGAACCGAAAGTATTTAGTGCTCATGGCGATGCTGATAAAACAGTGCCTTATGATTACGATAATGTATTAAACGCTTTAACTGGTAATGGTGCATTAGCTACTACCATTACTTTGTTTGGATCTGGTGCAATGAAACCTAGATTGGATAAAGTAGGTGTTACTAATGTTTTGAAAACATACGTAGGAGCAGATCACGTGCCATGGGAATCTGATGTAAATATTTTCAAAGAAATAGATTCTTTATCAGCAGTATTTTTGGGTGCACCTACCTGCTTTGAGTTAGGATTGTCAACTGGTATAGAAGAAGTAGAAGCATCTCAAATTTCTTTATATCCAAATCCTGCTAATAATGTTTTAAACATTACAGCAGAAACTCCAATTAGAACTATTCGTATAGTTGATCAATTAGGAAGAGAAGTAGAAACTAAAAATGTAGCTGCTACAACAACTACTATTTCTGTTGCTAACTTCAGCAAAGGAATTTATGTTGCTAATTTACAAATGCAAAGTGGAGCAAATATTACTAAGAAATTTGTAGTGGAATAATTTTAACTAGACTCTTTTAAAAGCCCGAACCAGAAATGATTCGGGCTTTTTTTATATTCGCAGGCTGAGAAAAGAAATCGTTCCTTAGTTCAACGGATAGAATAGAAGTTTCCTAAACTTTAGATACAGGTTCGATTCCTGTAGGGACGACTATTAGTTGGGAGAAGGTGGTTCGTAGTTTTAAGACTTATTACTACTAATTGTTTACTACGAGCTAAGAACTTTTGGCACCTTAGTTTAATGGAAAAATGGAGGCCTCCGAAGCTTCAGATACAGGTTCGATTCCTGTAGGTGCTACAAAAGAATGGCTGCTTCTCTGCGGTCACTGCTGCTTGAGATGCAACATTTGTAATTTTGAATTTAGGAGTGACGAATGTTGAATGGTATATATCTAAACTTTTTCTGTTTATCTTTGAAGCATGAGTAAAAGAGGAAAAGTTTTAGTGGCCATGAGTGGAGGAATTGATAGCACAGTAACTGCTGTTATGCTCCACGAACAAGGTTATGAGGTGGTAGGAATTACCATGAAAACATGGGACTATGCAGCAGTGGGAGGAAGCAAAAAAGAAACTGGCTGTTGTTCGTTAGATTCTATAAATGATGCACGACAAGTTGCAGTGGATATGAATTTCAACCACTTCATAATTGATATTCGAGAAGAATTTGGAGATTATGTAATCAATAATTTTGTAGATGAATATATTGCAGGTCGCACTCCAAACCCTTGTGTATTGTGTAATACGCATATTAAATGGGAAGCGCTTTTAAAGCGTGCCGATGCCTTGGATTGTGAGTTTATAGCTACCGGTCACTATGCGCAAATTAGAGAAGAAAATAACCGACACATTATCTCTAAAGGATTGGACGAAAGCAAAGATCAATCCTATGTTTTGTGGGGAATTTCACAGTCTTGTTTGAACCGAACAATGTTTCCAATGGGGAAATACAGAAAGGCCGATATTAAACAAATGGCTAGAGATATGGGTTATGTTTCTTTAGCAAATAAGAGTGAGAGTTATGAAATATGTTTTATTCCTGATAACGATTATCGCGGTTTTTTAAAACGGAGAAGACCTGAGTTGGAAGCCTCTGTGGAAGGAGGTAGTTTTGTGGATACCAAAGGTAATTTTTTAGGAAAGCATGAAGGGTATCCATTTTTTACCATAGGTCAAAGAAAGGGCTTAGGGATGGCTTTTGGTAAGCCCATGTTTGTAACAGAAATAAATCCCGATACCAATACGGTTGTTTTAGGAGAAGAAAATGAATTGGATAGAAATGGTATGTGGGTAGGTAAATTGAACCTTCAAAAGTATGACGCTATTACTGATGGAATGCCCGCTATTACAAAGGTTCGTTATAAGCATGACGGAGCTGAAAGTCTTTTGTTTCAGAGAGAAGACAGAATTAAAGTGGAGTTCGGAAGTATGGTCACTGCTATCGCTCCCGGACAATCTGCCGTCTTTTATGAAGGGAACGATGTATTAGGTGGTGGTATAATTATTTCTAACTTCAACATAGAAAAAAGTTGATATGCTCCTAAAAAAAATAGCTGGCTTGTGTTTAATCGTAGGGTTATTGTCATTGGCTTCTTGTAAGCAAGATAAAGACACCTATCCATTAAATTTTGAGTATGCTTATGCGCCTGTAGATACGGGTAACTATGTGATTTATGATGTAGATTCTATCTTTTTTAATTATGTAAAACCTACTCAATTTAGAGATACACAAAGCTATCAAGTAAAGGAAATTATTGCGGATACTTTTTATGATGCTCAAAGCAGATTAAATTATGTGCTGGAAAGGTATAAGCGAAAAGGTGTTACAGAATCTTGGAATTTCGACAGGAAGTGGTACGCTTACAAATCTAGATTGACATACGAACGGGTAGAGGATGATTTGAGGTTTGTGAAATTGGTTTTCCCGCCCACTTTAGATGCTCACTGGAATGGTAATAATTATATAGTAGCTAATGATAGTAGCTTATTGAAAAGCTATAGCGGATGGGATTATCATTATACAGAAATAAATGTTCCTAAAACAATAAATGGTTTGTCTTTTGATTCTACACTCACGGTTTCAGAGGTAGAGGAAGAAGATTTAATTAATAAAAGATTGAGCAACTGTGTCTATGCAAAAAACGTAGGGTTAGTTTACAAAGAATGGGAAATTTTGAATAAGCAAGATGTTGCCTCATCGTGGGATAACCCTAATAAAGTAACAGGTTTTAGAATTCGTATGCGAGTGAATTCTTATCGTAAATAATGAAGAAACTGATTTTGTTTTTGACTTTAATTTCTCCTTTTGTAAAACTAAAGGCTACCGAAACTTATGCTGTTTATTTTAAAGACAAAGCAAACAGCACTTTTTCAATTAATGCTCCAGAAAATTTTTTAAGCAAAGAGTGTTTAGAGAGAAGAAAGCGTGAGCATATGGGAACCACTACTCTTGATTTACCAGTATCTGAATGTTATCTACAAGCGATAGAAAAAACTGGTGTAAAAATTTTGTATTCCATCAAGTTTATGAATTTGGTGGTAGTAGAAATTCCTGATCATTCAGCTATTGATTTCACACAAAAATTCTCTTTTGTTTTAAAACAAGAATTACTTTCTGATTCTAAAGTCAAAGCAGACAGAAATAAAAAATTAGAGGAAGTAGAAAATAACAGAGCGTTGCCTTGTGATTGTGATACGCTCAAGTTCTCAGACATATATGGGGCAGCCACCAACCAAAACCAAATGATTCGAGTAGATGCACTACATGGTAGGGGATATTGGGGTGATTCAGTTATAGTCGCAGTGTTTGATGCTGGTTTTTATCATGCAGATTCTACTATTTTTTTTGACAGCACTTTTGCGGCTGGAAGAGTTTTATACAAATGGGATGTAGTTTCAAATGAGCAAAATGTTTTTGATAACGATATGCACGGAGCCTATGCTTGGTCGTGTATAGCTGCTAATATTCCAGGTAAAATGATAGGTACTGCACCGCATGCACGGTTTCTTTTGTTTCGTACAGAAAACGAGGCTTCTGAAACTATTCAGGAGGAGTACAATTGGGCATATGCATCGGAGGTGGCGGAAAATAAAGGAGCAGCTGTTTTTTCTACTTCGCTTGGTTACACCACTTTTGATTTAGGGATTATGAGCCATTCATACGCAGATATGAATGGGCATTCTACACCCATTACAAAGGCTGCTAATAGGGCTGCTAGTTTAGGGGTGTTAGTGGTGAATAGTGCAGGCAATGAGGGTGATAAAGGCTGGCATTACATTGCAGCTCCTGCCGATGGAGACAGCGTTTTAGCAGTGGGTGCAGTTACAAGAGATAGACAAATAGCTGGTTTTAGCAGCCGGGGGCCTAACTATTCAGGTCAAGTAAAACCAGATGTTTGTGCACAGGGAAATCCTGCTGCTATTGGCAAAGAAACTAATCAAGTAGGCTATGCAAATGGTACCTCCTTTTCGGGTCCAATTATGGCGGGTGCAGTGGCCTGTTTGAGAGGAGCTTTCCCTTCTAGACAGAATATAGAAATTTTACAAGCGGTGAAAATGAGCGGGCATGTTTATCATCAATCCAATGAAAGTTTTGGTTACGGAATTCCTGATTTTAATATTGCATACCAATTACTCAAAGATTCAGTATTCACAGATTTGGCTTCCTCTAGTAAAAGCACGATTCGAGTTTTTCCGAATCCTTTTTCAGAGCAATTGAATGTCTTCGTTCAAGATACCTCTACCGCTACTTATACTTTTCAGTTGATAGATATGTCGGGCAAAAGGGTTTATGAAAATACAGCTACGCTTTGCGGTGAAACTTATCAAGTAATAGCAATAACCGATGTAGCAGATATTCCTGCCGGCTCTTATATTCTTCGTGTCTTGAAAGGAAATGTTCGCCAAGAGATACGTGTTCAAAAAATCTAATGTTTTTTCTTTGGCACAATCTTTGGCTATGAGAGAAAAATTTTATAACCAAAACAATCTTCAATGGAAAACTTACAACCCCTTTTAGACAAAGCTATGGCAGCATGTTTACATTATGCCCCTATGCTTTTTTCAGCACTACTCGTTTTTATTATCGGATTATGGATTACCAATTGGGTAGCACAGTTAGCTACCAAAGCAATGGTTCGTAGAGGCTTAGACATATCGCTACAATCGTTTCTTTCCAGTTTATTAAGTGTGAGTTTGAAAGTTTTATTGCTCGTAACAGTGGCAGGTATGCTTGGCATTCAAACCACCTCTTTTGTGGCCATATTGGGTGCAGCAGGTTTGGCTGTAGGCTTGGCTTTGCAAGGGTCACTTTCTAATTTTGCAGGTGGGGTTTTGACTTTGGTATTTAAGCCATACAAAGTAGGCGATTTGATAGAAGCACAAGGTCAATTTGGAGAAGTAAAGGAAATTCAAATTTTCAATACCATAGTTTTAACGCCTGATAACAAGACTGCAATTTTACCAAATGGCGCAGTTTCTAATGGAACTATTATTAATCATTCTCGTCATGGAAATTTAAGGGTAGATTTAGTAGTAGCAGTAGCTCCAGAAAACGATATTGCTAAAGTAAGACAAGTGATTGCTGCTGTTTTTGAAGCAGATGAAAAAGTATTAAAAGAGCCAGCTCCATCTACCAATGTTTTAAAAATGGGTGATGGAATGGTGACATTGGCGGTTCGTCCTTTTGCTACCCCAGCTACTTATTGGGATGTTTATTTTGGAGTACAAGAAAAAATTAAAATAGCTTTTGAGCAAAATGGAATTTCAGCTCCTATTCCGCACCGAGTTATTATTAATAAGTAATCTAAAGTTTGTATCATAAAAAAGCGCACTGAAATTTCAGTGCGCTTTTTTAATTTGTAAAAATTCGGGTTGTATTAATCTTTTGGCTTTCTTGCCTTGAAACTCCAGGTGACTAAAAATTTTGCTTCTATTTCGCCCGAAGAAGAACGCCCAACAGCACTACACACAATAGAGGTAGCCTCTCCAGTTAAAACCGATTCTTCTATTGTTTTGAGAATGGCATCTCCCTCTTCGCAAGTAAATGTAGTAATGGTAGTTGCCTTTTTGATAAACTCTGCTTCTAGTTTTGTTACCAGCATAGAAACAGAAGGGTTCGATTTGTTGGTGTGCATCAACGAAATCATTCCGCTGCTCATTTCCGCTGCCATAGCTAGTACCGCAAAATAAGTAGAGCTAAATGGATTTTGATTGAGCCATCTATAAGGAACTGTAATTTCGCATTTTTTTTCGTCACAAGATTTTACAGACAGTCCCGCCAAAAATCCCATAGGCAAACTCTTCATCAAGAAAAGTTTAAAAAGAAATTTGTTGTTTACCAACTTTCTATACTTAGCAGACTGTATCTTATTGTTTGCGCGAAATTGTTCTAATCTGTTTTTCATAGCTTTTATATTTTTTGTAGAATATCTATTAAGGTCAAATTTAGTTTCTCTTTTGCCAAATCAAAATTTGTGGTGTCTGTTTCTAAATTTCGTTCCACACAGTTTATCTGGTAGAAGGGTTGTCTTTCGTACATGCAAGCGTACACAAACCCAAGCCCATCCATTGTTTCAATATCTGCTAAATATTTTTCCTTTTTAAGTTGAAAGCTGTTTTTATTGGCATAATTATTTACCGTTACAGCCACTACTTTTTTAAAATCAAGAAAAATATTCATGTAGCTATTGTTCATATTTATAAAAGCACCCTTAAAATGGGGAAACGATTCTTTGTTGCTTAACTGCAAATCGTACAAGTCTTGAAAACTATCTTCAGTCTGAATTCCTGAATCACCTGCTTTGTCTTTTATTACATTTACGATATTACCAATTTCTAGTGCTGCCTTGTAACTATTGCAGAATCCAGCTTTGAGCGCCAGGTGATACTTTTTTTGCGAGATTGCTTTTGTGATTTTATAACTGCTTTGAGCTATGCCAAAACCAGTTTCGCAAATATCTATTTCGTGTAGTAAATAGTGGATAGAAAATAAGAAATTAGCACTATCTGAATTTCGTTCAGAAACTATTTTTGAATTTGAAACACTTTCTAAGTGATTTAGAAATACTTCAAAATCAGAAAGTCTATTTAAGCACAACAATAGTTTCATACATCAGAAATTCACTGCAAATATACTTTTGTGCTTTAATTGCGGTAGTACTAAAAAATTATTTCTTCTGCGTACTATCGGGTGTAAATTCCAATGAGAGCGAATTTACGCAGTACCGCAACCCTGTCTCGGTGGGCCCATCATCAAAAAGATGCCCTAAATGCCCGCCACAGTTAGCGCACATAATTTCTGTACGAATCATTCCATGCGATGAATCTACTACCGTTTTTATTTTGCCCCCTTTTATTTCTTTATCGAAACTAGGCCAGCCACAGTGCGAATCAAATTTCATATCATTCGTAAACAACTCATTTCCACAGGCAGCACAAAGGTATACTCCCTTATCTTTTGTGAGTAATAATTTTCCTGTAAAAGGTTGTTCAGTTCCTTTTTCGCGAAGCACATAATATTGCTCTGAAGAAAGTTGTTTGCTCCATTCTTCCTCTGTTTTTTTAATTGGAAATTCCATAGGGTTCGTTTTGTTTTCTGTTTTTGTATTCTGAGCTTTGGTGTTAGTTTGTCCGCAAGATGGCAAAGCAAATAACCCCACCATTAAAATTAAAATAGATTGTTTCATATTCGATTATTTCTAGTAATAGACAAAGGGATAGAATATTCCTTACATCTTATAGCTAGTTTAACAATCGTTTGCACATGAAAGTTGCGTGAATCTCTAAAATTTGATTTTATAAAAGGAAAATGTTGTAGCATTGTTTGAAGTTTTAAATTTATAGAAATCAATGAAAATTGAGTCTCCCATTTTCTCTAAAATTGTTTTCTTTTTATTAGTAGTTTTATGTCTATCTGGTTTTGTAGATCCACCGATAGCCTTATTACTGGGGTTGGTTTTCTCTCAATTAGTTCAGCATCCTTTTTTGTCTTACAATGCTCCTGTTACTAAATTTTTATTGCAGTTTTCGGTAGTTGGTTTGGGTTTCGGCATGAATCTTTTTGAAGCATCCAAAGCAGGCAAGGAGGGTTTTTTATTTGCATTGATATCTATAATAAGCACGCTGGCGTTGGGATGGCTGATTGGAAAGTTATTGTCTGTGCCATTCAAAACAAGGCTGTTAATTTCATCGGGTACTGCTATTTGTGGTGGGAGCGCTATTGCCGCAGTGGCACCTGTAATAGATGCGCAGGAAGAAGAAATTTCTGTCTCTTTAGGCACTATTTTTATTTTAAATGCGGTGGCTTTGTTTATGTTTCCAAGCATCGGGCATTTTTTAAATCTTTCACAACATCAGTTTGGAATATGGGCTGCCATTGCCATTCATGACACCAGTTCTGTGGTAGGTGCTTCGCAAAAATTTGGAGAAGAGGCTCTAAAAATTGCAACGGTAGTAAAAATGGAAAGAGCTTTGTGGATTATTCCGCTAACGCTTCTGTTTTCCTTTGTATTCAAAAAAGACAAGAGCAAAGTGACCATTCCCTATTTCATTTTCTTTTTTGTGTTGGCTATGCTTATCAATACTTACCTACCATCGTTTCATGAAGTAGGTACATATTTGGCGCTCCTAGCCAAGAGAGGACTCATCCTCACACTCTTTTTGATAGGCGCAGGGATGACACGCACTGCCATTCAAAATGTGGGCTACAAGCCACTTCTATTAGGAGTGGTGATTTGGCTTTTTATCTCTGTTTTTTCTTTGGTCGTCATTTTGCAAACTGTAAAATAAGAACTCAAAACATATAGTGCAAAACCGCTATTTTTCTGATAAGTGAGAAAATTTTATCTTGCCTGCTGAAATTGCTTCCATGAAGAAATTATTACTGGCTATTAGCAGTTTGTTCTGCACCTTGTTTTTATTGGCACAAGGCACATATATTCCACTGGGTGGCGATAGTTATCGCTATGTAGATCGTTTTGATATAAAGTATGGGAGAATTTTGCCCATGTTACACACTACGGTGAAACAATACAAGAGAGGAGAAGTGGCTCAGCTGGCAGAAACCATGCATTTCTCTAATTTAAAACTGAACAAAGTTCGTCAGTTTCAAATACAATATTTGATGGATGAAAACGGAGAATGGCTGGATAGTGTGGAGAGCAAAACCAAGCGCCCTTTGTTTAAAAAACTGTATCGCGAGCCTGCCAGTTTTTTTCATGTGAGCTCTAAGAAAAAGGGATTGTTCGATTTGCGCATCAACCCCATGATAGCGGTAAGTGTGGGCGCAGAATCTAAAGGTGGTCGTTTTATTTTTGATCGCTCGGTAGGTTTAGAATTTAGGGGAAACATAAAAAGGGTTTTGAGTTTTTATTTGAATGTAACAGGAAATTCTGCACGTCCTCTTTCCTATGTTTCCGATAAATACAGTAGAGGCACCTATCGTTTTATTCCAGGTGATGCCTACTTTAAAACCTACTCTTCTAAAATCTTCAAGTTCAATGATGGTATAGATTTCTTTGATTCGAGAGGGTATGTGAATATCAATATTTTGAACTACGTGAACTTGCAATTTGGGCGCGATAAACATTTTATAGGAAATGGAATGCGGTCGTTGATTTTATCGGATAATGCAGCGCCCTATTTGTTTTTAAAATTAAATATCAGTTACTGGAGATTTAATTACCAATCTATTTTTGCAGAGCTTACTTCTCCCTATTTAAGAGGTGCCGATCAGCTTTTGCCTAAGAAATATATGGCGGTGCATCATTTGAATATTCGCATGGCTCGATGGTTAGATGTAGGTATTTTTGAATCGGTAATCATGAAGCGCAGCAATCATTTTGAACTGCAATATTTGAATCCAATTATTTTCTATCGCTCGGTGGAGCATGCTTTGGGTAGCCCAGATAATGTGTTGCTGGGTGGCGATTTTAAAGCCAACATTGCTCGTAGAGCTTCTTTGTATGGGCAGTTTGTTTTAGATGAATTTAATACCAAGTATTTCTTTAAAGGCAGTGGCTGGTGGGCCAATAAATTTGGTTTGCAGTTAGGGTTGAAGTACATAGATTTAGCGCCAAATTTAGATGCACAAGTAGAGTTTAATATGGTGCGTCCATTCACCTACACACACCCAGGCGAAATTAGCTACACGCACTACAATCAAGCATTGGCGCACCCTCTGGGAGCTAATTTTTATGAATTTATTATTAATCTCCGTTATCAGCCCATTCCTAAATTGGCTATGAATTTGAAATTCTTTACAGCTAGAGTGGGTGATGATACTTTAAATGCCGAAGGCAAATTAACCAACTATGGGGGCGATATTTTTAGACCTTCTGCTGGTGCCAATACAGTAGGTATTTTAACTGCTGGAAGCAATGGAGAGCTAGGAAATAAAATAGGGCAAGGTGCTAAAGGGACTATCAATTATTTTCAGTTGTTGACCTCTTACCAACCTTGGCACAATATCTATTTTGATGCGGAAATTTTGTACCGTATAAAAAGCTCTAAGTTGGTTTTAGAAAATCAAAGCACCTTCTATTTTGGGCTGGGAATGCGTATGAATATAGCTAAGCGGAACTACGAGTTTTAGATTATAATTCTTCTTTTAATTGTTCCAAAAATCCTTTTACTTTTTGGAGCGACTCTATTACTTTAAATTTTTGTTGTACATCGTCCAAACCTCCTTTCAGCTTGGCTTTGGCGCCTTCTAGGGTGTAGCCTTTATCTTTTACCAAATATTGAATGAGTTTAATAGTTTCTATATCTTCTTTTACAAAAAGTCTATTTCCTTTACGGTCTTTGCGGGGTTTTAAAACAGAAAATTCTCCTTCCCAATAGCGGATTTGCGATGCATTAATTTGCAACAGTTCGCTTACCTCACCTATGGAGAAATATATCTTTTCTATCTCTTTTTCTTTGTAAGCCATTTATAGTTGGAAGTTTTTTAGTTCGTAGTTCGGAGATTGATTTTTTATTTTCTGTTTTCTGACTTCTGGTTTCTGTTATCTGCCTTCTGAATTCTAACTTCTAATCCAACGTCTGTCCAGAGTTTTGTGAACGGTCAACAATTTTAGCAAACATAGCATCCGTTACATCGTTATAGAAGAAATAAATTGGGTTTACAGCATCGCCTGTTTTAAGTACCTCGTAGTGCAGGTGGGGACCAGTTGATTTTCCTGTACTTCCCACTAGCCCTATAATCTCGCCTCGTTTTACTTTCTGTCCTATGCGAACTTTTGCTTTGGATAAATGCCCATAACGGGTCCTGTAACCATAGCCGTGGTTTACAATTATTTGATTGCCATAGCCGCCATAATTGAACTCTACCAACTCTACCACTCCATCGCCTGTGGCATACACATCGGTACCAGTAGGTGCTGTAAAATCGAGACCAGCATGGAATTTTGGAATTTTATAAACGGGGTCTATACGCATTCCATAACCCGATGCTATTCGCTCTAAGTCTTTATTGGCAACCGGTTGAATAGATGGAATAGAAGAAAGCATTTGCTCTTTTCCTTTAATAAGTTCGGCTATTTCATCGTACGATTTTGATTGAATAGCCATTTGTTTTCTAAGCTTATCTACTTTCTTAGAAATGTCTATCATCAGCTCGGCATTGTCGTACCTTTCTAAATGCTTGTACTTGTTTACACCGCCAGAACCTGCTTCCCAAGCAGATTTGGTAATAGGGTCACTTTCAAAAATAACGCGGTAAATATTAGCATCGCGGTATTGTAGCGAATTTAAAACATCTGCCAAGCGATAGGTTTCTTGTTCCAACACTTCATATTGGTTTTTCATTCCGTTCAATTCAGAGCGCAGAATTTTTTCTTTGGGTGAATCAAAGAAAGAGTAGGCAATAGTAGAGATGATTAAGGAGAAAACGAGCGAAGCACAAATAAATGCAAATACTCTGAAAATACGGGTGCCCCAACTTACTACGGCTTTTTCGTACTTAAGAGTATGAGTGTTGAATATATATTTTTCCTTTTTAAAAGCCATCTTGTTTTCTTGATTTTATGCTATTTTTACCCCCTTTTCAGAAACAAATAGCAGACTAAGTTAATACAATTCACAAAAATCAGAAATTCCAGATACAGATGATGACTTCGCACGAAATACGAAATGCTTTTTTAGAATTTTTTAAAAGTAAGAACCACAAGATAGTTCCTTCGGCACCTATAGTTGTAAAAAACGACCCTACGCTCATGTTTGTAAACTCAGGCATGGCTCCTTTTAAAGATTATTTTTTAGGAAATCAAACGCCACCTGAAAAGCGAATAGCCGACACTCAAAAATGTTTGCGCGTAAGCGGTAAACACAATGATTTAGAAGAGGTGGGAGTAGATACCTACCACCACACGATGTTCGAAATGCTTGGTAACTGGAGCTTTGGTGATTATTTCAAGAAGGAAGCTATTGAGTGGAGCTGGGAATTACTCACAAAAGTTTATGGCTTATCGGAAGACAGATTGTATGTAACCGTTTTTGAGGGCGATGTAAAAGAGAACTTAGCATTTGACCAAGAAGCGTATGATGAATGGAAAAAATGGATAGCAGAAGACCGTATTTTGAAGGGAAATAAAAAAGACAATTTCTGGGAAATGGGCGATACGGGCCCTTGTGGACCTTGCTCTGAAATTCACATAGATTTAAGAAGTGAGGAAGACCGCAAAGCTATAGATGGTAAAGATTTGGTAAATGCATCGCATCCGCAGGTTATTGAAATTTGGAACAATGTATTTATGGAGTTTGAGCGAAAAGCAGATGGCTCTTTGGTTAAATTAGCAAATCAGCATGTAGACACAGGTATGGGCTTTGAGCGCTTGTGTGTGGCCATTCAAAAGAAGACGAGTAATTACGATACCGATATTTTCCAACCGCTTATTCAGTTGCTCTCTAAGAAAAGTGGATTTGATTATCATTTTACTGCTCCTAAACTTACAGCAGATGGCAAAGTGATAGGCGTTTTAACGTCCCATCAAAAAACAGATATTGCACTAAGAGTTGTAGCCGATCACATTCGTACTATTGCCTTTACGATTGCTGATGGACAGCTACCTTCCAATAACGGTGCGGGTTACGTGATTCGTAGAATTTTGCGTAGAGCAGTTCGTTATGGTTATTCTTATCTAGGATTTGAACAACCCTTTATGTATGAAATGGTAAATGCATTGGCTGCACAATTTGTGGATGTGTTTCCAGAATTAAATGCTCAAAAAGATTTTGTGGCAAAAGTAATTCAAGAAGAAGAGGCTTCATTTTTAAGAACACTGGCGAATGGAATCAATAGAATAGAAAGCTTGAAAGAAATGGATGGAAAGATTGCTTTTGAATTGTACGATACATATGGTTTTCCATTAGATTTAACCAAGCTAATAGCAGCAGAAAAAGGCTGGAGCTTTGATGAGAAAGGCTTTGAGGTAGAAATGAAATTGCAAAAGGAGAAAGGCAAGAGTGCTGCTGCTACTGAAAAATCGGATTGGACGGTAGTGGGAGAGGAGGTGAGTACCGAGTTTTTAGGATATGATTCTTATGAATTGCAAGCAGCATTAGTTAAGTACCGAAAAGTAAAAACAAAAGATTCTGAGGTGTATCAATTGGTGCTAAACAAAACCCCATTCTATGCAGAAAGCGGGGGGCAAGTAGGTGATACTGGTTTGCTAGATTTTGAAGGAGAAAAGATAGAGGTGGTGGATACCAAGAAAGAGAATGATTTGATTATTCATTTTGCTAAAAAACTTCCTGCTAAGTTAGATGCAAAAGTTACTGCTAAGATTAATGTAGGCAAAAGAAACGATACCATTAAAAACCATTCGGCTACGCACCTATTGCAAGCTGCATTGCGTCAGGTTTTGGGGAATCATGTGCAGCAAAAAGGCTCGCTCGTAAATTCAGAATATTTGCGTTTCGATTTTTCTCATTTTTCTAAAATGACAGGTGAGGAAATTAGAAAAGTAGAAGAGATAGTGAACGAAAAAATTATGCAAAATATTCGTTTGGAAGAACAACGAAACGTACCATTTCAGCAAGCCATTGATTTGGGTGTGACTGCTTTATTTGGTGAAAAGTATGGAGAGTTTGTTCGCGTAATTACCTTCGATAAAAATTATTCGAGCGAGTTGTGTGGGGGCTGCCATGTGCCTGCCACGGGTACCATTGGAATTTTGAAGATAACCTCTGAAAGTTCAACTGCGGCTGGAGTTCGTAGAGTAGAAGCAGTTACTGGAAAAAAGGCACTGGATTTTGTAAATAAGAAAATAGACGACCTTACTGCTGTGAGCGAGATTTTTAATAATCCTAAGAATGTTATACAAGCAGCCGATACTTTGGTAAAAGAAAATGATTCCTTAAGAAAGGAATTAGAAGTGTTTTCGCAAAAGGAAATTTTGAATCTCAAAAATGAAATGAAAGCAAATGTGGTGAGCATTAATGGAATTAATTTCTTGGGAGAAATAGTTGCGCTGAATTCTAATGATGCAGTAAAGAATTTGATGTATGCCTTGAAAAATGAGTTTGAGAATTTTGTATTTGTAGTAGGTGCTAATCTGAGTGGCAAAGCCGCTTTGCATATTATGATAGACGAACATTTAGTAAAAGATAAGAATCTAAATGCAGGTGCATTCATTAAAGAGTTTTCTTCTCTTATAAAAGGTGGCGGTGGAGGCCAACCTTTCTATGCATCGGCAGGAGGTACGCAGCCAGAGGGATTGCAAGAAGTGATAGAAAAAGTTAAATCCAAACTTTCGGTTTAACTTTATGGAAAAATTAAAAGTAATTTACAATAGAAAATGAGTAACACGGTTTACGATAAATATGAAGTAGTAGTAGGGTTGGAAGTGCATGCGCAACTTTCCACGCTTAGTAAAATGTATTGTGGTGATTCGGCAGCTTATGGCGCTGGACCTAATACACAGGTGAGTCCATTGTCATTGGGGCATCCAGGAACTTTACCTAAAGTGAATAAAAAAGCAATTGAATATGCCGTGAAAATGGGATTGGCTACCGATAGCAAGATAAGAGAAGAGAATCAGTTTGCTCGTAAGAATTACTTCTATGCCGATTTGCCGAAAGGGTATCAAATTACGCAAGATAAGACTCCTATCTGTTATGATGGGTTTATAAATTTTGAGGTGAATGGAGAGGAAAAGCATGTGCGTATTCACCGCATCCACTTAGAAGAAGATGCTGGAAAAAGTACGCATGATATGGATCCTTATTTCACCCTAGTTGATTTGAACCGTGCTGGTGTTCCTTTGATTGAAATTGTTTCGGAGCCCGATATGCGAAGTGGCGATGAGGCTTACCAATACCTTACTGAGATTCGAAAGCTGGTGCGCTATTTAGAAATTTGTGATGGCAATATGGAAGAAGGTTCTATGCGCTGTGATGCGAATATTTCTATTCGATTAAAAGGAGAAACTATTTTAAATAATAGAGTAGAAGTAAAGAATATGAACTCTATGCGCAATGTCAAAAAGGCTATAGAGTATGAGTTTCAGCGTCAGGTAGATTTAATGGAGAAGGGCGAAAGATTAGACCAAGAGACACGAGGATATGATGCGTTAAAAAATATTACGCTCACACAAAGGTCGAAAGAACACGCGCATGATTACCGTTATTTTCCTGAACCAGATTTGCCGCCAGTAGTTTTAAAGGAATCTTACATAGCAGATGTAAAAGCTAATATGCCTAAGCTTCCCAGCCAATTAATTCGGGAATACACTACTGATTTTGGTTTGCCAGCTTATGATGCAAAAGTGATAACAGATGATAAAGATTTGGCTTTTTATTTCAACGAACTTTTAACGGAAACAAAAAATTACAAGGCTGCATCGAACTGGTTATTAGGTCCTGTAAAATCGTATTTGAATGAGAATGCTTTGGAGATAACTGATTTGAAAATTTCTCCTAAAAAATTGTCAAGTTTAATAGCACTGATTGATGAAGGGAAAACCAATTTCTCAGTAGCCTCTCAACGGATATTTCCTGAAATGCTTACTCATCCAGATAAAGAGCCCCTAAAAATAGCAGAAGAATTAAACCTGTTACAAAATTCTGATGAGGGGATGCTGAAAGAATTGGCAGAAAAAGTTTTAAGTAATTTTGCTGATAAAGTAGCTGAATATAAAGCAGGAAAGGTAGGATTGATGGGACTTTTTGTAGGCGAAGTAATGAAAGCTTCTAAAGGAAAAGCAGACCCAAAACTGACCACTAAAATTTTAAACGAATTATTAAAGTAATCTGATAACAAGAAAAATATGAAGAAATTAGTATTGCTCAGTTTTATGTTTTGCTTTTTCATTTCTTGCAACAGTGCAGGAGGTGAGAAATATTTGATAGATGGAACTGCTAAAAATGGTGGAGGTAAAACCGTTTATCTAGAAAAATTAAATCTGCAAAGTGTAGCGGTGATTGATACTGCCAAAGTAAGTGCTGATGGTAAGTTTAAGCTATCGAGTGTAGCTGAAAAAGGTTTTTATCGTCTGCGGATTGATAATCAGATGTGGGTGCTTTTACTCGAAAATCAAAAGTATACAGCCGAGTTGAATGTAGGCAATCCAACTGATTATAAATTCACAGGGCCACCTTCTAGCAATGAGTTTCAAGATGCATTGAAATCAATAGCTGGTAAGCAAATGGAGATTAATAAATTGAATCAAGAGTTCACCAATCTTCAAAACTCAGGTGCTTCTAATGATACTTTGCAGAAATATGCATTAGAACTTCAAGCAAAGGGAGCTGCATTTGAAAGTGGCATTAAACAAAAAGTAACAGAGGCTAAAGATGCATTAGTGGCTTTGTATTTCACTAGTTTTTTACGTATGGATAAATATCCTCAAGAAAATTTAGCCATCATTAAAAGACTGGAAAAAGAATTACCTAAATCTACTTATGCAAAGGAAATGCGTGATCAATACACCGCGTTAGAGCAACAATTACAAGCGGCTGAATTGCAAAAGAAATCGCAAGCAGCTACAGAAATAGGTGCTGTAGCTCCAGATATAGCTTTCCCAAATCCAGCAGGTAAAATCATGAAACTTTCTGATTTAAGAGGCAAAGTAGTTTTGGTTGATTTTTGGGCATCATGGTGTGGTCCTTGTAGAAGAGAGAACCCCAATGTGGTAGCTGCTTACAACAAATTTAAAGCGAAAGGATTTACAGTATTTAGTGTTTCTTTAGATCAAGATGGAGGAAGATGGAAAGATGCCATAGCACAAGACGGATTGCTTTGGGAAAACCATGTAAGCGATTTAAAAGGATGGGGTTCTATGCCAGCCAAGGCTTACGGTGTGAGTGGAATACCTGCACAGTTTTTGTTAGATAAAGACGGAAAAATTATTGCGAAGAATTTACGTGGAGATCAGTTAGAAAATGCATTGTTAGAAATATTAAAATAAATTTTGAACAAACTACTTACCATAGCAGTTTTAGTTTTTTTGTCTTTGGGGCTTTACGCTCAGGAGCAAGATACTATGGGATTTAAAGGATTTGGCGAAGGTAGAACTAAGCGAACTAAGACAACTCAAGAGCAAGATACGGCTGGTTTCAAAGGGTTTAAGGTGACTAAGATTCCCTTTCAAATGAATGTGATAAAAGCCAGTCCCATTTCTTGGTTGATTGGCCCTGCATTGTTTAATGGAGAACTAAGAATTTTGTATGAGCGAATGGTGGCATACAATCAATCGCTGTTGGTAGGACTGTCATACAATTACCCTAGCCCATTAATCTTAGCTATGGCATCAGCTTCTGCCAATAGTTCGGGAGGGAGTTCTTCTAATCTTAAAGAGTTTTCTGTGAATGGCGCGCGGTTTCAATTAGCGTATCGCTATTATTTTTTCAAAAAATTAAAAGCACCTATGGGATTTTATGTAGGTCCTCATTTATCGTACAACTACATAGATATTCGTCAGAAAAATTTTACAGCTAATCAAGCTACCTACAATAACTTTTTTGCTTGTGCAGCATTTGGTTTTCAAGTACGCATTAAGAAGCATGTATACATAGATGTGACGAATGGAATAGGCTACAAAAAGAATTGGGGTTCTTATTTTAATCAAGTCTCTCAACCTTCTTCTAATTCGGCTATTGATATAACAAAGTTACCCGTTAAGCTGATGCTTCAACTCGCTATTGGGTATGGCTTTTAATGCTTCCTAAAACGTCATGCTTTTTTCTAACTTCTGCAGGGCTTCTTCCTAAAACGAGCTCCCTATTTCTAACTTTAGGATTTTTGTTCAAAAAAAGGCATGATGGGTTTTATTTTTCTTGTTCTTTTTCTTCTATGAGAAATTATGGGGCTATGATTAATTTACTTGGGATGGATAAGAAGCACTACAAATCCTAGGATAATGATTAGTAATTACAAATTCCGAAGAGCAGTGTAGTCTTTGTATTTACTACTGATGGAGTTCACATGTCTAGAAACTTTTTCAATTTTAATGTTATGTTTTAGCAAAAAAATTAATTTCGAATAATATTTGAAATATGAATAACCTTTTAGTACCTGCCAATTGGGTGAAATTATATGCCGATAGTATGTTTAGTTATTCCATGATAAAAACTGGAAGTAGAGAATTAGCTGAGGATTTGGTACAAGAAACTTTCCTTTCTGCTTTTGCTGGTAAGGATAACTTTAAAGGAGAAAGTTCTGAAAAAACATGGCTCTTTAGTATACTCAAGAATAAAATTATTGATTCTTATAGGAAGAAGAAAATAGAAACGCCTTCCTCTGATTATATTGATGCTACTAATCAAAAATTTGATGATTCTTTTTTCAACCCAGATAATCATGGCAGATGGAAAGAAAAAATAGGTCCCAATTATTTTTCAAAAGCTGCCGATAGTTATTTATATAGTGAAGAATTTTATGGTTTCCTAAACAAATGTTTGATGACCATGCCTACTAAACTTCGGCAAATTTTTATAGCTAAATATATGGATGACAGTGATACAGAAACTATTTGTAAGGAAAATGAGTTAACTACGTCTAACTACTGGGTTATAATATATCGTTCAAAAATATTGCTCAGAAAGTGTTTAGAAAAAAAAGGAATAATGACTACCAATGTTTAGTTTAAATAAAATATTAAATAATTGTGCAGAAGTAACAGCTTACATAGTAGAGGGTAAGGATTTAAGTTCGTTGCCATTACAAAAGCGTTTAGAGATAAATTTTCATTTGACTATTTGCAGGTGTTGTAAAAATTTTAAAATTCAATCTGAGAAAATAGATTCAGCACTTGCAAGCTATTTTAAATCCGAAAAGGATAATCCTACCATTAAACTTTCTGCTGAATTTAAACAACGACTTGAAGAAAGACTTAAATAATCTTTAAAGTTTTGTAAGGAAACTATTTCGTTTTCGACTGAGTTATGATAAGTGTGATTTTATACTTGCCATAAAACGATATCATGAAGCAGTTTTTTGTTACAATTAGTTTGTTTCTTACAACATTTTATTTTGCTACTGCTCAAGTAGAATTAATTCCAGTAGTAGAACATTTTACGAATACTAGATGCAGTGTTTGTGCCTCTCGCAATCCTGGATTCTACAATAATTTTAATGCAGTGTCGGGTGTAGATACGTTTCCGAGTATGACCTACTTTTCTATTCATCCAAGTTCGCCTTATACCGCATGTTTTTTGAGTCAGCAAAATAAAATTCAAAATGATACTCGAACAAATTATTATGGAATATATGGCAGCACTCCTCAGTTTGTAATTAATGGACAAGTAGCCTCGGGTAACACAAATTTGCCCTCGCTTTTTTCACCTTATTATGGATTGAAAACTGCTTACAGCATTCGTTTAGAGACTTTTGCTTTAGGAGCCGATTCTATTCAATCAAACATTGTTATTAAAAAGCATGCAGTTGATAATTCTACAACTGCCTTGTATGTTGGATTGGTAGAAGATACTGTTTTTGGGAATGGAGGGAATGGTGAGACTTTTCATATAAATGTTTTAAGGAACTCCATTACTACTGATAGTGGAATGTTAGTTTCTCTTGCTGGGCTTAGTGTTGGTGACTCTTTGATAGTAATTAAAAACACCGCCACTAAAAGTATTTGGAATAAAAGTAGGATGAAAACAGTTGCCATACTTCGCAATAGTGTGACTGGAAGTATTCTGCAATCTAGCATCTCTACCAAGATAGAAAATATAGTTGCGGGAGTTAAAGAAGAGTCTTTTAAAAGCGAATTTGAAATTTATCCAAACCCAGCAGCAGCGTCTTTTGTTATCGATTCCAAAAATAATGAGTACTATACTTTTAAAGTACTCAATGCAATCGGTTCGGTAGTGCTTTCAGGAAATTTGCAAGGCAAAAATTCTATCTCAGTGATTGATATTTCCAGCGGAATTTATGTGATTCAAATCAGTTTTGGAGAATTAAACTTTTCAAAAAAAATATATGTTGCAAACTAAAATGAAGGCATCGATTTTAATCGTAGTAGCAATATTTTTTTCTACAAAAATAGTAGCACAAGGCTGTAGCGATGCGGGTTTTTGTTCGATTGTGAATCAAAGTAAGTCCTTCAAGAAGGACTCTGTTTCTTTCAAGTATGAATTAAAGCTCGGTGTAGTTTATGGTTTAGGAGAAGGTAAAGTGAATATTGTTACTCCCACTATTGGACTAAGAATACAACTTGAAAAAAATCTTTCTTGGAGTAATAAAATTACACTCCAAAATGCGAACGGTAGATTGGGAAATAATTTTGGCGCAGGAGATTGGTTTAGTACCTTGGCGTATGATATACCTATTAAAAATAAGAAGCATAGAGTAACTCCTGTGCTGGGAGTAAAACTGCCCTTAAATACTTCTAACGGCAAATACAAAGGAACAGCATTGCCATTAGGCTACCAGAGTAGCATAGCTACTTTTGATATCATAACTGGATTAAATTATAGTTTCAAAAATCTTTATTTTCAAGCAGCAGTTCAAGTGCCTACTGTAAATTTCAATCAAAATACATTTACTCGTAAAGGAGGGGTTGATTCCATGTTTGCTACTACTGTAGGCTTTGAAAGGAAACCAGATGTGCTTTTTCGAGTAGGTTATATTTTTCAAGTATTTAAAAGAAGGTGGGTTATCAATCCCAATTTGTTAGCCATTTATCATTTGCAAAAAGATACTTATTTGGATGGTTTTGGAAATCGATTACCTATTCAAGGTTCCGATGGTTTTACACTCAATGTAAATCTATTAACATCTTATCATTTTACACCTAAACATGCACTAGAACTATCGGTGGGTGTGCCATTGGTGGTTCGGAAAACAAGACCCGATGGATTGACAAGAGAATTTGCAATTGGACTAGAGTATCAATATTTATTTTAGAAAAGTTGTAAGGCTATTCTTTCAAGTTCGACTATTACTCAAAATACTTAATCATGAAAAAAATCACTGTTTCAATTGCATTACTATTTGTTGTTTTTAAATTTTCGCTCGCACAAAACGTGAGTGCCGATTTGGTTCTAAAACACTTTAATTTAGACGAAAAAGTAGCACTGAGTGGATACGACCCAGTCAGTTATTTTACTGGTTCAAATCCTCAAAAAGGCTCTGAAACTTTTAGAGCAATGTCACAGGGGGTGTTTTATAATTTTGCCTCCGAAGCCAATAGAAAATTATTTGTAATTAATCCTGAAAAATACAAACCGCAGTATGGTGGCTGGTGCGCATTTGCTATGGGAAGCAAAGGAGAAAAGGTAGAAGTAGATCCTAAGACATTTAAGATTACTGAAGGTAAGCTCTATCTTTTTTACAACGCCTTTTTTAATAATACCTTAAAAGATTGGAACAAAGACGAATCTAATTTGAGAATGAAGGCAGATAAAAACTGGAAAAATATTTTTAAATAAAAAACTAAACCTAACTACATGAAAATTTCTAATTTATTAATCTGGATAGTGAAATTGACAGCAGCTATTATCATGTTGCAAACCTTGTTTTTTAAATTTACTGGGGCTTCTGAATCTGTTTTTATTTTTTCTCAATTGCATGTAGAGCCTTGGGGTAGAATAGGTACGGGCATTGCTGAATTAATTGCGAGCATACTCATATTAATTCCTCGTACTTCCATCTTTGGTGCTTTGTTGGCTTTTGGGATAATGGCTGGTGCTTTGCTTTCTCATCTTTTCATCTTCGGAATTGTGATTCAGAATGATGGAGGATTTTTGTTTGGATTAGCTATCACTACTTTGATATGTTCATCCATTTTAATATTCATTGAAAAAGAAAAAGTTTTTAAGATTTTGAAGTTTTAAAATATATGATAGATACAATAAAGGGTACTTTGGAACAATTAATTAGTGAATTAGAATTATTTACTCCATTCTACAACAAGCCGTGTGAGGCCCTCCGAAATGCTACCATTGGACAACATACTAGACATATCATTGAGCTATTTCAATGTTTGAATGAAGGGTATGATTTGAATACGTTTTCTTATGATTTAAGAAAACGAGACAAAGCTATTGAAACTAATTTTGGCAAAGCAAAAGAAGCGGTATCTGAAATTTTGAAAACACTCGATAGGGATGATAAACTTCTTGTTTCTAGCTATCTGTTAGGGGCTAATAAGATTTCCATCAATACAACTTATTACCGTGAATTAATGTATAATTTAGAACATTGTATTCACCATCAAGCGCTCATAAAAGTGGCTGTAGAATTAATGACTGATAAAAAACTAACCGATAATTTTGGCGTAGCGCCTTCTACTATTTTATACCGCACCGAATGTGTACAGTAACCTATGTAAACACTGGAAAGCAAAAAATTATTACTTCCAACAGAGATGAGAAAATCACAAGACCTAATTCCACTTTACCAGAAGTGTTGAAGATAGGTGCTTTGGAGATTTATTATTCTCGCGATGTGCAAGCTAAAGGGACTTGGTTGGTCGCAGATAATGAAGGTCGCGTAGCAGTATTGCTCAATGGTGCATTTGAAATGCATATTCCCAAAAGTAGTTATAAGAAAAGTAGAGGGATTGTATTGCTCGAATTGTTTTCGAGCCCAAATTTTAAAGATGCTTTTCAGGAATATGATTTGACAGATATAGAACCCTTTCAAATTCTATTTTTAGGAAAGGATGAATTGTATCGTTTTGTATGGGATGGTGAGGAGAAGAGTCAATTGTTATTAGATGAAAATGATGCATACATTTTCTCTTCTGTTACTTTATACAATGCCACCATTAGAAAAGAGCGGGAATTAATTTTTGATACTTTTTTGAAACAGCAAATAGAAGTGAATGCGGATTCTTTATTTGAATTGCACACCACGTTGCCTAGTCTTGAAAATCAAAATGGATTTCTCTTGAATAGGGAAGGAGAGGCTAAAACCTATAGTGTATCGCAAGTTTCGATGGGTTCTACTCTTTCTACTTACAAGTACTATGATATTTCAAAGCAGCAATTAACTCTACGCAAAATTTTTATTAATGGCTAGGGTATTTAGGAAGCTTCAGCATTCTTTTCATAGATTCTATCATTGGGAATATTGGCCCATGTGGACTTTGTATTTGCCCTTGAGTCCATATTATATCTACTTGAGTTTTAAAGCTAAGTCTTTTGGTTTTTTCAATGCTACCAATCCTGGGATTAAAAATGGAGGATTGTCTCTAGAGTCAAAAATTGAGTTGGCTAAAATCTTGCCAAAAGAATTACAACCCAATACAATTTTTTACTCCTTTAATGGAAGTATTCTTATTAATCAAAGAACACTTGAAGAGCAAGGTATATTCTTTCCGGTGATTGTAAAGCCAGATTTAGGATGCAGGGGGAAAAACGTTGTTCTTCTATCTTCTTATGAGGAACTTCAAAATCATTTGAAAACAATATGGTATGATGTAGTGATTCAAAACTATATTGATTTACCAGAAGAGTGTGGTATATTTTATTGCCGTTATCCCAATGAAAAAGAAGGTTTTATTTCTGGGATAGTTTACAAAAAGGGAATCGAAATTATAGGGGATGGAGTTAGAAGAGTCGAGGAAATTCTCTTAGATAGCAGTAGATATGAGGGCCATGTAGATTCGTTAAAAATCACTTCAAAAGAAGTGATGGGGCAGATTTTGTCCAAAGGGGAAAGTATCTGTCTTTCTAAAATTGGGAATCATTCCAGAGGCGCTACTTTTTATGATTATTCACATTCAATCACACCTGAGTTAACTCAAACTATTAATGCTATAAGTTTAAAAATAGAGGGCTTTTATTATGGAAGGTTTGATATTAAATACCACACCTGGCAAGAACTTAATGAAGGCAAAAATATTCAGATAATAGAACTCAATGGTGCAGGTAGTGAGTCTACTCATATGTATGACCCAAAGCATTCTTACCTCTTTGCTTTACTTGAAATGAAAAAGCATTGGAAAATAATGTATGAAATAGCTGGGCAAAATAAAAAAAGAGGATATAGTTATCTCAACCTACAGCAATGTTGGAATTTGCTAACTACTTCCATTACTACACACAATAATCTTTGATGCATATTTGAATCGTTATGTGGCATGTCTAATTAGGAAACATTTTCTCCAAAGTATCATAGCTCTGTATTGCTACTGAGTGGATGGTACGGTGAAAACACCGACCAAGGAAAAATACAAAATACCATTTCGTAGGTTATTACCGAATTTTTCAGGTTTTAATCTAACAGCTGTTGGGTTTTCACCGATATAAATGGGTGCTTAAACCCCATTCAATTAGGTTTTAAGCCCCTGCCTGTTAGCTTAAAACCAACATAAATGGGTACTCGAATGCCATTTATATAAGTTTTAACCCACGCCTTATTAGGTTATTTACGATATTATATAGGTTTTAACCCACGACTTGTTAGGTTATTTACCATATTATATTGGTTTTAAACCTATACAATGAACCAGCTCTTGGAAATTTGTAATTCCGAAGTCTTATCAAGGCATTTGTAATGCCTGAGTTTCCCGCTCACGCAAATTTAGCGAAGCTTAACTTGTGAGTATAAATAAGTATAGTTTACAACTTTAATCAGCTATGCTGGTTGTTTGCTTCATGGAGTATTTTAGCTAGTTTTAAATTAGAATAAAAAGACAATTATTCAACTCGCTCTCCTCTATTTCCTTTCTTTGTAAAACATCAAAAAAATAACCATGAGCCAAGCTCGTCTTTTCACCCCTTTTACTTTTACCACTTCCGGGAAAGTGATGTCCAATCGAATTGCATTAGCACCTATGACCAATATGCAAAGCCACGAGGATGGTACACTCAGTGATGATGAGTATCATTGGCTGATTCGCAGAGCCAAAGAAAATTTTGGGATGATTATTACTTGTGCTGCCAATGTATCAGCAGATGGTCAAGGCTGGAAAGGGGAACTGGGTATTTATGATGACATCCATTTAGAAGGGCTCACGCGATTGGCTACGGGTATCCAAAAATATGGAAGCTTATCGGTGGTTCAAATTTTTCACGGGGGTGCCCGTAGTCCTGAAAATGTTATAGGCAAACAACCCTGGAGTGCCAGCGCGCACATCTTACCCCACCCGAAAGCACCCATATCTGTTCGCGGTGCCACATTGGAAGATATCAGCAGGGTGATACAGGATTTTGTAGCAGCTGCTCAACGGGCCGAGCAGGCTGGTTTTGATGGTATAGAATTACACGGAGCACATGGTTATTTGCTTCATCAGTTTTTAAGCACTGCCACCAATCACCGCACCGATGAATGGGGCGGCAATTTTGATAACCGAAATCGTTTGCTTCGTACCATTTTGCAAAAGATTAAAGCGGTGGTGAAAAAAGAATTTTTGGTGGGTGTTCGATTATCTCCTGAAGATAAATATAGTTTTGAGGGAATTGATTTTGATGAGAGTGTGGCGCTCTCCAAACTACTCGTACAGGACGGTGCCGATTATATTCACCTTTCACCCTGGGAAGCGGCTAAGAAACCCGATAAATATCCAGAGAGTGATAAAGCACTGATTACCTATTTCCGAGAAGCCCTTCCCGATACCCCAATTTTGGTAGCTGGTAAAATCTGGAACCGTGCCGAAGCGGAACAGGTAATTGACTTAGGTGCCGATATTGCCGCCATCGGGATGGCGGCAATCGGTCATGCTAATTGGCCTGCTCAAGTAAAAGAAAATTTGACGGAGCCTTTGCGAGCACCCTTTACAGTGGAGCATTTATTACAACAAGATTTAAGTCCTACTTTTATAGAATATATGAAACGATGGAAAGGATTTGTGGCAGAGGAAGATGAAAAACTTTAAATGCTAAGAAGAATTTCTCTGCTGGCGCATGCTTGTAGCGTGTGCCAATGTGTCTAAGCTATTGTTGATTGGCTAACCAACACTAATTGCTTCATTTCAAATTGCTTTTTTATACAGCGGAGGTAACCCATATCTTTCTGCCATTCTGTGAATGATGCAACTCTTAAATAGAATTGTATAAAATACTAGAGCCAAAACTATTGACCTTTATGTGGTGAAAATTCATTCACTAATAAAGTAAACAACATGAAAACAACGAACAAAACTAAGAGCTCTGCATACAGAGAAATTGTAATCCAAGATGAAGGAGGGATAGACATCATCAGAGTGACCAAACAAATTTGGAAAGTATTATATGCAGAACATTTATTACAATTGTCTGCGATTAGAGGAACTGTAAAATTAGTAGCATAAACGATGTGGTGGCAATATCTTTTGGTGTTTTTAGGAGCTATGGCAGTAGATATTGTACCTTTTCCATTACCACCCGCTTTTGTGGTAATGATTTTGTTGCAAATAGTTTATGATTTAAATATTTGGGCAGTAATTGTAATTGGAGTTTTTGGCTCCATAGTAGGCAGGTATATTTTAACTCTTTATATTCCCAAGATAGCTGGTGAAATATTTAAACCTGCTAAGAATGAAGATGTACAATACCTGGGGAAAAAACTCAAAGAAAAAGGCTGGAAAAGCCAACTGGGAATATTAGTTTATTCTTTATTGCCATTGCCTACCACACCCCTTTTTATAGCAGGAGGAATGGCAAAAATAAAACCGTATTATATTCTTCCGGCTTTTATTGTAGGGAAATTTTTGAGCGATATGACAGCCGTTTTAATGGGCGAATATGCCGCGAATAACACACAAGATTTACTGCATGGAATCGTAAATTGGAAAACTATTGTAGGGCTGGTATTGGGACTATTGCTGGTTTTCGCGCTGCTTTTTATAGACTGGCGCTCGTTACTTCAGCAGAAAAAATTTAAACTGCGTTTTCAAATTTGGAAGTAAGCGGTAGTCTATTTTTTAGCTACTGCTTTTATAGACCACTCTGTAACTTGTAGTATAAGTGCATACATTAAAGCCACATGCCTGGGTGCTTCTGAAATATTGTCGGCTACTATTTTTTTATCTACTGTAGGAAGTAAATTTAAAGGCAATGGAATGGGTAGAAATTTTTCATTTTTTTGAACTACTTCCCACTCGTATCCTTTCTGCATGGTAAATATACTACCAGTATTTTTTTCAATTACTTGCACCAGTTTGTATAAGCGATTTAGCAGTACAGCATTTAGTACCTGCTTGTGTTTAGGCCCTTCGTTTACTAGCTGGTCTATCGCCCAGATATTTTCATCCTCATCAGTAATCAGCAGGCTGATTAACTCTTCTTGACTACCCAATAGTTTTAATCCTTCAGCATGGTGGTGATGCTTTTTGTGATGCTTTGCCATTTCATTTTATTTTAGGATAAAGAAAGTTTTGCGAGAATTGCTGTGTTTTGTTTCAGCTTGGTATTGTAACAATAGTCCCATGCACATTGAAATTTTGAGCTTTTATAATTTGAAAACAAAGCCAACATTTACAATGCTTTTACCCCAGCCTACTTCACCATTCAAGCCTACCTTGGGTGTAAAGTAATAACGAATACCTGCATGCAATCCACCAAATGCAAGCGGCACAACTCGTGTGCTATTTTTATAGTAGGTGATGGCTACACCACTTCCAATGCCCAGCCCAGCATAGATATCCAACTTATCGGCATGTATGTTTTTTTGAGTTTTATCTGCTATTAATTGATAGAAGTGAAAGTTTACAAGCATACCTATGGGTATATTAATTTCACCTGCATAATCGTAGAGCAATCCTGCTCTGCCTCCTATACCTGTTGTGAAACCTATACCCACATATTTATGTACACCAAACTCTCCTTGAAAATTTAGTTGGCCAGTAGTAGGGGAATACCAGTTTCGTAAATTATTTGAGCTGCTGTAGTAATAATTATCTAGGTGAAAAAATTGGGATGCTCCAAACCCAAGCGATAAAGTACGGGTGTTTTTCTCCCACGCTTGAGCCGAAGAAGTAGTAATGGAAAGAACAACTAAAGCTATTATGGATATTATTTTTTTCATGATTCGTATTTGGTATGGTTAGGATAAGAAGTTGATTTTATTTTTTGATGGTTACTATTTTTTCTGATTCAATGGCATGGTTTAGATGGATGCGGAGGTCGGGAAGCGTTTTTATTACCCATTGTTTGATATCTGGATCTACAGCTTCTGTAGTTTCTTTTTCAAAGAGTGTTATTAATGCTCTGTGCCCGCTAACTGTGTAACGACAGTACTCTCTATCAAAATCGTTGCCTGTTAAATCACTCATTTTATGATAGGAGTCTTTGGCTGTATCTGCTATGGTACTGGGTATGGTGATTGATTTTTTTGTAGCAAGTATTTTTAATTCTCTCAAAGATTTTGTGTGAGCATCTAATATTGTTCTGCCTAATTCTTTTACTGCTGTGACTTTACTCTTTTGTTGAGCCAATTGAGCCAATTGAATTACTTGCAGATTTAGCTCTGTCATGTCTGCTACAAACTGGGCATCCTGCACATTGTTAGCATTAAATTTCTGTTCATTTATAGGCTTTGCAGAATCGCTTGTATTGCCCGCTAGTTTTGGGGTATGACTGGTGCAAGATGCTGTAGCTACGCCACTTAATACCACTACTGCTAGTTGGTATATTCGTTTTTGAATGTTGTTATGAAGTTTCATTTTTTTGAGTTGATACATGAAATATTGTACCATACAAAATTGTAGGATTAACCCCTATTGGCGTTACACAATTACAACTAAGAATTGTATCATTCACACTTTTATAAATGAGGATTTGAAAAAGTGGAATTAAACAGTAGCAAAAAAATTTTTATGGATTATCGGTTACATACGCTCCATGTACCAGTTCAATTCTTTCTCCATTTTTTTATATTGAAAGATGGAAGTGATAATTTTTTGTAGACGCATGAATGCGGTTTCACTTTTTACCACATAGTCAAAAGCGCGGTGGTGCATACAACTGATGGCTACATCTACTCTGTCTTGAGAAGAAAGCATAATCACGGGAATGGTAGCATCAAAGTGTTTAATTTTATCTAAGGTCTCCAGTCCATTCATAGCATTTTCATAAATACTGTCTAAGTGATAATCTAAAATGATTACATCAGGATTGCGAGATAAATTTTCTATACAAACTTCACCAGTAGAAAAAGTTTCAATTTGAAAATCAGCACGATTTAAAAATTCAATTTCCAATGCCTTTAAAAACAAGGCATCATCATCTACTAAGAACAATTTGATTTTTTCATTTTTCATTTCTCATCTGTTGAATGGTGGTTAACTCTTCTTGTAGTTCCGAACAAGCCTGTGTGCAAACCTTTTCTAGTTGTAAGACTAAATCGCTAATACCATCTGTCTGCTCTTGAGTAGTGGCGTATTCCTGAATTTTTTTAGCCATCATTTCAAAATCATTGTTGATGCCCATAATCGAAAAAGATGGAATCATTTTATGCACTGCCATGTGAAGCGATTTCCAATCTTTCTCTTCCATACTTTGTTTCATAGTTTGTACGAGTGGTGGAGTCTGTTCTAGATAAAGTGAAATCATCTCCGCCATAAGCACAGGATTTGATTTAGTGCGATGCGTAAGGTATTCTAAATTTATATATTTCACCCGCTCACGGTTATCTTGTTCACTTCCTTTATTTCCTGCAAGGGGCGCTGGCTTTTTTACCAGGCTTATTATTTTATTGTACAACAATTTTTCATCTACTGGTTTTGCTATGTAGTCATTCATGCCTACTGCTTTGCATTTTGCTAAATCTACGGTTGTTACATCAGCTGTTAAAGCAATAATGGGTACTTTAGATTGCATGGTTTTGCGAATGTAGTCGGTAGCTTCAAACCCATTCATTTCAGGCATTTGTAAATCCATTAAAATAATGTCATATGATTTCTTTTGCATTTTTTCAATAGCTATTTTACCATTGGCAGCTATATCCCGTTCAAATCCAAAATCATCTAAAAGTGTTTTCATGAGTAGTTGATTGAGAGCAATATCTTCTACTACCAATACTTTAATGTTTTTCATTTCAGCATCTAGCTCTACAGTTCCCGTTTCTATTTCAGCAGCTTCTTTTGTTTTCTTAAACTTTAGCTCAAAGCTAAAGTTAGACCCTTTTCCTAGTTCGCTTTCTACATGTATGGTTCCGTGTTGAGATTCTATTAATTGTTTTACAATAGCGAGCCCTAATCCTGTGCCACCGTATAGTCTGGAGGTATTGCTAGATGCTTGTTGGAAATTTTCAAAAATAGAATCCAACTTATTTCCGGGTATTCCCATCCCAGTATCGGAAACAGAAAATTGTATTAGTGCGTTCTCTTCATCTTCACGTATCATCTGTACATCTACAGTGATATTGCCAGAGGTAGTAAACTTTACTGCATTGCTCACCAGATTTAAAATTATCTGATGCAATCGTACAGAATCTCCTACCAATACTTCTGGAATACTACTATCGTATTTTTTGATGAGCTCTAAATTTTTCTCTTGAATTTTGGTTTCAAATAAGTGTAGCATAGCCGAAATAGAAGCTGCCATTTTGAAAGGAGTTTGCTCAAATGTCATTTTCCCAGCATCTACTTTTGCTAAATCTAATATGTCATTAATGAGTACAATTAGCGCATCACCACTCATTTTTATGGCCATTAGGTATTCTCTTTGCTTAGCAGTTAGTTCTGTCTTGAGTACTACTTTTGTAAAGCCAATAATGGCATTCATAGGAGTCCTGATTTCATGGCTCATGTTCGATAAAAACTGTTGCTTTGCTTTTACTGAATCTTCTGCTAATTGCACGGCTACTTCTGCTTTTTCTTTTGCCTCTTCAGCTAAACCTGTTGCTACCTCAGCAAAATCCTTTGCTTCAGTTAATTCCCTCGAAATTCTTTTTTGGTCTGTAATATCACGAGCTACTACCACTACTCCTAATACATTGCCTTGCTCATCTTTATATTCTGAGCCATTAAACAATACATCTGTGAGTTTGTGGTCTTTCATAGTAAGTGGAAAATCCGAAACATGCCCTTTGGCAAACACCTCTTTGTAACCTTCCTTAGCTTTTACAGGGTCGGTGAAGTAATCGAAGAAATCAGAGCCAATTAATTGCTCACGAGTAGCGCCAGTAATATTGATAGAAGCATTGTTCATATCCATAATTTTGCCTTCTGTATTGATAGTAAACAAAGGATCAAGGCTTGCTTCTATAAGGCTTCTGGCATATTGCGATTCAAGTTTTTTGGCAGTTTTCATTTTTTGTTTTCGATTAATTTATCACTCCACTATTCTTAATTTTTTATTTCCAATTCTCAAATTTTCACATCCTCTCATTCTGCCTACAATTCTTCAATAGGGTTTCTTTTTTTGTTTTTTAATTGCTTAAAGTGAGAAGGGGACAGACCCGTAACTTTTTTAAATTGATTCGATAAATGCGCTACGCTGCTGTAGTTTAATTTGTAAGAAATTTGTGTGAGATTTAGTTCATCGTATATGAGCAACTCTTTTACCCGTTCTATCTTGTGAGCTATAATGAAGTGCTCAATGGTGGAACCGGTTACTTCAGAAAAAAGATTGGCTAAGTAGGTATAGTCGTAGTGTAGTTTTTCAGCTAAGTAGTCAGAGAAATTTGTCTTAGGCAGTTCATCTGCATAGTGCACCATTTCTATAGTTACATTTTTAATTTTCTCTATAAGCATGGCTCTTTTGTCGTCCATCAATTCAAGCCCTGAGAGGAGCAGAGCTTCCTTTAATTCGTTTCGCTTTTCAGGCGAAATATTTTCCATAATATCAACTTGTCCTAGTTCTACCAAAACAAAATGTAACCCGAGTTTTCTCAGCACATCTTTCACTGCCAGTTTGCAGCGAATGCTCACCATGTATTTGATATAGAGTTTCAATTATTCATAGCAGTTTGAGTCCATTTTTTCTTTTAAAAGAACGAAAAGTGATATATGGTGGAAACTTTCCATAACAACAGTACGCTTAAATTTTGGCAAAGAAGAAGAATGTGTGAATAATGTAACTTATTTATAAAATAGTGTAAGAGTTTACAAGACTCAGTCGTCAACTTTGCAGCATTATCATTTTAGAATCATCATTAATTAATTCTCAACAATGAGTTTATATATTACCATAGAGACACTCTTTGAAAGAATGGCAAATGCAGCACTTAGGCTCTTTGGAAACTCTATTGTATTTATGGCTGCTGTTGTATTAGTGATAGTTTGGTTTTGCGTGCATGATTGGCACCATACCACATTAGTAGAAGGAATTTATCATATTATTATAGCTATCACTTTTCTTTCCTTCTTCATTATTCAACGAACTTTTACGCATTTTTCGCAAGCCATGCATTTGAAATTAAATGAACTGGTTACTGCCAATGAAAACGCTCATAATTATGTGATTAGAGCGGAACAAATATCTGGTGAAGAAATGAAAGAAATGGCAAAGGCGCATGAGTTAATCATAGCAGCAGAAGAAGATCCATCACCCCCTAAAATAATTATACTATGACAAATCTGCTTTATCAAATTGGGCTGCTTATGATGGTTTCATTGCTATTACTTTTTTTCTTAGCATGGCTAATTTATAGAGATAATAAAGACAAAAATGAATTTGAAAAAAACAGCAATGACTCACACCAAGATACACCTGACCCGAATAAGTATGTAGAGGAAAATTATTAAAAGAGCGCTTGCAAGATAATATTACACGATGTCTTGTAATGTGTGAATCATGTAACTCTTTTGAAAAATTGTGTAATGATTATACGCTCATGTAACTGCAACTTTGCATTGTAAATTTTTTAATTCAAAACTAAAATCAAATAACATGATTAATCTACTTTATATTTTGGCAGTTCTTTTAGTAATCGGTTGGGCAGTTGGTTTTTTTGCTTTTCATGTAGGCGGAATAATTCACGTTCTACTTGTAATTGCAGTAATAGCGGTGCTTCTAAGAGTTATTAGCGGAGGGAAAGCTATTTAAGTTAGGTAGTGGTATACTACTTATAGTTAAATGTAGTTTAGATTTCTTTTCGTTCTATTACCATTAAAACATAGCGCTTATTAGTTGCGAAAATTTCCGGATTTACGGTGTCAATATTCTTCTGAATTTTGGCATCTATTTCTGGAAGTGATTCTTGAAGAGCATAGAAAATTCCAGGAGCTTTTACTTCTATTTTTCCAAGAATAAAATCTTTAATAGGCATGCCTATCTGAGTGGCTAATGTATGTACATAGTTAATGGTGGGGAGTACGTGAGCAGTAATATCTCTTTGATAAGAAATTACAAAACCAAACTCATCTAGCTTTTTAGTAAATAGTTCCCAATTATGCCCTGATTTTTCTCCTTGATTAGCAGTTTTGAAATAATCGCAAGCTACCCACTTGCCACCTTGTTTTAATATCTTTTGAATAAGCGGAAAGGCTTTATTTAAATCTAAGTACTGCAAGGATTCTGAGGTAACCACAGTGCCAAAATAATTTGCAAATTCATCAGCAGGCATATCTTCAAAACGGCAATCTAAAACTTTCGTTTTGGTATATTTTTCACGAATGTGATGTACTTGATTTTTGTCTGGAGTGAGGGCAATGGCAGGAATGTTTTTTTGTTGCATCAAATTTATTAAACCACCCATACCACAACCAATATCTAAAACAGGATTTTGTGTGTCGCTTATTAAATTTACCAACTGCCATCCATAGTTTTCTTGTGCTTTATAAATATGGTTGAGAGAAATATCTTCTGGTTGAATATTCACATCATCAAAATAGCCGTAGTGCAAAAAATCACCTGGCAATAATTGAGCGTATAATTTTAATTGAGCATCGTCAAATACCCGCTCTTTCTTCTTTCTGTTTCGTTGCAGTTGAATAACGCGAAACAAATGTTGAGGATATAAAAATCGTTTTACAATATTGGAGATAATGCTCATGATGCAAAATAAGATTATTTTCTTTTGTCACCCCACACGCCTAAAACAGAACGAACAATGGTAGGGTACAAAGTAGGTTGCTTAAAGCGCTCAGAGGTTTTGTACCATTCTTTTACTCCCAATCGTACAATTACAATATCTTCTTTGGGAATCACAATAATGTATTGCCCGCGCATGCCTTCCATACTAAAATCGCCCACTCCATCTACATTTCGAAGCCACCACAAATACCCGTAATGATTTTGCGGTTTCCCACCTCGCTCTGCATTTGGAATCATGACGGGAGTGATGGCTTCTTTCACATAAGCACTGTCTACTAATTGTTTCCCATCTGCTACTCCTTGGTGTTTATAGAGCAAACCTACCTTTGCTAAATCGCGCACATTAGAATACAAACAGCAGTAGGATTTTTCTACTCCTGTTTCATTTTTTTTATCAATGGTCCATAATGCATCGTGTTCTGCACCCATGGGTTTCCACAATTTTTCGGAGGCATACTCACTCATGTTCATACCCACTGCTTTTTGCAGAGCCAGTGTCAATATTTCTGGGTCACAATTTTTATAGCGCCATTCAGTGCCCGGTTGCTTTTCTGCTTTAAACGAGTTGATAAGTTTCGTTACATTATTTCCATAATACAAGTGAGCCAAAGGACCGATTGGATTAAAATGTTGATCATAATAATCTACACCCGAACTCATAGTAAGCAAATGTCTAAAGGTGATATTCTTCTTTTCATCTTTAGCATACTCAGGTAAAAAATCACCCACAGATTCATCTAAGCTTTTAATCTTACCATCTCGTAATGCAATGCCAGTAAGCACTCCCACTACTGCCTTGGTAGCAGAAAAAGGATTGGTATGACTACTGTCGGAATATTTTTTAGCATACCATTCGTACACAATGCTATCGTGTTTCATTACCATAAAACCAATAGTGCGTGTTTTTTTTAATGACCATGCTAAAGAATCAGGCAAGGTCAATGTGTTATAAGATGCTGAGCGAAGAAGCAAAATGGGTTTGTCTGCTTTTACTTTTCTGGTAGGTAAAATTTTGTAATCGTTAATACCTGGGTCGTTGTAAACTATAGTATTAAAAAATGCAGGATTGCAAGAACTTAGTAGAACAGTAAGCGCACAGAATAGAAGAAAGCGAAGCATTGGAGGAATAATTTGAGAGCCCGAAATTAAGATTAAAACAGCACAGTTTTAGATTGCAATCGCTTTACATCTATTGTTTTTTTAAATTCACAGAATATTTATTTCAATCAATTTGTTCTATGAAACGTTTACTTAGGTCTATTGCCCTACTTTTTTTAGTTGTTCTTTTTGGAATTATAGCAGTTGTTTTTTTTAGACCCAGCAGAATTGTTTCTAAAGAAGCAGCCAAAGAAAAATTAGCATGTGCTTCTTCGCATTTTATAAAGTGGAAAGATGCAGAAGTGCATTATGCCGAGGAGGGGAGCGGGTTCCCAGTTTTAATGATTCATGGTTTTGGAGGTTCGTATCATAACTTTGATAAGTTGGCGAATCTCTTTAAAGACCAATATCGGGTTATCAGAATTGATTTGCCAGGGTTCGGACTTTCCGATTTTCCTACCATTCATGATAATGAAAATTTCATTCAAGATTACAACGATTACATGACCTTTATGCTCGATACATTGCATCTCGATTCGCTTTATATCATAGGTAATTCTATGGGCGGTGGAATAGCTTGGCTGACTGCTGGCGAACATCCTGAGCGTGTAAAAAAGTTAGTTCTTTTAAATAGTGCGGGCTACGATACCAAAGCAGTAGCCGATAAGTTAGCCATGTTTAAGTACAAATCTTTCGGGAAAGTTTTTGATAGAGGCATGCCCATGTTTATGTCTAAGAGTGGAGCTGAGAATTGTTATGCAGACATATCGAAAATTAATCCCGCTAGTACTATTTTGAATAATATTTCTAGTAATCGGGAGGGAAATTTATCTTTTATGTTGAATTTAGCTAGGTCTCAGCAGTTTCCTGATACCACTCTCATCAATCGCGTACAATGTCCTACGCTCATTGTTTGGGGCAAGCAGGATAAAATAATTCCTGTGAATCATGCAGAGCGTTTTCATCAAGATATTAAAAATAGTCAAGTGCTTATTTTTGATAGCTGCGGCCATGTACCTATGTCAGAACGCTCGCAAGATACGCACGATGCCATCTTGAAATTTTTTAACGAGTAATTATTTCTTTTCGCTTACCTCTATTTTTTGAAGCTCCTCATTTGCCCAATTGGCTACTAAATCAATTTGAGCATCCGATATTTTTGCATCGGTATGTACCAGCGTATAAGAACTCATAGGCATTTCTTTTTCTTTAAGTTGCTCTGCTATTTCTTTCAGTTTCTTTTTCTGTCTTTTAGGAGTGTAGGAAGCAAACTCAGAAAAATTCAATTCCCTTTTTCCTTCATTGATGTGGTTTTGTAACCACCAGCCTAAGGGTTGAATATTAAAATACCAAAGATAGGTACTGTTGTTGGAATGGCAGTCGTAGCAAGACTTTTCGAGGATAGAACCTACTTCTGTCGGTACAGTAATAGCATGCGAAATGTCTCTTTCGGTTTTTGATTCGCCTATATTTCTAGCTGGTCTAATAAATTGTATAACTATCAAAACAAGCGGAAGCAACAGCAATTTTTTATTTTTCATCTTCGAATTTAATTTAAAAAGGAAACTAGCAAGACTGCTTCTGTAAAGTTTAGGTATTTTTAGCAGATTATTTTAAAATACATTATGGATATAAGTTTAAATAAGTATGTGAGTGATTCTGGATTCTGTTCGCGCAGAGAGGCAGATAAACTTATAGAGCAAGGTAGAGTTTCCATCAATAATCAAACAGCTGATAAAGGAAACAGAGTAAAGCCGGGCGATACGGTAGAAGTAGATGGAGAGCGCATTAAATCGAAAGCTAGAATACAAACGGTTTACATAGCTTTTAATAAACCCAAAGGAATTACGGCTACTACCGATACCAAAGACAAAAATAATATCATAGATTTTATCCGCTTTCCAGGTAGAATTTTCCCTATAGGGAGATTGGATAAATTATCAGATGGGCTTATCTTTTTAACCAATGATGGCGATATTGTCAATAAAATTTTACGTGCAGGAAACAATCACGAAAAGGAATATTTAGTGACTTTAGATAAAGACATCACCGATGTATTTATTCAAAAAATGAAAAATGGTGTAAGGATATTGGACACGGTTACGCAGAAATGTTTTGTAGAGCAAGTTGGAAAGAATGCTTTTAAAATTGTGCTGAAACAAGGACTGAATCGACAAATACGAAGAATGTGTGAAGCATTGGGTTTTAGAGTAAAAACACTCACTAGGATTCGCATTATGAATATTAGTTTAAAGGGAATAGCACCTGGCAAGTGGCGATATTTTACGCAAGCAGAAATTGCAGCTATTCAATTGATGGTTTCGCATTCCAGTAAAACAGAAGAAGCTTCTATTTGGAAAGATGGGGGAATGGGGGAGTGATTATCCTCTCACCATCTTCGTATGCGGAATTCCATCTTCTAAATATTCCTCTCCTGTAGAGACAAATCCGAAGGAAGAATAAAATTTTAAGAGATAAGATTGTGCTCCTATTTTGATGGGTAGCTCTCCAAAAAGTAATTTAATTTGGAGCAGACTTTCTTCCATTAGTAATTTACCATATCCTTTTCCACGAACACTCTCAGCGCTTACTACTCTGCCTATAGAAACAAAGCCTTTGTAAGAAATACCTTCTGGTAAAAGTCTGGAGTGTGCCACTAAATTTTGCTCGGTATCATAACAGAGTAAATGATAACTCTCTAGGTCTTTTCCGTCACAATCTAAGTAAGGGCAATTCTGCTCTACAATAAAAACTTCTTGCCGAAGTTTTAAAATTGCATACAATTCTAATGTGCTAAGTTCATTAAAATGTTTGCAAACAAAATGATGGGATGCACTCATGAAAAATTAATCGTTTGCTAAAAAAGGATAGCGATAATCGGTAGGCGAAACAAAAGTCTCTTTAATAGTACGAGGCGAAACCCAACGCAATAAATTTATCATAGAACCCGCTTTATCATTGGTTCCTGAGCCACGAGCCCCTCCAAAAGGTTGTTGCCCTACTACTGCTCCTGTGGGTTTATCGTTGATGTAGAAATTGCCCGCAGCATTTTGTAATTTTTGAGTAGCGTACTCTATGGCATATCTATCTTGCCCTAGGATAGCACCCGTCAAAGCATAAATAGAAGTGCTATCTACTATCTCAATAATTTCTTCAAATTTCTCCGCATTATATACATACAAAGTCAGCACCGGTCCGAAGAGCTCTTCGCACATGGTGGTATATTTTGGGTCGGTGGTTTTAATAATAGTAGGCTCTATGAAATAGCCTTTTGATTTGTCATAATTACCACCCGCTATTATCTCGCAGCTTGAGTCTTTCTTAGAAGTCTCAATAGCTTCCGCTAGTTTGTCAAAAGATTTTTCATCTATCACAGCATTAATAAAATTGCTAAAATCTTCTGTGCCACCCATCTTCATACTCTTCAAATCTTCTTGCACAAAAGTTTTTACTTCCTCCCATAGATTAGAAGGAACATAAGCGCGAGAAGCAGCAGAACATTTTTGTCCTTGATATTCAAATGCACCTCTGGAAATGGCTACTGCCAAAGCTTTGGCATCAGCTGTTTTGTGTGCTAAAATGAAATCCTTACCGCCTGTTTCACCCACAATTCTTGGGTACGTTTTGTATAAGTGAATGTTGTTTCCAATACTTTTCCAAATATCTTGAAATACCCCTGTAGAGCCAGTAAAATGAATGCCTGCAAAATCGGCATGTTTAAAAATTACCTCTGCTGCATCGGGTCCGCTAGGGTAAATTAGATTGATAACGCCATCAGGTACGCCTGCCAATTTAAAAATTTTCATAAGCACGTAAGCTGCGTAAACCTGAGTGTTGCTCGGTTTCCAAACCACTACATTTCCCATCATAGCACATGAGCTTGGTAAATTTCCAGCAATGGCAGTGAAATTAAAAGGAGTGAGAGCATACACAAAACCCTCTAATGGTCGCCATTCTAGCCTGTTCCACATACCTGGATTTGACTCGGGTTGTAGGGCGTAAATCTCGGTCATGAACTTTACATTGTAGCGCAAAAAGTCTATGATTTCGCAAGCAGAATCTATCTCTGCTTGGTATGCATTTTTCGATTGCCCCAACATGGTAGCAGCATTCAGTTCTGCTCGGTATGGACCTGCAATTAAATCAGCAGCTTTTAAAAAAATAGAAGCTCTTTGTTCCCACGAAAGATTTACCCATTGCTCCCTTGCTGCTAATGCTGCATCTATAGCTTGGCTTATATGTTGTTTTTCGCTTTTATAGAAGTAGCCCAATAAATGTTGGTGGTCGTGTGGCGGATGAATGGAAGTTTTCTTTCCATCTCGAATTTCTTTATTTCCTATAAACATAGGAATGTCGCGCACTTCAGCACGCATTTCGGCTAATTTATTTTGTAATTCTTTTCTTTCTGCAGAACCTGGAGCATACGATTTGATAGGTTCATTTACTGGTTTTGGTACAATGAAAAATCCTGTTGCCATATTGAAGTATTGAGTAGTTAGAATTGAGTAAAGAGCTTATTCTTATCAATGTATAAAATGTGCCGAAGCCCAGCGCACAAAATCATTTCCGTTAGCATAAATCATTAAACTAAACAGGAATACCATTCCTACTATTTGAGCATACTCTAGAAATTTATCACTCGGTTTTCTGCCTGTAATCATCTCGTAAATAGTAAAGAGAGCATGTCCGCCATCTAATGCAGGAATTGGCAACACATTTAAGAAAGCCAACATGATAGAAAGAAATGCAGTAAGCATCCAAAATGCTGTCCAGTTCCAAGTGGTAGGGAATAAACTGGTAATACGAGCAAAGCCACCTACCTGTTTGTATGCTTTTAAACGCGGGTTAAACATCATGCGCACTTGTTTTACATAGTCACGCAATTGAACCCATGCGCTGTGAATCCCAGCTGGGAAAGCACTTAATAGATTGTAGTGAATTTCATTTACTGTAAAATATTTATCTAAATCACGGCTACTAACAGAGAGTTTTCCTGTTTCAGGAATCTTAGCATTGGTAACGATAGTATCTGCTCCACGCAACAAGGTAATGCTTACATCTTTACCAATATTTTTTCTAAGTACTACGCCTATTTCAGCAAAGAAATTGATAGGTGTATCATTAATGGCAATTATTTTATCGCCACCCTTGGCTGCTTTTGCAATAGGAGATTCTGGATATACACTGTCAATATCTGATGGGAAAGCCAAGTGCACAAAGCCTTTCTTTCCTTCTGCCTGAATTAAATCTTGGTATACTTTTTCAGGAATGGCTATATCCATTTTTTCGCCATTGCGCTCAATTTGTAAGGAAGTGGCATTATCTAAGAGTAAGTCTTTTACAACTGCTGCACTAGCTTCATCAAAAGTATGTTTGTGATCGTAGCCTAATATTTTATCGCCTGTTTTTATTCCAATATTAGTTGCCAATTCATCTGCCACAAAACCGTATTTGGCATTTGCCATTGGAATACTTCTTTCGCCATGTGCCCATAAAAGCATGGCATAAATGAAAGCTGCTAAAATTAAATTTACAGTAACTCCACCCAGCATAATGATGAGGCGTTGCCAAGCTGGCTTAGAGCGAAACTCCCAAGGTTTTGGCTCAGCATTGAGTTCTTCTAAATCCATAGACTCATCTACCATACCGGCTATTTTTACATAACCTCCCAGTGGCAACCAACCAATACCGTATTCGGTATCACCAATTTTCTTTTTAACAACAGAAAACCATGGGTCGAAAAAGAGATAGAACTTATCTACACGAGTTTTAAAAAGTTTGGCTGGAATAAAATGCCCCAATTCGTGCAGCACTACTAATATAGAGAGACTCAGAATGAGTTGTAAAATTTGAATTAGAATGTCCATGTATGTATTTGAAGGGGCGAAGGTAAAAAAATTAAAATTGATAGGCACTTAGCGCATCGGCTATCTTTCTGTCATTGGCTAAACGGGGAACTTTGTTTTGTCCGCCTAGTTTTCCCTGTGAACGCATGTATTCTATAAAAGCACCTTTTTGTAGGGAACGAATTTTTAAACACTGTAAAATATTTCCCTCACGTAAATCGAAGTAGTAGGAGTTCTTTTCTTGTAAATAGGCATCCACTTTTTCAGCAAAAGAAAGTAAATCATCTGGTGCTTTCTCAAATTCTACAAACCACTCGTGGTAAGGCAATTCACCTGAAGCAGTTACCTGAGGTGCTACCGTAAATTCCGATATTTCTATTTGTAACTCTTTGGCTGCTTTCAAAATAGAAAACTCCACTTCTTCACCAATTACATGCTCTCCAAAGGCTGAAATAAAATGTTTTACTCTACCCGTAACTATTATTCTATAAGGATTTTTTGAAACAAATTTTATGGTGTCGCCAATGTTGTAAGCCCATAAACCTGCATTGGTGCTTAATATGAGGGCATAATTCACATTCAATTCTATATCTGCTAAAGAAATTCGCTTGGCAGTACTATTCGATAATTCATCGGCTTTTATAAACTCATAAAAAATGCCTCCGTTTAAATTGAGTAACAATCCATTTTCCTTTTGTGAATCTTGAAAGGCTATGAAACCTTCACTGGCAGGGTAGGTTTCTACCGAATCAATTTTGTACCCTATGAGGGATTCTAGTTTAGCACGATAGGGTTCATAATTCACCCCACCATAAACAAAGAGTTTAAAATCTGGGAAAATTTCTTGTACTGTTTTCTTTCCTGAAATTTCTAAAAGCTTTTCGAAATACATAACGACCCAAGGTGGAATGCCGCTAATGAGCGACATTTTTTCATGAAGGGTCTCCTGCGCTATAACATCTACTTTTTCTTCCCAATCTTCTATACAATTGGTTTTATAAGTAGGCATTCTGTTTTTGTTGAGATACGCAGGAACATGATGATAAACAATACCACTAAGCCTTCCGCTCGGAATTTTATGGTGCATATCGAGCACTGGTGAACCTTGCAGAAAAATCATTTTCAAATCAAAAAAATCAGCTTTGCCAGTTTCAGCTATGTACATTAATAGGGCATTTCTAGCAGCTCTTATTTGTTCTTTGATAGATACTTTAGTAAGCGGAATGTATTTAGTACCCGAAGTTGTGCCCGAAGATTTACAGAAATAAGTTGGCTTTCCATTCCAAAGCACATGTTCTTTCCCACCAGCAATCATTTCTATATAATGCTTGAAATCCTCATAGTCTCTTACAGGCACGGCATGTTTAAACTCTTCATAGTTTTTTATTCCCTTAAAATCGTGTTCCATCCCAAACTGAGTATCAGCAGCACTTTTAATTAAGTTCTTTAAAACTTTTTGCTGAACAGCTATCGCGTTTTTATGCTCCGAATATATTTGCGGAGCTATGATTTTGGCAATCAGTTTTGCTATGCTGGCTTTAAATCCCATTTGACAAATGTAGAATTTGATTTTAGATTTTGGAAGGTCAGTTTGTTTAAACCTATAGACCATTCAGTGTTACACAATAAATGCTTTAATCGAAAATCCTATCTTCGCAAAAAAAAATCTAGTGGCAACAATACTCCTATACCTCATTCTGGCTTTTATTCTGTTGGAGTTTATATTTTCAAAAGTTTTAGAAAATCTAAATCTAAAAACCTGGGACAAGCCACTTCCAGCTGAGGTAAAAGATTTGTATAGCCCCGAGAAATATAAAGAAGCACGCGATTACGCTTTTGAGAATAACAAAGTAGCGTCTGTTTCGGGAGCTATTTCGTTGGTGGTTTCTCTATCCTTCCTTTATTTTGGAGGCTTTGCATGGGCAGATGGTTTAGTGAGAATGTACACTGACAATGCAATTTTACAAGGGTTATTTTTCTTTGGAGTGTTAGGTTTGGGTTCGTCTATTATTAGCCTCCCGTTTGAGTTGTATTCCATTTTTGTAATAGAAGAAAAGTACGGGTTCAATAAAACCACAGTCTCTACTTTTATTGCCGATAAAATAAAAGGACTGTTGATGGGAATTGTAATAGGAGGAGGGTTGTATGCCCTGCTGGCTTGGCTTTTCCAGCAGTTAGGAAATCATTTCTGGTGGACGGCCTGGATAGTTGTTACAGTCGTTTCCGTTTTCTTCGCTATGTTTTACACTTCCTGGATACTACCACTTTTTAATAAACTAACACCACTAGAAGAGGGAGAGCTTAGAACTGCTATAGAAAAGTATGCCGCCAAAGTAAATTTCCCACTCACCAATGTTTTTGTAATGGATGGCTCTAAGCGTTCTACCAAAGCTAATGCTTTCTTTAGCGGTTTGGGTACCAAGAAAAATGTTGTGCTGTATGATACGCTGGTAAATGAAATGACGATAGATGAAATTACAGCAGTGCTGGCTCATGAAGTAGGGCATTACAAGAAAAAACACATTTATCAGTCGATGGTGCTTTCAGTTTTTCAAATGGGAATTCTGTTTTTTATATTTGGTATGTTGGCGAGAAGTCCTTTGATGGCATCAGTTCTGGGAGCGAAGGAAAATTCATTTTATCTAGCATTGGTTACTTTTTCACTTTTGTATAGTCCTATTTCCTTGGTTACCGGGTTGATGATGAATCTTTTTTCTCGTAAAAATGAATATGAGGCAGATGCCTATGCACGAGATACCTATGATGCTGAACCACTTATGACCTCGCTCAAAAAAATGTCAGTGCACCATTTGAGTAATTTACAGCCTCATCCTGCTTATGTTTTTGTTCATTATTCGCACCCTACACTTTTGCAGCGAATGAAGGCAGTGGAAGACTAAATACTTTTTTATAAACAGGATTTGCATTTTCAGATTCTTTTGATATTTTTGCACTCCCAATAAAAGAATTTATATGTACGCAATAGTAGAAATAGCAGGGCAACAGTTTAAGGCAGAAGCCGGAAAGAAATTATACGTTCACCGCTTAGAAGGCAATGAAGGTGATGCTGTGTCTTTTGACAGAGTGTTGTTGACAGATGCTGATGGCGCTGTAAAAGTAGGAACTCCAGTTGTGTCTGGTGTAAAGGTAAACGCTAAAATCCTTTCTCATTTGAAAGGAGATAAAGTAACTATCTTTAAAAAGAAAAGAAGAAAAGGATACCGTAAAACGAACGGTCACCGTCAATCATTAACTCAAATCAGCATCGAAAGCATCGCTTAATTATTCAAATAAAAATATCAAGGAGAATTAGTCATGGCACATAAAAAAGGGGAAGGTAAGGTAAAGAACGGTAGAGACTCAGAAAGCAAGAGACTCGGAATTAAATTATATGGTGGTCAAGTGGCTATCCCAGGTAATATCATTGTACGTCAACGTGGTACTGCTTATCATCCTGGAAAAGGTGTAGATATTGGAAAAGATCATACACTTTTTGCAGTAATAGAAGGGAAAGTGAAATTTACTCGTGGTGCAAACGATAGACGTTTTGTACACGTAGTAGCAGATGCTGTTACAGCCGAAGCATAATTTTATTACAAAATTTATATAAATGCCTTCGAATTTTCGGAGGCATTTTTTTTATAAAATATTTTCAGAAAGAAATCTGACTTAGATGGAACCTAAAAAACATCCGAATCCACTGCTCTCCATATTTATCACCGTATTTATTGATATGCTGGGGGTTGGGATTATGATTCCTGTTTTTGCACCGCTGATTGTAAAAAATGAATACGGCTTAATGCCATTGGATACTCCAGAGGCTACTCGCAATCTAATTTATGGATTTTTGACTGCTACCTTTGCCATCTTTCAGTTTTTTGGTGCACCTGTTTTAGGTAGTTTGGCAGACCGTTACGGAAGAAAACGTATTCTCAACTTTACACTCATAGGAACTTTTATTGGTTATATTTTATTTGCCTTTGCCATTCATGCAAAACTATTGTGGTTAATATTTATAGCGCGTGCTATCCCAGGTTTTATGGGAGGAAATATTTCTATTGCATTAGCAGCATTAGCAGATGTGAGTGATGCCAAATCGAAAGCGAAAAATTTTGGATTAGTGGGTATGGCATTTGGTTTGGGTTTTATTCTAGGACCTTTTATTGGCGGACAATTGGGCAATATCGATTACTCGCTACCGCTTTGGTTTACCGCATTTTTGACGCTCATAAATATCTTTTTAGTTTATCGTCAATTCCCAGAAACCTTTATTCCCAAAAACCCTAGAGCCATTACTTTTTTGGCGGGCTTTCATAATATAGCCAAGGCTTTCAAAATGGAAAGCATGCGGGTGGTATTGCTCACCCTCTTTTTGCAGGCGTTTGGTTTCACTTTCTTTACTCAATTTTTCCAGGTGTTTATGATTAAAAAATTCAATACCGACCAAGCGCAAATAGGAATGATATTTGGCTATGTAGGTATCTGGATTGCTTTTACACAGGGATTTTTAACCCGAATTATTTCAAAGAAATGGATGTCTCATCAAGTATTACGTTTTTCTATTTTGGGTATGAGTCTTTCTATGATTTGCATTTTAATTCCGAATGCCATGTGGATGTTGTTTCTAATTCATCCTTTTCTAGCCATGAGTCAAGGGCTTACCCAGCCTAATATTACCAGTGTTATTTCATCCTTAGGCACCGAAGAAAATCAAGGTGAAATGATGGGAATACAATCTTCTATTCAATCAGTCGCTTTTGCTATTCCGCCCATAGTGGCTGGAGTAATATCATCAGTAGATTACAGATTGCCAATAGTAGTGGGGAGCGCATCTTTGTTACTAGCATGGGCAGTATTTTTCTTTTTGTTTCGCTCCCAAACCCTCGAAGGGGGCTTTAATAGCCAACTTTAATAGCATTACAAAACTCTTGTGCATTGGTGTATTTCGTGGCAAAAAATCTTTCTATCAGAAATTTTTCACGCAATAAAATAAATTCAGATAAACTCCGTTTCTTAGCACTAAATTCAGATTGACTTGAAAAGGATTTTATTCTTTGTATTTATTTTTACTTGCGCTACTGGTATTGCTCAAATTGGAGGAACTTCCACCTATAGTTTTCTGAAGTTAGCACCCTCTTCGCGCATTACAGGTTTGGGTGAAACCAATATCACCATTGTAGATTACGACCCTACCACACAGCTTTCTAATCCTGCATCTTTAAATTCTAAAATGAGTAGACAAGCTCATTTTAGCACAGTGGTATATCCTGGTGGTGTCAATTATGGCAATCTAGGTTATGTGCAAGATTTCGCCAAAAAAGGCACTTACGGAATAGGTCTTCAATACATTGCGTATGGAAATATTCAAGCTACCGATGAGGCTGGAAATGTGACAGGAAAAGTAAATGCAAGCGAGTTTAACTTATATGGTGGCGGTGCTTATCGTTTCGGAAAAATATTTTCGGTAGGTGCTAATTTAAAATTGGTGTATTCTGAATTTCAATCCTTTCGCTCTTTTGGAATGGCGGCTGATTTAGCAGCTACGGTAAACGATACTGCTCATGGAATTATAGCCACCATAGCAGCTAAGAACATAGGCGGGCAATTGTTGAGCTATACCAAAGGAAATCACGAGCCCTTACCATTTGATTTACAGGCTGGCATTTCAGTAGGTTTTAAAAATTTCCCTATTCGCTTTCATTTAACTTTACACGATTTACATCGTTGGGATATTCGCTACGATAATCCTGCCGATACAAAGTCTGACAACCTTTTTCAAGACTCTTCTTCTTCAAAACCTAAAAAATATATAGGTGATAAGATTTTTCGTCACGTTATTTTTGGAGCCGAAATAAATATCAAAAAAGTAGTGTTTATTGATGTTGCATACAATCATCAAAGAAGAATGGAAATGGTGCAAACTACTCGTAGAAGTATAGCTGGCTTTACCATTGGGCTGGGGGTGCATGTAAAACAATTTTCAGTAGGCATAGCACTTTCTCCTATGCCACTCAAGCAAACATTGGCTCATTTTACTTTTGTTGTAAACACAGGAGGTTTTATTAAAAAACATCCAAAGACTTAATTTTTGCAGTCTTTATTTTTTGATGTTTTATTTTATTGACAATAGTTCTATTGGCACAAATCTTGACTAAGTCTAAAACCTTTACTATTAGTTGATTTGAAAAAATAATTATGACAAAGTTTCCCGATGATTTTTATGCTCGACCTGTGCAAGATGATGAGATGGATTTTTTGCCCATTTTACCAGATGATGATGAAGCAAACACTAAGAAAACCGACATTCCAGAAGAATTACCACTTTTACCATTACGCAATACAATTTTATTTCCAGGAGTTGTTTTGCCTATTACCATAAGCAGAGACAAGTCCATAACGGCTGTCAAAGAGGCATACAAGGGAAATAAGCTGATTGGTGTGGTAGGACAAATTGACGCGACTGTTGAAGAGCCTGAATTTAAGGATGTTTATAAAATAGGAACAGTAGCTCAGATTCTAAGAATGATAAAAATGCCCGATGGATCTACCACGGCTATTATTCAAGGTCGCACTCGTTTTGTTGTAAAAGAACTTGTGACCACTGAGCCTTATTTTCGAGTTAAAATAGAGGTGTTGCATGATATTATGCCGCTCAATGATAAACAGTTTGATGCTGAAATTTCTACCATTAAAGATTTAGCTTCTAACATTGTGAAGTTGAACCCACAGATTCCTTCAGAGGCAGGAATCATGATAAAGAACATTAGCAATCCAGCTACGCTTACTCATTTTATTTCTTCCAATTTAAATATTGAAATTAAACAAAAGCAAGGACTGCTGGAAATTTCAGATATGCATGAGCGAGTGAAGTTAGTAATGCAATATTTGAATGCCGAAATGCAAATGCTAGAAATAAAAAATCAGATTACGAGCAAAGTTCGGGGCGATATTGATAAGCAACAGCGCGAATATTTTTTAAATCAGCAATTAAGAACTATTCAAGAAGAGCTAGGGCAAAATAGCCCCGATAGAGATGTGCAGCGGTTGAAAGATAAAGCTGCAAAGTTAACACTGCCATTAAACGTAAAAGAAACAGTAGATAAAGAATTGGAGAAGCTGGGGCGCATGAATCCCGCAGCAGCAGAGTATTCTGTAGTGATGAATTATTGTGAGTTGATTTTGGATTTGCCTTGGGGAATTTTTTCGGTAGATAATTTTGATTTAAAAAAATCGAAAACAATTTTAGATAAAGACCATTTTGGAATTGAAAAAGTGAAGGAGAGAATTCTGGAATATTTGGCTGTACTCAAATTAAAGGGCGATATGAAATCTCCCATTTTGTGTTTGGTAGGTCCTCCGGGAGTTGGAAAAACATCACTAGGGCAAAGCATAGCACGAGCACTCAATCGCAAGTATGTGCGCGTAGCCTTGGGAGGTCTGCACGATGAAGCAGAAATTCGCGGACACCGCAAAACATACATTGGTGCTATGCCTGGGCGTATTATTCAATCTATCAAAAAAGCAGGCTCTTCTAATCCTGTCATGATTTTAGATGAAATAGATAAAGTGGGTGCCGATTACAAAGGCGACCCATCTTCTGCATTATTAGAAGTTTTAGACCCTGAACAGAACAATGCATTTTATGATAACTATTTGGAGTTGGAATACGACCTTTCTAAAGTATTGTTTATAGCTACTGCTAATACACTTCAATCTATTCAACCCGCACTGCGCGATAGAATGGAAACAATACCATTAGAAGGTTACAGCATTGAAGAAAAAACACAAATAGCCAAGAAGCATTTAGTTCCGAAACAGTTGGCTAATCACGGTTTAAAGAAAAAAGATGCCAGTATTGATGACAAAACTTTAGAGCTAGTGATTGAAGAATATACCAAAGAATCAGGTGTGCGAGAACTGGACAGAGTGCTGGCTTCACTCATGCGAAGAGTGGCAAAACATGTAGCTACAGAGGAAGAATATAACACCGTTTTGGGTACAGATGAAGTACGCGAAATTTTAGGACCAGAAAAATTTGACAAGAGTATTTACTCCGAAGAAAATATTCCAGGAGTATCGGTAGGCTTGGCTTGGACATCGGTGGGTGGAGATATTTTGTTTATAGAGTCTACTCTTAGCAAAGGCACAGGAGGAGTCACACTCACAGGTAATTTGGGGGATGTGATGAAAGAGTCCGCTACCACAGCTATGACTTATTTAAAAGCAAATGCACACAAATTAAATATCCATCCAGATTTATTTTCAAAAGTAAATGTGCATCTACATTTTCCAGAAGGAGCCGTGCCTAAAGATGGTCCAAGTGCTGGTATAACAATACTTACAGCACTAGCATCACTCTTTACGCAACGCAGAGTAAAACCTTTTATGGCTATGACAGGTGAGATTACCCTAAGAGGAAAAGTAATGCCAGTAGGTGGAATTAAAGAGAAAATTTTGGCAGCAAAACGTGCAGGTATTAAGGATATAATAATAGGAGAGAAGAACCGAAAAAATGTAGATGAAATAGAAAAGTCATTTATTAAAGGTTTGAAATTTACGTACGTAAATAATATGGATGAAGTGCTGGAACATGCACTGCTGCCTAATCGTATTAAAGGAGGAATAGATTTGGAAAGTTTTTTAAAGAAGGAAGAAAAACAGGCGAGGTAGACTTTGTAATTTATTTGTCAATTTTTAGTTTCTTCTTTACATCTAAGGCAAATCTTTAATTTTTAGTTCTATAAAACTAAAGCCATGAAATACATTATTTTCCTTTTTTCATTCCTTTTTACTACTTCAATTTTTGCTTTTTCAAATGAAGGTATTTTGAATCAACTTTCTGAAGTTAATGCTGAGTGGGAGTTTCAGCCCGAACGAGATACCATATTAGCTTTGGGGAATTTTTCAAAGTGTGAAAGTTTTAATGATTGGATTGCCTTACACCTTTCTTTAGTAGAAAAGACTTTAGCGTCAAGAGATGTTTCCAAACTTTCTGAAACACAAAAGAATAATAGAGCAAAATTACTTGCTTCTTTAAACCAGTATTGGAAGCAAAAAGTATTTCCAGTTAATGATTATTTACCGTATAAGAATCCTGTTTTTATTGATAGAAAAGGTACACACTGTGCAGTAGGCTATTTAATGCAAGCATCTGGCTCAGAAACATTGGCACAAGAAATTGATATGCAACAAAAATTTGCTTATGTGAAAGATATAAAAGTGAATGGGGTTTCAGAGTGGGCAAATAGAAACGGATTCACATTAGAAGAGCTTGCTTGGATACAACCAGGATATCCTACAACTGTGAAATCATTTGATATGAAAGGAGGGCTAGATGGTACCGTATATGCAATAGTACAAGACCCCAGCTCACAGACTATTTATGCTGCTGGAAAATTTTCTAAAAGTAAGTTAGGGGTATCTTGTAATAATCTAGCAGCTTGGATTTCGGGTTTTGCAGGTTTTGATTGGGTAAGTGTAAATGGGGGTGTGAATGGAACCGTTTATGCATTGCTTAAAAAGAACAACAAATTATATGTAGGTGGAGAATTTTCTCTGGCTGGAAGTGTAGTAGCCAAGAATATTGCTGTTTACAATATTGCCTCTGGACAGTGGGAAGCAATGGGAAGTATAGATAGTACTGTTCGCGCTCTGTGCTTTTATAACGATACACTTTTTGCAGGCGGAAATTTTTCAGATTATGTATCAAAATGGAACGGGACTAGTTGGCAAGGGATTACTAATGGTTTTTTAGGGGGCAAAGAAGTGCGAACATTAGAAGTATGGGATAATAAACTTATTATAGGCGGTGATTTTGATTTAGCTACAGGTGCCATCAGAAAAAATGTTGCTTCTTATGATGGAGTATACATGGGCATTGTAGGCTTTGGAACAAAAACGCCAGTTAATGATTTTGAATTTCATCAAGGCAGGTTGTTTGCAGCATGCGAGGTTGTTTCTGGTACCGATACCTGCGCACTGGCTTCCTTTGAAAATGGAGATTGGGTTACAGAGTTAAGTTCGTTTAATAATCTAGGAGCTCAATTTCAGGGATATGAAATTTCGAAAATATCTTCGAATGGGAGTCTTCTCTATGCAGCTGGAGATTTTAATTGTACAAGTGGAATGTACTCTGGTAGCAATTTAATGACTTTCAAAAAAGAAAAAGTAAATGGAAATACAACTTTTACAACTTACTGCAATCCATTATCAAATACAGATGGGAAAGTCAATGATATTCTCATTAGTGGGAGTATACTTTACTATGGGGGAAGCTTTGTAAAGAACAATTATTTTGATACACTCAACCATGTTGCTTATATACAAATAACTCCTAGCAGTATTTCTAATACAAAATCCCTTTATTCTAAATTGCTTCTATACCCTAATCCTGTTCATGATAAACTGAGTATTCAATCGAATGCTAAAGAAGAAATGGATTACCTAGAAATCATTGAAATGACAGGAAGAAAAGTTTACTCTAAGGAAGTACTTTCTGATTTTGTAAGTATAGATGTTGCAAATATTTCCAATGGTTTTTACTCTATTAGAATATTATCAAATGGAACTTGGCATACTGCTAAGTTTTTGAAGCAATAATACTTTATCTTCGGCTTTCATTTTAGGATAAAAACCTAACACATGCCTATCTCCTTAGAACTAAAATTATCGCCTGAGCAAGCCTCTTCTTTGGAGGAAATAAAAAACCTCGCAGCCGAAGAAGCGCAACTTTCTATTCAGCAAATTTCTCACATTCATTTGGTGAGAAAATCATTAGATGCGCGTAAATCTCCCATCATAGTTTTGTTGAAATTGGAAATTTATTTGCAAGGTGAAGTCTTTGATAAAAGCCTTCGCACTTTTCAATTTCAAAAAGTATCTGATGCTGAAACTTGCCATATCATTGGATTTGGACCCGCGGGAATGTATGCAGCCTTACAACTTTTAGAAAGAGGAATTAAACCCATTGTGATAGAACGTGGCAAAACTGCAAGAGAAAGAATCAGTGATTTATCGGCTATTCATAAGAAGCTTGAAATAAATCCAGAGAGTAATTATTGTTTTGGAGAAGGTGGTGCTGGGACTTACAGCGATGGAAAATTGTACACCAGAAGTAGTAAGCGAGGTGATATAAAAAAGGTGTTGGATGTTTTTATCCAGCATGGAGCCGATGATAAAATTAGTTACGAAGCGCATCCACACATTGGTACCAATAAGTTGCCCCGAATTATTGAAGCAATGCGTGAAACTATTATAGCAAAAGGTGGAGAGGTTCATTTTAATAAAAAATTGACTCAGTTTAAAATTGAAGAAGGAAAAATAAAAAGCATCGTATGTGCGGATGGGGATGAACTAGAATGTCAGAATGTGATTCTGGCTACTGGTCATTCTGCTCGTGATATTTTTGAATTGTTACATCGTCAAGATATTTTAATAGAAGCCAAACCTTTTGCGCTAGGGGTTCGAGTAGAGCATCATCAAGATTTAATTGATAGTATTCAATACAAAAGTAAAGACCGAAATAAGTTTTTACCACCATCTGAATATAGTTTAGTTACACAAGCATATGGTCGAGGTGTGTTTTCTTTTTGTATGTGCCCGGGTGGAGTAATAGCACCTGCTGCTACGGCTGCAAGTGAAACAGTGGTGAACGGATGGAGCTCCAGCAAGCGAAATGGACCCTTTGCAAACAGTGGTTTAGTAGTAGCTGTAAATCCTGAGAACTGGACGCACCTCACTGAATATGGAGCTTTAGCTGCTATGGAATTTCAAAAGCGTGTGGAGCAAAAAGCATTTGAAGTAACAGGAAGCATACAAGCTCCTGCTCAACGAATGGAAGACTTTATACAGAGAAAGGTTTCTAAAAATTTGCCCAAGTGTTCTTATCAGCCAGGAATCGTAGCAGCTGATTTAAATGAAATACTACCTAATTTTATAGCAGAAAGTTTAAGAGAAGGCTTGGTTCATTTTGGAAACAAGATGAGAGGTTATAGAACGAATGAAGCTGTACTAGTGGGCGTGGAAAGTCGCACCAGTAGCCCTGTTCGGATACCTAGAGACAAAGAAACATTTAGACATGTTCAAATCGAAAATCTATTTCCTTGTGGGGAAGGAGCGGGTTACGCTGGAGGAATAGTAAGTGCTGCAATGGATGGAATGGCTTGTGCGAATGCGGTTTGAAAGTGAGTATAAATCAGCAAAAATCATTTCTTTTTTCCATGCAATTCTTTAATGAAACTCTTTTCATTATCAGTAATAAAATCTGCCATTTCTTTTTTCATCTTTTTATCGTATTTAATAAAAAGATTGTAGCCATTTTGAATAATAGCCACACCTAATTCAATAGCTCTTATTTCACTTTTGCTGTATAGTTTTTTATTGGCTCGCATTTTATCTAAAACATCTTCCATTATTTCTATGGTTTTTGCGAGTAGATTGGTATCAGAAAAAGAAGAAAAAAGTAGTCCTACTTCATCTATAAAATAGTCTATTTGCTCGTGTGGAATAGAGCGCATACAATCATAGAATTGTTCATCGGTCAAAGAGTTGGAGTATCCTTTATCTAAAGCGGTTTGAATTAAAACATCTTCAAATTTTTTGGCGGAATTAAAAGCTCTTAATGAAATTTGTCCCGTACGTAATGCTGCCGGAAGTTGTAATCCAAAACGAAAAATGGCACTGGTTAAATTGCCTAATAACCCCCATACTTTTGATGGGTTCAATACAAAGTTTTCTAACTCTGCAAAGGCTAAATCTAGCTTTTCTCTTTGTTGTGGTTCGGGATACAAATGGTCTAGAAAGAAATTCCTTATCTCGCCCGTTACCTCTTCGGTAATATCTGTGGGTACATTGGGTTTCTTTTTTATTTGCTTATAGTCGTAGCGTTTGGCTATAATTTCTCTATATTTTATAATAATGCTGTCTCTCATAAAGGGATTTCTAATTTGAATTTATTGCTTCAAAAAAAATGCAGTCTGCTACCAATATTAGGTAAACAGACTGCAATATTTTAGGAACTGACTTTTTATTTTTCACTAAATCACTTACCCAACTTTAACCCCAAGCAGTGCCAAGGTTTCTGGCCCTACTATACCATCTACCGTAACTTTCTTTTTCTTTTGAAAAGCTTTTACGGCTTCTACAGATTGATTCCCAAATACACCATCTTCATCTACCAAAGGTTTTGCGCCATTTTTGTTAAGTGCTTTTTGAATTGCCAATACAACTTCTCCGATTGCCCCTTTTTTGTAGTAAGCTCCTGTAGTTAATTTCGTATCAGGCACTTTGGGTTTATTTACTTCTGTTTCCATTACTCCTAAATCTACTGGGCTTACCACTCCAGTGGCATTTAATCCAAAATCGCTTTGGAATTTTTTGACTGTTTTTTCGGTTTGTGGACCAAAATAACCATCTACTGTAATTTCATATTCTAAATCGTATAATAGTTTTTGAAACTCAGCCACAGCAGCTCCTCTGGCGCCTTTTTTAAGACTTTCAGAAACAGGAATAGGTGCAGTTACTCCTAATACTTTAGGGCTTACAAAAGCACGCACACTCGTTGCATTTCTATTGCGAAGCATTACTTGCCCTCCATCGCTATCGTTTCCTACAGCAGTGTTCCCTTCCCAAGATTGAAATGTTTTTCCTTCTACTACCCACTTTAAAAAAACACCTACGTGATTGCATTTTCCATCGCCATTCCAGCTAAATAAAACAATGTCGCCCATTTGAGGGCTGCTTGTAAGTTCACCACTATTTTTCCAATAACGGTAACCAGAATTACAATCTCTAAACCCTTTATCATCGTCTATATGCCCCAGAGGATGCCCCGCTTGGTCGTATACCCAGCTAACATACATAGCACACCATGCATAGCCATTCCAGCCATACCATGCACCAAATTTGTTTTTGTTAGAATTAGGAGGAGATTCTTTTTCTCCATTTTGAGAAGCGGCAATATCAATAATTCTTTGGCGTGACATAAGTAATGGGTTTGGTTTAAGAATATCCTAAAATAAAAAATCCCATCCGAATAAACGAATGGGATTTGAATTACCTAAGAGATTAAAATTAATGAGATACTTTTGGCTCTAACGATTTTGCTTCTTCTACCCATTTTTCTACTTGAGTTTCAGAAGGCACTTTGTTCGTTAAATTTTTCTCTGCATTTACTTCAGCCATTTTAGCAGCTAAGTTTGCAGGTACCCTGTTTCTCAATTCTTTTACGGTGTCTACACCAGATGCTTCTAATAGTTCAGCATATTGACCAGCTACTCCATTGATACGGAAAAGATCTGCATGGTTTACCCATTTCAAAATCAATTTCTCATCAATTTCTGTTTTCTCTGCCAATGCCTTTCTGCCTTTTTTATCAGCACCTGCTTCTAACAAACCTTCTACAGTAGTAACATCTGCAGTTCCTAATTTTTCTTTGTAAACCGGACCTACTCCTTCAATGTCTTCTACTGGAGTTCCTTTTATTTTCGCTGCTTTTTTAGCAGGAGCTTCGGTTGCAAAAAGATCAGCAGCTACTTCTGCTTTTTCCGCTTTAGGAGCTTTTTCCTTTTTGCCTTCCATTTTCTCTTTCAAATCTGTTAAAGCAGAGATATCACCAAAGGTAGATTTCTCTACACTTTTTTGAATGTCTTTTACTTTAGAACGAGTTTTTTCAGCTTCTACTTTTTTCTCAGTTTTTATAGCTTCTTCCGCTTCTTGTTTTACCTCTTCCCACATGCGAGCGTGTGATAATAAGATTCTCTTATCGTTACGGTTAAATTCTAAAACTTTGAATTGAGCTTTTTCGTCAGCACCTAAGAAACCTCCATTTTCTTTAGCCAAATGTCTTTTAGGAGCGTATCCTTCTAAACCGTAAGGCAATAAAACAGTAGCCCCTTTATCATCTACATTCATCACAGAAGCTTCGTGTACAGAACCTACTGGGAATACATTTTCAAAAGTATCCCATGGATCTTCTTCTATTTGTTTGTGACCTAAAGACAGTTTTCTGTTTTCGTTATCTATTTCTAAAACTACTACATCTAGTTCTTGACCAGGTTTTGTAAATTCAGAAGGGTGATTGTATCGTTTAGTCCAAGATAAATCAGAAATGTGAACCATTCCTCCTATACCATCTTTCAATTCTACAAACACACCATAAGGAGTTAAGTTTTTAACGGTTCCTTTTGTTCTTGTTCCTATTGGATAAATTTCTCCAATTTTGTTCCAAGGGTCTTCTGTTAATCGTTTTAACGATAATGACATTTTTCTTTCTTCACGATCTAAAGTCATAACAATAGCTTCGTGCTCATCGCCCAATTTAAAGAAATCGCGAGAGTTAGTAGGAGCAGATGACCAGCTCACTTCTGATACGTGAATTAGACCTTCTACACCTGGTGTAATTTCTAAGAAAGAACCGTAGTCTTCAATATTTACGATTTTGCCTTTCACTTTAGAACCTACTTCAATGTCTTTATCTAAAGTATCCCATGGATGAGGAAGTAATTGTTTCAAACCAAGAGAAATTCTCTTCTTGTTATCATCAAATTCTAATACTACCACATTCAATTTTTGGTTTAATTCCAACACCTCTTTCGGATGTGAAATTCTACCCCATGAAATATCCGTGATATACAATAATCCGTCTACTCCACCTAAGTCAATAAACGCACCGAAATCAGTGATGTTTTTAATCACACCTTCCAATACTTGACCTTTTTCTAATTTACCAATAATCTCTTCGCGTTGCGATTCGATATCAGATTCAATAAGAGCTTTGTGAGAAACTACTGCATTTTTAATTGCTTCGTTAATCTTCACTACTTTCAATTCCATGGTTTTACCTACATACACATCGTAATCGGTAATTGGTTTCACATCAATTTGAGAACCTGGTAAGAATGTTTCTAGTCCAAATACATTGGCTATTAAACCACCCTTTGTTTTAGAAGTAATTTTACCCGTAACAATTTCGCCAGAAATAGAAGCAGCCACAATAGACTCCCAAGCTTTTAGCAATTTTGCGTTTCTGCGGCTCAAAAGCAAGTGACCTTTTTTGTCTTCTTTGCTTACCACATATACATCATAAATATCTCCTACTTTCACTTCTTCCTGATCGCGAAATTCAGAAAGCGGCACTAAGCCATCCGATTTAAAACCTACATTCAATATCACATCGGTAAGGGTAATCGTTACCACTTGACCTTTTACGATATCGTTGTCTTCAATTTGTTTTAATGTAGAGCCATACTGTTCATCGTATTTTGCATGAGCAGCAGCATCATAGCGAACTACATTGCGCTTGTCTACCGACCAATCAAAGTCATCGTGGGCGCTGGTTACTGGGGTTGTTAAAGAATCTGACATAATTAATTACCTGTTATTTTTTATTCTCACCCGAGGTACGTGAGTTTAGTTTGATTTTTAAAAGGAGTGCGAATATAGGGTTTTCTACTTAAAATCCAAAGATTTTGAAGGAGTTGGGTTCTGCTCAGAATTAGCTGTTTTGGCTTTTGGGGAATAGAAGGAAACAATAAACGCTATCTTTGCGAAATGAAGTTTAAAATCAGTAGTAGTTTATCGTATGATGTAGTTGCTCCCACCACTTATTTTTTCAATATTCTTGTTTCAAAAGCAGAGGGGCAAACAATTCTGGAAGAATCAATCATCATTTCACCACCATTGTTTTTTGAAGAATTTACACTCAAAGATTCGGAGGTGCGTTTTTTAAAATTGTATGTAAACTATGGCAGTTTTACCATCAACTATACTGCTACAGTGGAAGTAAATGAAACGGTGATAGACGAGAACACCTTGCTATTTTCTAAACCATTGACAGATATTGATCCTGAAGTGTTGCCTTTTATATCTCCCAGCAGGCATTGCGAGTCGGATAAGTTGATGAAGTTTGCACTCAAGGAATTTGGCGATTTTCCCAATCAATTTGAAAAAGTAAAAGCAATTAGTGACTGGGTTTTTAAAACTGTGGAATATGTGGGTGGCACTACCAATTCTAGTACTTCGGCATGTGATACTATCATTAGCAGACAAGGCGTTTGTAAAGATTTTGCGCATTTAGGAATTGCATTGTGCCGGGCGTTGGATATACCTGCTCGGTATTTAACTACCTATGCTGCTAATTTAAATCCACCAGATATACACGCTTGTTTTGAAGCTTACTTGGGTAATCAATGGGTTGCTTTTGATCCTACACGATTATCATCTCCCAACAAAATGGTAAAAATAGCCCACGCCAAAGATGCTTCGGAAGTAGCCGTGCTCATTTATTATGGACAAACTATATGCACCAATATGGATGTGCAATGTGATGGAGTATTGGGATAAAATCCCTCTGAACAAAGCGGTGTAAAGCAAAAAACTATTTCGGATGATAAATGGTTTCTGCCTTCTTGTAAATCTCTACTTTATTAAAAGTCATAGGTTTGGTTTGCTTATTCACGTAAAGCTCCATTTGATCAGTGTAGTGTTTGCTATCTGGTTTGTTGGAAGCACCATAGGGAGAAACAGAATGAATCTCAGGACCATCTTTGGTAAATTTCACCAGCAAAATGTACGATTCGCCTACAAAAACTCTGAACCTTCCATTTTTGTACTCTTGTGGATATGCTGAACGAATTACATCGGGACCACCTCCTACTGGAAGGTCTTTGTCGCCTCGGGTCAGGCGTTGTAATTCTCCTAGTGGAATATGAATGCTGCCAAAATCGCGAAACATTTCTTTCTGAGAGTTTCTAAGTGCTTCAGCAAAAAAAGCATAACGAGCTTCTGAGCTTTTTTGAAAATGTTTAACGGAATCTTCATTGGCATGATTGTATAAATACCAAAGTGTTTTATATACCAATGCAAAGTTTGTATCTGAAACTTCTGTGCCTCTATTCCATTTATTTATCGTTTTTAATTCTTCTTTTAAATCAGGGTATTTAGCAGCATCTAAATTGAAAATGTCATCTATTTCAAAGTCTTTGAAGAAGACCATTTTTTGGGCGTACTGTTGGTCGTACTTAATGGTTTTAAAATCTTCCCAATCTATCTTTTTGTATTGTTGCATAAGCTCGTGAAAGCGCAAGCTTCTATTGGTAGGCTTGGTTCCAAAGCCCATAGTCTTATCCGATATATTGGAATCAGGATTTTCTGAAGGTGCCGTGCAATCAAAAGCAGAATTATTAAAATTAAAAACATAACCGCATTTTGGGTTTAAAACTTGCGGCAAATCTTTTTCAGGGTGGTAAGTGGTCCACAATGTTTTTTCGGTATTCCCAGGTACGGTCCCTTGCCAGTTGTAGACTGGGTTTCGTACAGGAGCTAGTGCATTGCTTAAGCAATAAATGGTATCGTACTTATCGCCATAAACTACGGTCATCATAGCGGCACCCTGCATATCCAAAGCACTTCTGAATTCGGTGTAGTTTTTTGCTTTGTTCATTTGGAAATATTGTTCAATCGTTTTCACATTAGAAGTAGCACCCAGTTTTACTGCAAACCAACCTTGTTTGGTTTTGAGCGTAGCACCATATTTGCTCCACCATACTTTTTTACTCACGGGTAAAACAAACTTTCCTTTTTTAGAAAGATTTACATGCAATTTGGCGGTTCCTTTTTCTAATGGAAACGAAACCCCATCTATCAAATAATGGTCTTTTTTCTTAGGGTCTGGTTGTAATTGAAATACATCTACGGGGTCGAAATTATTAACGGTATGGGCCCATCCTAAATATTCATTAACACCATGAAAGACCGTAACACCACCATGAAAAGTACCGCCCATAATATTCCACCCTTCTTCGCTGCACAAGTGAATTTCGTACCATGAAAGCGGTCCTTCTAAAGGCTGATGGGAATTAATATCGAGGTACACATTTCCATCTTTAGTCATAGCTGAGTTGAAAGCAATCCCATTCGAACCTTTTCCATTTTCTGCAAAAGGAACTGTTGGTTGAGTGCCCGCAATTATATGTTTAAGAGGACCATCTATTCCGCTTAAAAGCGTATACGATAAAACATAGCCTGCCACTATATCTTTGGGGCTGGCAGGGAATGCTTGCTTTACCAAAACTTCATCAGGATGCAGCGAAGCGTATTTGTTTACAGCTGCGGTCATAGCATCTAAGACACCTCTTACATGAGGCGACAAATCTTTTTCGTATCGCTCGCTTACCATTTCACGCACCCGTAAAAGTTGCACCGCAAAATCGATGACTGCTCCATCTTTACCCAAACTTCTGCCCGCTAAACATTTGCCTGCATTTAAGCCCCATTGTAAGGTTTTAAAATCATCTTCGCAGGTAGCCCAGCCCAGTCCGTATCCTACATCTGCATCAGTTTTTCCAAAGATATGAGGGACTCCAAAACTATCGCGAACAATTTCTACATTTTCGCTCCAGTTTCTGGTTTGAGAAGAGGAGATCAGAGACATGAAAATAAAAAGCACAACAATAACTTTTTTCATTTTTTGATTTTAGAAAGTGAATATACTTTTAGCGATCTTGTCTTTTTTGAAATTCCTTTGTGTAGCGGTTTTTTATCAATGAAAAACTTTTTTAGTTTTAAATGATGGAAGAAACTAAAAACACTTTCGGTATCAAACAATGGGCAGAAGAAGATCGCCCGCGCGAAAAATTGTTGCTAAAGGGCAAGGCATCCTTGAGTGATGCCGAGTTGATAGCCATCTTAATAGCTTCTGGAAACAACGAAGAATCTGCTGTAGATTTATCGAAAAGAATTTTGGATTTTGTACAGAACAATTTGATAGAGTTGAGTAAACTTTCGGTGAGTGATTTAATAAAATTTAAAGGAATAGGAGAGGCAAAAGCTATTAGTATCATAGCTGCTATGGAACTGGGCAAGCGCAGACAAAAAAGTGATACGCACGAGAAGGTAAAAATCACCAATTCCAAAGATTCTTACAATTATATTCAGGCATATATTTCTGATTTGCAACACGAAGAGTTTTTTGTACTTTTTCTAAACAGTGCAGGTCGTATTATACATGCGCAAACCATGAGCTCGGGCGGTGTGTCGGGTACGGTAGTAGACATTCGCATGATTTTAAAAGTAGCTCTAGAGAAGCTCGCATCTTCCATTATTTTATCGCACAATCATCCTTCTGGAAATTTGCAACCATCGCAAGATGATATCAAGCTGACCCAAAAACTAAAACAAGCAGCCACTCAAATGGACATAAATGTTCAAGACCATTTAATAGTGGGCGAAAACAGCTACTATAGTTTTGCCGATGAGGGAATTATGTAGTTATTAAGTTCGTTGAAATATTGGATTTAGAGTTTCTAAATGCCAAGATATATTTCCTTACTTTCGCACCAAAATTTCAACATGGCTTTTACGAACGAGGATGTACTCTATGCACTGCGAAATGTGCTCGACCCCGATATAAAAAAGGATTTGGTTACCCTGAATATGATTGATAACATTGCTATAGAGGGGAATACTATTTCTTTCCGACTCACACTCACTACCCCTGCTTGCCCGCTCAAAGAAAAGATTAAAAACGACTGTATAGCTGCCATTCACGAGCATCTTCAAAAAGATTTGGAAGTAGAAATAGATATTACCGCATTGGTTACCTCCAATAGAAATCCCAATCTGAATGTGTTGCCGAGTGTCAAGAATATTATTTGTGTAGCATCGGGTAAAGGCGGGGTAGGTAAATCAACAGTAGCAGTAAATTTAGCCATTGCACTTTCTAAACAAGGTGCTAAAGTAGGCTTGATAGATGCCGATATTTACGGACCTTCTGTTCCTTTGATGCTGGGCATTAGAGGCAAGCGGCCAAGTGTGCGATTGATAAAAGATAAACACTACATAGAGCCATTTGAAGTGGATGGAATAAAGGTGCTTTCGATAGGGCTACTGACCGATGAAAGAGCAGCTGTGGTTTGGCGAGGGCCCATGGTTACTTCGGCACTACGTCAGTTTGTAACCGATTGCATTTGGGGTAAATTAGATTATCTAATTATTGATACCCCTCCTGGCACAGGTGATGTACACATTACCATGATTCAAACCGTAAATGTAACTGGTGCAGTAATTGTAACCACCCCTCAGGAAGTGGCACTGGCAGATGCTCGCAAGGCACTTTCTATGTTTAAACTAGACACCTTAAATGTACCCGTTTTAGGCATTGTAGAAAACATGGCGTACTTCTCGCCAGCCGAGTTGCCAGAAAATAAATACTATTTATTTGGAAAAGATGGTGGTAAGAAATTCGCAGAAGAATATGAGTTGCCTTTGCTGGGGCAAATACCACTGGTGCAAAGCATTCGCGAAGGTGGTGATGATGGCAAACCGGTAGCCCTAAGAGATGCTGCGCTCGATGCCTCCTCTAAATCTTTTGAGGAATTGGCAGCCAATGTAGCAAGGCAAGTAGCTATTAGAAATGCGCAAAATGCTTCACTAGAGAATAAGGTGGTGGATTCCAGTAATTAAGATGGCTATTTAAAACAATGAGAGTAGAACTATATACTGATGGCTCATCGCGTGGCAATCCTGGTCGTGGAGGCTATGGTGCTATTCTCAAATTGGGGAAACACGAAAAGGAACTCTCGCAAGGCTTTAAGCATACTACTAATAACCGCATGGAGCTCCTAGCGGTGATTGTAGGCTTAGAAGCGCTCACCAAAGACGAAATAGAAGTAATGGTGTATAGCGATTCTAAATATGTGGTAGAGTCTGTAGAAAAGCGATGGGTATTTGGCTGGGAGCAAAAGAATTTTAAAGACAAAAAGAATCCAGATTTGTGGAAACGATTTCTGAAAATTTACCGCAAACACAAAGTTAAATTTACTTGGATAAAAGGCCACAACGACCATCCCTTTAACGAACGCTGTGATGTGCTCGCCACCACTGCCGCAGATGGAGGCAACTTAATAATCGATGAAGGTTTTGAAGGGTAGCGAATAGCTGTTTTTTCCAGTGTTTGTTACTTCGTTATTGTCGGGTCGCTTTACCGGCTACAGATGTGCTTGAATAGCAAAAAAAGATTAGACCACCATGTTTTTTAATTCTGCTTCTAAGCGATCAAAGTTTTCTTCGTTCTTATCCGCTACATATTTTTTGATGGCTTCGCATTCTTTAGCCGTTTCAAAAATCATGTGGAAGGTAAATTGAGTTTTATGTTCGGGCATTTCATCAAAGGTAATGAGCATGTGAAACAGCGGATTCGTTAACCGATACCAGCCTATCCGATTTGGTTTATCTACCAAGAGGAACACACTTTCATTGTTATAATTAGCATTGTCAGGACCATGCATGATTAAGCTCCATTTGCCTCCTACACGCAAATCGAATTCATGAAAGGTATTGGTAAATCCATTCGGGCCCCACCAGTTTTTTAAATGAGCAGAGTCCTCAAAAGCCCGAAATACGAGCGCCACAGGTGCATCCAAAATACGGGTTGAAACAATTGTGCAATCGGGAGTAGCAGGGAGTAGTTCTATCATGCTATTTTTTTTATTACAACTAGATACTCTTCAAGTAACACTTGCTACTTACAACTTGTAACTTGCAATTTAGCTATCAGCGAACAAACAATCTGTTATCTTTGAATTACACAGTAGTTCACAAACTTCTTGCCATCGCTTAGTTCTACAGTGTACCAATAAGAGCCATCTGGCAATGGTTTTTTGGTGTCAAAAGAAGTACCATCCCAATCGTTTTGGTAATCTTCGTTTACATACACAGGCGCTCCATAGCGGTTGTATATGCGCAATTCAAACGGGTGGCTATCCTTAGAGAAAGGGAAAATCAAGAAATCATTTTTACCATCGCCATTTGGTGAAATTCCTTCTGGTAAAAATGCATCGAACTTGCATTTAGCATGCACGTAAACAGTGGCCGTATCACAACCATTACTGGCACAAATTTCATAGTGTACAGAATCATCTCCACAATAAGTGTTGTCTAGCTTCATGATTTCAAGTACCTGTTTTCCATCTTTATCTACCACGTGAGCCATAAAATTAGCACTGCCCCAAGCATTGGTGATAGCAAATGCATCGCCTTCTTCATCGCTATCATTGCTCAAAACATTTACAGAAAGTGCGCTCTCAGTTTCACTAAAAGAAACAGAATCGTTTACTGCTACTGGCAAATCGTTTACAGGTAAAACGGAAATTTTTACAAATGCAGAAGAACATTTTCCAGATGAATCACACACTTGATAGCTGAAAGCATCTTCTCCATTGTAATTGGGATTAGGGGTGTATAAGACTTGGTTTCCGTTCACAATCTGTGCGGTTCCGTAAGCAGGAGGGTATGTAATTGTAGCAGTCAATACATCGCCATCTACATCTACATCGTTATTCGCAACAGGAAGTATGGTAGGGGTATCTTCCAAAACAGCGAAAGAATCATCTTTAGCTACTGGAGGGTCGTTGGTTCCTACAATTACAAAAGTAACTACGCTAAATGCACATTTTTTTGGAGTGCCATTATCGCACACTTGATACGGCATTAAGTCTACTCCATTAAAATCTTTGTTAGGAACATACCTCCATTGAGAACCAAAAGTAACCACCTTGCCATTGTACGGTCCAGCCCCTAAAATAGGCACATTTACAGCAGTCCAGGTAAGCGGGTCTCCATCTGGGTCGGTGTCGTTGCTTCTTGGGTCAAAAGGCAAGCCTCCAAAATCTTCTACACCCGGCACTATATCTAACGTAGCCGTAGGAGCATTGTTTACATAGCCAGGACATTGAATTACATAAATACGAATCATGGCAGTGTCACAAGCAGGCTGCATGTTGATAGATTGTGGTTTATCACACAAAATATAACTGATAGAATCTACTCCTACAAAACCATTGTAAGGGGTGTAGAATACGCGACCATCGGTGCCCAGTGAATCGTTGCCATGGGTGCTGCGTCTGTATAGTTTTTTAATATAAATAGAATCGGCATCTAGGTCAGAATCATTTAGATTAACAAGCAACTCATTTTGTTGATTTTTACATGCTCCTAAGCTATCGTCTTTAGCAATAGGAGCATGGTTTTTGGGATAACAAGTATCTACCGTAATCAGCACAAAGCTATACGCACATAGGGATGGCGTGCCATTATCACAAACTTGCAGATAGATGACATCGCTTCCATGAAAATTAGAATTAGGGGTGTAAATAATATTCTTGCCATCGGAGGTGGCTAAGCCATTGGTAGGATTATTTATAATTTGTTTTATAAAAATGCTGTCGCCATTTATATCCTTATCATTTTTTAAAACAAAAATGGAATTTAAGCTGGAGTTTTTACAGATAGCTACGGTGTCGTTAACTACCTTAGGAGGCGTATTTGCAAAACTTGCAATTACAAAAAAACTGCAAAGAATAGATAGTAAAACCTTTTTTGAAAGCATAAGATGTCTTTATTGTTGATTAGCAAATTCTAAATATTTATCCACCATATTCTTAGAGCCTATAATAATGGCGCAGCGTTCGTGTATATCGGTAGGTTGGATGCTTAAAATATCTCTTCTTCCATCAGTAGCCCTTCCCCCTGCATGCTGTGTCAAAAACGACATAGGAATACATTCATACAATAGTCTCAATTTCCCTTTTGTTTCGCCCTTTGCTGCAGGGTATAAAAATACGCCTCCTTTTATAAAGGTTCGGTGTAAATCGCCCACCATAGAACCAATGTAACGCAACGCAAAAGGTCTTTCGGTTTCGTGATGGTGCTCGGTGCAGTGCTCAATAAAACGTTGCGCTGCATCTTCAAACTTTCCTAAATTTCCTTGATTAATTGAGTATATTTTTCCGTCTTCTAAAAGTCGTACATTATCGAGCGAAAGATTAAACTGATTATCTTCGGTGTTGAGTGTAAACATGTTTACTCCTGCACTTTCTTTCATGCTAAATACTAGAACAGTAGAGCTTCCGTAGATGACGTAACCTGCAGCCACCGTATGTTCGCCTTTCTGTAAAAAATCGGCTTCGTTCACTTTTCCCGCAGGACTTATTCTTTTATTAATAGAAAAAATAGTGCCTATAGGTGCCACTACGTCTATATTGGATGAACCATCTAAGGGGTCTACTGCAATGGTGAAAATTCCATTTTCATTTAAAGTTTCGATGCCTTCATTTTCTTCACTTAAATAACCCGCACACACTTCACTAGCATTGCAAAAATCCATCAGCACTTTGTTAGAAAAGTCATCTAACTTTTGCACTGTTTCGCCTTGTACATTGGTTTCGCCTGTATGCCCAGTAAGGTCTAGCAGACCCACATTGCGAATGGCATTTGCAATCACTTTAGAGCCTTCTGCTACAGAGTAGAGCAACTTAGCTAATTCTACATCACAATTTTTTTCCAAAAATGCTTGTAAGGAAGCACCTTTTTTCATAGTCCGTTTTTTAAAAGTTTCCAAAGATATTAAAAGCAGACAAAAAGACTTCAAAAAATGAATGCGGTATTCTATATTCGCACAGCTTATGGAAATATTGGTGCGCAAAGCAGAATCTGCAGATGTAAAAGATATCCTACTTTTAATAAAAGAGTTGGCCCTTTTTGAAAAGGCTCCAGAAGCAGTTATTAATACAGAGGAACAATTGTTAGAAGATGGGTTTGGCGCTCATCCTGCGTTTCAGGCTTTAGTAGCTGTAGATTTAGAAACTCACGAAACCGTGGGAATGGCTCTTTTTTACAACGCCTATTCTACTTGGAAGGGAAAGTATTTGTTTTTAGATGATTTAGTGGTAAGCGAGAAGTATAGGAGAAATGGAGTAGGAGAGCGGTTGATACAAGCATTTTTGACAGAGGCTAAAAATCAAGAAGTTCATTTCGTGAAGTGGCAAGTGTTGCATTGGAACAGTCCTGCTATTGAGTTTTATAAAAAGCTGGGTGTTGAATTTGATGAAGAGTGGATAGATTGTAAGAAGATATTGTAATGAAGAATGTAGAATGAAAAATAGATGATAGAGGGTTTTAGGACTCAAGATATAGTACTAGAAGTATTTAAAGTAGTACATAAAATTATACATTAATAATTAGAAAAAATGCAGGTATACAAATTTGGAGGAGCTTCGGTAAAAGATTCCGCATCGGTTAGAAATGTAGCGTCTATTTTAAAAGAGAATCCTTTTAAAGAAAAGGTGGTAGTGATATCTGCTATGGGTAAATCTACCAACGAACTAGAGGCAGTGGTAAATCAATATTATGCTGGAAATGCTGATTGGGAAAAGAACTTGGATGCTTTGTACGAAAAGCACAAAGTAATTATTGAAGAATTATTTGAAGGGAAGGGAGCCGCAGCTTGTACATCTGTTTTAGAAATTATTAATAAGGCCAAAGAGTTTTTACAGCACAACCAATCTCGTAACTATAATTTCATTTACGATCAGGTGGTTTCTTTGGGAGAATATCTTTCTACGAATGTTGTGAGTAACTATTGTAATTCATTGGGTTTAGCCAATACCTACCTAGATGCTAAACAATGTATCTTTACTGACAATGCTTACACCGAAGGAAAAATTGATTGGAAAAAAACGGAGAAGGCGATTAATGTTGTAATTCCTCCATTGGTGGAAAAAGGCTTTGTAATTACGCAAGGGTTTGTAGGATGTACTGCCGAAGATTTCACAACTACACTAGGTCGTGAAGGTTCTGATTACACAGCTGCTATTTTTTCTTTTGCGCTCAATGCAGAACGAATGACTGTGTGGAAGGATGTGGAAGGTATTATGAATGCCGACCCGAAGGAGTTTCCAGATGCTACTTTCATTAGTGAATTGTCCTTTACAGAAGCCATAGAAATGACCTACTATGGAGCAAGTGTAATTCACCCCAAAACCATCAAGCCTTTGCAGAATAGAAATATTCCTTTGGAGGTTCGTTCTTTTGTAAATTCAGCTAAGAGAGGGTCTATAATATCTGCTAATGCGAATACTTCTTTTCTTCCTCCTGTAATTATCTATAAAAGAAATCAGACCTTGCTTTCCTTCTCCGCAAAAGACTTCTCCTTTATAGGAGAAGAGCATTTGAGCAAAGTTTTTTCAGTTTTTGCTGATCATAGATTGCATGTAAACCTAATGCAAAACGCAGCTATTAGTTTTTCAATCTGCTCTGATACAAAAACCGAGAAGATAGATAACATTGTGGAGGAACTTACTGATGATTTCTCCATTATTCGTTCCGAAAAATTGACCTTGCTCACCATTCGTCATTATAACCAAGGGATAATTGACCGTTTAACTAAAGATAAAGATATTTTACTTCGCCAAATTTCTAGAAATACCATTCAGGTTTTGATGCGCGAAGCATAATTTGTTTTTAAGTACTATTCCTTTTTTGATTTTTTTGCAACTATCCTAAACTATTTACTGTCTTAGTAATGGAGTTGACCCTTTTCTGAAACAATGAGGAAAAATTTTCGTAAAAAAACGTTTAAGTACGTTGATTGAATTTATTGTATTCTTTATTGCTTAATCTAATTTTAAGTCAACTTATTTTTATATATTTAAAGGTTTAATGTATTTTGAATAAAAATAGATGTGCGTTTTGTGCTTTAAATGATTGTTTACCAAAAAAATAGAAGTTGTTAATGAAGAAATTTTACGCTTTAGTTTTATTTTTCTTTTTTGTTGCAAAAGTTACTTACGGTTCACATGCCTCTGGGGCAGATTTAACGTATGATTACTTAGGAAATGGTCAGTACAGAATTGTTTTGAAATTTTATAGAGATTGTAGTGGTATATCTGCTCCCTCTAGCCCCACGGTTTATCTTAATTCGGCTTCTTGTGGTGTAAGCACTTCTGTTACGCTTACTCAGCAAAGTGTGCAAGAGATTACTCCACTTTGTCCTACCGCCTCTAGTACTTGTAATAGTGGCTCTACACCTGGGGTTCAGCAATATATTTATACTGGAATTGTAACTTTACAGCAATGTACTGACTGGATTTTTAGTTTTAATGAGAATGCTAGAAATCCCCTTATCACAAATTCTGTAAGCCCAGATATTTATGATTTATATGTTGAAGCTACATTAAATAATGTGCTTGCTCCTACCAATAGTTCTCCTGATTTTTCAAATCCACCTATTCCTTATATTTGTGCTGGGCAGCCCTTTTCATACAATGATGGAGTAGTGGATGTAAACGGGAATACGTTGGTTTATTCTTTGATTAATCCTAGATCTTCTTCTACGACTTTGGTTCCTTATGCATCAGGCTTTTCTCCTACCTATCCTATTGGATCTACATCAGGCTTCAATTTTAATACTACCAATGGACAAATGACTTTTACGCCAAACGGAACACAGGTAGGTATTGTAACAGTAAAGGTTACAGAATACAATGCAGCAGGTCAAGTGATAGGTTCTGTTATCAGAGATATGCAGTTAATTGTAATAAACTGCACGAATACTCCTCCAGTAGTTACAGCACCCATAAATGTAACAGGCGGTATCTATAACACAACTACTAAAGCATTTTCGGTGTGTCCTGGTTCAGCATTGACATTTCAGATTAATGGCAATGATGCTGATGTTGGTCAAATTGTAAGTATCAATTCCTTGAATTTGGCATCTCTACCAGGTGGAAATGCAACGCTGACTGCTACGGGTTCTAATCCGAAAACAGCCACGTTTAGTTGGACTCCTCCTGCGGGAACTATTGGAAGTTATAGTGTTTCTTTTGTTATAAAAGATGATGCATGTCCTATAAACAGTGTGCAAACAATAGGGTTTAGGATAGACGTAAGTGGGGTGGATATAACAACTCCAAATATTCGCTATTGCCAAACTCTAACTCCTACTAATGTTACGCTCACCACCGCAGTGAACCCTGCTGGAGGAACTTATGTTTGGACACCAGCTGCAGGACTAAGTGCCACAAATATTGCTAGCCCAGTAGCCACTATCAATGGTCCATCTACTTATGTGGTTACTTATACTGCAAATGGATGTGTTTCTAGGGATACGTTTACGGCTCTCCCTTCTGTAAGTACTATTACTCCTACTCCAGCGTTGGCTACTATTTGTGTAGGAACTAGTGTTCCAATTACTTCACAGCTGTTTGTAGATGGGGTAGGCCAAGCAAGTACATGTAATTATACATTGTTGTTGAATGATAGTTATGGTGATGGATGGAATGGAGCCAGTGTAAATGTTTTGGTAAATGGTACTTCGGTTGGTAGCTACACTATTTTATCAGGCTTCACCAATTCTGTAACAATTGCTGTTGCACCTGGTTCTACAATAGGATTAGTCTATACTGCTGGTAGCTATGAATCGGAGGTTTCTTATCAGTTCAAAAATGCAAGTGGTACTACCATATATTCTGCGGGGCCAAATCCTGCAACAGGAAATGTTTTCAATACAACTTCTACCTGTACTGGAATAGCTACTTATGCATGGTCTCCTGGAACTGGGTTAAGTGCTACCAATGTGAGCAATCCTATAGCTACACCTACTTCTAGCAATACCTATACTGTTACTGCTACCAATGCTAGTGGATGTTCAGCTACTGCTACTGTAAACATAACAGTAAGTAATGGTACACTAAATGTAACTCCTGTGAATCCATCTATTTGTCCTGGAGGAAGTGTACAGTTAAATTCAAATTTTACAGCATTACCTCCTGTCTGTGGTGCAGGTGGAACTTGTGCTTCTCCTACGATTGTAACTGTTGGAACAGGAACTACAAAAACTGGTACTGCATCTACATCAGGTGGTATAGGTTCGCCATATCAAGGTTATTATCATGATGGTAGGGTACAATATTTATTCTTAGCTTCTGAGTTAACGGCTGCTGGGCTCACTGCTGGAACTATTTCTAGTGCGTCTTTTAATGTTTCAAATAAATTTAGTACACAGGCATATTCTGGATTTAACATTAAATTAGGATGTACTAGTCTTACTTCGCTTTCTACTTTTGTCACTGGCTTAACTACTACGTTTAGTGCAAGTGTAACAACTGCTGCAGGTTGGAATACGCATAATTTTAGCACAAATTATACTTGGGATGGAACTTCAAATTTGATAGTAGAAGTTTGTTATGATAATAGTTCTTACACTGGATATGATCATGTTTTTTATACAGCTACTGCTTTTAATTCGGTCGTGTATGATCAGTCAGATTTTGATGTAGGATGTACGCTTGCATTCCCTACTACCAGCACTCAAAGAGCAAATATTAGATTTGGAAATTGTGCTGCATTGTCATACGCTTGGACCCCAACTGCGACTTTGTCGGCTTCAAATATTACCAATCCTATAGCTACTCCTACTGGCACGACTACATATAATGTAACGGTTAAATCTGGAGCTTGTACGCTAACAGGTTCTACACAAGTAACAGTAGCACCAGCTGACGCAGGTCCTGACAAAACTGTATCTTGTTATCAAACTGGAACAGCCACATTAGCAGCCGTTGGAACAGGAACATGGACGGCTTTAGCTTCTAATCCTGGTACATCGATAATTACAACTCCAACTTCTGCTAGTTCAACAGTTACAAATTTCTCAGCTGCAGGAACATATAGTTATATATGGACGAGCGGAAGTTGCGCTGATACTATGAAAGTAGTAGTGGGAAGTACTTGTGGATGTGTGAATCCTCCTACGGTGACTTTATCAACTAATTCAGGTAGTCTTTGTGTAGGCGCCACTAAAACTATAACTGGAACTTTTGCTGGCTCTACTACTTTGGTTACACCTTTCTCATTGGGCACTGGAACATTTAGTCCTATATCTTCGAGCGTTACACCATTCAGTTTTGTATACACACCAAGTTTAGCTGATATTTCAGCTGGAAGTGTTACGTTGAAATTTGCAACTAACAATCCATTGGGAGCTCCATGTAAACCAGATACGGCAACTTATGTTCTCTCTATTAATCCAATTCCTGTTGTGAACGCAGGTGTTGATACATTGCTTAATTGTACAAGAACCACGCTAAATTTAAATGCGACTTCCACTATTGGAGGAACGACATTTACTTGGTCTAATGGTCCTGCCACAGCTAATAATTCGGTTACTGCTCCCAATACATATACTGTTACTGGAACTGCCAATGGCTGTACCGCAAGTGATGCCGTAGTGGTGACACAAAATATTACACCACCTACTGTAAATGCAGGACTGGACACTGTGTTGAACTGTGTACGAACAAGTCTGACCTTGCAGGCTACATCAGGAGTACCAGCAGCTACCTATGTATGGAGCAATGGACCGACTACTGCTAATAACACGATAAGCAGTCCAAACTCTTACACGGTAACTGCTACCAACCCAGGTAATGGCTGTACTGCTAGCGATGCAGTAGTGGTGACACAAGACATAGTTGCCCCAAGTATCAATGCAGGAGTTGACACGGTGCTAAACTGTGTGAGAACGAGTCTGAGCTTGCAAGCAACATCAGGAGTACCAGCAGCTACCTTTGTATGGAGCAATGGACCTACAGTCGCCAGCAATACGATTAATACACCAAACACTTACACAGTAACAGCTACGAACCCAGGCAATGGCTGTACTTCTAGCGATGCAGTGGTGGTGACCCAAAATATTACCCCACCTACTGTAAACGCAGGGCTAGACACTGTATTGAACTGTGTTAGAACAAGTCTGACCTTACAAGCAACCTCGGGAGTGCCTACTGCTACATTTGTATGGAGCAATGGACCGACTACTGCAAGTAATACTATAAGCAGTCCAAACACTTACACGGTAACAGCTACGAACCCAGGCAATGGCTGTACAGCTAGTGATGCAGTGGTGGTGACTCAAAATATTACCCCACCTACAGTAAACGCAGGACTAGACACTTTGCTAAATTGTGTGCGAACAAGTTTAAGCTTACAAGCAACCTCGGGATTACCTACTGCTACCTTTGTATGGAGTAATGGACCGACTACTGGAAGCAATACAGTAACTACTCCAAATACATATACTGTAACAGCTACGAACCCAAGCAATGGCTGTACGGCTAGCGATGCAGTAGTGGTGACACAAGACATAGTTGCCCCAAGCATCAATGCAGGAGTTGACACGGTGCTAAATTGTGTACGAACAAGTCTTACTTTACAAGCATTTTCAAATGTGGCTAATGCTACATTTGTATGGAGCAATGGACCGACTACTGCTAATAACACGATAAGCAGTCCAAACTCTTACACGGTAACTGCTACCAACCCAGGTAATGGCTGTACTGCTAGCGATGCAGTAGTGGTGACACAAGACATAGTTGCCCCAAGCATCAATGCAGGAGTTGACACGGTGCTAAACTGTGTGAGAACGAGTCTGAGCTTGCAAGCAACATCAGGAGTACCAGCAGCTACCTTTGTATGGAGCAATGGACCGACTACTGCTAGCAACACGATAAGCAGTCCAAACACTTACACGGTAACAGCTACGAACTCAGGCAATGGCTGTACTTCTAGTGATGCAGTGGTAGTGACCCAAAATATTACCCCACCTACTGTAAACGCAGGGCTAGACACTGTATTGAACTGTGTGAGAACGAGCTTAACCTTACAAGCAACATCAGGAGTACCAGCAGCTACCTATGTATGGAGCAATGGACCGACTACTGCTAGCAACACGATAAGCAGTCCAAACACTTACACGGTAACAGCTACGAACTCAGGCAATGGCTGTACAGCTAGTGATGCAGTGGTGGTGACTCAAAATATTACCCCACCTACAGTAAACGCAGGACTAGACACTTTGCTAAATTGTGTGCGAACAAGTTTAAGCTTACAAGCAACCTCGGGATTACCTACT